>NZ_FOXI01000005.1 GCF_900115675.1 Halolamina pelagica | reverse complement strand
GGCGTCCTCCGAGAGGCAGGCGGCGATGGCGACGCGCTGGCGCTCCCCGCCCGAGAGGTCGTCGAGGTTCTGCTCCATGATCTGCTCGAGTTGGAGCGGCTGGGCGATCTCGGTGTTCCAGTACGACGACCCGAACTGGTCGGTGATCGACGAGAGGAACGCGTCGACGCGCATCGGCTGGTCGATCTCGATGTACTGGGGCTTGTAGGCGATGTCGAGCTGCGTGTCGATCTCGCCCTCGTCGGGCTCCAGCGCGCCGGTGAACAGCTTCGCCAGCGTCGACTTCCCGATCCCGTTTGGCCCGACGACGCCCAGCACTTCCGACTCGTAGATGGTGCCGGCCTCCACGTCGAGCGAGAACTCGCCCTCGCCGTAGGACTTGTGCAGGTCGGGGTACTCCACGAGCGGCTGGCCCTTCGTGGCGGCACGCGGCGCGTGCTCCTCGAAGGTGATCGCCTCCGGCCGGATGCGCATGTTCTCGTTGTCGAGGTAGCCCGAGAGGTACTCGTTGATCCCGTTGCGGACCGATTTGGGATCGGTGACGACACCGTAGGCCCCCGGCTCCCCGTAGGTGATGTGGAGCGTGTCCGCCAGCAGGTCGAGGATCGCGAGGTCGTGTTCGACGACCAGCATCGAGCGGTCGCCGTCCTCGGAGATCTCCTGGATCAGCTGTGCGGCGGTCATCCGCTGACTGATGTCGAGGTAGGGGGTGATCTCGTCGAGGAAGTAGAAGTCGACGTCGCGGGCCAGCGTCGCCGCGAGCGCGACGCGCTGGAGCTCGCCGCCGGAGATGGAGTCGATCGCCTGGTCCATCACCGGTCGGATCGAGAGCTCGTCGACGAGGTAGTCGAGTTCGCCCCGCTCGTCGGTCCGTTCGAGCAGTTGGCGCACCTTCCCGTCGAACTGTTTGGGGATCTGGTCGACGTACTGGGGCTTGCGCGCGACCTCGATCTCGCCGTCGATCAGCTGTTGGAGGTAGTTCTGGAGCTCGGTGCCGCGGTAGCGGTCGAGCACCGTCTCCCAGTCGGTCTCGCTCTCGTACTCGCCCAGGTTGGGCGTCGTCTCGCCGGCCAGCGCGTGGACGGCCGTCGACTTTCCGATCCCGTTCGGGCCGAGGATCCCGGTCACGCTGCCCGGTTCGGGCGTGGGCAGCCCGTAGAGGGCGAACGCGTTGTCGCCGTAGCGGTGGACCGGCTCCTCGTTCAGTTCCGAGGGGAGGTTGATGATCTCGATGGCGTCGAAGGGGCACTTCTCGACGCAGATCCCGCAGGACTCGCCCAGACAGATCTCCTCGGAGATGTGGATCTGGTCGGGGTCGCCCTCCTGTGCGTCCTCCCCGCGGAGCGTGATGCACTCCTTGCCCGTCCGGTTGGGCGGACAGAACTTCTGACACTCGTAGTTGCACCGGTCGGGCTGGCAGCGATCCAGATCCACGACCGCGATACTGTCGCTGGACATCAGAAACTCACTCCGGTCGAGAGCACCACGGTGTAGCTCAGGAACCAGAGCGCGAACGTCATGAACGCGACGTAGAGGTTGTCCTTGATGCCGAACTCCGACACGTCGACGCGGAGGGCGTAGAGGATCGGGTACTGGGCGATGACGAACCCCGCGACGACCGCCAGCGGCGTCGTCGTCCCCACCGTCGACGGGTCGGTCCCGAACACGATCGCGCTCACGACGGCCGCGGTAACGCCGGCCAGACAGGCGAGGGTCGTGACGGTCACCCCGCGGACGTGGTCCGAAAGCCCGCGAGAACTCTCCGTAGCCATGGGAACGACTCCGTGACGCGCCGACAAAAGGAGTTCGCTTGGCCGTCGGCCGTGTTGGGCCACGACACCAGTCCACGAAGATTTATGCCGGTGGAGGGTTTCGATCCGAAATGATGACCGAGACTGACGAGGAGGCCCTGGACGACCTCCCACCAAGCGCCAAGCTCGTGTTCAAAGTACTCGAGTACGACGGTCCGCTGACCCAGAAGGGGATCGTCGAGGAGTCCATGCTCTCCGCACGGACGGTACGCTACGCGCTCGAACGGCTCGAGGGGATCGGTGTCGTCGACGAGGACGTCTACTTCGCCGACGCGCGACAGAACCTCTACCAGCTGAACCCGCCCGAGCCCGTGCAGGCTGACGGCGGCGCCGAAGCCTGCTCCGGACAGGCCGACTGAGCCCGTCGCCGGCGACTCAGCGGTAGCCGTCCGTCATCCGTTCGACGTACTTCGCCATCACGTCGACCTCCAGGTGGACCGGGTCGCCGACCTCCTTCTCCGAGAGGGTCGTGATCTCGCGGGTGGCCGGGATGATCGCCACCTCGAAGCGGTCCTCGTCGCGCGCGGCGACGGTGAGGCTGATGCCGTCGACGGCGATGGAGCCCTTCTCCACGACGTACTGACTCAGTTCCGCGGGCAGCGAGAACGTGTAGCGCCAGTCCTCGCCCACCTGTTCGACGGCTTCGACGGTCGCGGTGGTGTCGACGTGGCCCTGGACGACGTGGCCGTCGAAGCGCCCGTCAGCGGGGAGCGCACGCTCGACGTTGACCGGGTCGCCGGCCGATAGCTCGCCGAGGTACGTCTTCTCGACCGTCTCCGCGGCGAGGAACACCTCGAACCAGCCCGCCTCGCGGTCGAACGCCTCCACGGTGAGACAGACGCCGCTGACGCTGATCGACTGCCCGTGGTGGAGGTCCTCCAGCCCGGCCGCCGCGACAGTGAGGCGGCGCCCGTCCTCGGTCTCGCTCACGTCGGTGATCTCGCCCGTTCGCTCGACGATGCCGGTGAACACGTCCGTGGCTCCGCCGTCGCGTCTCAAGAGCGTTTCCACTCTCGATTCCGTTACGAGAGGGTTTTGCCGACCGAACGCCTACCGGGCGGTGATGCGACTCGGCCTGTTGGAGACCCTCGGCGTCGCGGGCAGCCTCGTGTTCGCGATCCCGCTGGGGATCTACGCGACGGAGCGGCTGCTCGGCGGCGAGGTCGCCGTCGGCGGCGCCTTCCTCGCGGTCGCGGTGCTGATGGTACTGCTCCCGAAGTACCTGACCACGCCGGGCGACCTGCCGGGGATGGCCGCCGAGCGAGCGGTCGACGGCGTCGTCGCCGACCCCGAGGAGTCCGAGGAGGAGTAGGTCGGCGGGGCGGTGGCGCCGCCACAGCCGTGGCGAACGGACGGCGCGCAGTCGACGCCGCAGGGGGTGCGCCGTGCTCCCGCTTCGACCGCCCTGCGGCCTGGTTCAGACCACGGGGTGGTTGGTCGCGTTCTGGTTGGAAAAGTCGGGGACGGGTTACGCGGGGGGGACAGGGGTGAACCGAACCGGATAGGTCGCCAGCCGCTCGTAGCCGTTCTCGGTGACGGCGACGAGGTCCTCGATCCGGACCCCGCCGGTGTCGGCGTCGTAGACGCCGGGTTCGATCGTGACGACGTTGCCCGGTTCCAGCGGCGTGTCAGCCCGCAGCGACGGCCCCTCGTGGAGGCTGACGCCGACGCCGTGGCCGACGCCGTGGGTGAAACCGATCTCCGGGGAGTCGATCCGGAAGCCGTGAGCGGTGAGTTCGGCGGCGGCCTCCTCGTGGACGGTGCCGGCCGTGACGCCCGCCTCGACGTGGTCGAGCGCGGTCCCGTGGGCCCGTTCGACCGCGACGAACGCGCGCCGTTCCCAGCCGCCCTCACTCGCGACCGCGAACGTGCGGGTGAGATCGCCGTAGTAGCCGTGCGGGCCGCGGGGCGAGACGTCGAGCAGCACCGTCTCGCCGGGCGAGACGTGGTCGATCCCGGTGTAGTGGAGGTCCGCCGCGGTTTGTCCGGCGCCGATCACGGTGTTGCCCGCGCTGCGGATCCCGTGGCGGGCCATCTCCACGTCGACCTCGCGGCGAAGGCGCTCCGTCGTGAGCGGTTCGCCATCGAACAGCAGGTCGTCGCCGGCCGGTTCGGCGGTCGCGAGGACCGCCTCGGCGCGGGCCATCCCGCGACAGGTGACGGCCTGTACGCGGCGCAGGCAGGCGAGTTCGGCCTCAGTCTTTCGTTCTCGGGCGTCGGCAACGGCGGTCGTCGACGCGAGGTCGTAGCCGGCGTCCTCGAGGTAGAGCGCGGCGTCGTGGGGGATGCTTGCGGGCGTGAGTACGGTCTGCGAGTCCGGGTCGCCGGCGTCGTTCCGGAGGTCGTCGAGCACGGCGGCCCCACGGACGCCCGCCGGGTCGCCCTGCTTCTCGGTCCGGACCTCGCGAGCGATCCCGTCCCCCGGCGCGCCGTCGACGAACTCGCGGTGGGCTTGCTCGTCGAACAGCCCGGGCGCGGTCAGGGCAGCGCGGTCGGGCGTGACCACGACGGCGTAGTCGCGGTCGGGGCCACCGAACCGCGAGAGGTAGCGCAGGTCGTCGGCGAACCGGTCGCCGACGGCGACGAAGCCGGCGGCGCCGTGCTCCGCGACTGCGTCGGCGATCGGCCGCAGGTCGGTCTCGGGGGCGTCGGGGTGGTCGTGGGGGACCTCGGGCGCCCCGGGTGCGAGCGGCCGGCTCACGGCTCCGGTTCGGGGGCCTCCAGCGACTCCTGCACCTCGTCGATGAGCTCCGCCGGCGGCTCGTCCCGGAGCTCGTTGAACAGCACGACACTGATCGGCAGCGTCGGCGCCCCGGTGACGAGGTTCTCCATCAGGACCAGCCGTTCCCGGGCACGGGACATCCCGACGTAGAACACGCGGCGCTCGTTGTCGGTCAGCACCGGCACGGGGTTGGTGGTCTTGGTGAACTCCTCGTCGCCCGGCGTCTCGAGGCCCTGCTGGGCGGCCTGGGCGGCCATCTGCTCGACGACCTTCTCGGTCAGGTCGGTCGCGACGAACACGTGGTCGGCCTCGCGACCCTTCGCGGAGTGGATCGTCCCCACCCGGATGCGGTCGGGGTCCATCCCGCGGTAGTCGCCCTCGAAGTACGCCTTCATCGACTTGCGCTGGAAGGAGGTGATCTTCCGGGCCATGTCGCCGGCGCTCCGGGGGCCGGGCATGAACGGCACCACGTCCTCGACGGCGTCGGGCGCGACCGGGATCTCCGCGAGGTCATCTTTCGCGGACTGCTCCTCGATCTCGTCGATCAGGTCGTAGAGGTCGTCGCGCTCGCTGCTGCCGAAGGCCGACTCCTGCAGGATGTCCGCCAGCCGCCGTGCCTGGAGTGCGGTGAGGCGCTCGCCGGCGTCGACGGCCTCGATCGCCCGGACGTAGTCGGTGAGTCGGTCGGTCCAGAGCCGCTGGTCCGTGAGCGAGGAGAAGGGCATCCCCTCGTCGATGAACTCGTCGACGAAGTCGAACATCTGGTAGCGCGCGCGGAACAGCAGCATGATGGTCCCCTCGCCGTCCTCGCTCTTGTCCTCCTGTTCGACGGTGTGCCGGACGTTCCGCACCAGTTCAAGCATCGACGGCGACTCGGCGGCCTCGACGCGGCCGCCCTCCTTCCGGGGCCGGAGGTCCTTCTCCTGGCGCTTGTCGATGTGGCGGATCTCCTTGTTCACCACGTTGAGCACGCGGGAGGGGAGGCGGTAGGAGTTCGGCAGCACCACGTCCTCGTCCACGTCCTCGTCCAGCAGCAGGTCGGGGTCGGCGCCCTGCCACGCGTAGACGACCTGGTCGTCGTCGCCGGCGATCAACGCCTTCTCCAGGTGGGGCTTCCACTCCTCGTAGACGCGGGACTGCAGCGTCGTGATGTCCTGGAACTCGTCGATGACGAGGTAGTCGACGTTGGGCTGGAGGGAGCGCTGGGCGACGCGTTCGAGCATGTCGGCGAAGCCGACGACCCCGTTCTCGCCCTTGTAGTTGCGCCACGCCCGGATCGCCTCGGGCACGTCGAGGCGGTCGTCGTCGGACGGCCACGTCGGGGTGTACTTGTTCCCCTCCTGGGCGTTGGGGTCGATCTCCGGCGGGAGCCGAACGTCCTCCACGTCCCACTGGAACGGCACGTCGTACCAGTCGGCGACCTCGCGGTCGGTTCGCTGGAGCCACTGGGAGGTCGCGATCACTTTGTTGCCGAGCGTCGTCGACCGTGCGGTCCGCCGGCCGGCGCCCGACTTCTCGTCCTCGTACTCGACGCCGTACTCCTCACAGAACTCCTCCTTATCGCTCTCGCCGACCACGTCGCCCCGCGAGAGGTCGAGCAGTTCGTACGCCTTGGCGTGCATCGTACAGACGTTGCCCTGCAGCGCCCGCGGCGTCGTGTCGAGGCGCTCGGCGAGGCGTTCGCGGATCTCCGCCGCCGCCGCACGGGTGTAGGAGACCACCAGCACGTCCCGGACCGTCACGTCCGGATCCTCCAGCAGTTCCTCCACCCGGTCGAGGAGCGCGGTCGTCTTCCCGCTCCCGGGCCCACCGAACAGGCGCGTGACGTGAACGTCCGACTCGGTCATTACCGGTTACAGGGGCCGGTCCCCAATAAGGAAGTGGGTTCTGGAGAACTGGCCAGAGGCGCGCCGTGGGGTTCCGTTCCCGGCGGGGAGACAGCCGCCGCGAGGGGTGGGGCACCCATCCTGCGAAATTTCTTGTTGAGGACCCGCATTGGCTTCCCGTGGTCATCAGGGTTTTATGTCGGACACTGTTTGCCGCCGAGTGTGCCAGGCGACAGCTTGGACGATGTAACGGCGTCGCGAGACACTGGACACCGCTCTACGACCCGCCGGGCGTTCCTCGGCGCGGCCGGCACCGCGGGTGCGACCGCGCTCGCCGGCTGCGGAGGGGTACTCGGCGGCAGCGGCGGACCGCCGACGCTTCGCGTCACGGTCTGGAGCGGCAACTACGTCGAGCGCTTCGAGGAAGCCATCCGCCCGATATTCGAGTCCCGGTTCGACGCCGAACTCGAACTGGTCTCGGGGTGGAACTCGCTGCTCGCGAAGATCAAGTCCGCGCCCGCCGACGACCCGCCGTTCGACGTGACGGTGGCGTGTGAGCCCATCTACTACAACGGCCGGACGCAGGGCCTGTTCGAGGAGCTCCGGTACGAGGAGAACATCCCGAACATCGACAACGTCATTCAGCACTACAAGGACATCCGACCGCACTCCCACGGCGCGCCCGTCGACGGCGCGCCGCTGAGCATCCTCTACAACACGGAGCTCGAGGAGCCCGTGGAGACCTGGGGCGACTTCTCGAGTTCCACCGTTCAGCAGTCCAGCGGCGTCGGCGTCGACTCCGGGTTCTGGATCTACCCGCTGCTCGGCGCCGGTGTCGGCACGGACGCCGCGCCCGGCGCGCGCGAACTCTACCAAGAACAGTACCACGACGAACTCCTGGACACGCTCGAGGCCTGGCCCATCCAGGGCTGGGCGAGCTCCGGGACCGACATCTGGCAGCAGTTCCAGAACGGCACCATCGACGCCGCCCAGTGGTACTTCGACCAGGTCTACTACGACATGGAGAACCACCCGAACGTCGAGTTCTCGATGCCCGAGGCCAACGCCGGCTGGATGAACAACTGGGCGGTCGTCCGCGGGACGGACAAGCGCACCCTCGGCGAGGAGTTCATCAACATGCTTCTCGACCCCGAGGTCCAGAGCGAGTGGGCCGAGGACCACCCGCTGTTCTTCACCACCGCCGACATGTCGTATCCGGACGACCTCGCCCAGTACCTCCCGACCGACGCGGAGGAGGCCGAGCAGTGGTCGATTCCGCAGTGGGAGGAGGTCGCACCCCACTCCGAGAAGTTCTCGAACAAGTTCAAGCGGATGAAGACCCAGTAAGGCGATGGCCTCCGTAACACTCGCAAACCTGACCAAGGAGTACGGCGACCTGACCGCGGTCGACGGCCTCGACCTCGATATCGACGACGGGGAGCTGCTCTGCCTGCTCGGCCCGTCGGGCTGTGGGAAGTCGACGACCCTCCGGATGCTCGGCGGCCTCGAGACGCCCACGTCCGGCGAGGTCCACATCGGCGACGAGCGCGTCACCGACCAGCCGCCCTACGATCGGAACACCTCGATGGTGTTCCAGTCGTGGGCGCTATTCCCCCAGAAGACCGTCCTCGAGAACGTCGCCTTCGGCCTGAAGATGGACGGCGTCGACGAGGAGGAACGGGTCGAGCGTGCCCGCGAGGTGCTCGAGATCGTCGAGATGGGCGAGTTCGCGGACGCCGACCCCGGTGACCTCTCCGGCGGCCAGAAGCAGCGCGTGGCGCTCGCGCGCTCCCTGGCTATCGAGCCGGACGTCCTGCTGCTCGACGAGCCGCTGTCGAACCTCGACAAGCGGCTCCGCGAGCAGATGCAGCTCGAGCTGCGCAACATCCACGACGGGGTCGAGACGACGTTCGTCCACGTCACCCACGACCAGAACGAGGCGTTCACGCTCGCGGACAGCATCGCCATCATGAACGACGGGGAGATCGAGCAGGTCGGCGAGCCCCGGGAGATCTACGACGACCCGGTGAGCCTCTTCGTCGAGGAGTTCCTCGGGGACACCAACCTCGTTGACGCGACCGTCGAGGAGACGGTCGAGGAGGGCATCGTCGCCACCACGGAGTTCGACGAGCAGATCCAGGTGCCGACACCGAACGACGGGGTCGCGGCGGGCGACCCGCTCACCATCTCGTTCCGGCCCGAGGAGTTCGACGTCTCCCGGGTCGCCACCGACGGCGGTCAGCTGACCGAGTCCGCCGCGCACGGGGACGTCACGACCGCGCTCGAGGGCACCATCACGGACGTCCTCTACCGCGGGTCGTCGGTCCGCTTCTACATCGAAATCGGTGGGACCAGCGTCTTCTTCGAGCAGAGCGTCGGCGACGAGACCGACCTGGAGGTCGGCGACCCCGTCGTCGTCTCCTGGGACCCCGAGGACCTGCTGGTCTTCTCGGAGGGCGAACGGCTCGGGCGAGGTGGGACCTGATGGACGCGCTGGCCGACGAGTCGATGTTCGCGTGGGTCGGGGAGCGCATCAAGCGCCAGGACTCCGCGTCGGTGTTCCTGCTCGCCCCGCTGGCGGCGTTCGAGCTGGTGTTCTTCGTCGTCCCCTTCCTCATCCTCGTCCGGATGAGCTTCAACACCCAGCCCGAGACTGGGTTCTACGAGAGCGGCTGGACCCTCGCCGCCTACGGGGAGATACTCGCCTCGAACCTCTACCACCAGATCATCCTCTTCTCGTTCAAGCTCGGCGTCATCGCGACCGTGGTCGCGGTACTGCTCGGGCTGTTCTACGCGTACGCCGCCTACCGCGCGGAGGGGCTGACGAAGTCGATACTGCTGTTCTCGGTCATCCTCCCGCTGCTGACGACGCTGGTGGTGAAGACGTACGCGTGGCGGCCGCTGCTCGCGCCGAACGGCGTCCTCAACGACCTGCTCCTCTCGTTGGGGCTCGTCGACGGGCGGATCCAGTTCGCGCCCTCGCTGTTCGGCACCGTCGTCGGCCAGGTGTACATCGTGTTCCCCTACGCCGTCCTCGCCATCTACAGCGTACTCTCCACGCTCGACTGGGACGTCGTGGAGGCCGCGCGAGACCTCGGCGCGTCCCGCCCGCGGTCGTTCTTCGAGGTCGTCCTCCCCGAGGTGCTCCCCGGGGTCGCCGTCGCGACCGTCGTCTCCTTCGCCTGGAGCGTCGGCGCCTACGCGGCGCCCTCCCAGCTCGGGACGGGCGAACAGACGACCTTCGCGATGGAGATCGGGAACCTGATGCTCACGAACTTCAACTGGCCGGTCGGCGCGGCCTTCGCCCTGCTGATGCTGGCGGCGATGCTCGCAGCGACGCTGGCCGTCATTCGACTGCTCACCGGCTCCGTCGGGGGTGTTCAGGATGTCTGAGGCGGACATCCCCCGCGAGCGCGTCGAGGACGCGCTGTTCCGGGCGGGCTACTGGCTGGTGTTCGCGGTGCTCATGCTGCCCATCGTCGTCGTCTTCGTCACCTCGTTCCAGCAGTCGTCGTACCTGACGTTCCCGCCGAGCGGGTACACCCTCGAGTGGTACGCGCAGTTCTTCGGCAGCGAGGAGTGGCTCGGCGCCGTCCGGGACAGCCTCGCCATCGGTGTCGGCGCGTCGCTGCTCGCGACCGTACTCGGGGTCACGGGGTCGCTGGCCGTCCAGCGCTCGGACTCCCGGGTCGCGAAACTGCTCCCGCCGGTCGTCCTGCTGCCGCTGCTCATCCCGCCCGTGGTGCTCGGGCTGACCCTGCTCATCTACTTCAACCGGGTCGGCCTCACGAACAGCTACGTGAACATCGTCGTCGCGCACACGCTGTGGGCGACGCCGCTGGTGTTCTTCATCATGCAGTCGGTGTTCGCCCGGTTCGACTGGAACCTCCGGGACGCCGGCATGGACCTCGGGGCCCGCCCCTCGCGGGTCTTCTACCACGTCATCCTGCCGAACGTCCGCAGCGGCGTCGTCATCGCCGCTGTCGTGGCCTTCATCGTCAGCCTCCAAGAGTTCATCATGGCGCTGTTCCTGAAGTCCTTCGAGGTGAAGACGGTACCCGTGCTCGCGTGGACGTCGCTGCAGTCCTCGCTCTCGCCGATGGTCAGCGTCGTCTCGGCCTTCCTCGTGCTGACCTCCATCCTGGGCGTGTTGCTCTCGGCGGCCGTGATGAACCTCGAGTGGCTGGCAGAACAGCTGTAGCTGCCGCGCGAACGTTGGTCGGAACGGAGAAGGCCCACCCGTCGGGGCGGACCGACTTCAGGGCCGCCAGCCACAGACCGAACACTCCACCGCAGTCGCCTCGTGGAGGCCGCCGCAGTCCGGACACTGTTTCTTGTTATAGGATTCCTCCCATCCCCGTGTCTCGTGTCCGCGGTCTTCGAGGAACTCGTCGAACAGTTCGTCGGCGGAGTGCTGCTCTGACGTCGCCATGCGTGCCAAAGTATGGCACACACCTAAGTAAGTCTTGTGCCCCCGTGCCACACCATCCGGCCACCGGTCCGAACTGGCCCCGGCCGCGCCGGTTCACCGATCCCCTGGCCACCGGCTCACCGGTACCATGACGCCGACTCACGGATCCCGTCGACGCAGTCGTCGATGGCCGTCGCCGTAACCAGCTCACGATGACGGGCGGGGGTGGAAGCAGCCGGCACCCGTACGGCCGGCGGTCACCGTCTCGGCACTCCGTAGAGGGAAGGTTCTTAAGGTGTTCGACGGTACGGCAACGCATGGGACTGTTCGACCGACTCCGGGGCGAGAGCGACCCCCGAGTCGTCTTCCTCGGTATCGACGGCGTGCCGTTCAGCCTGCTCGACGAGCATCCGGACGAGTTCCCCAACTTCGCCGCGCTCGCCGACGAGGGCAGCGCCGGCCCGATCGACAGCATCGTGCCCCCGGAATCGAGCGCCTGCTGGCCGTCGCTGACGACGGGCGTCAACCCCGGCGAGACCGGCGTCTACGGCTTCCAGGACCGCGAGATCGGTACGTACGACACCTACGTCCCGATGGGTCGTGACGTGCAGGCGACCCGCATCTGGGACCGCGTCGCCAACGACGGCCGCGACGCGACGGTGATGAACGTCCCCGTGACGTTCCCGCCCCAGCGCAACGTCCAGCGCATGGTGTCGGGCTTCCTCTCGCCCAGCGTGGAGAAGGCCGCCTACCCCGACGACCTCCGGGAGTACCTGGAGTCGATCGACTACAAGATCGACGCCGACGTGAAGCAGGGCCACGAGGAGGACAAGGGGCCGTTCATGGACGACGCCCACGAGACCCTCGACAGGCGCTACGAGGCGTTCACCAACTACCTCGAACAGGACGACTGGGACCTCTTCTTCGGCGTGTTCATGACGACCGACCGCGTGAACCACTTCCTGTTCGAGGACTACGAGCGCGACGGCCCGAACAAGGAGGCGTTCATGGAGTTCTACCGCCAGCTCGACGAGTACGTCGGGAACATCCGCGGGATGCTGTCCGACGACACGACGCTCGTCGTCGCCTCCGACCACGGGTTCACCAGCCTCGACTACGAGGTCCACCTCAACGAGTGGCTCGAACAGGAGGACTGGCTCTCCTACCGGGACGACGAGCACGAGGAGCTCGGCGACATCGCCGACGACACCCGGGCGTACTCGTTGATCCCCGGCCGGTTCTACATCAACCTCGAGAACCGGGAGCCCCGCGGAAGCGTCCCGGAGGACGAGTACGAGTCGGTCCGCGCCGAACTCAAAGAGGAGCTCGAGGCGCTCGAAGGCCCCGACGGCCGGAAAGTCTGCGAGCGCGTCGTCGAGAAGCAGCAGGCGTTCCGCGGCGACCACGACGATATCGCCCCGGATCTGGTCGCCATCCCGAACCACGGGTTCGACCTCAAAGCCGGCTTCACCGGCGGCAGCGACGTGTTCGCCGACGGCCCCCGGAACGGGATGCACAGCTTCGACAACGCCTCGCTGTTCATCGACACTCCCGGGGCAAGCATCGAGGACTGCGACCTGCTCGACATCGCGCCGACGATCCTGGACCTGATGGAACTGGAGTTCTCCCGGACGGAGTTCGACGGCGCCAGCCTGGTCCGGAGCTGACGCGCCGATACCGCTTCCCGAAAGCGGCATACCCCTGCCGCCACACCCACCTGCATGGAGTACGAGGAGCCCAAGTTCTTCGAAGTGATGGGCTACGTCGGCGACGCCGAGCACGACGTGATCGACATGGTCAGCGGCAACCCCGACTGGGAGCCGCCCCAGGCGCTCCGGGACGGGCTGAAGGAGTACGCCGAGTTCGAGCCGGATCGCTTCCAGTACCCGCCCAGCGACGGCACCCCCGAACTCAAGGCCGAGATCGCCGAGCGCCGCGGCGTCGACCCCGACCGGATCGTCGTCACCAACGGCACCGGCGAGGCGAACTACCTCGGGATGGCCGCCGCGCTCGAACGGGACGCCGGCGACGAGGTGCTCCTGACCGATCCCGTCTACCCCTACTACCCGGGGAAGACGAAGATTCTGGGCGGCGACGCGACGTTCGTGCCCGCCAACCGCGACGGCAGCCTCGACGTCGACGCCTACCGCGAGGCGATCGGCGACGAGACCGGGCTGGTGGTGCTCAACACGCCGAACAACCCCACCGGCGCGGTGTACGACCACGCGAAGGTCGAGGAGATCGTCCGGCTCTGTGAGGACCACGACGCCGTCGCGGTCGTCGACGAGGTGTACGACCACTTCGACCTCTCGGGGACGTTCGAGTCCGCGCTGACGATCGACTCCGAGCACCGCGTCGTCACCTCCGGCTTCTCGAAGTCGCTGGCGATCACGGGCTTCCGCGTCGGCTACGCGATCTTCCCCGAGTGGCTCGCCGAGAACGCGAAGGCCCGCCACATGCTGGTCAACGTCGCCACCACACGCCCGGGCCAGTACGCCGTCCTGCGCGGGCTCGAGGGCGCCGACGCGGCCTACTACGAGGCCGCCCGGGAACTGGTCCGCGAGCGCGTCGACACGTTCACGGACGCCCTCGACGCCGCCGGCGCGGAGTACACCCGGCCGGACGGGGCGTTCTACGTGATGGCCCGCTTCGACGGCTACCCCGGCACGATGGCGAACGTGAAGCGCCTCGTCGACGAGGCCGGCGTCGCCGGGATGCCGGGCGAGGGATTCGGCGACGCGTACAGCGACTGGCTCCGCTTCGCGCTGGTGACGCCGCGAGTCGAGGAGGCCGCCGACCGGCTGACCGAGTTCTTCGCGTAGTCCGCTCTCCCGGACGGGTCCCCGTTTCACGATCGCGCAACGTCGCCCCCGGCCGGCTCTCGCACCGATCCATAAACCAGATTTCGGGATAGCGAACGTCGGGGAACGTCGCCACACAACGCTCAAGCGCCCCGCCCGAGAACGCCCGCCCGTGTCGACCCGCGAGACGAAGAAGGAGCTCGGCCTCGAACTGCTCGCCCACCTGGAGGACGAGGAGCTCTCGCTGGCCGAGACGATCGACCGGCTGGAGGCGGTCACCACCAGCCCCTCGCTCACCCGGGAGATCCTCGACGACGCGGAGAAGCGCGGGCTGATCGAGCGCGAGGACGGCCGCCTGCGCACCCGGACGAGTGGCACCTACGTGCGCTTCGAGAGCGAGGTCGTCGAGCGCGAGGGCGACTACGACTGCCGGCGCTGCGGCGCGAGCATCTCGACCGGCCACTTCGTCCAGTTCGAGAGCGGCGAGTTGGGGCCGTTTGGCCCCTCCTGCGTGCGGAAGGTGCTCGGCCGGGAGTAGTCACGCCTCGGCGACGATGACCTCGACCGTCGCCGTCTCCTCGTACGGTTCGTCGAAGCCGGTCAGGCGCTCCCGAACGGCGTTCTCGAAGCGCTCCCAGTCGTCGCCGAGTACCGCGGGCGAGCAGAACGAGAGCGAGAGCAGGTAGCCGACCACGCTATCGGCGTCCCATTCGCGGTCCGCCTCGAAGACCCGCTGCTCGACGGCCTCGAACCCGTGGTCGGCGAGCGTCTCGGTCCACGGGTCCTCGTACTCGATCGGCCCGGTCCGCTCGGGCGGATCGTCGAGGAACTCGGCGACGACCTCGTACACCGCGTCCCCCCAGTCCGCGGTGCCGCGGGCGAGCCACTCCGTATCGCTCAGGAGGGCGACGCCGCCGCCCGGTTCGGTGATCTCGTGGAGGGTGTCGAGCGTCCGCTCTTGGGCCAGCCAGTGGAACGAGCGCCCCATCACCGTCAGGCGGAGCGGCTCGAGTTCGTCGGCCATCGCCGGGAGGTCCGCGTCGCTGCCGACTCGCCACTCGGTGTTCGAGGCGTCGGCGACGCGGGCGCGGGCGCGTTCGCGTGCGTGTTCGACCATCGCTTCGCTCGGGTCGACCCCCACGACTTCGTCGACGTGAGGTGCCAGCGCGACGCCGAGGCGTCCGGTGCCGCAGCCGAGATCCAGTAGCCGGCCCGTCCCGTCGAGGTCGAACCGCTCCCGGGGAACGTCGAGGGCAGCGTCGTCGTACTCCGGGCGGTAGACGGCGTACTGCTCGGCGGTGGACTCGAAGCGTGCCGCCGGCTCGTCGCTCATCGCCGGAACGACCGACCGGGCGGGAGAAGTCGCTTGCGTTACCAGGCCGACCAGGCGCTGGTCTTCTCGTCGCGGCCGAAGACGCGCTTGACGTCCTTCGCGAACGCGAGGTCGCCCTCGTGGTCGAGCTTCTTGTGGCGGTAGTCGTCGGCGACGGCGTCCCGGAGCTGGATGCTGTCGACTGCGAACTCGTCGTCGCCGAGCTCGTAGGTCTCGCCGACGACGAACTCGAAGTCGCCCGGCAGGAACGCCTTCGTGCTCCGGGACTGCTCGTTGCGGCCGTCGCCCTCCTTGGGGTGGATGGTGATGTTCACGCCGACGTTGTCGACGACGCGGGTCCAGACCGTCTCCACCTCGTCCATCTCGGCGTGCTCGGTCCGGCGCTCGGGCCCGACCTCGATGCTGGTGACCTCGACCTGCTGGATCGCCTCGGTGGTCTCGACGACGAACTCGTCGCCGGCCTCGATCTCCTCCTCGGCGACCGCGTTCAGCGTCGCCTTGTAGGAGTCGCCGTCCTGCGAGACGACCACGTCGACCGTGACCTCCTCGGGCGTCTCGATCTTCTCCTTGTGGACGTGGCCACACTCCGTACACCGAACCGTCGTCTGCCCGCCGGGACTCAGCACCTCGTGGACCGTCTCCTCGCGCGGCGAACAGGAGGGACAGGGAAGCGGCAGGCGATCAGCGGACTCGCTCATACCTCCGATTGCCGGTCGAGCGGGTTAAAAGCGCGTTTTCGCGGGGCCGCGTGACAGGGACGCGCGCGATCCGGGGGGACCGGCTCAGGGGAGCGCCCGGAGGTCCGCCAGCATCCCGTCGAGATCCTTCGTCGACACCGCGAGCGAGAACCCGTCCCGCTTCGCGAGCGCGGGCGCGTGATCCCACACGTCCTCGGGCTCGATCCCGTGGAGGACGACGGCGTTGGGCGTCGGCGTCAGCACGCGCAGGGCGACCAACGGCGACTCGCCGCGGGTGACCTCGGTAAAGACCAGCGCGCGGTCGGTGCTCTCGCCGTAGAGCCGGTAGAACTCCTCGCTGGAGAGGCGGGTGATCGCCTCGATGCTGTCGATCACGGTGTGGCCGTTGACGTGGGTCGTGTCGCTATCGGCGATTTCGGTCGCGCCGGTGGCCTCGTAGAACTCCGCGAGCGGGACCGCCCGCGAGTACTCCCGGAGGTCGTGGACGATGTCGCTCTCGAAGCCGGCGGTCACCACGCGGGCGTACTGCCTGACGTGAGCGCCGCCGCGGGCGGTGTCGATGGCGATCAGTCCCTCGACCAGCCGCCGGACGACGCCGATGCCGGGGCTCTCGCGGCGGCCGCTCTCGTAGTCCGAGATCACCGACGAGGAGACGTCGATCTCCTCGGCCAGCGCCGTCTGGGACACCTCGAAGTCGGTGCGCCACTTCCGCAGCGTCGCGCCGGGGTCGTCCGAGAGGACCACTTCGCCGGCGATCCGGCGGGCGAGTCGGCGCTCTGCGTTCTCGGTCACGCGTCGGCGTGGGCGGGCCCGTGAGATAGGCGTGTCGGTGCGGCGCTTCGCCCGGCGTCGACGCTACTCCCCCAGCGTGACGCTCTCGTCCGCCGCCGAGCGCAGCGCGTCCGAGCGCCCGTAGCTCCCGGGCGCGATCGCGAGCGTCCGCACGCCCTCCCGGCCCGCGAGTTCGAACGCGGGCTTGAAGTCGGTGTCCCGGGAGGCCACCGCGATCGTGGCGACGCGGTTCCGGAGCACGAACTCGGCGGCGTCGACGGCGAGTTTCACGTCCACGTCGCCGCTGGTGGTGATCACCTCGAACCCGTGAGCCTCCGCCGCCCGGATCAGGCTCCCGGGCGCCTCCTCGTTGAGGTAGAGCCGTGCGGCGACGACCCGGCCGGAGGCGGCCGCGGCCGCACGCACGTCGTCCAGATCCACGTCGAACTCCTCGCGCAACACGTTCGGCCCGTCGACGAACAGCGCGACCCCCTCGCGCCGGTCGCCCAGCAGCCGCCGAACCCAGTCCATAGCCGTCCCTGCGTCCCGCCCGGGATATCGCTTCCGGGAGTGGACTACAGCAGCGGGTACCCAACACGGTTCGCAGCGGCGTGCGGTGCCGAAAGGGATCGGCGCACCGAGCGCGCCGGCAACGACGGTGGGGCCGGCAGCTCACCGCCGTCCGCCAGCGAGGGGAAGCCTCTCGGGCGACCGGGACGGCGACGACAGCTACGAACGGAGCGACGACAGCCTCGCAGGTCGTGATCGAACTCGACGGCGACGCAGGTCGACGTTGACTACTACAGCTGGCCGGCGGGCTACACCCTGACGTTCACGGAGTACCAGTAGGGCTCGAAATCGGCGGGTAGAGTGCAGTAAATCGGACGGACGGCGCAAAGAGTCAGAAATCGCATATACCGTCCGTCACCCGATACCTTTTTTCTCGAACCTCGTGGAGTGTCCGGACATGTCTGTGACACCACAGCACGTGGGTCATGCCGCCGCCCGCGCCACGGCGACGGGTGGTCTAACGTGGTAGAGCGCACTCGCACCCTCGGCTTCCGCGTCGCGTTCGCGCTGGGGCTGGGGACGATGATCGCGGCGGGGATCTTCTCGCTGTCCGGTACGGCGGTGTACCAGATCGGTTCGAGCGCCGTCATCGCCTTCGTCATCGCGGCGCTGGTCGCGAGTATCACTGCGGCAGCCTACTCCGAGTTCGCGTCGATCTACTCCGAGAACGGCGGCGGCTACCTGTTCACCTCCCGGACGTTTGAGGATCAGGACCTACTCACTTACGCCATCGGCGCCTCGCTGTTTCTGGGGTACACCGGGACGACGGCGTTCTACCTCGCGACGATGGACGAGTGGTTCTTCCTGTTCATCCTTCCCGAATCGGTCGGCGGCGTCCTCCCACGCGGGACCGTCGGCGTCATCGCCGCGGTGCTGCTCGGGACACTGAACGCCCGCGGGACCGAGGAGTCGGGCACGTTCCAGGTGATCGTCACGGCGGCGAAAGTGGCGGTGCTGATCGTGTTCGTCGGCGGCGCGCTCAACTTCGCCGGGCCGGGGCAGGCGACGACGACGTTCACCGGAAACTTCGGGAGCGTGGTCGGTCAGTCGACCGACATCCTCTCGGTCGCCGCACTGGCGTTCATCACCTTCTTCGGCTTCTCGGCGATCGCCGCCTCGGCGGGCGAGATCATCGATCCGAAGAACACGGTGCCGAAGGCCATCGCCGCCTCGATCGTCACCGTCACCGTGCTCTACACGTTCGTCATCGTCGCGATGGTCAACACGCCCGAAACCATCGCGGGCCAACCCCGTGCCGAGGTACTGCAGGCGGGCGAGACCGCGATGGGGAACGTCGCCGCGGCGTTCCTGGGGCCGGTCGGCCAACTGCTGATCGTCGCCGGCGCGGTGTTCTCGATGGTCTCGGCGTCGAACGCGTCGATCCTCGCGGCCTCGGGGATCGGCTCGCTAATGGGGCGACGGGGTCACGCGCCCCGAAAGTTCTCCCGGATCCACCCCGACTACGGCACGCCGTTCTACTCGGTCAGTAGCGCTACGGCGGTGATCGCCGGCCTCATCTTCGTGTTCATCACGCTGTTCGGCCACCACGGCGTGGCGAGCGCCGTCGGCCCGGCGCCGTCGCTCGGCCTCGAACCGCTGACCGGGTTCGCGACGTTCAACCTGCTCGTCCCGCTCTCGGTCGTCAACCTCACGCTGATCTACTCCCGGCGCACCAAGCCCGACCTCACGCGCGGGTTCGAGATGCCGCTCGTGCCGTACCTCCCAATCCTCGGCGTGCTCGCCAACATCGCGCTGGTGTACAAACTGCCGACCATCGGCGTGATCATCGGCGTCGGCCTGACGGTGCTCGTCGTCGGCGCCTACCTCCTCTGGGGCGGCGCGCCCGAGGCCGACGAGCTGGTTCAGGAGGCCGCCGGCGAACGGCAGGTGGTCAGCTTGATCGGCGACAGCGGGGACCACGCGCTGCCGAGCGTCGACGACCGGTTCACGGTGCTGGTGCCGGTGAACCGACTGGATCGGGCGGTTGACCACGCCCGCCTCGCCTCCCGCATCGGCGAGCTCTACGACGCCAAACCGATCGTGAAGGTGCTCAACACCGTCGACATCCCCGATCAGGCGGACTCGGCGGCGTTTCTCGACATGGCTGAGGAGCGCATGAGCCGGCTGGAGGGCGACCTCGCGGAGATAGAGGGCGAGGTCGCCGCGGACCTGCTCGCGGAGGGGCACGTCTCGCGGGACGTGGCGTTCGACATCCTCCAGACGGCACGCGAGGACGAGGTCGACCGGATCCTGATGGGGATCCCCGAGGAGCACCCCCACATCACCGAGAAAGTGGAGTACGAGGCGCCGTGTGACACGCTGTTCGTGGGTGGCGGCAACCGCCCACGGGACCTCTCGCGGGTCACGATCGGCGCCGGCGGCGGCCCCCACCACACCGCGCTGCTCGATCTCGCGGAGCGGCTGGGCGACGTGGGGAGCCGCATCGACGTGGTCAGCGTCGATCCCGAAGGGAAGAGCGGCATCGCCGAGGACGTCGAGCCGACGCTCGCGGTGTTCGACGAGGACGAGGACGTGCACGTCCACAGCCTCACCAGCGAGAACATCGCGGATACGCTGGTGGACCAGGCCGCCGAAAACGAGGCCACCCTCATCATCGGCGCGACCCGAACGCGGTTCCTGCGCCAGTGGGTGTTCGGCTCCACGACCGACCGCGCGGTGTCGATCGCGGAGAACCGCGGCGTCCCGGTGATCGTCTACGCGACGGCGGAGGCCGGCGGCTACCGGGGCCGGCTGAGCGAGGCGGTGTTCGCGCCGTACCGGTACCTCCGCAAACACCTCTAGCAGTCGAGAGCCCCAGACCTATTAGCCGCCGCCGCCAACCCCGGCGTAATGGCGACCTGCGACGAGTGTGGCAAGCAAGAGAACATGCCCTACGAGTGCCGTCGCTGTGGCGGCACGTTCTGCGCGGACCACCGCCTCCCGGAGAACCACGACTGTCCGGGGCTGGAGTGGGACGACCCCGTCGGCGTGTTCAACCAGGCCGAGGAGCGTGACGCCGGGACGAGTCGGGGCGGCCGCGCCGGCCTCCGACGCCGTGCCCGGTCGATCTGGCGGAGCTACGTCCAGAACAACGCGACGTTCGTGTTCCTCCTGTTGATGTGGGTGACCTGGGTCACGCAGCTGGTCATCCGGGTTCTGGCCTCCCCGGAACTCGAGGCGACGCTGTTCGTGCTGCGGTCGGACCACCCGGAGTACGTCTGGACGTGGATCACCTCGGTGTTCGCCCACGGCGGCATCGTCCACATCGCGGCCAACAGCATCGGGATCTTCTTCTTCGGCCAGGTCGTGGAGCGCCGGATCGGCACCAAGCGCTACGTCGCGCTGTTCCTGGCCTCGGGCGCCGTCGCCGGCCTCGCCCAGATCGGCGCGAGCATCCTGCTCTCGCCGGGGGTCGCGACGGGCGTCGTCGGCGCCTCCGGCGCGCTGCTGGCGATCATGGGCGTGCTGACGATCCTGAACCCCGGGCTCACGGTGTACCTCTACTTCTTCCTCCCGGTGCCGATCTGGGCGCTGACCATCGGGTTCGCCGCGCTGAGCCTGCTCCAGGGGTTCGGACAGGTCGGCGGCGGCGCCGGCATCGCCCACTGGGCCCACCTCGCCGGGCTGGCGATCGGGCTGGCCTACGGGCTGTACGTCCAGGACCAGATCGAGCCGCCCCGCCAGCTCCAGTTCGGCGGCGGTGGCCCCGGCGGACCAGGGGGGCCCGGCCGTCGCGGCGGCGGGTTCTGAGCCGTGCCGCTCGACCGCCCCGAGTTCCGTCCGGATCCTGCCCTCTCCCGCGCGGAGATGGAGGCGCTGCAGCGTGAGATCGCCGACGCCGCCGCGTTCGCGGACGACCTCCCGTTCGATCCCGACGCCGTCGCCGTCGACGGCCCGGTCGAGGCCGACGCGAGCGGGAACGAACGCCTCGGCCCGAGCAGCGACGCGCCGGTGATCGTCGGCGTCGATCAGGCGTTTCTCGACGAGCGCGCGGTGTCGGCGATCGTCGCGGTGCAGGACGGCGCCGTGATCGAGCGCGCCCACGCGGTGACCCAGCTGTCGATCCCGTACATCCCCGGCCTGCTCGCGTTCCGCGAGGGTGGGCCGATCCTCGCGGCGATCGAGGAGCTCTCGGTCGAGCCGGATCTGGCGGTGTTCGATGGCTCGGGCCGGATCCACTTCCGGCAGGCCGGCATCGCGACCCACGTCGGCGTCGTGCTGGACCTGCCGAGCGTCGGCGTCGCGAAAACACTGCTCTGCGGGGAACCAGCCGAGCCGGTCGACGGCCGGCCCGCGGGCTGGTCAACGCCGATCGAGGCCGGGCCGGACGTGGAAGCACCCGAGGGGACCACCATCGGCCACGCCTACCAGTCCCGGCAGTGGGACCGCAGCCAGTCGATCAACCCCCTCTACGTCTCGCCGGGCCACCGCGTCTCGGCGGCGACGACGCGTGATCTCGTCGACGCGCTGTGTGCGGGCTACAAGCTCCCCGAGCCGACGCGGCTGGCGGATCGCTACGCCGACGAGGTGAAAGCCGAGTACGAGTGAGTCGGCGCCACTCGGTCGCTCGACTCGCGGCCGCGTTTGCTCACACTTAACCCTGGGCCGAACCAGCACGTAGCTATGCGACCGGAGACGGTGCTGATCACTGGCTGTTCGTCCGGCATCGGCCGCGCCGCCGCCGAGGCGTTCCTCGACGACGGGTGGACGGTATACGCGACGGCACGTGACACCGACGACATCGCCGACCTTGAGGACCACGAGAACTGCGTGATCGACGAACTCGACGTGACCGACGACAGCGACGTACGCAACGTCGTCAACCGGATGCTCCGCGTCGACGACCGGATCGACTGCCTGGTCAACAACGCGGGCTACGCCCAGTTCGGGCCGACCGAGGAGCTGCCCGTGGAGGCGGTCGAGGACCAGTTCGAGGTGAACGTCTACGGCCCCCACCGACTGACGCGGGCAGTACTCCCGCACATGCGAGAGGCTGGCGAGGGGACCGTCGTGAACGTCTCCTCGGTCGCCGGCCGGGTGTCGATGCCCGGCGGCGGCGCCTACTCGGGCTCGAAGTTCGCGCTCGAGGCGATGACCGACGCGCTGCGCTGGGAGGTCGAGGACCACGGCATCGACGCCGTCGTCGTGGAGCCCGGCCCGGTAAAGACCCAGTTCACCGACCGCGCGAACGACGAGTCCGATCGCGCCGAGCGCACCGGCGCCTACGAGTGGTTCTGGTCGATGTTCGAGGACACCGAGGCGGTGGGCGGCGGCGGGACGGGCGCGGTCGAGCCCGAGCGCGTCGCGACCACGATCGTCGACGCCGCGAACCTCACCGATCCGCCCGCGCGGATGCCCGTCGGGACCGTCGCGAACCTGCTGATCAAGAGTCGCTTCCTCCCGGACTCGCTGGTCGACGCGGCGATCCGGTTCGGCCGGAATCGGTTCGCGTAGGGCTCAGTCCAGACAGGCCGCCACGACCCGCAGCGCCGCCTCGCCGCGCACGTCGTCGGCCAGTAGCGGCACCCGTTTCACGTCACGCCCGCGGTAGAGGTCGCTCGCCCGGCCCAGCGCGTCCTGTTGCACCGACCAGCGTCGCTGGCAGAACTCGCAGTCCTCCAGGTTCGGCGTGACGATCCAGTCGTCGTCGACGTTGTCAGACTGCGTCTGACTGGCGGACGAGCTTCGCTCGTCGACGCCGTCCAGATCGGCCACGTCCGCGGGGTCCTCCATCACTCGGTTGACGACCAGCGTCCCGACGGGGATGTCGAACTCGTCCAGTCGCCCGACGAGCCGTTCGGACTCCACGACGCTCATCGTCTCGGGCACCATCACGACCCGGAAGTCGGTTCGTTCAGGGTCTCGCAGCAGCGTTCGCAGGCGCTCGATCCGTTCCTTGAGTTCGTCGAGATCCTGCTGGCCCGCGGGTTCCCCGTCCTCGCCGCCGAACATCCCCTTCAGCCCGTCCATCATCCCCGAGAACTGCTGGCGGAGCTTCACCATCCGGCCGACCATCGTGTCGAGCATCTCCGGCAGCTGGAGCAGGCGCAGCGTGTGGCCCGTCGGCGCCGTGTCGACGACGACGCGGTCGAACCGCGGGTCGTCCATGTGCTCGATCAGCTTCTGCATCGCCGCCGCCTCGTCGGCGCCGGGCATCGTGCCGCCGAGCAGCGACTCCATCCCGGCGCCGTCGCCGAGCATCCCCGCGAGGTCGCCGACCGGCCCCTCCTCCTGCTGGGCGGCGAAGAAGCCCTCCTCCATCGCGGCGTCCGGGTCGATCTCGACGCCCCACAGCGGTACGTCCTCCCGGAGTCGGCTGGGGTGAGCCGGGATGTCCACGTCCAGCGTGTCCGACAGCGAGTGGGCCGGGTCGGTGGAGACGACGAGCGTCTTCGTGCCGGCCGCAGCCGAGGCCAGCGCCGTCGCGGCGGCGCAGGTGGTCTTGCCGACGCCGCCCTTCCCGCCGTAGAGGACGTACTCCGGCGCGTCGACGGTCTCGGGGAGGGAAGTCTCTACGTCCAGCGTCTCGGGGGACTCGTGGCCGTGGGCGGGTGACTCCACGTCGGCGGACTCGTCGTCCTCGACCGAGTCGACCGGCTCCACGTCGATTTCGCTCATTGGCGGCTCTGGGCGGCGGGGACTTGTGTGTCTCTCGGTCCGGGGACGGTCTCAGCCCTCCCAGTCCCGCGGGACGTACTGGTCGAAGTTGGGGTCCTCCGTGGCCCCGAGCGGCCGGAACGCTCGGTCGCCGTCGACGCGGAACTCGGCGATCCGGGAGCGGCAGGGGCCGGTCAGATAGCCCAACAACGCCATCGCGGGCGGGTAGGCGACCTCGTGGCGGGCGGGGTTGGTCGGGATGACCGCGTACTCGTTGCGCAGCAGGCTCGGCGGGTCCTCGATCCCTCGATCGACGTGTGACGTCAGCGACCCCTCGCGGACCGTGAGAAAGGTGCCCCGATCGGTCAGCGTGTACGCGCCCATCTGCTCGGCGGTCGTGAGCGTGTTGCCCATCCCCTGCCCCGTCTCCCGGTACCAGTCTCCACCGGGCTCGACGCCCGCCCGCTCCCAGATCTGCTGCTCGCGGATGTGGGTGCCCGAGCGGTCGCCCCGCGAGACGAACGGTGCCCCGGCGTCGGCGATGGCGCGGAACGCCGGCAGTGGATCGAGGCCGGCGACGCCCGCGGGGTCGTCGGCCGGCCCCACGACGAGGAAGTCGTTGACCATCAGCGCCCGGCGGTTGACGCCGTGGCCCGACCGGAGGAACGCGTCCTCGAGCGGGCGGGCGTGGACCAGCACGGCGTCACAGTCGCCGTTGCGCGCGGTCTCGAGCGAGCCGCCGGTCCCCCGCGGTAGCGTCCGCACCGTGGCGCCGAAGGCCGCCTCGAACCCCGGTACCAGTGCGTCGAGCAGTCCGCTGTCGTACGCCGTCGTCGCCGTCGCGAGGGTGAGCGTGCCCGCGCCGTCGAACCCCTCCGCGTTCACGGCGCCGGTCTCGCCGCCACAGCCCGCGAGCGTCAGCGCCCCGCCGACGCCGACCGCCCGGAGGTAGCCCCGCCTGTCCATGGTCGCACAACCGTCCGAAGTTGCAAATAGCTACTGGTGAATCTGAAATCGATTTCGTCCCCGCCCCCGACCGCAAGCCACATCGCCCTGCGACGGCGACGGCCGCTGTGCAGCGACGCACTCGTACGGTGCTCGGGGTTGCGCTCCTCCTGGTCGTCGGCCTCGGTGCGGTACTCACCTCGCCCCAGTGGGTGCTGACGCGGCTGGACTGGCTGGCCGCGGACCCCCTGCGGTTCGGCGTCGCGTTAGTCGTGCTGGCGCTGCTCCGGCCGGTCCTCGCGTGGCCGACGACGCTGATCGCCGTCGTCGTCGGCTACGGCTGGGGGCTCCGCGGCCTCCCGGTCGCGCTGGCGCTGATCGCACTCACCAGCGTGCCGCCGTTCCTGCTCGCCCGCCGCTCGGCCGACGGCGGCCCGGTCGCGACCGCCGGCGCGCGGGCCGTCGACGCCACCGGCGACCTCCGGGGCGTGATCGCCAGCCGCCTGCTCCCGGCGCCCTCGGACGTGGTCTCGGTCGGGATCGGGCTCTCGGGCGTCCCGCTGCGGCCGTTCCTCGTCGGCACGGCGATCGGCGAACTCCCGTGGGCGCTGGCGGGCGTCGTCGCCGGCGGCTCGATCCAGCGCGTACTCCAGGAGGGGCTGGGGGCGGTGATCGAGCCGCGGTTGATCCTCGCCGCCGCGATCGCCGCACTGCTCCTGCTCGCCGGGCCCGCGTACCGCCACCTCCGGGACCCGTCGCCGCGCTAACTCACTCGAACAGCGACTCGCCGGTCATCACGTCGGGGTGATTCATCCCCAGCAGCGAGAGGATCGTCGGCGCCACGTCGGGCAGCGAGCCGCCCTCCCGGATCGCGTTCCCGCCGGCGTCGCCGGCGGGCGAGACGTAGATCACCGGCACGGGGTTGAACGTGTGAGCGGTGTGCGGGGACTCGGGCGTCCCCATGTCGTCGGCGTTGCCGTGGTCGGCCGTCACGAGCAGGTGTGCACCCGCATCCGCGATCGCGTCCGCGAGCCGACCCAACTCGCGGTCGACGGCCTCGACCGCCGCGACGGCCGCGTCGAAGTCCCCGGTGTGGCCCACCATGTCCGGGTTGGCGTAGTTGAGCACGAGCGCGTCCGGCTCGATGTCGTCCTCGGCGACGGCCGCGACGGCGGCGTCGGTCACCTCCGCCGCGGACATCCCGGGCTGGTGGTCGTAGGTCGGCACGTCCGGCGAGGCGACGATCCGGCGGGTTTCGCCCTCGAACGGGCGGTCCCGACCGCCGTTGAAGAAGTAGGTGACGTGGGGTTCCTTCTCGCTCTCGGCGACCCGGAGCTGGGTCATGCCGGCGTCGGCCCACAGCTCGCCCAGCGTCCGCTCGGGCTCGTTCGGGGGGAACGCGACCGGGAACGGGTAGGTCTCCTCGTAGCGGGTCATCGTCGTCAGCCGGATCTCGGGGCGGTCGAGGGTGAACGGCCACTCGTCGGTGCCCAGCCCACCCAACAGCCGACAGAGCTGCCGGGTCCGGTCGGCTCGGAAGTTGAACGCGATCACCGAGTCGCCGTCTTCGAGCGCCGGCGCGCCCGCGATCAGCGTCGGCTCGACGAACTCGTCGGTCTCCCCGCGCTCGTAGCTCGCCTCGATGGCGGCCACCGCGGAGTCGGTTTCGTATCGCGCGTTACGGTTTACGATCGCGTCGTACGCCTTCCGAGTCCGCTCCCAGTTGTGGTCGCGGTCCATCGCGTAGTACCGGCCCGTGACGGTGGCGACGTGGCCGGTTTCGTACTCCTCGACCACCTGCTCGAGGTCGACCAGGTAGTCGGCACCGCTTTTCGGCGGCGTGTCGCGGCCGTCGGTGAACGCGTGGGTGACGGCGTCGACGCCGCGGTCGGCCGCCAGTTCGATCAGCGCGTGGAGGTGGGACTGATCCGAGTGGACGCCGCCGTCGCTGACCAGGCCCGCGAAGTGGACGCGGCCGCCGTTGTCGGCAGCGTGCTCGAGGGCGTCCGCGATGGCGTCGATCTCGCCCAGTTCGTCCTCGGCGATGGCGTCGTTGATCCGGGTGAAGGGCTGTTTGACGACCCGGCCCGCCCCGAGGTGCATGTGACCGACCTCGCTGTTGCCCATCTGTCCCTCCGGCAGGCCGACCCGGCGGCCGTGGGCGGTCATCGTCCCGAACGCCCCGGCCTCGCGGAGCGCGTCGAAGTTCGGCGTCGCCGCGGCACCGACGGCGTCCCGACCGAGCTGCTCGTCGGGCGCGAGCCCCCAGCCGTCGAGGATGACGAGTGCAGCGTCCATGGGTGAACAGTCGGGTGGCCGGCCTATCACGCCTTCGGTGCACCAAAGACACATACCCGTTCGCCTGGAATCAAGGAGTAGATGGACTGGGACGGGATCGACAGACGCCACCTGCTCGCGCTGCTGGCCGGAGGCGGCGCCACGGTCAGCGGCGCCTACCTCCTGAGCGGCAACCCGGACCCGGCCACGACCGACTCCGTCGACGACGAGGAGTCCCGACGGCTGGCCGAAGCGCACGCGCCGACGCTGTACTACGGCGCGCGCGAACGGTGGCCCGCCACGGACCCGCGGGAGTACGAGTCCGATCAGGACGGCGACACCGTCGTCGACGGCTTCGACGCGCTCGACGGCTACAGCGCCGACGCCCGCGATGCCGACTACCCCCACCCGACGGTGTTCTACAACGCCGTCGACTACCCGGACTCCCCGCTCACCTGCGTGCAGTTCTGGATCTACTCGGCGTTCGACCAGTTCTCGACCAACTTCCACTGGCACGACTGGGAGGTGTTACACGTGTTCGTCGATCGCTCGGCGGACGGCGAGGGGACCGCTTCGGCCACGGAGCCCTCGACGGCCGACGAAACGTCGACGCCGACCGGGACGGGCGAGCCGGTGCTGTTCGTCGCCTCGGCCCACTCCCGGAAGGTACCCAACAACGAACACCTCGATCCGGACGTGGACCGGGCGTCGATCATCAGCGAGGTGGGCTCACACTCCAGCACGCTCGGGGTGAACGCCCGGCCCACGTCGTTCCAGCGCACCGCCGTCGACGGGCTCGCGCCCGACATCAGCAACGACCCCGTGGAGGTGATCTCCGGCCAGGCGTCGCTCCCGCTGGCCTACGGGCTCCCGCGGGACGAGGGGTGGGCGCTGCCCTACGCCATCCCGGAGTACGACGGCGACCGCCTCCCGGAGCACGACCGCCTGCCGAACGTGCGCCCCGGGGACCTGATGCCCGACGAGCTCACCGTCGACACGTACGAGGCGCTGGCGACGCCGCCCGAGTCGATCCCGAAACGCGAGGGCGAGGTGGCGTTCGTCCCGGACGTTCGCGCCGGAGCCGACGCCGACGCGCGCTACGGGCTTGTCGACACCGCGGAGATCCGACACATCGACGACTTCACCGGGCCGCAGCTGAGCTTCACCTTCACCGTCCCGGAGTTCATCGAAGACGCCATCTCGGGTCACATCACCACCGTCGGGGTGCCCTGGAGCCAGCCGCGGTTCTCCAACCCCGAGACCGACATCAGCGATCCCCAGCACCGCGCGGCGTTGGCCGACCGCTACGAACCGATCGAGGCCGGCGGCGACGTGAGCCGCATCCTGGGCGCCGTCCGTGAGGCCACCGGCGCCGACGACGCGCCGGGGAGCAACGGCGTCGCGCTGCTCGCGCCCTCGATCGAGACGGTCGCGCTGCTGGAGAGCGATCCCGAAGCCGTCCCCTCGTTCTCGGGCGTTGTCACCCTGGAGAACCCCGGAGAGGGGGACCACCAACTCACGGTCAACGGCGCGGGGATGGCCCCCTACGGCGAGAAACTGACCCACGAGGGCGGCACGACCCGCGCCGGCGTCGAGGGCGCGATCCCGATGAGCGCCAACGAGGACGCGGTGAAGGTCCGCGGGGAGACCGCCGAGGGGACGGCGCTCGCGTCGGTCGCGCTCGACGACGACTTCGCCGGCCCGGTGTACGACGGCCGCCCGCCCGGCGAGGCCGGTCGGTTCGGGATCTACGCCCACCGCGAGGGCGCATACACCGTCGAGATCCGCGACGGGTCCGGCGGGCGCGGCGCGCTCCGGGTCAACCCGAACGCCGACGACGAGGTGATCGACCTCTCGGGGATCGAGACGGGGAAGGTCGCACTGGCCGACTTCCTCCTCCAGTTCCTCGTGGGGACGCGCCTGCAGGTCGCGGCGATACGCGACGACGAGGACATCGATAGCGTGGCGACGGGGCAGAACATCGACGACGAGACGGTGGTCGAAGTCGTTACGGCCGCGGAGGACAACGCCGGCGACCTCGTCGAGGGCGTCGACGACGCGGTCGCCGACCTCATCGGCGAGGAGACCGACGACGGCGGCGGGAACGGCAGCCTCGGCGGCGGCGTCGCCGGCGTGGTCCGGGCCGTCGATGCCGCGGTGCTGGTCGCCGTCGCTGCCCGGGCGGCCGCCCGCGACGGGCGCGGTGACGACACCGACCAGTGGTTGGCGGAGCTCCGGACGCGGCTCTCGACCGTCGACGACGCCGTCGGGGGCGAGGGGCTCCCCGGCGAACTGGCGGCGTTCGTGACCGGGCGGACGGAGCGGATCCGGCCCCGGATCGACGCCGCGATCGAGGCGGATCTGGACGCCGAGTCGTAGCGCGGGTGGCAGCGACTACTCCTCGTCGGGCCGGTGGGGCCGGCTGCTCCCGTCGTCCGGGTCGACCCGAAGGTACTTCGCGAACAGGTCCGCGACGCGGGTGTAGGCGTCGACGACGTTCTCGCGCTGGCTGAAGCCGTGGGGTTCCTCGGCGTAGGACTGGAGTTCGTGGCGCTTGCCGTGTTTCTCGAGTTCGTCACAGAGCTGTTCGGACTGGCTGATCGGGACGCGGGTGTCCTCCTCGCCGTGGAGCACCAGCACGGGGTCCTCGATGTCGGGCACGTCCCGGATCGGGCTGGCCTCGCGGTAGTTCGCGAGGTCGGTCGCGAGGTCGCCGAGTTCGCGCTTCATCAGCTGCCAGCCGACGTCGTCGGTGTCGTCGACGAACGTCTCGTAGTCGTAGACGCCGTAAAAGGCCGCGCCGGCGTCGTAGGCGTCGGTGTTGCCGAGCGCGTTCACGGTCATCAGCCCGCCGCCGGAGCCGCCGAAGATCCCCGCGCGGTCGGCGTCGACCGCGGGGAACGCATCGGCGGTCGCCCCCGCCGCGTCGATCACGTCGTCGAGGTCGCCGCCGCCCCAGTCGTCGTCGTTGGCCATCCGGTGGGCCCGGCCGTAGCCGTCGGAGCCGCGGTAGTTCGGCATCGCGACCGCGTAGCCGAGCGCCGCGAAGTACTGCGAGCGGTAGTCCCAGCCGAAGTCGTCGAAGGCAGTCGGGCCGCCGTGGGGGTGGACGAGCACCGGGACCGAGTCGACCTCGTCGCCGAAGCCGTCGACCGGCGGGTAGACCACGGTGTGGATCTCCCGGCCGCCGGAGCGGAAGGTGAACTCCGTCGGCTCCGCGAGGCGCTCCCCGAAGCCGACCGAGCCGGTCTCGATCGCCGGTTCGCCCGCGCTGACGTTCCAGACCTGCGGCGGTGTCGTGGGGTCCCCCCGGACCGTGTACACGTTACCGTCCAGCCAGACCGGACCGGTGTGGAACGCGTCGCCGTCGCTCAGTAGCTCGGCGTCGGCGCCGTCGTCGATCCCCGTGACGCCGACGTGGGCGCGCCCCTCGTTGGTCGCGGTGAACGCGAGGCGGTCGCCGTCGGGGTGCCACGCGGGCGCGCCGACCTCCGCCGCCTCGGCGGCGTGGACGGTAGTCCTCTCGACCGATCCGTCGCCCACAGCGTCGACGGCGGCTCCGTCGGCGTAGTGGATCTCGTCGAACCCGCCCGCATCGTGGACGAACGCCACGCCGTCGCCCTCGGGGTGTGGGCGCGGCGTCTGGACGCGGACGGCGTCCTCGGCGAACAGGACTTCCGGGTCGGTAGCGACGCCGGCGTCCTCGATCGGGAACCGCACCAGTTCGGCCTCGAAGTCGAACAGGCTGCGGTGGGGCGCCCGGACCGCGTAGAGGCCGTCGTCGCCCCAGCGCGGATCGTTGTAGAGGTAGTCGTCGTCCGCGAGGACTCGCTGGCTTCCGGTGTCGGGGTCGACGAGGACGAGCGCGGCGCGCGAGACTGCGTTCGTGACGGCGGCGATCCCGTGGTCGCCCCACGCGAGACCGATGTCCGGGTCGTCGTGGTGGGTGAGCGCCTCGACCGCGCCGGTCTCGGCGTCGACCGCCGAGAGCGTCCCCTCGGCGTCGACGAAGGCGATCCGGTCGCCGTCGGGCCCCCACGCGAACCACTGGGTGTCGCCGCGGCCGCGACGCATCGCGGTGATCCCCTCGCTCGTGAGGCGGGCGTCGGCACCGTCCTCGCGGAGCCAGATGTCGGTCTGGTCCTCGCGGTTCAGTGCGTAGGCGATGCGGTCGTCGGTGGGGCTCGGCGCCGCCTGCACGGCGAGGTCGGCGGTCGCCATGTCGGCCAGCAGTCCGTCCTGGGACGTGTCCCGGAGGTCGCGTCGGTACATGGGTCCGACGTGGCGGGCCTGCAGGCATAGCCCTTTGGCCCCCGGAAACGCCGTCCGGCGGCGGGAGAGGGCGGGGTCCCTCAGTGAGACAGCCTTTTTGCTCCCTGCCGCCAAACGCGAGTATGGACTCGGCGGTACTGCTGAACCTTCTGGGCAACGAGAACCGCCGGCGCATCCTGCGGCTGCTCTCGCATAAGTCCTGCTACGTCACGGAGATCAGCGAGTACCTGGGCGTGAGCCCGAAGGCGGTCATCGACCACCTGCGCAAACTGGAGGAGGCCGGGCTGGTCGAGAGCCACACCGACGATCAGCGGCGGAAGTACTTCCACATCGCCCGCGCGGTCAGGCTGGAGGTCAGCCTCTCGCCGCACAGTTTCGGCGCCAAGAGCGCCTACCCGGCGAGCCGCAGCCTCGACATGACCGGCTGCTGTTCGCACCTCGACATCGACATCGACGACCAGCCCGGCGACGACGGGCTGGCGGGGCTGGCCAAGGAGTTCGACCGGCTCCAGAGCCTCGAACGCGAGCTCTCGCTCGCCCAGCGCTGGGTCGACGGCCGCGTGAACGAGGTGCTCGACCGCCTCAACGGCCACATCGGCGCCGAGGCCGACTCGCGGTTCTACGCCGCGGTGCTCTCGGCGGTCGTCACCACCGACGGCTCGCGGGACGAGATCGTCGAGGACGTCGACGCCGACCCCAGCGCCGTCGCGGACGCGCTGGAGCAACTCACCGAACACGGACTCCTCCGAAGAGCCGACGGCGACACCTGGGAACTCGCCTAGATCGACTTCGTCAGCCCGGCACGGAGGTCCCGACCGAAGTAGTAGCCCAGCAGCGACGCCACCGCGCCGCTCCCGGCGCCGATGGCGCCCAGCGCCAGCCCGTACTGCTGGAGCCACTCGACGCCGATCGGGAGGAACACGCCGCTGAACACCTGCGTCACCGCCAGCACCGCCGCCACCGCCGCGCCCGCGACGCCGACTTCGAGGTACTGCCGGCGCGAGCGGACGAGCCCGAGGAGGAACGTCGCCGCGACCACGCCGACGACCCGGCCGACCGTCCCCATGAACGGGACGATCCCGCCGACCGCGCCGCCGGCGACGACCCCGACGACGACAGTCGCCAACGCCAACAGGAACCCGCGGAGGGAGAACAACCGGCCGACGCGCCGGCGAACGCCCGAGAGGCGGCCCCCGCTCGACGCGGTTTCGTCGTCGGCGTCGGCGGCGATCTCCGCCTCGGTTTCCGTGTTCCGCTCGCGCGATCGCTGCATGGCCACATCTGGGGGAGCCGGCAGTATGGGTCTTGCGCCGACACGGCCCCGGAGGGCGCCGGAAGAAGGCAGTTTCAAGTCCGGCCGACCGGAACCTGCGGGTATGAATCCCGGGGACCGCGTCCGCGTCGATCACGACGGCGCGACCGACGAAGGCGTCCTGATGCCGACGACCGACGAGGCCCACCTCGTGCTCAAACTCGACGGCGGCTACAACGTCGGGATCGCCCGAGAGGGCGCCGACGTGGAGCTACTGGAGTCGGACGTGTACGACGTCGAGGAGGGCGAGGCCGGCGGCGGCGAGGACTCCGAGATCGAGTTCGACGAGGACCTGCCGACGGTGGCGCTGGTCTCGACCGGCGGCACCATCGCCTCGACCGTCGACTACCGCACCGGCGCCGTGACCGCGCGCTTCGACGCCGAGGACGTGCTGCGGGCCGTGCCCGAACTCGCGGGCCGGGCGAACTACCGCGGCCGCGTCGTCGCCGACATCCTGAGCGAGAACATGGAGCCCTCGATCTGGCAGGAGCTCGCTCGGGCCGTCGAGGAGGAGATCGAGGCCGGCGCCGACGGCGTCGTCGTGATGCACGGCACCGACACGATGCAGTATTCGGCGGCCGCGCTCTCGTACATGCTCGACACGCCCGTCCCCATCGTCTTCACAGGTAGTCAGCGCTCGGCGGATCGCCCCTCCTCGGACAACGTGATGAACGCGGTCTGTGCCGTCGAGGCGGCGACGGCCGACGCCGCCGAGGTGATGGTCTGCATGCACGCCACCCCCTCCGACGACGACTGCGCGCTCCACCGCGGCACGCGCGTCCGGAAGAACCACACCTCGCGGCGCGACGCCTTCGAGACCGTCGGCGGCGAGCCGCTCGGGAGCGTCGACTACGAGGCGGCGAAAGACGGGCAAGGCGACGCCGCAGGCGTCAGCTTCGACAGCGAATACACCGCGCGCGGCGAGGCGGAACTCGCGATCAACCCCGACCTCGCGACCGACGTGGAACTCGTCAAGCCGACGCCCGGGATGGATCCGGCCGCGTGGGACTACCTCGACGGGAAAGACGGCGTTATCGTCGAAGGCACGGGGCTCGGCCACGTGCACACTGACCTCATCCCGCGACTGGAAGAACTGGTCGAGGACGGCACGACCGTCGCGATGACCTCCCAGTGCATCGAGGGGCGGGTCTGTGACCGCGTCTACGACACCGGGCGGGACCTGCTCGACGCCGGGGTCGTGGAGGCGGGCGACACGCTCCCCGGGACGGCGAAGGTGAAGCTGATGTGGGCGCTCGAAAACGCCCGGAACCCCGCGGACGCGATGGGGCGGGACCTCGCCGGTGAACTCACCGAGGAGTCCCAGCCATGGACGTAACCACGACGACGGAGTACGCCGCCGACGCGGCGATCGAGGTCCGGGAGGCGGTCCCCGGGGACTACCCGGCGGTCGCCGCGTTCACCACCGACACCTGGGAGAGCGGCGACTACATCCCCGAGGCGTTCCCGCGGTGGATGGCGGCGGACGACCCCGACACGCGGACGTTCGTCGCGGTCGACACCACCGAGTCGCCGCCGGCGCCGGAGTCCGTCGACGGCGTCGATCCCGCCGACGTGGACGAACTCGCCGACGGCCGCGCGGTCGGGGTCTGTCAGGCGGTCGGCCTCAGCGAGCACGAGGGGTGGATGCAGGCGATGCGGGTCGACCCGGAGTACCGCGGTCGACGGCTCTCGCGGGCGCTGAACGACGCCGGCTTCCACTGGCTCCACGAGACGGGCCGGCGCGTGGCCCGGAACATGGTGTTCTCGTGGAACACCAGCGGCCTCGGCGCCTCGCGGGTCAACGGGTTCGAGCCCGGCACCGAGTTCCGGTGGGTCCAGCCCGAGCCGGACGCCGACGCGACGGCCCGCACCGACGACGCCGCGGTCGTCGACGCCGACCCCGACGCAGCGTGGGGGTTCTGGACCGACGCGGCGGCGCGCGACGCGCTCGACGGGCTCGCACTCGACCCCACGGAGTCGTGGGCGCTGTCGGAGCTCACCCGCGAGCGCCTCCGGCGGGCTGCTGCGGACGACCGGCTGTTGGTCGTCTCGGCGCCAGACGGCGGTATCGGCGGGTTCAGCCACCGCGTCCGGACGAGCGAGTTCGAGGACGACGGCGAGTCACGGACTCGCGCCGAGTACGGCGTCGCGGCGTGGCGCGATCGCGCGTCCTGCGACGCGCTGCTGGCCGCGATCAGCCGCGACGCCGCTTCGGTCGACGCCGACACGACGCGCGTGCTGATCCCCGAGTCGGTCAAGTGGGTGAGCGACACCGCGCTCGCGGGCGCCGACGTGGGCGACGAGCCCGACTTCGTGATGCGTGCGGACCTGACCGAGCGCCACTGGGCGTAGTTCGCAGGCGGTCCCTTCTGGGGGGGCGCGCTCAGACAGCCACGACCCACGCCCGGTACTCCTCCTCGCGCTCGTACACCTCGCGGAAGACGCGGTCGGCGAAGTCCGCGAGGCGGTTGGCGTCCGAGCGGGCGGTGATCCGGACGTTGGTCCCCTCCGCGGTTTCGGGCGACTCGAGGTCGTCGATGCGGAACTCCGGGAACTCGTCGACCAGCGACTTGACGCTGTCCAGCTCCGCGTCGGTTACGTCGAGGTTGAACGTCTTCTCGGCGAACTGGAGCCACGGCTGGGGCTCGTCCTGCTCCTCCTCGTCGTCGCCGTCCGGGTCGAACGCCGGGGACTCCGGCGGCGCGGCCTCGATAGTGAGGAAGGAGCTCCCCCGGGTGCGGTGGGCGGTCACGGCGTCGGCAAACAGCTTCCGACGGTCGGTGGGCGTGTCGGCGTCGAAGCGAGTCATACCGGCTCTGGGGAGCGCGGCGACTAATCAGTCCCGGACGCCGACCGCTTTCTTCAAGCCTTTATGCTCGGCCCGAGTCGGTTCCGACATGGCCGATTACCACATCCTACTGCTGGGTCCGCCCGGCGCCGGCAAAGGCACGCAGGCGAAGCGACTCTGCGAGACGTACGACCTCGATCACGTCTCGACTGGCGACGCCCTGCGAGCGAACAAGGACATGGAGACGGAGTACGGCACGCCGCGGAGCTTCATGGAGGCCGGCGAGCTCGTCCCCGACGAGGTCGTCAACGAGGTGCTCGCGGCCGCGCTCGAGGACGCCGACGGCTACGTCCTCGACGGCTACCCGCGCAACCTCGAGCAGGTCGAGTACCTCGACGACGCGACCGAGCTGGACTACGTGTTCTTCCTTGACGTCGACCGCGACACGCTGGTCGAGCGCCTGACCGGCCGCCGCGTCGACCCCGAGACCGGCGAGAACTACCACGTCAAGTTCGACATGCCCGAGGACGAGGAGGTCCGCGAGCGACTCGTCCAGCGCGACGACGACGAGGAGGACGTCGTTCGCGACCGACTGGAAGTGTACGAGGAGAACACCGAGCCCGTGATCGAGCATTACCGGGAGACGGGCGAACTGGTCGAAGTCGACGGCGAGGGAACGCCCGAGGACGTGTTCGAGCGTCTCACCGACGCTATCGACGCGTAACCGCCTCCCTCGGTTCTGCAGTCGTCGCCAGCCTCGACAGCGGCAAGTAAAAGGTTCATTACGCCCGGTAGCGAAGGGAGGCTCAATGGTACGGACCGAGAAGCGCGTCCGCGAACTCGTCTCGGAGGATCCCGCGATGCGGGACGTCGTCGAGACGGTGCTCGACCGCGCCGACGACGGCGAGGTCGGCTGGGCGGACGTGAAAGGCGAGATCGAGAGCGGCCAGTGGGGCCGACTGATCGAGAAGGAGGTGCTCGTCGAGGGCGAGACGGGGTTCCGGATCGAGGACCCCGAGGCCGCCCGCGAGGCGCTCGAGTCCGACGACGATCTCACCAGTTCGTCGGTCGACCTCGACGACGTCGAGAGCACGTCGTGGTCGAAGTGGGACAAGATGGCCGGCGGCGGGACGGTGCTGTTCATGGTCGGCTACGCCTACGCGCCGGTCCGGAACGTCGTCGGGGGCGCCATCGACGTGGTGCTCGGGCCGCTGCTGGACGTGCTCCCGTTCTACGCGGTCGTCCTGCTGCTGGCGATGACCACCGGGCTCTACTCGACGGTCCTGCGCGCGCTGCTGATGGACATGGAGAAGATGAGCGCCTACCAGGACCGGATGAAGGACATCCAGGAGCGCCGCAAGGAGGCCAAAGAGCGCGGCGACGACGCCGCGATGCAGAAGATCCAGGAGGAGCAGATGGAGGCGATGGGCGACCAGCTCGGCATGTTCAAAGAGCAGTTCCGCCCGATGGCCTGGATCATGTTCCTCACCATCCCGGTGTTCCTGTGGATGTACTGGGCCATCGGCGCCCGCGGCGCGGAGAGCCACCACGTGCTGGGCGAGGTCATCTTCCCCATCTGGGGCGTCATGACGTGGACCGAGCCGATGCTCGGGCCGATCCAGCCGTGGATCTTCTGGTACTTCGTCTGCTCGACGGCGTCGATCCAGATCATCCAGAAGGCGATGGACATCGAGATGACGCCGTCGACCTCCTAAACGGGGTCCCGAACCGCCGTCGTCACCGCTCCCTTCTCCGCTTCCTTCCACGATCGACACGGCTGTCGGTTGCCGCAGAACCCCCACGAGTCCCGCGGCTGATCGTCGCCGCATCACCCCACGATCACCGCGGCTGACCGCCGCCGCGGTACCCCACCGCCACCGCCGGCTTTTTCGAGACGCGCCACCATAGATCGGCTATGGACACAGTTCGCGATGCGCTCCGAGAGCTCCCGGACGCGGTGTTTGCCGACCTGCTCGAGAGCGAGTCCGCCTACCGACTCGTGATCGACCTGCCGGGGGCGACCGCCGACACGACCGACCTGCGCAGCGAGGGCGGTCGGCTCCGGATCGAAGCGCGCCGCGAGAAGTCGTTCGGCGGCGAGTTCGACTACGTGCGCGAGGATCGCCCGCTGTTCCTCGACGTGGAGATCCCGCTCCCGCCGGACGCCGGCAGCGACGCCGAGGCGTCGATGGAGCGCGGCGTCCTCACCGTCACCATCCCGAAGCGGTCGGCCGGGCCGGCCGAGTCGATCAACATCGACGACGCCTGATGATCGGACCGACTGGCCGCACCGCCGGGGAGCCGACGCGCCCAAGGGTGGGGTGATTCAGGCTGGCATCCCTCCGAGCCTACTGGCGGTTCCTCGTCGTCGTCAAGGGGTTCCTGCCGCTGCTGTTCGCGTGGGCGCGGGACCGGAACCGGTTCCTGCTGTTCGGGCGCGGCCGCAGCGTCGACAGCGAGACGCGCACGCGCCGCGCCGAGGCCTTGCTCGACACGCTGTTGACCCTCGGGCCGACGTTCATCAAGCTCGGCCAGCTGCTGTCGACCCGGCCGGACGTGGCGCCGCCGGAGTACGTCGACGTGCTCTCGAGCCTGCAGGACGAGGTGCCGCCGGCCGACTGGACGGAGGCCAAGGAGGTCCTCGAGGCCGAACTCGGCCCCGTCGAGGAGACGTTCGACGAGTTCGACACCGACGCGATCAGCGGCGCCAGCCTCGGGCAGGTGTACCGCGCCGTGCACGACGGCGAGCAGGTGGCCGTGAAGGTCCGCCGGCCGGGGATCGTCCCGCTGGTCAACGCCGATCTCAGGGTGCTGCGCTGGTCGCTGCCGGTGATCATCTTCTTCGTCGACGAGTCGAGCTCGTTCTCGCTGTCGAACCTCGCCGACGAGTTCGCGAAGACGATCCGCCAGGAGATGGACTACGGCCGCGAGCGCGCGATGCTCGAGGAGATCCGCGAGAACTTCGCGGACGACGAGGAGATCCGCATCCCGCGGACCCACATCGACGCCTCCGGGGAATCAGTGTTGACGATGGAGTACCTCCCGGGGACGAAGATCAACGACGTCGAGGAGCTCGACGCGAAGGGGATCGACCGCACCGAACTGGCCGAGCGCCTCCAGCGCATCTACCTGCAGATGATCATCGACGACGGCGTGTTCCACGCCGACCCCCACCCCGGCAACCTCGCGGTCGACGAGGAGGGTGCCGTCATCTTCTACGACTTCGGGATGAGCGGGCGGGTCGAGCCGTACATCCAGGAGAAGATCGTGGAGTTCTACGTCGCCATCGCCCAGCAGGACACCGACGCGATCCTCGACGCGCTGGTCGACATGGGGACGCTCTCGCCGGAGGCCGACCGCGAGGTGATGGGCCAGGTGATGGAGCTCGCGATCCAGGACGCCCGCGGCGAGGACATCGAGCAGTACCGCGTCCAGCAGATCATCGAGCAGGTCGAGGGGACGATCTACGAGTTCCCGCTGCGGCTGCCCCGCAACCTCGCGCTGGTGCTCCGGGTCGCGACCGTCGTCGAGGGCGTGTGTGTGACGCTCGACCCGGACTTCGACTTCATCAGCGTCGCGACCGACTACCTCACCGAACAGGGCTACCGGGAGCAGACCGCCCGACGTATCGCCGGCGATGCCGCCGACCAGGCACAGGAGACCGCCGGCGCGTTGGTGACGGTCCCGCCGAAGCTCGACCGGGTGCTCGACGGGTTGGAGGACGAGAACCTCACCGTCAACATCAACGTCAAAGACGACGACGACGTGATGCGGGACCTCGCCAAGCGGCTGATCCTGGGGATCTTCGTCGCCGCCGGCGTGCTCTCGGCGGCGCTAATCTACGCGTTCGGGCAGGACTGGCGGGTCTCGGTCGGCATCCTCGGGGTGACGGCGCCGCTGGTGGTCGCGCTCTGGCGCTCGTTCCGGCGCAAGCGGAAGTCGATCCGGGCGACGCCGCAGTTCACCCGCCAGAGCATGCGCGAGCGCGACCGGGACTGAGACGGTCGCCGGCACCCGGTGGTTTTTGCGGCCGCCCGACGGACTGGGCGTATGGACGTCTCACCGTTCGGCCTCGAACGCTGGTTCGCCGAGTACGAACACGACGCCGACATCATGCTCGCCGAGAGCGGGATCCGCTCGCTGCCGGCCGACCGCTTCGACCTCGATCCGGGGAAACTCGGGTACGTCATCCCCACGAACGGCGACCCCGAGTTCCGCGCGGACGTCGGCGCACGCTACGGCCGGGACGCCGACGAGGTGCTGTTCACCGTCGGCACGCAGGAGGCCAACTTCCTCACCTTCCTCTCGCTGTTGAACTCCGAGCACGGCGACCACGCCGTCGTCGTCACGCCGACGTACCAGGCGCTCCACGCCGTCCCGGAGGCGTTCGGCGAGGTGACCCGGGTCCCGTTGAACCGCGAGGACTGGAGCGTCGACGTCGAGGGGGTGACGGACGCGATCCGGGACGACACCGCGGTCGTCGTGCTCAACAACCCCAACAACCCGACCGGAAACTACCACGACGAGGAGACGGTCCGGGAGCTGTACGACCTCGCCGCCGACCACGACGCCTACCTGCTCTGTGACGAGGTGTACCGCCTGCTCGCCGAGGAGCCGATCACGCCCGCGGCGGCGCTGGGCGAGTACGGCATCTCGACGACCAGTCTCACCAAGGCGTACGGCCTCGCCGGCCTGCGCTTCGGCTGGGTCGTCGGCGACGAGGAGGTGGTCGAGCGCGCGTGGCGCTGGAAGGACTACACCACCATCTCGCCGACGCTGTTCGGCCAGCACGTCGCGAAGCAGGCGCTGGGCGAACAGGAGGAGGACATCCTGACCGAGAACCGCGACCTCGCGACCGAGCACCGCGAGATCGTCGCCGACTGGATCGACGAGCACGGCCTCGACTGGCACGAACCGGTCGGCGTCAACGGGTTCGTGACGGTGCCCGACGGGTTCGAGGACGCCGAGGAGTTCTGCCGCGTCGTCGTCGAGGAGGCGTCGGTGGTGCTGGCGCCGGGGCACCTGTTCGGCCCCTACGAGAACCGCTTCCGCATCGGCTTCGGGCTCCCGACTGAGGAGCTACAGGAGGGACTGGGGCGGGTCGGAGACGTGATCCGCAACCACTGAATCGCCGGCTCCCGTCTCCGGGGACCCGCTCACTGCTCGGCGTCGGCGTCCGCTTCGTCCTCGTCGGACTCGCCGGGCGACGCCGCCGGTTCGGGGACGACGGTCACGTGGTCGATGCCGACGGAGGGGTTCTTTGCGGCCATGTGAGAACGGTGGGCCCGACCACTCAAGAGATTACCCATACGCATAACGCATGGCGCTCCCGCGACCGATGTTTCTGGGGAATACGCATGTCTCCGGCGTATCGGAGGCGTGGAGTGGAGAACTGGGGCGCATCGGCGCCGACGGGCGGGCGGCCGCCGAGTCGGCGACCGGGCGCGAGCCAGCGCGCGCTGGTCGTGTCCGGTAGTGGCTGTGTGGATCGTCACACAGCGACGGCAACACGCCCCGTCACTCCGGCCCAGAGGCCCGAGTGAGTTGCGAGGCGTATCGGTTCTCACACAGACGGCAACGGGCTCGTCGACGGCGACCCGGCGGCCGCCGTCGCTCGCGAGCCGTGACTGGTTAGAACGTCTCCTCGTACAGGTCCTGCGCGTGCTCGACGGCGTCGAGCGCCGCTTGCTTGTCCTCCCAGCCCAGCGTCGTGACCTCCTTGCCCGCCTCGAGGTTCTTGTAGGTCTCGAAGAACTCGTCGATCTCGTCGAGGATCTGCTGGGGGACGTCGTCGATGTCCTGGACGTGGTCGAATCGCGGGTCCTCGCTGGGGACGGCCAGCACCTTGTCGTCCTGCTCGCCGTCGTCGTCCATCCTCATCAGTGCGACCGGACGGGCCTCGATCACACAGCCGGGGAACGTGGCGTCCTCGACCATCACCATCACGTCGAACGGGTCCTCGTCGTCGTAGTAGGTCTGTGGGATGAAGCCGTAGTCGTAGGGGTAGTGAACGTTCGAGTGGAGTACGCGGTCGAGTACGACGCCCGGCACGTCCTTGTCGTACTCGTACTTGTTGCGCTCGCCTTTGAGGCACTCGACAACCGCGTAGATCTTCTCGGGCGCGTCCGGCCCGGTCTCCAGATCTTCCCAGAGGTTCGTCATGCCTCCAGAGGTTCCGGCAAGTCGGGCAAATGCTTTTCGGGACGTTCCTGTCCGGGCGAAAATGCTTTTACGGTTGGACGAGTAGAACATGTTGCGAGCACTGTACGAATACCCCGTGCTGTGCGTCGGCGCCGACAACGCCCCGGGAAGGGGGGCATGTCGCGTACATGGTGGGGGGTAGCGCACAGTGCCCCACATCAACAATGTCAGAGGCAGAAGCAGTCAACGACGAGCAGCCAGGTATCGCACGAGATCTCACCGCGTTCCAGCAGAACATCCTCGTCATCCTCTCCGAGGAGGCGATGTACGGGCTCGCGATCAAACGCGAGCTCGAGGAGTTCTACGGGACGGAAGTGAACCACGGTCGACTCTACCCCAACCTCGACGACCTCGTCGAGATGGGGCTGGTCGAGAAGAGCGAACTCGACAAGCGAACGAACCAGTACGCGCTGACCGAGAAGGGGCGCGAGGCGGTGCTTGACAGTCTCGAGTGGACGCTTTCCCGGTACGTCACCGACGAGAGCCGAGCCGACGAGATCGGCGAGATCGTCGACGAGAACCTCTAAGGACGGCTTACGACTCTTCGACCGGCTCCGGCGGCTCGGTATCGGCCGCCGCGAACAGCTTTCGGACGGACTCCCCGATCAGCGACGCCTGCGCCTCGCTCGGCCAGGCGTTGCGCGGGTAGTACTCGTCGAGGAACTCCCGTACCTCCTCGGCGGTCAGCTTCTCGAGCGGTTTCGCGTAGTGGTTGCTGGCAAACGCCGCCAGCGCCCGGGCGTTGGCCTCGTGTTCCGGGGCGTCGTCGGCCACGGCGGCCACGAGGTCGTCGTTGTGGTCCGCGACCTCCTGCCAGCGCTCGGGGTCGCCCGGCCCCGAGAGCGTGACCTCGACCCCGCGGTCGGTCTCCTCGATCCGGTCCAGTTGGACGACGCCGTCCTCCAGCCACTCCTCGGGGTAGAGCACGAGCGTGTCGTCCTCGTCGCGGATGCGGGTCTCGTAATCGTGCTCGGCGACGAGGTCGTCCCGACGCTCGCGGTACACCGACGCCTCCTCGGCCGCGGCGTCGTCGCCCCGACGGTCGGCCGCACGGGCCAGTCGGGTGAGCCGCTCGGCCTCGTCGACGGCGTCGGCCGGGATGTCCGGCACGCGCTCGTCGTCGGTACCCGCAGCGTCGACCGCCTCGGTTCGTTCGGCCGTCTCGGGATCGCTATCTGGCGTCATCGAGTGCCTCGTTCGCTAGGTCGTCGGCGCGGTCGTTTATCTCCCGCGGAACGTGCTCGACGTCCCAGCGGTCGAACGCCCGGAGCAGTTCCCGGGCGGTCACGCGCAGCTCCCGGAGCTCCGGGTCGTTGGTGTTCCACTCCCCGCGGAGCTGTTTGACCACGAGCTGTGAGTCGCCGCGAACGTCGAGCTCGTCGAGGCCCAGGTCCCGGGCGGCACGGAGCGCCCGCAGCAGCGCCTCGTACTCGGCCTGGTTGTTCGTCCGGCGGCCGATGCGTTCGCTCCCCTCAGCGACGACGCCGTCGCTGCTGACGATGGCCCAGCCGACCGCGGCCGGCCCGGGGTTACCCCGACTGGCGCCGTCGAAGTAGACGTGTGCGCGGCCGCCGCCGTCCCGGAGCAGCAGCGTGAGATCCGTGGGTGAACTCCCCTGGACGACGACCTTGTCGTCGTAGGCGACCGCGACGGCGTCGCCGCGTTCGGCCCGCCATCGCTCGTGGTCGGTGTTGCCCGTCGACACCTCGACGCCGGCCTCCCGCAGCCGTTCGCGTGCGTCGTCGGGGTCTACAGTGACCGTCGGCATGGGGGCACTACCCGGCCGGCGAGTAAAGGCGGTTCGTTCCCCGACCGCGGGGGAGCGGCTCGCGTCAATCGACGCGGAACCGCCCCGACACTCAAGTACGGGGACGGGACCAGCCACCCCATGCGCTGAGAACTGCCCCCGGTTCGGCCGAGGCGGGAGCGCGACACACCGGCCGGGGGATCCGTCGTGACGCCGTTCGCCACCTGTGCGCCGCATACGGGGGTGCCGTGCACAGAACTTTCAAGCCGACGTAGCGCCGAGTCCGGGGTGATGCGACTCGACGAGTATCTCGAGTACGAGGCGGACGAGGCCGCCGAGCGGCGGCGCCTCGCCGAGGAGAAGAACTACGAGATACTCGACCAACTGGAGTCCTTCGAGAACCGCTTCGAGGAACACGTCACGGACGACTCGCTGGTCGGGAGCGTCTCGCCGTCGATCTTCGTCGGCCGCTCGAACTACCCGGAGGTCTCGACGGGGATCCTCTCGCCCGTGGGCCACGAGGACGACGCCGGCCGCTTCGAGACCAGCGGCGAGTGGTACGACGAGGGCGTCGGGATCGCGGACGTGTTCGAGCGCCGGACCAGCCTGCTGAACTCCAACCGCACGGGCGTGGGCGTCGACGTGCACGACGCGTGGGACGGGTTCACCGGCGTCCAGCGCGAGATCGCGATCGCCGACCGCCCCGTCGGCGTCGAGGTCGGCCTCGACGGCCGGCCGGAGGTGGACTACGACGTGTCCCGCGACGACGTGGCGACGCCGGTCGGCCCGCGAGCGACGGCCCAGTCGGCCGACCTCACCGAGAACCCCCACGTCCCCCGGCCAGTCGAGAAGACCCTGGAGGACGACGACTGGCAGGCCCAGGGCGCGATCAACTACCTCTACCGCCGCGGGTTCGACGTGTACGACATCAACACGATCCTCTCGGCGGGCGCGCTGGGGCAGGCCGAGAACCGGAAACTGGTCCCGACGCGGTGGTCGATCACCGCCGTCGACGACACCGTCGGCCAGTACCTCCGCGGGACGCTCCGCGGCAACCGGAGCGTCGACAGCGTCCAAGTCTGGCACAACGAGTACCTCGGCAACAGCTTCTGGGTCGTCCTCGCACCCGGGAAGTGGGAGTACGAACTCGTCGAGATGAAGGCGCCCGGGAGCATCTGGAACCCGGATCCGGATGCGGGCACGTACCTCGCGAGCGCCCACGAGCAGTTCGAGGGGCGGACGGGGTACGTCGACGAGACGGCGGGCGCGTACTACGCGGCCCGCCTCGGCGTGCTCGAACACCTCTCGGAGATCGGCCGGCAGGGGAAGGCACTCGTACTCCGCCACGTCTCCGACGATTACTGGGGCCCCGTTGGGGTCTGGCAGGTCCGCGAGGCCGTCCGTCACGCCTTCGAGGGCGAACACGGCACCGCGGAGTCGCTGTCGGGCGCGGTCAGCGAGATCGGCAGCCACCTCCCGGTCTCGGCGGCGCGGCTGCGGAGGAAGTCGACGATGGCGGCGGGCGTCCAGTCGAGCCTGCTGGAGTTCTGAGCCGCGCTACTCGGTCTGGACGGGGCCGCGGCCCACGACCGACTCGACGGCCTCGACGAACGACTGCCGGGTGTCGAAGTAGGTGGTGTCCGTCTCCGCCAGTACGTCCTCGAGGCTGCGCGGGCCCTCAGGGGTCCGGACGGTCGCGTCACCCTCCTTCTCGACGATGCGACTGCGCTCCTGGGGCCAGGTGAGTCGTGCGGCGACGCGGGCAAGCGGCGCGCCCTCGACGGGGCTCCCCGCACCGAGTTCGACCGCCGGCTCCTCGGCCTCCGCTTCGGTCTCTTCTTCGCTCATGTCCGGCACATCGCCCGTCCGGACGGTAACGCTTTCGATGGCATCGACGGGCGAGGCCGTAACTGTCTTTTTACCGATATGTGTATGACGTACGGCTTTTTGTCCGTGGGGCCTGATGCACCGAACATGACCAGTCTCTCGGAGGTGTACAAGCCCGACGCGGAGTTCCAGACCAGCCTCCGGCGACTGTACGCGGGGCTGGGCCTGTTCGCGGTCGGCGGCCTGCTCGCGATAGCCGGCGTGATCGTGGGGGCGATCACCCCGTTCGACTCGCTGACGGCCTCCTGGGAGTGGGCGGGCATCCTCGCCGGGCTCGGCGTCCCGGCGGCGATCCTGGGGATCTTCGCCGTCCTCCCCTCCGGCCGGCGGACCCGGGCCGCGGCCGTGATCGGCGCCGCGCTCTCGATCCTCGGGGTCGCGCTGTTCGCCCACGCCTACCCCTGCCAGTGGGTCGGCACCAACTGTCTCAACGGCCGGACGCTCCTGACGCTCCCGGTCGCACTGCTCTACGCGGCGGGTATCATCACCACGCTGTGGTGTCTATTCACCGGGATCGTCAACTTCGAGTCCCGGAACAGCCCCGGCGGCACCGCCCACGTCGAGGTGACGACCCAGGGCGAGACGAAGGTGATCGAGGTCCCGACCTCGGAGCTCCCGAAGTTCTCGAGCAGCATGGGCGTCCTCGGCGACACCCCCGATGTCGAAGCGCCCGACCGACCGGGCGCCGGCGGCGGGAACAGCAGCGTGGCGAGCGACGGCGGCGCGTCGACGAACGCGATCGACGATCTGGGTGGCAGCGGCGCGTTCGTGGACGAGTCGGAGATCGTGGACGCCGGCCCAAGTACCCCCTCGAACGGGGCGTCGACGTCGAACGGGAGTTCGAACCCCGCCGGCACGGACGGCAGTACCGAGTCCGTCGGCTCCAAGCCGCCACGGCGCGAGAACCGCGAGTCGGCCGCCGGCCGCTCGACGGGGCCGTCCAACCCGGCGGCCGGCGGTTCCGCCGGCGATGTGAGCGACGTGGGTTCGGGGAACTCGCCCCGACGCGACGACGACTGGACGCCGACCGGCGCCAGCCCCGACCGCGCCGAGAGCGGGCCGGACCGGGACAGCTACTGCGGCTCCTGCCGTCACTTCGAGTACGTCCAGACCGAGCGAGGGATGCAGCCCTACTGCGGGTTCCACGAGGACCTCATGGACGACATGGACGCCTGCGACGACTACACCCCCCGGCAGTAGCTCACAGCGCCGCGAGCGTCTCGCGAACGTCGGCCCAGTGTGATCCCCTCCAGAACCACTGCCCACAGTCCCGACAGCGGTAGGTTTCGGTGTCGTCGGGCACGTACGCCGGCGCCTCGTCGGCGTCGGCGGGTGCGAGCTCGCCGTTACAGTTGCTACAGCGGCGCGGTCGCGCGGGCAGCGAGAGGTCGACACCCGCCGCCCGCAGCTCCCGGAGCTGGTCCTCGACGTCGCGCTCGGTGAGCAGGATCGCGTCGTCGGCCTGCGCGGCCAGCTGCTCGTCGCGAGTGAGCAGCGTTCGGTTCTCCGCCGTCGCGAGCCGGAGGATCCGCTCGTCGGCTTCGATGCCCCGGTCCAGCGCGTAGGCGGTGTCGTGGCCACACATCCGCAGGAACGTCGCGAGTTTCCCGAGCATCACGTCGAGCAGGAACCGGCGCTCGGACCGCCCACCGTCGCTCACGGTCAGTCGAGGAACGCCCGGACCCCGTCGACGTCGCGGGTGGTGAGCACGTCGTCGGTCTCGGCCCAGCCCCGGCGTGCGGTGTGGACGCCGTACCGGCTCTCGGCGAACGCCCCCGGCCGGTGGGCGTCGGTCCCGATCGCGACGACGGCGCCGGCCTCGACGGCCACCCGGACCGCCGAGTCCCGCAGGTCCAAGCGCTGCGGGTTGGCGTTGATCTCCAGCGCCGTCCCGTTCTCGGCTGCGGCCTCGGCGAGCCGGTCGAACTCGGGGGAGAGCCCCGCTCGTTCGTTGATCATGCGGCCGGTCGGGTGGCCGAGGACGTCCGTCCGGGGGTGCTCGATCGCGGCGACGAGGCGGTCGGTCGCCGGCCCGCGGTCCTGGTCCAGCGCCGCGTGGGGCGAGGCGATCACGACGTCCAGCTCCGCGAGCAGGTCGTCGGGGGTCGAGAGCCCGCCGTCGGCGTCGACGTTGGTCTCGACGCCGTGGAGCAGTTCGAGGTCGTGGCCCGCCTCGGCGAGCGCGTCGCGGGCGCCGTCGATGGCGTCAGCCTGTTCGCGGATCTCCTCGGGGGCGAGCCCCATGTTCCCGAACACCCCCGGCCCCTCGGCGTGGTCGGTGATCGCGAGGTAGTCGTGCCCGAACTCCGCGGCACCCAGCGCCATCTCCTCGACGGTCGCGTCGCCGTCGGACCAGTCGGTGTGGGCGTGGAGGTCGCCCCGGATCTCGTCCTCCGCGACGAGGTCGGGGAGGGCGCCGTCGCGGGCGGCCTCGATCTCGCCGGTGTTCTCCCGGAGCTCCGGCGGGATCGGCGGCAGGTCCAGCGCGCCGTACATCCCTTCCTCCGTCTCGCCCGCGACGCGATCGCCGACGCGCTGGCTTCCGTCGGGGTCGTCGACCCCGGACACGTCGAAACAGCCGTACTCGTTCAGCTTCAGGTCGCGGTCGATGGCGACGTTGCGCAGGTGGATGTTGTGGTCGCGGCTGCCGGTGAAGTACTGCAGCGCCGCGCCGAACTCCGAGGGGTCGACCACCCGGAGGTCGACCCGGACGCCGTCGCCGGTCCGGAGGCTGGCTTTGGTGGGCCCGGACTCGATGGTCTCGGTGGAGTTCTCCCAGTCGAGGAAGGCGTCGACGACCGCCTCGCCGTCCGTACTGGCCGCCAGCACGTCCACGTCGCCGATCGTCTCCTTCCAGCGCCGGTTCGAGCCGGCGAGTTCGGCCTCCTCGACGGCCTCGATCCCCACGAGGAACTCCCGCGCGGCCTCGCCCAGCGGGCGCCCCTTGCCCAGGAGCGTGCGCTGGTGGGCCTGTCGGGCGAAGTCGATGCCGCCGAGGATGTTCTGCTCGGTCTTGGGGCCGAACCCCTTGACCTCCCGGATCTCCCCGTTCCGGGCCGCGGCTTCGAGTTCGTCGAGGTCGGTGATCCCGAGTGCCTCGTAGAGCGTGCCGACGGTTTTGGGACCGACCCCCTCGACGCTCGTGAGCGCGGCCATGTCGACCGGGAGCTCCTCGCGGAGCTCCTCGAGCTCCTCGATCTCGCCGGTCTCGACGTACTCCACCAGCTTCGCCGCGATGGCGTCGCCGACGCGGTCGATCTCCGCGACGGCGTCCTCGCCCTCGGCGGCGAGTTCCTCGACCGGTTCTGCGTGCTCCCGGACGTTCTCCGCCGCGCGCCGGTAGGCCGTGGGCTTGTACTCCACGTCCTCGGCGTCCAGCAGGTCGGCCATCTCTTCGAGCAGGGTCGCGAGTTCGTCGTTCGTGGGCATGTGGTGGCTCTCGGTGTAGTGTCGATCGGTTGCGTCGCGCGGTCGTCGGCGTCGGTCAGAGCGACCCGCGTCGCGGGCTGCCGTCGTCATCGTGACCGAGCGCCTGCTGGAGGAAGTTCATCCAGCGCTTCTGGTCGGCGGCCTCCTGTCTGGCGGCCTCGCTCTCGATGTCGGCGGGTTCGAGCTGTTCGAGCGCGTCGAGCGCGCGGTCGATGCCGATGACGCTGTTGGCGAGTTCCTCCCCCCGCTCGTAGCTGACCACGCCGTCCTCGATCAGTTCGAGCCGTTCGTTGCGCTCCCGCCGGAGGTTGCGTTTGGCCTCGTCGACGCGCTCGCGCTGGTCGGCCGGCACCGTGTCCCGGCGCTTGATCTCGAAGACGAACTGCTGGAGTTCGAGTGTCTCGCCCTGGACCTCGATCTCCCGGGGGATGTCGGCGCCGATGGTGGCGGCCTCGCGGCCGACCCGTTCGAGCAGTTGCTTGCGCTCGTACTCCTTCACGGGGGGAGGTTGGGCGGGGCGGCTCTTTGCTCCTTCGCCCGTTATTCGTTTTCGGTGGTCAGGGCGGGTTCCCGGAACCGTGACAGCGGCAGCACCTCGATGCTTGGACTCCGGGACCGCAATGCGCCGGGCACGAGGCCCGGCGCGGTTTCCAGTCCCCACCCCTCCCCCCGCGGGCGCCGACCGCTGGCGCTCGCGAGGCGTCCACCGCAACCGCAGACCAGCCGGAGTGGCGCGCGACCGGAGCGCGTCGGCGCGAACGAGCGCGCGAGGGACGAGTGAGCGATAGCGAACGAGTCGGCTGGGGAGGCTGTGGCCGCGGTGCGGGGCGGTGCGGTCACAAGTTGCCAACGAACGGGATGCCGTTGCGGTCGCCGTTCGAGTATCGACCTCAGAGACCGCCAACGCTCACCGAAACGAACCGAACGAAAACACCGAGAACCGATTCGTAGCCGACTTACAGCCCGTACAGGTCGGTGAACTTCTCGTTCACGTAGTCGAGGAAGTAGTCGGCGGTCAGCGGCTCGCCGGTCGCCTCCTCGATCAGGTCGTCGGACTTGTACGCGCGACCGTGGCTGTGGACGTTCTCGTTCATCCACTCGCGCATCGGCTCGAAGTTGCCGTTGCGGATCTTGCCGTCCACGTCGGAGATGTCGTCGCGCATCGCGGCGTCGAGCTGGGCCGCGAGCACGCTGCCGATCGTGTAGCCCTGGAACCCCGCGAACCGGGAGGACCAGTGGATGTCCTGCAGGCAGCCCTCGCCGACGCCGTCGGGCGTGACGCCGAGGTACTCCTCCATCTTCTCGTTCCACAGCTCGGGAATCTCGTCGACGTCGATCTCGCCGGCGACGAACGCGCTATCGATCTCACACCGGAGGATGATGTGCAGGTGGTAGGTGAGCTCGTCCGCCTCCACACGGATGAGGTTGTTCGGGTAGATGCGGTTGACCGCCTCGTAGGCCTCCTGCACCGTGAGGTCGTCGACGCCGTCGAGGTGCTCCTTGACCTTCGGGAGGAAGAACTCCCAGAACGGCTTGGTGCGGCCGACGTGGTTCTCCCAGAAGCGGCTCTGGGACTCGTGGACGCCCGAGGAGAGCGACTGGCCCAGCGGCGTGCCGTAGTTCTCCTTCGGGAGCCCGAGCATGTAGCTCGCGTGCCCGTACTCGTGGATGGTCGCAGTCAGCGCGTCCATCGGGTTCTCGGGCTTGTACCGTGTCGTCACGCGGGCGTCGAACTGCGTGCCCGAGGTGAACGGGTGGGCGGAGATGTCCAGTCGCCCGTGGTCGCGGTCGTAGCCGATGGCGTCGAGGGCGGCCTCCGAGAGCGCGCGCTGGTCCTCCTCGGGGTACTCCTGGCCCTCGTAGGGCGTCGCGAGGTCGTCGCCGTGCGCCTTGATCTCCTCGATCAGCGGAACCAGTTCCGCCTTCAACCGATCGAAGATCTCGTTCGTCCGCTCGCGGGAGATGTACGGGAGCCCGTCCTCGTAGAGCACCTCGTAGGGCGCCTGGTCCGGGTTGATGTGGTCGGCGCGGTCGATGGAGAGATCGCGGAGTTTCTCCAGCCGCGGCGCGAACAGTTCGAAGTCGTCGTTCGCTTTGGCCTCCTGCCAGATCTGCTGGTTGTCGCTCTGGACCTCCGAGAGCTCCTCGACGAGGTCGCCCGGCACGTCGGCGGTCCGGTCGTAGCTGCGCCGGATCTCGCGGACGGCGGCCTGCTGGCGCCAGTCGAGGTCGTCGGCGACGTCCTCGCTCGCGACGAGGGCCGCCTCGAACTCGTCGGCGGTCATCAGGTCGTGGGTGACCGCCGAGAGCGCCGAGAGCTGCTTCGAGCGGGCGGACGCGCCGCCCTCGGGCATGGTGACCTGCTGGTCCCACCCCAGCACGCCGCTCGCGTCGTTGAGGTAGGAGATCCGCCGGTTCTGCTCGATGAGGTCGCGGTACGCGTCGGGGGCGTCCGCGGGAGGTTCTTCGATTGACACAGCCCGTAATCAGCCTGCGAGCCTATCAATCCCCGGGCCCCGGCAGCCCGTGGGCCGCTACTCCGTATCCTCGTCGGCCGCCTCGAGGTCGTCTTCCTCCATGGCGTCCTGATAGCGCTCCATCGCCTCCGCGAACCCGTCGCCGGCGAGGCGGTACGTCTCCCGCAGGTCCTGGATCGGCGTCTCGGTGGCGTCGACGCGCAGGTCGTTGTAGTACGGCGCGTGCTCCTCGTCCTCGGTGGTCCGCACCTTCAGCGCGGCGCTCTGGACGTGGAGCTCCTCGCGCTTGTCGCCGCCCTCGGCGTAGCCGGCGCCGAGCGCGTCGATGAGGCGCTGGGCGAGCGGGGCGTCCCGGCCGGAGTCCTCGTACGTCTCGGCGACGTTCTCGATCACCGCCTCGCCGGTGAGGAGGTTGCCCGCGACGGTGTAGTTCTCGCCCTCGACGTGGCCGTACCAGTCCTTGCACTCCTCGCCGGAGAACGTGAACGTCCCGTCGGCGTCGATCCCGTGGAGCTGGCGGTTCGCCGCCCCCTCATCCGCGTTCAACAGCGACTGGAGCGCGTCGTCGACCGCGAGCCCGTCGTCGACGTACTCGATCCCCCGCTCGCCGAGTTCGACGTTGACGAGGCTCTGGGTCGCCACCGCGCCGTTCTCGGAGGCGAACGGACAGAGCGTCCCGACCGCCGGCAGCCGCGTGGTGACCGCGACGCCGAACCGCAGTTGGTCGTTGCCGTCCTCGTCCTGGTACTCCTCGCGGACGCAGATGCTGAACGTCATGGGCGTCGCTGGGGTCGGCGCGGGGAAAAGTGGTCCTCTCCCGGCGAATACGGGGGGGCGATCGACGTGCCGTCGTCCCGCCGGCGCAAGAACTAATGCGACAGCCCGGGTTGCAACCGACATGGGAATCATGAGCAAAATCCTCGGCGGGGGCGGCAACCGCGACACCGAGGATTACGTCACCCTGGACCTCGAGGAGGACTTCGAGAGTCCGGGGAGCGCGGGGAGCATGAGCGTTCACTTCGCGGAGATCGGCGGCCAGCAGGACGTGATCGCCATCAAGGACGCCGTCTACGACGGCGACATGGTGGTCGCGGACATCACCCGTCACTCGACGACCGACACCGAGAGCGACCGCATCATCGAGGAGCTCCGGCAGGTCGCCCAGGAGGTCGACGGCGACATCGTCCAGAAGGGCGACGATCAGATCGTCGTCACGCCGACGGGCGTGGGCATCGCCCGCGAGAAGCTGAGCTGATCGCGACGGCCGGCCGCCGACGGCGGTTCTATCGGACCACACTTTCTGCCGACTACCCCGGCGTCGCCGGCCAGTTCAGCCGTGATCGAACCGTCACCTACCTGTTCCCCCCGAGCCAACCCGGATCCATGACCGACCCCACGTCGAGCGTCCGGGTCCGGGGGATCTACGCCACCGCGCTCACGCGGACGCTGCTCGACGCCGGCCACCGTGTCGTACAGGCCTCGCCGCCGATACAGCGGCGATTCGACGCCGACCTCCCCGCGGACGACCACGACGCCGCGATCGAGACGGGGCCGCACCGACAGGGCGTCAGCGTCGCCGGCGATCCGGAGGCCGTGGCCTCGATCCGTGAACTGCTCGCTGACACCGGTCTCGACACGCTCGCCTGGGACGACCCCGCTCCCGTCGGCGCGGTGTTCGACGGCCGCGTGACCGAGACGCTCGGCAGCGGCGCCGCGGTCGCCCTCGGTGAGACGGAGGGCTACCTCCCGTTCCGCGCCGTCGACGGCCGCGTCGACGAGGGCGACGCGGTGCGCGTACAGGTGACCGAGGCCGCGGCGCCGTGGGACGATGACCGACCGATGCTCGACACCGGCCTGCAGGTCGAGGCCGGACTGGCGACGCTCACCCGCGGCCGCGAGGGGGTCCGCGTGGCCGGCCGCGACGACGCCGCCGGGCGCGAGCTCGCCGGGATCACCGACCTGCTCTCCGCGTCGGCACCGGAGGGCTGGGGGCTTGAGTGGGCACGCGACGCCCGCGACGCCGAGATGGCCACGCTCGAGGACGCGCTCGAGCGGGCGGGCGAGCGGGCCGGCGCGCTGGAGGACGCCGTCGACGACGCCGGCGACCCCGACCCGGTCCGGGAGGTGGCCAGCTCCACGACTGGCGCGTGGGTCTGGTTCGGCCGCGCGTCGCGGTTCGCGCTGGACGAGGTCCGTCGCGAGGTGACGGCGACGATGCCCGGTCACCACCGGACGAAGGCCGGCACCGACGCCGCCAGCGCGGGCGTCGACTTCGCGGAAGCGCTCTGCAGTGGGGACCTGGGCGACGAGTTCCCGTTCCCGGTCGTCGCCGACCAGTTCGGCCCCCACGAGGGCGAGACCGTCCGCCTCGACCACGGGAAGCCGGCCGGCCACCGGATCGTCCTCGGCGAGGCCGAGGTCGTCGATCGCGACGGCGAGACGCTCGCGGTCGAACGCGAACTGAGCGGCGGCGGGAGCTACGACGCGCTGGACACGCTCAAGGAGTCGGGCGACATCGCCCACACGAAGTTCCGCGAGGGGCGCTGGTGGTACCCGACGACGTACCGCTCGGCGGACGGCGAGCACAAGGGGACGTACGTCAACGTCTGCACGCCGGCGGAGCTGTTCCCCGACGCGGTGCGCTACGTCGACCTCCACGTGGACGTGATCAAGTACCCCGACGGAACGGTCGAGCGCGTCGACGACGACGAACTCGACGCGGCGGTCGAGGCCGGCGAAGTGCCGGAGACGCTGGCGGAGAAAGCCCGCAGCGTCGCCGCGAGCATCGAGCGCGCGATCTAGCGGGTCAGAAGTGGTTGGGGTGCTCGGTCGCGTGCTGCAGTTCGCCGCCGCGGCCGCCCTCGACGGTCGAGTCGCCCTGCTCGCCGGTCGAGGGGACGATCACGTGGACCTCGTCGACGTCGTCGAACTCCATGATCATGTCGCGCTTGATGTTCTGGGCCGTGAGGTCGCTGATCCCACAGCCGGCACAGGCGCCGCCGAGTTCGACGCTGACGGTGCCGGTGTCCGGGTCGGCCTCCCGGACGACGCTCCGCCCGCCGTGCATCTGGATGATGGGCATCTGCCCGGTCATCCAGGTCTCGACGCGCTCTTTGAGGCTCTCCTGGCTCATTGCTTCCAGTTGGGGCCGGGGACACTGGTAGCTTGCGGTTTCCCTGCACGGCGATCGCCGCGAAAAAACTGTGTCACGATCGTTCTTGCGCGACCCGTGGGGTTCCCGCCCGGCTCACGGGCGATCGCGCCGGCGCCACCAGGCGAACGCGCCCGCGCCGACGCCGGCCAGCGCCGCGAGCGGGCCGAACCCCGGCGTGCTGACGCGTGAGGGAGTGCCCGTCGCCGTGGGCGTCTCGGCGCTCGTCGGCGTCGACGCGTCGTTGCCGAACCCCCAGGTGGTCTCACCGTCGGCGTCCGGGAAGACGTACAGCGCGGCGGGGGCACTGCCGGTGGCCCGCGAGGCGGCGACGAACGTCGACTCGGGGACGGCGACGCGCGCGGTCCAGAACTCCGCGTGGTGGCGGTCCGCCCACCACGTCAGCTCCCGTGGGTCGGCCGGGTCACTCACGTCGTGTCGCTTCACGCCACCGCGGTACCACGAACTGTAGAGGATTCCGTCCCGGAACTCGAAGTTGTGGGCGGTCGTCCAGACGCCCTCTTCTGTCGCGTCCGGCGTCGGCGGCGGGGCGATCGTCGAGAGCTGCGTCGGCGATTCTGGCGTCGACACGTCGTAGAGGTCGATCCCGCCCGGGCCGCCCTCGGGACGCTCCTCGGTGGCCCACGCCTCGCGACCGATCGCGAGCAGGTCGCCGGCCTCGTCGACGGCGGCGTAGTGGTCGTTGCCGGGGAGCCCGTCGTAGCCGTCATCGCCGGACTCGTACTGCTCGACGACCGTCTCGGGGTCGCGGCCGACGTGGGCGAGCACCGTCGGCGCCGCGGGGTCGCTCACGTCGAGCAGCCACGTGCCGGCGTCCCAGTGGGCGAGGTAGGCGACGCCGTCCTGCACGAACACGTCGTGGAGCGTTCGGGGGTAGGGTGCGAGGTCGTCCCAGCGCTCGTCGTGTCCGCGGAGCGACCACCCGCCGATCTCGGTCGGCGTGTCACTCACGTCGACGATCGATAGCGCCCGTCGATCGCCCTCGTTGGCGGTGAGGTAGGCGCGGTCGCCCTCGAGGTCGCAGTTGTGGATCGGGTAGTCGGTCTCGTAGAACGCCCGTCGGTCGGGGTTTTTGGGGTCTGAAACGTCGACGACCAGCGCGCCCGAGAGGTCGCTCTGGCCGGGATTGGCGGGCCCGACGACCAGCAGCGTCCCGCCCGAGAGCTTCACGTCGTAGATCCCCGCGAGCGGGCCGCCCTCGCGGTCGGCGAGCAGGTCGCGGCGCTCGGCGAGGATGGCCGGGTCGTCCGGGTCGGAAACGTCGACGACGGCGTACCCCGTCGTCGCGGCGACGAACGCCGTGGTCCCGTCGTCGGAGACGACCGCCTCCGTGGCACCCTCGACCTCGATCCGGGCGAGCGGACCGTAGCCCGTGTCCGTCCGGGTCGGTGGGGTCCCGTCGGGATCGCCCTCGGGCGGCGTCGGGTGGCCCGCGACCCGGCCCGGGAGGAGGGCGCCGGCGGCGAGCAGGGAGAGCGCGTCGCGCCTGCGCATGGCTGTCGAGAGCGCGCGTGAACGGATAAGGGGTCGGGTCGTACCGGGGAGCGTGGCAGCCGACCCAACGCGGGCGAAACGTGCTTGGGACCGGCGTCCGAGGCGGGCGTATGGACGACGTAGATCTCGGCGGACGGGTCGCGCTGGTGACCGGGAGCGCTTCGGGGCTTGGTCGCGGGCTCGCGCTGGCGCTCGCCGACTGCGGCGCCGACGTGGCGATCCACTACCACAGCAGTGCGGAGGAAGCCGCGGCGACGGCGGCGGAGGTCCGGGAGCGCGGCGTCGACGCGACGAGGGTGCAGGGCGACGTGACCGATCCGGAGAGCGTCGATACGCTGTTCGACGACGTGGAGGCGGGACTAGGGAGCGTCGACGTGCTGGTGAACAACGTCGGCGACTTCGACCCCCGGCACTGGGAAGCGATCGACCTCGACGCGTGGCACCGGGTGCTCGACACGAACCTCACCGGGACGATGCTCTGCTCGCGGCGCGCACTGCCGGCGATGCGCGAGCAGGAGTGGGGGCGGATCGTCAACGTCGGCTACGCGAGCAGCGAGCAGGCGCTCGTGGGGGCGACGAACTTCCCCTACTTCGTCGCGAAGACGGGCGTGCTGATGTTCACCAGAATGCTCGCGGCCGACACGCAGGACGACGGGATCACGGTCAACGCGGTGTCGCCGTACGTGCTCGAGAGCAGCGACGAGTTCCCCGACGACGCCCCGCGCGGGCGCTGGGGCACCGTCGAGGACGTGGCGAACGCGGCGCTCTTTTTCTGTCGCGCGGAGAGCGAGTACGTCTCGGGCGAGAACGTCGAGATCGACGGCGGGTGGCTGCCCGAGGAGATCTAGTAGTCCGGGGCGTCGTCCTCGACTTCGCGCTTGAGCGACTCCCGCCGGGACTTGGCGTCACGCCCCGTGGCTTCGAGCAGGAAATCGTTCTTCGCGTCGACGGCCTCGCCGGCGGCCTCCAGTTCGTCGGCGCCGAGCTCGGTCGGGTCGCGCTCCTCGAACTCCACGCCGAGCCAGTCCTTCTTGCCCGAGTACTTCACCGCGCCGGCGACGACGCGCTCGAAGACGGGGTTGTCGGGCTCGCTGACCACGTAGAGATCGTTCCCCTTGTACTCCTCGGTCCCGGTGATCTCGCCGAAGTAGTCCTCGACCGTCGATTCCATGTCCGGGATGCGCTCCTCCAAGGTCTCCCCGCGGCGCATCTTGTACTCCTTCATGCCCGCCCGTTTGCGAGCGGTCGGTTTACCTGTTGTGGACCGCTACTCCGCCTTCTGCTGCTCGGTGATGTAGCCGACGCGACACTCCGGACAGATGTCGCCCGCACGCATCGAGGAGTTGCCCACGTCCCGGGTCAGCCCGCACTCGGGACAGTAGTACTCGAGTTCGGCGTCGCGGCTCGAACGCTCGAGGTCGACGTTGGCGGTCGGCGCCGTCGACGCGTCGCTCGACTCGCCCGTCGGCGTCCGGTCGCCGTTCTCGCGGTCCGTCTCGACGGGTTCGGGGTCGGTGGGTGACGACGCCGTAGACTCGGGTTCGTCGTCCGCGACGAACTCCTCGCCGAAGTCGATGTCCGCCGGTTCGCCATCCGGCGTCGTCGCGTCGTGGCCCTCGTCCTCGCCGGGGGCGTCGGGCCAGGGCATGTGGCCCTCGTCGGTCTCCTCGCGCTCGCTCGGCGTCGGCTCGGGGTCGGCGGGTTCCGGATCAGCCGGCCCGGCTTCGGCGTCGACGATCTCGGCGTCCTCGGACTCCACCGCGGAGGGCGTCGAGGACTGCTGGGTGTCGCTCGCGTCCGGTTCGGTCGGTTCCACCGGGTCGGTCGACTCCGTCGCTTCGGCATCCGAATCGGCGACCGACGGGTCGGACTCTGCGTCGATGATCTCCGCCTCGGCCCCCTCCGGTGTCGCGGGCTCCTCCACCTCGGGGTCCTGTCCCGGGACCTCCTCCGGGCTCGCTTCCTCCTCCCACTGCGTTCTGGCGTTCTCGGGCGGTTCCGTGTCGTCCTCGTCGAGGATCACGCCGTCGTCGTCCTCGGCGTCAGGGATCTCGGACTCCTCGGCGGCTGCCGACCGCTGGCCCGGGTGGACCGGTACGTCGTCCTCGTCGTCCGCGGCCTCGTCGGCCGCGTCCGCGGGCTCGGACGGCCCCTGCAGCATGTCGTCGTCGCGCTCGGCCTGTTCGATGATGTCGGCGACGCCCCGCTCGACGGGGTCCTCGTCGGCGTCGGTGACCGCCGCGGAGGGCCCCTCGGCCGGCTCCGAGTCGGCCGGCGTCGGCTCGTCGGCACCGGGTTCCGGCTCGGGAGCGCTCTCGTCTCGACCGGGCGAGAGCTCGTCGGTCCCCCACTCCTCGGCGGTGTCGGCGTCGCTTCCGGCGGCGGCCGACGGCTCGGTCGCCGGCGACTCGCCCGTCGCCGACTCCCGGAGCTGCTCGATCGAGGTGATCTCCTTGTTCTCGCTGACTACCTGCTTCTCGCCGCAGCGCTGGCAGGTCTTGACCTCCCGGACGGTAACGACGACCTCGTTACCCTCCTCCGTTCGTTCACGCTCGGTCTCCGGCTCGCCGAAGTCGTGTCCGAGCAGACACCTGAGTCCCATTACCGGAGTTAGACAGGCGGAAGGCTAAAAATACCCCGCCAACTCCGGGCGCAACTCGTCACACCTGCCCGCACGGGTCGGCGGGTCGCCGGTAGAGGTAAACCGATCGCACACCCACGAGCGCGTATGGCCGTCAGTCCAGAGCTTCGCGACCGGGACGAGGTGGAGTTCGAGGTGCTCGCGGCGCTTGCCGACCGCGCCGAGGAGGGGATGAGCGTCCTCGAACTTCGCGCGGCGGTCGACGCCGACATCGACCGGCTGGAGCCCGCACTCGGCGACCTCAAGGAGGAGGGACTGATCGACGTCGAGAGCAACGGGGACAGCGTGGTGCTCTACCCCGCCGAGGGCGTCGTCGCCGACCCCGAGGACCTGGACGACGACGACGACCCGAGCGTCCTGCAGATCATCCGGGAGCGGTTCGGGTTCTGAGTCGCTGAACCGGCGGTGTTTTTCCCGCCGCCGGCCAACTATCGGTCGATGACGCTAGTCGCCGGGAGCCACACCGACCACGGGGCCACGTTCGGCGACCGGGGCGGTCGATCGGTCGTCGAAGAGTACGGGCGTCCCGACCGCGCCGTGCGAGCGGTGCGAAACGCGGTCGGGGTGATCGAGATGGGGTACGGCGTGGTCGTCGTCACCGGATCGGACCGCCGGGCTGTCGTCGACGACGCCGTCACCAACGACGTGCCGCACGAGGACGGCGGCGGCTGTTACGCGCTGGCGCTCGACAGCGAGGGGGCGATCGAGACGGAACTGTTCGTCTACGACGCCGGCCGGCGCCTGCTGCTTTTCACGCCGCCCGGGCGCGACAGCGCGCTCACCGAGCGACTCGGTGGCGACAGCCGGGACGCCGACGTGCGCGACGCGACGACCGAGTTCGGCGTGTTCGGGGTCCACGGCCCGATGGCGACCGAGAAGATCGCGTCGGTGCTCCACAAGGCCGGCGCGCCGACGGGGGCGTACTCGTTCGTCCGCGGGTCGATGGGCGACGCCGGCGTCTCCGTCGTCGCGGGCGACGCGCCCGGCGGCGAGGAGAGCTACGAAGTGATCTGTGCCGCCGACGACGCCGCGGAGGTGTGGACCACGCTGCTCTCGCGGGGCAACGGCGCCGCTCCGTTCGGCTACCAGACCTACGAGACGCTGACGCTCGAATCGGGGACGCCGCTGTTCGAATCCGAGATCCGGGGCGAGCGACCCGGGACGCTCGGGCTGACCGACGTGGCCGGCGTCGCAGGAGGCGCCGAGGCGCCGACCTACCGACTGGTCGGCCTCGATCTCGGCGCCGACGCCGAGGACTCGCTACCGCCGGCCGGGACGCCGGTGGTCGGCGACGACGGCGTCGTCGGCGAACTGACCCGGGCCCGGAGGAGTCCGTCGCTGTCGACCGCGATCGCGTTCGCACGGGTCGAGCGCGGGGAGACGGTGCGATCGGTCCGAACCGCAGCGGGAGAGATGCCGGCCACGCGGACCGAGCTCCCGTTCGTCGAGGGGAGCGACCGGTCGAGGCGGCTCCCGTCGTACTGAGGGCGCTGTCGAACCGAGATCGACGAGACCGCCCTAGGGCAGGTAGCTCCGCAGGTGTTCACGCGAGAACAGCGTCGTCGGGCGGTCCATGTGGACGCCGATCTCCCCCGAAGTGAGTCGCAGGCCGAGTCGCTGGACCGGTTCCGGCAGCGAGTAGGCCCGCCGGAGCCAGTGGCCGAGTCGGATCTCGGTCGCGAGTTCGTCGCGCCACGCGACCTCGTAGGCCGACAGCGTCGCCGGGTCGTCGGGGTCGATCTGCCGGACCGCGTGGTCCGCCGAGCGCATGCCGTAGAGGATGCCGCCGCCGGTGAACGGTTTCGTCTGTGCGCCGGCGTCGCCGACGAGGAACACGCGGTGGGAGGTGACCGAGTCGGGCGGGCCGATGGGGATGGCGCCCGAGCAGAACCGGTCGATCTCGGCGCCGTAGGCGTCGACGAGCCGGTCGAACCGGGCGCGCGCGTCCTCCTCGGCGTCCGGCCGGACCGCCAACCCGTACTCGACGCCCCCCTCCCCCCGAGGGATCCGCCACGCGAAGAAGCTCGGGACCGTGAGGTGCACGTCGACGAAGTCGCCGTGGTCCGGCTCCGGATCGAACCCGAGCACGCCGTGGAGTTTCTCGTCGGGTTCGGGGAGGTCGACCGCGCGTCGGACCCGGGAGACGGGACCGTCACAGCCGGCGACCATCTTCGCCTCGACGGTGAAGGGCTCGCCGTCGTCGGGTGAGACGGTGAGCTCGACGCTGTCGACGCCCTCGTCGACGCCCGTGACGGTGTGGCCGTCGTGGATCTCCGCGCCGGCGTCCCGGGCCGCCGCGGCGAGCGTGCGATCGAGTTCCTCGCGGTCGATCACGTTCGAGACTGGCTCGTCCTTGTAGAAGGAGTAGGCGTCGCTGTCCGGACCGCCGACGTGGAAGTCGGCACCGTACACCTCGTTCTGGAGCAGTTCCTCGCGGGCGCCGTCGGGCGTGTACTCCCAGATGTCTCTGGAGACGTGTCCGGAACAGGCCAGCGGGGTCCCGATCTCGCCCTGCTCGAAGGCGATCACGTCGTCGCCCGCCTCGGCCGCGCGGCGGGCGACGCGCGCGCCGGCGGGCCCGACGCCGACGACGGCGAAGTCGTACATACCCCCGGCTATCCGGCCGCGGACCATATGTCTCGTGGTTGGGGCTGACAGCCGACGCGCTTCCCTATCGCGCACCGGTACGTCGGACGCCCGTCCGGGACGGCCCGCGTCGGTGGGTCAGAGCATCGACGGCACTGGTCGCGTTCTGGTACTTGAAATCGGGGGTGACGGACGATCGCCGCGGGGATCAGTCGACGATCGTGAGCCCGCGGCACGTCTGGTCACCGAGGCGCTCCGGCCACGAAACGTCGATCTCGGTCCAAGCGTCGCCGCCGTCAGTGGTACGGTAGAGCCCGTGGTTGTTCGCCGCCCAGAACGTTGCCTCGTCGTCGCCCCGGGCCAGAACTGCGCGGTAGGTCCCCTCGCCGGTCGGGATCCCGCGGTCGTCGAGGCGCTCCCACGCGCCGCCCTCGCGGCGGTAGAGGTACGACTCGCCGACGCGGTGGGCCTCGCGCGCGCTCGTCGCCGCCGATAGCAGGACACGCGGCGTCCAACGGCCGGTCGACGCGGGGTTCAGCCCGACGGCGACGCTCCAGCAGTAGGTGTGCTCCAGTCCCGCTTGCGGGTGCTGCCAGGACTCGCCGGCGTCCGCCGTCTCGGCGTACCCGTCGCCGGCGGCGACCCAAGCGTGGCCCCCCGCGTCGGGGTGGGTGATGATGGTGTGAACGTCCCGGCGGGCGCTCGGTACCCGTGGCTCCCAGTCGACGCCGCCGTCCTCGCCGAGGCGTGCGCGAACCTGCGCGCCCGCCTCGACAGCCACGTGGAGCAGGTCCGGGTCGGCGGGGTCGGGTTCGATCCAACGCACGTGGTGGGTGTCGGGGCGCGGCGGGAACGACCACTCGTCGGCGGAGGGGAGGTCGGTGAGCCCGTCGAGCCTCTCGAACGTCCGCCCGCCGTCGGTGCTCCGGTAGACGCCGCTGGCTTCGGTGCCCGCGTAGACGGTTTCGGGATCGTCCGGCGCCACCGCGATCGAGGTGACGGCGTCCGGTTCGATCCCGTCGGCGCGCTCCCACGACGCCCCGTCGTCGGTCGAGCGCTGGAGACCGTGTTCGAACGTCCCGACGAGGACGGCGTCGTCGGCGACGGCGACGCACTCGGACCGGGAGTCGAAGGGGTGTTCGCGGACCATCGACGCTCGGTCGAGATCGACGACGAACAGCGCGTCCTCGTAGACGGCGTAGGCGGTGGACATACCCGGAACGTCGGGGGCGGGCGTCGAAAAGGTAGCGCCGGCGGCGATTACTGTTCGGTCGGCGTCTCGGTACCCGTCCCCTCGTCGGTACCCGTCTCGCTCTCGTTTGCGAGGTGCTCGTGGTGATCCTGGTGGTCGGCCTGATCTCGATAGGTGAGCCCGATCAGGTAGTCGGCGCCGTCGTAACGGTAGATCCCGCCCACGTCGTCCTCGCACTGCCGAGTGAAGAAGTTCGAGATCTCCCGTCCCGTCGCGATGGAGAGTCCCCGCTCGACGCGCTCGCCGTCGTCGGCGTCGTTGAGCTCGTCGAGTGGCCCCTGCAGTTCGGGAATCTCGGCGACACCGTCGGCGTCGAGCCGGCAGGTCGTCTCGCTCTCGTCGCCGCTGGCCCGGATGACGGTCATCGACACCGGCGGTGCGGCGAAGGGGTTGAGGCGGGCGCGCTCGGCGGCCGTACAGCCCGCGAGGCCCGTGGTCCCAGCGGCGCCGACGGCCGCGAGGAGTCGCCGGCGTGTCGGGGAACCCGCCATCAGTCGTCGTCGGCCGCGGGCGCTTCGGCTTCCTCGTCGGCGTCGTCCTCGGCCGGGGTGGTGGCCGGCTCCTCCTTTGCGGGCTTGCGGCGGTCCGCACGTGGCCCCTCGGCGTCGACGGTCGGGAGGTAGTCCCGGAGGTACCGCCCGGTGTGGGACTCGTCGACCCGGGCGACCGCCTCGGGCGTGCCGCTGGCGACGATCTCGCCGCCGGCTTCCCCGCCCTCGGGGCCGAGGTCGACGATGTTGTCCGCGTTCTTGACGAGGTCGAGTTCGTGCTCGACGACGACGACGGTGTTGCCGTTGTCGGTCAGGCGCTGGAGCACGTCGATCAGCTTGCGCTCGTCCTCCTTGTGCAGCCCCGTCGTCGGCTCGTCGAGCAGGTAGAGCGTGTCGCCGGTCTGTTTCTTGCCGAGCTCCTCGGCGAGTTTCACGCGCTGGGCCTCGCCGCCCGAGAGCGTCGTGGAGGGCTGGCCGAGCTTCATGTAGCCCAGTCCCACGTCCTTCAGCAGCTTGAGGCGGCGGCGGAGTTGGGAGTTGGCCTCGAAGAACTCGTAGGCCTCCTCGACGTCCATGTCGAGCACGTCGGCGATGGTCTTGCCCTTGAACTCCACGTCCAGCGTCTCGTCGTTGTAGCGCGCGCCGCCACACTCCTCGCAGGGGACGTGCACGTCCGAGAGGAAGTTCATCTCGATCTTGACGGTGCCCTGCCCGCCACACTCCTCACAGCGCCCGCCCTTGACGTTGAACGAGAACCGACCCTTGTCGTAGCCGCGCTGTTGGGCGAGTTTCGTCCCCGCAAACGCCTCGCGGACGTGATCGAAGACGCCAGTGTACGTCGCCGGGTTCGATCGGGGGGTACGGCCGATCGGCGACTGGTCGATCAGTCGCACCGTCTCGATGTTCTCGGTGCCCTCGATGGCGTCGTGCTCGCCGGGGTCGACGCTCGTGTTGTCGTTCATGTTCCGGGCGAGCCCCTTGTACAGCACGTCGTGCATCAGGGTGGACTTCCCGGAGCCGGAGACGCCGGTGATGGCGGTGAACTGGCCGATCGGGAGGTCCACGTCGACGTTCTTGAGGTTGTGCTGGCGGGCGCCGACGACGGTGAGGGCCTCGTCGGAGTCCCGTCGCTCGTCGGGGACGGGCACCTCCTTCCGGCCGGCGAGGTAGTCGCCGGTGACCGACTCCTCGCTGTCGACGATATCGTCGAAGTCCCCCTGGGCGACGATCTCGCCGCCGCGCTTGCCCGGGCCGGGCCCCATGTCGATCACGTGGTTCGCGCGGCGCATCGTCTCCTCGTCGTGTTCGACGACGAGCAGGGTGTTGCCGAGGTCGCGCAGCCCCTCGAGCGTGTTCAGCAGCCGGTCGTTGTCGCGCTGGTGGAGGCCGATCGAGGGCTCGTCGAGCACGTAGAGCACGCCGACGAGGCCGGAGCCGACCTGCGTGGCCAGCCGGATGCGCTGGCTCTCGCCGCCGGAGAGCGTCGACGCCTCGCGGTCGAGCGTGATGTAGTCGAGGCCGACCTCCTCCATGAACCCGAGGCGGGCGCGGATCTCCTTCAGGATCTCCTCGGCGATGGTGCGGTCGCGCTCGGAGAGGTTCGCCTCCATCCCCTCGAAGTGCTCGCGGGCGTCGGCGATGCTCAGCCGGTTGACCTCGGTGATGTCGGTGCCGTCGACGAGCACCGACCGGGACTGCGGTTTGAGGCGGGTCCCCTCACAGGCCGGGCAGGTGGTGACGGCCATGTACTCCTCGATGTGCTCGCGGGTGGAGTCGCTGTCAGTCTCGACGTGGCGGCGTTCGAGGTTGGGGATGACGCCCTCGAAGCGCTTCTCCTTGCGCCGGGTGCCGTTCTTGGTCTGGCGCTCGAACACGACCTCGTCGTCGGTGCCGTAGAGGAACTGCTCCTGCTGGTCGTCGGGCAGTTCCGAGAACGGCGTCGTCACGTCGACGCCGAAGTGCTCGGCGACGCTGTCGATCCGGGTGCGGTAGTACGAGCGGTTGTAGCTCCAGGGCTCGAACACGTCCTTGATCGGCTTCTCGGGGTCGACGACCACGAGGTCCTCGTCGACCTCCTTGGTCTCGCCGATCCCCTCACACTCGGGGCAGGCGCCGTGGGGCGAGTTGAAGGAGAACGAGCGCGTCTCGATCTCCGAGAAGTCGATCCCGCAGTGGGTGCAGGCCAGCTCCTCCGAGAACTCGACGACGAGTCGGTCCTCCGCGTCGGTGCCGGCGTCGGAATCGTCGTCCGCGAGGTCGCCAGTGCTCCGCGAGACGTTCCCGCCGAACGATTCGGGCAGGTCCGCGGGCGGCGACGGCAGGATCACCTTCAGCACGCCGTCGCCCTCCTCCAGCGCGGTCTCGACGGAGTCGGTGATGCGCGAGCGGTCCTCCGCGGCGACTTTCACGCGGTCAACGATCACGTCGATCGTGTGGTCGTAGTTCTCGTCGAGGTCGGGGTCGTCGGTGGTGAGGTCGTAGCGCTCGCCGTCGACCTCGACGCGGGCGTACCCCTCCGAGACCAGGTCCTCGAACAGGTCCTCGAACGCGCCCTTCTGGTCGCGGACGACGGGCGCGGCGATCTTCGCGCGGGTGCCCTCGGGGAGTTCGAACACGCGGCGCACCATCTGCTGGGCGCTCTGGGTGCCGACCTCGCGACCGCACTCCGGGCAGTGGGGCGTGCCGACGCGGGCGTACAGCAGCCGCAGGTAGTCGTGCAGTTCGGTGACGGTCCCGACGGTCGATCGGGGGTTGTTCGCCGCGTTCTTCTGGTCGATGGAGATGGCCGGCGAGAGCCCCTCGACGGACTCGACCTGGGGCTTGTCCATCTGGCCCAGGAAGTTCCGGGCGTACGCCGACAGGCTCTCGATGTAGCGGCGCTGGCCCTCGGCGTAGACGGTGTCGAACGCCAACGAGGACTTCCCCGAGCCGGAGAGGCCGGTGACGACGCTGAACTCCTCCCGCGGGATCTCCACGTCGAGGTCCGCGAGGTTGTTCTCCTCGGCGCCGCGGACCTCGATGAAGTCCTTACTCATTCAGCGCCGGCTACGGAGTCGGGAGGGTTGAACCCGTCGGTCCCGGGGGATCACCGCGCACGCGCCCGCTGTCCGCCCTCCAGCTACCGCCCGAGAGATATCGTGTGGGCGGTGACCTTCCCGCAGCTCGGACAGTCGTGCTCGTACCGGACCTCGGCGCCGTCGGTCTCGGTGGCCCACGTCCCGTCGTCGTCGTCGTAGCCACACGCCGGACAGACCGTCTCCACCTCGTCGAAGCGGTCCCGGAGCGTGTCGAGCGGGTTCATGCCGCGGTTGCTGGTGGCCATACTGTGGATCTTGGCGCCGTAGCGTCTAAGTTCTTGCGCATAGTTGACAAGGGCCACGGCACTGCGACGGCTCGGCCGCTCGCCGTGTTCATCTGCGGTAGAACCGCCCGACTGCGGGACAGCGAACGCGTCGCCGGTCGGATCGCGGTCGCCGGTCAGGCCGGAACGACCGTGATCTGCTGCTTGCGGTCGATCGCGTCCTCGAGCTCCTCCGCGATCGCCGAGCCGCGGGAGACCTGCACGTCGCCGCCGCGGCCGACGGTCGCAGTGAACAGGTAATCGCCGCCGGCGCGGACCTCGACGGTCTCGCCGACGTGTTCGTCCAGCCGGATGACGACGTGGCGGGCGGTGATCTCGGGGTCGACGACCTCGCCCTGCGGGGAGCCGGCCGACTCGCCACCGTTGGCGGCCGTCGGGGCGGGGTTCTCCTCGTGGGTGCGCACGTCGATGTCGATGCCGAGCCGGTCCTCGATCTCGGTGATCCGGCCGCCGCCCTTGCCGATCACGTAGGAGATGTCGTCCTCCTCGACGTAGACGACCGCGCGGTCCTGGCCCTGGAGTTCCACCTCGACGTGGCCCCGGGCGACCGAGTGGATCTCGCGCTCGATCTCCTGTTTCGCGATCTGGTTCACCCCGGAGGGCTCCTCCCCCTCGTCGTCGAGCGGGACGGTGACGACCTGCCGGTTGAACGTGTAGATCTCGTACTTGGGCGTGCCGGTCTCGCTGTCGGTGATCATGATCACCGGGCGCGCGAGGTCCTCGGCGGTGAGCCCGGCGGGCACCTTCACTTCGGTCTCCACGTCGTAGACGGTGTGGATCTGCCCGGCTTCGATGTAGACGACGGTGTCGACGACCTGCGGGATCATCCCGAGTTCGACCCGGCCGACGAGGCGCTGGAGCGCGTCGATGGCGCGGGTGGCGTGGACGACGCCGATCATCCCGACCCCCGCCAGCCGCATGTCCGCGAACGTCTCGAAGTCCTCGGTCTTGCGGACCTCGTCGTAGACGGTGTAGTCCGGCCGGACCATCAGCAGCGAGTCGGCGGTGTTCTCCATCGAGCCGCCGAGTTCGGTGTACTGGGTGATCTCGGGGCCGACCTGCAGGTCCCGCGGTTTCTCCATCGTCTTGACCGCGAAGTCGTTGTCGTTGAGGTACTCCGCGACCGCCTGGGCGAACGTGGACTTCCCGGCGCCCGGCGAGCCGGAGATGAGCACGCCGCGCTGGCGCTCGGTGAAGCGCTCCTTGAGCTCGTCGGCCATCGCGTAGTCGTCGATGGTGGTCTTCGCGACCGGCCGGACGGCCGTGATCTCGACGGCGTCGGCGAAGGGCGGGCGGGCGACCGCGATCCGGTAGTCCCGGTACTGGACGATGTCCATCCCCTCCTCGCTGAGTTCGATGAAGCCGTCCGAGGAGGCCCGGGCGGTCTCGATCACGTCGGTCGCCAACTCCTCCATCTGCTCGTCGCTCGTCGGCTCGTCGGCGATCCGCTCGTAGTGCATCTCGCCGATCTCGCCGCGTTTGGCCTTGGGCTGTGTGCCGGCCCGGAGGTGGAGGCTCATCGTGTCGTCGGTGAAGAACTCCTCGACGGCCAGCCCCTCGGTCTCGGGTTCGGCGGCGTCGGTGTCGACGACGGGCTCGACGTAGTCAACGTCGAGCCCCTTCGCGCGGGCGACCTCGGCCTGCACGCCGTCGCTGGTCAACAGCGTGGCGTCGTACTCGGCCGCGAGGTCGCGGATCAGGGCGTCGATGTCGCCCTCGCCGGCGCCTTCGGTCTCGGCGGCGTTGGGGCGACGGCCGACGTACTCGACCCGGATCTCGCCGTCGTCGGCGTACTCGGCGAGACGCTGGAGCTCCTCTAACCCAGTCCAACCCGGGTCGTACCCCGCGTTGGCCTGGGCTTCGAGCTCGCCGACGACGGCTTCGGGGACGTAGACGGTGACACCCTCGTAGCGCCCGTCGGCGACGCGCTCGGAGACGCGGCCGTCGACGACGACGCTGGTGTCGGGAACGACGTTCACACGTGTGGTAGGCGGCGGAGGCCCAAAAGGGTGTATATGCCCCGCCTGCCGGCGGGGACGAGGGAGTCGACGCCGGGCGGCCAACCCCGGCCGCCCGGCCCGTCCGAACGTCGAGCGTGGTCGGCGTCTCGGGATCGATCACTCGGTCACCGGTTCGCCTCTCGTCCGCTACGACGGTAGTTCCCGTCGGAACCCGCCTCAACGGGGTTCATGTGTGTGTTAATGACTGACACACAAAAAATTGACGGCCGAACAGCACCGTCGCTGTCGAACCGAAGCGGGCGGGACCCGGTTCAGCCGCCGAAGAATCAGTCGATGTGGCCTTCGCGACGCAGCTGCTCGGCGTCCTGCTCCTCGTAGCGCCATTCGATGTTGCCCTTCTCGTCCTGCCAGTCCCAGGGCTCGAGGATGACCACGTCGTCCTCGCTGATCCAGGTGCGGTACTTCATCCGCCCCGGGATGCGCCCCAGTCGCGTCTCGCCGTCCGCACACCGAACCCGAACGTGGTTGCCACCGAGGTGCTCGGTGACGACACCGAACACTTGGTCGTCGTCCGGCATCCGGAGGTTCTTGCGCCCTGATGAATCCTCGCTCATACGATCATTACGCGGCACCCACGGATAAGCCGTGGGATACACGCCCGTCACTGACCCCCACACCGAATACCGGGAGAGACAGCATTAACTCGGGCCTCCGAGAAGCAGGCGTATGAACGGAACGCACGACTTGGCAGGTGTTCGACGGTGCGCGTAGTCGCGAAGTTCGGCGGCACCTCGCTCGGTTCGGGCGACCGGATCGAACGGGCTGCGGACTCCGTCGCCGACGCCGTCGCGGCGGGTCACGAGATCGCCGTCGTCGCCAGCGCGATGGGGTCACAGACCGACGAACTGCTCGACGAGATCTCCTTCGACGCCAGCGACGAGGACCGCGCGGAGATCGTCTCGATGGGGGAGCGCACCTCCGTCCGGATGCTGAAGGCCGCGCTCGCGACACGGGACGTCGACGCCACCTTCCTCGAACCGGGGGGCGAGGACTGGCCGGTCGTCACCAACGAGCGCGGCGAGATCGACGCCGAGGAGACCCAGCGCCGCGTCGACGAGCTCGCCGCGGTACTGGGCGACACCGTCCCCGTCATCACGGGCTTTCTCGCGGAGGACCCCGCGGGCAACGTGACGACGCTCGGCCGCGGCGGCTCGGACACCACGGCGATGATGCTCGGGAAGTATCTCGACGCCGACGAGGTGGTGATCGTCACCGACGTGGAGGGCGTGATGACCGGCGACCCGCGGGTGGTCGAGGGCGCGCGCAACGTCGGCAGCATCACCGTCGACGAGCTCCGCAACCTCTCGTTCCGGGGCGCCGAGGTGGTCGCCCCCTCCGCGCTGGTCTACAAGGACGAGGACCTCGGCGTCCGGGTGGTCCACTACCAGCACGGCAACCTGCTCTCGGGCGGGACCAGCGTCGAGGGGAGCTTCGAGCACCTGATCGACATGGAGGAGGCGCCGCTGTCCTGTCTCACCGTCGCCGGGCGCGCGATCCGGAACCGGCCGGGGATCCTCGCGGAGGTCTCACAGACGCTCAGCGACGCGGGGATCAACATCGACGCCGTCGCGAGCGGGATGGACTCGCTGACGTACTACGTCGAGACCACCGTGGCCGAGGAGGCGGAGGCGACGCTCCACGACGCGGTCGTCGAGGACGAGTCGCTCTCCTCGGTCACCGTCGAGGACGAGATCGCCGTGATCCGCGTGACCGGCGGCGAACTGCCCAACCAGCCGGGCGTGATCCGGACGCTCGTCGACCCGCTGGCCGAGGCGGGCATCAACATCCACGACCTGATCACCTCCGCGACCTCCGTCGCCATCTTCGTGGCGTGGGAGGACCGGGAGGAAACGCTCGACATCGTCCACGAGCAGTTCTGAAGGCGGACCAGGGGTGGGACCTGCCCGCTACTGCGTCGGCGCCGCCGGCTCCCCGTTCCGTGCGGCCTCCCGCAGGCGACGTTCTTCGGCGGTTTCGACCGTCAGCTCCGGCACCGACTGCACGCGCTCCGCGTCGTCGATGGCGACGAACGTCAGGTGTGAGGAGGCGGTGTCGCGCTCGACGCCCTCGCTGGGGCGCTCGGCGGTCACGTCGACGCGCACCTGCATGCTCGTCTCCCCCACGTCGTAGACGTAGGCAGTGAGCACGACGATATCGCCCAAGTCGATCGGCGCGTGGAAGTCCACGCGGTCGATGCTGGCGGTGACCACCTGCGACTGTGCGAACCGCCGGGCGGCGACGACGCCGCCGAGGTCCATCCGGTGGAGCACCCAGCCGCCGAGCGCGCGCCCGAGGTTGTTGGTCTCGTCGGGCATCACCACCTCGCTGGTCTCGGTGTAGGAGTCGATGAGTCTCACCACTCCAGCGACCCCCCGGAGCGGTACTCCGTGACCTGCGTCTCGAAGGAGTTCTTCTCCCGGTTGAGGTCGGCGGCCTCCGAGAGCCACGGGAACGGGTTCTCGGTGCCGTACTCCGGCTCCATGCCGAGTTGGGTCAGCCGTCGGTCCGCGACGTACTCGACGTACTCCGAGAACTGCTCGGGCCCCATCCCGAGGATCTCCTCGGGGCACGCCTCGCGGGCGTAGCGCTGTTCCAGCCCCACCGCGTCGAGGATCAGGTTGCGCATCTCCCACTCGAACTCCGCGGTCCAGGCGTCGGTCTCCTCGCGGATGGCGCCGATGAGTTCGATGCCGAAGCCCAGATGCAGCGACTCGTCGCGCATGATGTACTCGAACTGCTCGCCGATCCCGGTGAGCTTGTCCTGGCGCTTCAGGCCGAGCATCATCGCGAACCCGGCGTCGAAGAAGATCCCCTCCATGATGACGTAGAAGCCGACGAGGTCCCGGAGGAACGCCCGCACGTCGTCCTCGTCCTCGATGGTGAACTCGGGGTCGTCGACGACCTGCGTGAGGCCGACGACGAAGTCGTCCTTGGCCTCCATGGCGGGAATGCGGTCGTACATCCCGTAGAGGTAGTCGGGCTCGAACCCCAGCGAGTCACAGCAGTAGATGAACGTGTCCGTATGGACGGCCTCCTCGTACGCCTGCCGGAGCAGGCACTGGCGGCACTCCGGCGCCGTCACGTGGTCGTACACCGCGAGCACGATGTTGTTCGCGGTCAGGGACTCCGCCGTCGAGAAGAACCCGAGGTTCCACTCGACCAGCCGGCGCTCGGCGTCGGTGAGTTCGTCACCGTTCCACTGCTTGACGTCGTTGCCCATCGGGATCTCCTCGGGCACCCAGTTGTTGTCGACGCCCGCCTCGTAGTACTCGCGGGCCCACTCGTAGTCGAACGGCAGGATCTTGTTCGGGTCGTGCGTGTCGCTGTCGGTGAGGTAGTCGATCGGCATTACTGACAGGCCTCGCAGGTCGGGTCCTCGACGCTCGGGAGGTCCAGATGCGCCGTCGCCGCGGCGAGTCGGTCGTCGATTCGATCGGTCGTAGGTGGGTTCGCTTGGGTCATGTTCCGCGACGGACCCGGCGGGAGCGATCGACAGCGTTGCCACTCATAGCACCGCTATCGGCCGTTTTCGGCTCGCTCCCGCGAACCGGGTCTCGCCGTTTGCTCGGTTTTCGGCGACCGGGTTAAGGCTTTCCCAGTTTGGTTTCAATAGTACAAGCTTAATTGTTCGACGGGCGGGAGGACCGTCGACGCGTCGCTGTTCGGCGGGTACTGGAAGCGGAGAACTAGGGGTGCCCGGAAACTGATTTCCCGTGGCGCTACCGACCGTCCCGCAGCCGTTCCCCGATCTCCGGGGGGAGGTCGGTATCCGCCACGGCGTCGACGACGGCGTCGATGTCGTAGCTCACGCGACGCTCGTCGACGGTTCGGTCGTCGAGGTCGACCACGGCGTAGGCCGCGTCGGGGTCTCGATCGCGGGGTTGGCCGACGCTGCCGGGGTTCAGGACGATCCCCTCGTCGAAGACCGCGTGGTGCTGGACGTGGGTGTGACCCATGATCAGCAGCTCCTCGCCGTCGAGCAAGTCGGGGGCAAACTCGCGGGGGTAGGTGTAGTGGTCCGGGTCGTCGGGGTGGCCGTGGACGACCTTCACCCGCCCGTTGGCGACGTGGCGCTCGGTCGGGAGCGCGTCCAGCCAGTCGAGCGCGTCGGCGTCGAGCTGCTCGCGGGCGTAGTCGACGCCGGCCTGAGCCATCCCGTTGAAGCCGGGTGCCCGGCCGCTGGCGACTGCCCGGTCGTGGTTCCCCTGTACGCTGGGGATCCCCCGCTCCCGAACCGTGTCGACGCACTCGGCCGGCCAGGGGTTGTAGCCCACCACGTCGCCGGCACAGACCAGCGCGTCCACCGTCGGCATGCCGTCGAGCACCGCCTCCAGCGCGGGCAGGTTCCCGTGCACGTCCGAAATGACGCCGAGTCGCATGGGCGACGAAAGCGCGGCGACCGGGAAAAGCGTCGTGCTACTCGCCGTTGTGGATCGCCGTCTCGACGCCGTCGACGCCGACAGTCACTCCCGCAGCACAGACGGCGTGCTCGTAGGGGCTGTCGTACAGTTCCCGCGCGGCCGCGGCGGCGTCGTCGGCCTCGAGCGCGAACGGTTCCGGGCTGTCCTTCTCGTAGGTCGCCACGAGCGTTGGCTCGTCGACCTCCTTAACGAGCAGTGCGTCCCGGCGGACGGTGCCGACGAACGCGGTGTCGTCGCTCACGACGGCGGCGATCCGGGGCGTGTCGTAGTCGTCCTTCTCGAAGTCCAGCGCGAGCAGCGCGGCCGCGAGCGCGTCGCGGGCGGGGTAGCCCATCCCGACTTTCTCCGCGATCGGGTCGACGTGGGAGCCGTTGCCGACGACGGCTCGCTGCCCCTCGGGGCGGTCGACGGTCCGGACGCAGTTGTAGGAGACGTAGGGGTTGTCCGTCGGTTCGGCGTCGTCCGTGGGAACGACGGTGAGGCTGCCGTCGCGCTCGATCACCTTCCGGTTCGGGAACGAGCGCGAGGAGACGCGGTAGGCTGCCAGTCCGGGTGCGGCGACGAGGAAGCGGCCGACGTACATACCGGTTCTGTGGGCGAAGCGGGCAAGTAGGTGGTGGTTCCCAGCGGCCGAGAACGGCCGTAATCGGCGTTCCCAGAGTTCGGGAACGGCCGGCGGGGCATAAGACCCGTCCGGTTCACACTCCAACCATGGCAACTCAAGAAGTAACACTCCGGAGCACGGTGGCGGGGTTCACCGCAGAGGGGAAGCTCCACACGCTGAGCGTGTGGTTCATCCTCGCCCTGCGCCTGATGATGGGGATCGCGTTCTTCCAGAGCGGGCTGGACAAGGTGCTCAGCGGGAGCTTCTCGGCCGCGGGCTACCTCAACAACGCGCCGCGGGCCAACGGCAGCCCCGTCGCCGGGCTGTTCGAGGCGATGGGGTCGTCCCAGCTGTTCCTCGACTTCGTGAACGTCGCGGTGCCCTGGGGTGAGCTGCTGATCGGCCTCGGGCTCCTGGTCGGCGGGCTCACCCGCCTCGCGGCGTTCTGGGGCGCGTTCATGATGCTCATGTTCTACCTGGGCAACTGGAGCGTCTCCCACGGCTACATCAACGGCGACTTCGCGTACATGCTCACGTTCCTCGCGGTCGCGGCGTTCGGCGCGGGCCGCATCCTCGGGGTCGACCAGTACATCGAGCAGTACGAGATCGACGGCCGGCCGTTGGTGGAACGCTACCCGTGGATGCGGTACCTCCTCGGGTAACGTCGCGGTGGGGGATCTCTTTCTTCGACGCCAGCGGGGACAGCCACGCGGCACGCGAACCGACGGCTGGCCGGCGATTGACTCCGAAACACTCATACTTGCCAACGGGCTAGCGTTGGATGCGAAGGACGCCACCGGCGGCGACGAGGTGGCGGACGGATCAGTCCATTGGGGTAGTGGCCAATCCTGAAGCCTTCTGGGGGCTTCGACCCTGGTTCGAATCCAGGATGGACTACTTCCTCACGGTTCTCGACCGACCAGCGAGGGCGACCGAACCCATGCGAGGTCAGTCGCGTACCTACTTCTCCACGTCCAGCAGCGCCACGCGCTCGAGCACCAGGTCCGCGAGGCCGCCGTCGACGGCGTCGAGTTCGGCGTCGGAGACGTCGAAGAACGCCCTGACCGTCGCCTCGTCGTACTCGCCCAGCACTGCCGCCTCCTCGACGTGGTCGCGGAGCAGCTCGACCGCCTCGGCCTCCGCGCTCTCGTCGCCGGCAGGCGAGTCCACCAGGGCGACGACGCGGTTCGCCCCCTCGGCCACGCCCATCTCCAGCGCACGGTTGATCTGCCGGCGGCCGGCCGCGTAGCAGAGCACCTCGACCGCGCGCTCCCGGGCGACGTTCTCCCCGCGGGCGATGGCGCGGTCGGCGCGGTCCAGCGCGCGGGCGAGGTGTGCAGCCGAGACCACGTAGTCGGCGTCGAACGCCTGCACCGTCGTCCCGGTCGCCTCGGCCACGTCGTCGAGCGTCGCGAGGAACGCGTCGAGGTCGTCGACCGTCGTCGTCCCGTCGAGCAGGCGCATCAGAAATCACCCAGCGAGGCCTGGCCCTCCTCCTCCTCGCGCCCGGCACGTTTCGCGTCGGCGTCCGCGGTCACGCCCTCCATCGACGGGTCCTCGCGGCCGACGTTCTCGAGGACGGTCTCGGCGGTCTTCTCCCCGCGGAGCGCCCCGAGCACGACCGACTTGTCCGCGTTCCGGAGGTCCGCACGGGTCTCGATACCGGCCTCGAACAGCCGCCGCGCGCGCTTGCGCCCGACGCCACGGACGCCCGTGAGGTCGAGCAGCTCCTCCCGGACGCCGTCCTCGACGCGCTTTTTCGCCTCGCGGACGGCGACGACGTTCGAGAGGTCGAGTTCGCCCGCCAGCCGCTCGGCGGCGTTGAGCAGCCACTGGGCGGTGTCGACCTTCCCGCGGATGTCCCCCGGGCCGACGCCATAGCGCTCGGCGATGCGGCTCTCGTCGACCTCGCCGGCCCAGTCCTCCAGCATCCGGGCGGTCTTGAGCGCGGAGAGCCACTCCTCGAACGCCACGTCGTCGTACTCCGAGGGGGTGCGCCCGAGCAGTTCGGTCTCGCGCTCGAACAGCTCCTCCTCGTAGGTCTCGCGGTCGCCGGACTTCAGGTAGAGCTGGTACATGTCCGGCGTCCGCGAGACGAGGTGGTAGAGGCCGAGCGCGGAGACATCGTCGGCGTCGTCGCCCGTCCCCGCGTCGCCCTCCGCCTCCGTGTCGGCCAGCGGATCGTCGTCAAGCAGGTCGTTCCCGGTGACGAAGCCGGACGACTCGTCGGGGTCGCCGTCCACGGCGCCCCGGGAGCCGTACTCCCGGCTCCCGTCGTCGCCCTCAGCGTCGCGCAGGCCGTCGATGATCGCCGCGGCGCTCATCGGATCCAGGTAGAGCCGCGAGACGGTGTGGCCGATCTCGGTCGCGGTGATCGTGTCGCCGTCGCGGTCGACGAACTCGTTGGCGTCGAGGTAGTTCAGGACCGTGTCGGTCACCGACTCCAACTGCGCGTTCCCGGCGCTCTGGACCGCGTAGAGCGTGTTGTCGAGGAACTCCAGGATGTCCTCGCGAGTGTTCGCGAACCCGGAGGCGACCGTCGCCAGCAGATGGGTCCGCAGCGCGGGTTCAGCGGCGAGTTTCGAGCGCACCGGTTCGGGCTCGCCGTGGATGTAGCGCTCGAACAGTTCCTCCTTCGTGTCGTTGTTCGACGCCAAGAGGACCGCCTCGCCGTAGGGGTCGAGCCCCGGCCGGCCCGCCCGGCCCATCATCTGGTGCACTTCGAGGGTGTCGAGCGGCTTCATGCCGCCGAACTCCGGGTCGTAGCGCCGCCAGTCCCGGACGATCACGCGGCGGGAGGGCGTGTTCACGCCCGCGGCCAGCGTCGGCGTCGCCGCGATCACCTTGATCAGCCGGTCGCGGAACGCGTCCTCGACGAGGTCCCGGTGCTCGCTGGAGAGGCCGGCGTGGTGGAACGCGGCCCCCCGTTCGACGCAGTCCGCGAGGTCGTCGCTGGTGGCGGTGTCGGACACGTCCCGGATGTCGGCCGCCAGTTCCCGGAGTTCGACGCGTTCCGCGTCGGTCAGGTGGTCGCCCGTGACGCCGCCGAGCCGGCCGGCGGCGGACTCGGCGTTGCGCCGGGAGTTGACGAACACGAGGCTCGATCCCCCCTCGTCCAGCGTGTCGTCGACGAGCGCCGGGGTCTGCTTGCCGCCGCTGTCGACCCGTACCTTCCGTTGGGAGCCGTCGGCGAAGTTGATCGCGTTCCCGAAGTGAACGCCCGTCTTCAGGTCGATCGGGCGCCAGTCGGAGTCGACCAGTTCGGCGTCGAGCCAGTCGGCGATCTCGGGGGCGTTGCCGACCGTCGCCGAGAGCGCGACCGTCTGGAGGTCGTGGTTGAGCCGCCGGAGTTTCGCGAGCGTGACCTCGAGCGTGGGGCCGCGCTCGCGGTCGTCGACGAGGTGGACCTCGTCGGCGACGACACAGGAGAGGTCGTCGATCCACGGCGCGCCGTTCCTGACCAGCGAGTCGACCTTCTCGCTGGTGGCGACGACGACGTCCCGCGAGCCCAGCCACTCGCCGTCGGACTCGTAGTTCCCCGTCGAGACGCCGACGGTGACGCCGTACTCCTCCCAGCGCTCGAACTCCGCCCGCTTCTCGCTCGCGAGGGCTCTGAGCGGGACGATGTAGAGGGCGGTCCCGCCGCGTTCGACGGCGGAGAGCATCGCGAGTTCGGCGATCAGCGTCTTCCCCGAGGCGGTGGGGACCGCGGCGACGACGTTCTCGCCGTCGGTCACGCCGCGCTCGACGGCCTCGGCCTGGGGCGGGTAGAGCGCCTCGACGCCCTCGCCCTCGAGGTGCTCCCCGACGCCCGCAGGCAGGCCCGACAGCTCCGTCGGCTTCATTGGGTGGGAGTTGCCCGCTCTCGGGTTTAAGTTGCGGGGTCCGGCGCGACGCCGGGTTTTCGGCGCGACCGACCCGCATCAGCGGTCGGTGAGCTCGTAGGGATCGGCGTCCTCGGGCAGCGGCGACTCGTACTCGCGGTCGCCCTTTCGCTCCTCGAACTCCGCGCGGGCCTCGGCGAGCAGCTCCTCGTCGGTCAGCAGGTCGTACAGCGAGCCGGCGACGACCTTGCCCGCGAACAGCATCGCCGCCGTCCCGAGGTCCTTGCCGGCGGCGACGGCCTGCCACGAGTGGGCCGGGGTACCGGCGGGCCACGTCGCCGCGCGGAACCGACCGAGCGGGACGGTCCACGACACGTCGCCGGAGTCCGTGGAGTACGAGCCGGTCGCGTCCTCGTCGGGGGCGTCGATGGGGTCCGTGAACATCGCCGAATCGGCAGCCGCGTCGCGGCGTTCCGGCGGGACGCCGGCGTAGGAGGGGTCGTCGAGCGTCTCCTTCAGTTCGGCCGCGAACGCCTCCTGCTCCTCGGTCAGCGGGAACTCGGCGGCGTCCATGTTCGCCCGGATCGAGTCCGCGAGCGCGTAGTTCGGGAGCACGCCGTACATCCCGGTGGTCTGGGTCACGTCCACGTCCGTGCCGGACATCAGCGCCGCGCCCTCGGCGGCGTCGCGGACGCGGTCCGAGACGGTCTCGACGGAGTCGCGGTCGGGCGCGCGGACCATCACCTCCATCGCCGCCTCCTCGGGGACGATGTTGGCGGCCTGCCCCCCCTCGGTGACGACGTAGTGGATGCGGACGGCGTCCGCGACGTGCTCGCGCATGTACTCGATCCCGGTACCCAGGAGTTGGACGCCGTCGAGCGCGCTCCGGCCGGCTTCCGGCGCCGCGGCGGCGTGGGCGGTCTCCCCCGTGAACTCGATCGAGAACGAATCGACCGCGAGACAGGAGCCCTTGTTGGGCGCGTTGATCCAGTCGGGGTGCCACGAGACGACGGCGTCCACGTCGTCGAACGCGCCGTCCTGAATCATGTACACCTTGCCGGCGCCGACCTCCTCGGCGGGCGTGCCGAGGTAGACGACCGATCCCTCGGCGTCCCCGCGCTCGATCGCGCGCTTGACCGCGACGGCACCCGCGAGGCTCCCGGTGCCGAACAGGTTGTGGCCACAGCCGTGCCCCGGCGCGCCCTCCGCTATCGGTTCGCGCTCGGCTTTCGCGGCCTGACTCATCCCCGGTAGCGCGTCGAACTCGCCCATCGTCCCGACGACGGGCTCGTCGTCGCCGTACCGCGCGACGAAGGCGGTGTCGATGCCGGCGACGCCGGACTCGACGGTGAACCCCTCCTCGCGGAGCGCGTCCTGCAGCAGCGCCGCGGAGTCGTGCTCCTGGAGCGCGACCTCCGGGTTCTCCCAGAGTTGCTCGGAGACGTCTGTCAGCCAGTCGCGTTCGGCCTCGATCTCGTCGAACAGGTCCTGTTTACTCACGACCGGTGGGTGTTACTGCGTCGCGATAAGGGTTCCCCGACCGCGATCAGATGTCCTGGACGAGCCCGCCCAGGTCGTCGACCGGGATGATCTCCATCGTCTGGGTGTCGAGCCCGTATCGTTCGATCGAGACCGAGGTCTGGAACGCGCCGTCGCGGCCGTCGGCCTCGAAGATCACGAGGAAGTCGTGCTCGCCGAGGATCGCGTAGGCCTCCAGCAGTTCTCCTCCCAGTGCCTCGATGTCGCCAGTCAGGTCGCCCCAGATAGTGGCGAGGTCCTGCACGTTCTGGACGGTCTCGTCGGTCACGTCGACCAGCGCCATGTACGTACCCATAACCGTGCCAAACGTTGCCACGTAACGAAAACGTTCCGGCCGGGCTACTGCGCTTCGAGGCTGCGCTCGACGAACGACTCGGGCAGCGCCTCCATCTCCCCCACCTGCACGCGCCAGAGGTTGGCGTAGAGCCCGTCGCCGTCGATGAGCCGCTCGTGGTCGCCGCGCTCGACGATCTCGCCGTCGTCCATCACCAGGATCTGGTCGGCGTCCCGGACCGTCGAGAGCCGGTGGGCGATGGCGAAGACGGTACGGTCCTCGGTCAACGCTTCGAGGCTGTTCTGGATCACCGCCTCGGTCTCGTTGTCGACGTGGCTGGTCGCCTCGTCGAGGACTAACACGTCCGGGTCCCGGAGGATCGTCCGCGCCAGCGCGATCCGCTGGCGCTGGCCGCCCGAGAGCTTGACGCCGCGCTCGCCCACCATCGTGTCGTAGCCGTCCTCGAGGTCGGCGACGAACTCGTGGGCGCCGGCGGTCTCGGCGGCCTCGTGCATCGCCTCGTCGTCGTACTCCGGGACGCCGTAGGCGATGTTGTCGGCGACGGTGCCGTAGAAGAGGTACGGCTCCTGACTCACGTAGCCGACGTGCTCGCGGAGGCTCCGGATGTCGATATCCCGCACGTCCCGGCCGTCGAGCCTGATCGTCCCCGAGTCGGGGTCGTAGAACCGCAGCAGGAGCTTCATCGTCGTCGACTTCCCGGCGCCGGTCGGGCCGACGAGGCCGACGTAGTCGCCGGCGTCGGCCTCGAAGCTGATGCCGCGCAGGACCGTCTCCTCGGCCTCGCCGTCCTCGTCGCGGTAGGCGAACTGCACGTCGTCGAACTCGACGTGCCCCTCGACGCCGTCGGCCTCCGTGCCGTAGGCGGGCGTACGTCGCTCCTCGTCGTCGAGTTCGACGCCGTCGGTCTCCGTCCCCACGCGGGTGTCGTCGTCGAGTAGACCGACGATCCGCTCGCCCGCAGCCTCCGCGTACTGGTAGCCGTTGATGATCTGGCCCATCTGCCGCATCGGGTAGACGAAGCGCCGCGAGTAGTTCAGGAAGAGCACGAGCGTCCCCGCGGTCAGCGTCGCGTCGGGGTCGCCGCCGGAGAAGAACGGGTGCGGCGGCGTGCCCGTCACCACCCACCAGCCGCCGACGAAGAAGACCGAGACGTACGCCGCGGCGGTCGTCGCCTGCAGGCTGGGGAAGAACTTGATCCGGGTGGTGATCGCGTCCCACTGTGAGTCGAGATACTCCCTGGAGGACTCCCGCACCCGGTCGGTCTCGAAGGGCTCGGTGGTGAACGACTTCAGCGTCTCGATGCCGCCGATGTTGTTCTCCAGTCGGCTGTTGAGTCGCCCGACGGCGCTGCGGACCTCCTGGTACTTGGGGTGGATGGTCTCGACGAACCAGTAGCTGAGGTACCCCAGCGCGGGGATGGCGGCGACGGGGATCAGCGCGAGCCGCCAGTTGATCAGCAGCATCACCGCGCCCATCCCGCCGACGCGGACGACGATGGTGATGAGGCTCTTGAGGTTGTTCGTCAGGAACCCCTCGAGTTGGTTCACGTCGTTGTTCAGGATGCTCATCACCTCGCCCGTCTGGCGGTTGTCGAAGAACTCCACGCCCTGTCGCTGGAGCGCGTCGTAGGTGTCCACACGCACTGCATGCTGGAAGTGCTGGGAGAAGCTGTTCCAGAGGTAGTTGTTCGCCCAGCTGAAGACCGAGCTCAGCGCGTAGGAGGCGGCGACGAGACCGCCGGCGAGCAGGAACTGTCCGCCCTGGTCGCCCGGGATCCACACCGCGGGAACCAGCGGCAGCGAGAACGCCCGCGTGTCGAAGAAGAGCGAGTCGATCGCGATCGCGAGCACGAACGACGGCACCAGCGCCATCAGCATCTGCACGATCGCCGCGCCGGCGCCGCCGACGAACGTCGGCAGGCGCTCGCGACCGTACTCCAGAAACAGCCGGAGGATGGCGTTGCCCTCCTCCGCCCGCAGTTCCGCGAACTCGTCATCGTCGTCTGGTGGCACGTCCCACTATCTCCGGGCCCCACGGGGAAAACGACTCGGTGGCGGCGACACGTGTGGGGTTCTCACCAGTCGAGCGACACGTCGTCGCCGACGCCGAGTCCGAACGCGTCGTCGCCCCGCCCCTGGTTCACCGCGAACTCGACGTTGCCGTGGCTCCCCACGGTCACTAGTCGCTCGCCCGGGGCCATCTCAGCGTAGGCGTCCCGCACGGGCGCCGACTCGCCGTTCACGGTCACCGCGTCGCGGCCGTCGAGCACACGCCCGGGGACGTTGCTGATCGCGTTCCCGAAGTCGTCGACGACGAGTACCTCGCCGGTCGCCCCGTCGTCGCGGACCGCCGGTTCCGGGAACCGAAGGTCGACCCACTCGTCGGCGGGGGTGACGCGATCAGCGTCGTCGACGGCGTCGGCCTCGTGGACGCGCGCCGCGGCGGGCGCGAACACGTCCCGGCCGTGGAACGTGTTGCTCGCGGTCGCGCCGTCGTCGTACGCGATCTCGTAGACGCGGATCCCGTCGCCGTCCGCCCGGGCGGCAAGCTTACGGGCCGCCGGGAGCGCGACGCCGTTGTCCGGCGCGACGATGCGGTGGTTGCCGGCCTCGACGACGACTGCGGCGCGGTCGGTCCCGACGCCGGGGTCGACGACGACGAGGTGGGTCGCCGGCGGGAACTCCGGGAGCACCTCGCGCAGCCAGAACGCCGCCGCGCGCACGTCCTGCCGGGGGAAGTCGTGGGCGACATCGACCAGTCGCGCGTCACACTGCCGGAGGATGACGCCCTTCATCGCCGCGGGGTAGGGGGTGCCGAAGTCGGAGGCGAGCGTGATCATGGGCGAACGAACGGGCGACAGGGGGCTGAAAGCGTCGGTTCGCCTCAGAGGAGGGTCGCGTCCGCAGGGTCGAACCCGACCATCAGCGAGTCCGCCGCAGGCGGTTCGGGCAGGCGGAGCACGACCTCCCGGCCGGCCCACTCGCCGTAGAGTCGCGTGGTTCCGCCGAGGTACTCCGCGGTGTCGAGCGCGACCGGGAAGCGGTTCCGTCCGGCTTCGGGGTCGAGATGCGTCGGCCGCACACAGAAGGTCACGCGGTCGCCCACGGCGTGGGCATCGTCGTCGGGAGCGGCGACACGGAACCGGTGGCCCTCGGGGGCCCGCTCGTCGACCTCGATCGCCAGTTCGTCGCTTTCGCCCCCGACGACCACGCCCGAGAACACGTTGTTCTCGCCGACGAACGAGGCGACGAACTCGGTCGCGGGGCGTTCGTACACCTCGACGGGCGTGCCGACCTGCTCGACGCCGCCGTCGTGCATCACCGCGAGGCGGTCCGAGACCGCGAGCGCCTCCTCCTGGTCGTGGGTGACGTACACCGTCGTGACACCCAACTCCTGCTGGATACGCCTGATCTCCCGACGGAGCTGCTCCCGGAGTCGCGCATCGAGGGCGCTCATGGGCTCGTCAAGCAGCAGCACGTCCGGCTCGGGCGCCAGCGCGCGGGCGAGCGCGACCCGCTGTTGCTGCCCGCCCGAGAGTTCGTCGGGCTCGCGGTCGCCCATCTCGGGGAGGTCGACCAGTTCGAGCAGTTCGTCGACGCGCTCGTCGGCCGTGAGCCCTCTGGGTGGGTCCGTGAAGCGCAGGCCGTAGCGGACGTTCTCCGCGACGGTCATGTGCGGGAACAGCGCGTAGCTCTGGAACACGACGCCGACGTTGCGGTCCTCGACGGGCACGTCGCTCACGTCCTCGCCGTCGAAGCGGACCGTCCCCTCGGTGGGGCCTGAGAGCCCCGCGATCGTCCGGAGCGTCGTCGTCTTCCCGCAGCCGGAGGGCCCGACCAGCGTGAAGAACTCCCCTCCCTCAACCGTGAGTGAAACGCCCTCCAGCGCGACGGCGTCGTCGAACGCCTTCCGGATCCCGTCGAGTTCGATGGCGACCATCTACATCCCCCTCCCTTCACCGAGTCGGTCGATAACGAGGAAGCTGACGGCCGTGACGACCAGGAGGACACAGCCCATCGCCGTCGCCGGACCGAGCCGCCGCCCGAGGAATCGTTCGATGGCCACCGGCATGGTGTAGGCGGCGCTCCCGCTGGCCAAAATCACCGTCGAATCGAACTCCCCGACGCTGATCGCGAACGCGAACGCCGCGCCCGCGAGCACGCCCGCCACCACCTGGGGGAGTTCGATGTCCAGCAGCACCCGGACCCGCGAGGCCCCGAGGACCCGCGCCGACTCCACGACCGATCGGTCGATCGTCGCCAACAGCGGCGCGACGTTGCGCGTGACGAACGGGTAGGCGGCGACTGCGTGGGCGGCGACGACGGCGACGGCGCCGGTGACGGTGAACCGGTAACCGAACGCGGTCGTGCCGAACACCAACCCCTGGAGCAACCCGAGGCCGACGACGACGCCCGAGACGGCGAACGGCGCCATCGAGAGCGTGTCGAGCAGCTTGCTCCCGGGGAACTCGCGGGTGGAGACGACCGCCAGCAACACCCCCATCGGCACCGCGAGCGCGAGGCTGCCGGCGCCGTACAGCAGCGAGTTCCGGATCGCGGTCAGGGGTTTGATCTGGAACGCCGCGCCGGTCGTCTGTCGCTCGACGAGGAAGCGGTAGTACTCCAGCGTGAACCCGTTCGGCCCGGTGACGCTCGCGAGGACCATGCTCGCCATCGGCGTCACGAACACGACCAGCGCGACGCCGACGTACCCCCAGACGGCCAGCCGGTCGACGTTCAGCGGGCCGAACAGCGGTTTCCGCTCGGGCGGCCGCGCGGCGCTTTCGGCGCGCTGGCGGGCCTCGTAGCGCAGGTAGGCGTAGGTCAGCACCAGCGAGAAGACCATCTCCAGCGTCGCCAGCGCCGACGCCGTCTCGTAGTCGAGCTGGGTGACGCGCTGGTACACCCATACCTCGACGGTCGCCAGCGAGAGCCCGCCCAGCGCGAGCACGACCGCGAACGACATAAAGGAGAAGACGAAGGTCAGCAGTGCGCCCGTCAGGATCGCGGGGAGGAGCTGGGGCAACACCACGTCGACGAACGCCCGCCGGGGCGAGGCGCCGAGGCTCCGGGCGGTCTCGGCGGTGCCGGCGTCGATGCCCTCCCACGCGGCCGCCGTCACCCGCATCACCAGCGGGGCGTTGTAGAACGCGTGGGCGATCACGATGATCGGCAGCGTGTACAGCAGTTCGATCCGGGGGAGCCCCAGCGCGGTCAGCGCCGTGTTGACCACGCCGGTCCGCCCGAACGTGGCGATGAAGCCGATGGCGACCATGATCGAGGGCATCACGAACGGCACCGCGGTCAGCGAGCGCACGGTCCTCCGGCCCGGGAACTCGAAGCGGGCGAGCACGTACGCGCCCGGCAGCCCGAGCACGACGCTCGCGAGCGTCGACAGCAGCGCCTGATACGCGGTGAAGCCGAACAGCCCCAGTCGGTAGTCGGGGAAGGGGTAGGCGAGCGAGACGCCGGCATCGACGAACGGCAGCGGGAGGCGGAGCGTGTGCGGCTCGATCGCGGTCCACAGCACCGCCGGGTTCTCGACGGCCTGAGCGGCCACGCCGAAGAAGAACGGGTCGGAGAGCACCGCGAGCAGCGGTTCGGCGGTGGGTCCGCCCGCACGCCAGACCGCCTCCGAGAGCACTCGACCCACGGGGTAGTAGAACAGCAGCGTCAGCAGGAGCAGGGTGACCAGCCCGGCCAGCGGGAGCGTCGCCGCCTCCACTCGCTGCCGGATCGACGGGCTCATCGCGGCGGCGACGCGACGCGGTCGGTCACCCGTCGGGACACACCCGCCGGTAGCTATTCGTCGGTTATATACCCAGCGAAAGAACGGGGCGGCGGGCTAGTTCGACTCCTCGGTCTCGACTTCGGCGTCGTCGGCGAACTCGGACTCGTCGGCGTCGGCGACCACGTCGTCGGCCGACTGGATGTCGGGTTCGGTGTCGCCCGACATGATCTTCTCGGCCTCCTGCTCCATCGCCTCGGTGTCGAGCTCGGCGGCCTCGTCGATCTGGCCGAGGATGTCCTCGATGTCGTCGAGGCCCAGCATCTCGCGGGTCTCCTCGTCGAAGTCCAACGAGTTGAGGCTCTCCTTGGTCTTCGTGTCGCTCCCGGTCAGGTGCTGACCGTACCGGCCGACGAGCGAGGTGAGCTCCTGGGGCATGATGAACGTCGAGGAGTCGCCCTGGCCGATGTTCTCCAGGGTCTCCATCCCCTTGTCGATGATGGCGCGTTCACCCATCGACTCGGCGGATTTCGCCCGGAGCACGGTGGAGATGGCGTCACCCTGCGCCTCGAGGATCTGGGACTGCTTCTCCCCCTGGGCACGGATGATGTTGGACTGCTTCTCCCCTTCGGCCTCCTCGACGGCGGAGCGTCGCTCCCCCTGGGCCTCGAGAATCATGGCGCGGCGGCGGCGCTCGGCGGAGGTCTGTTGCTCCATCGCCTGCTGCACGTCCTTCGAGGGGTTGACCTCCCGGACCTCGACGGACTCGACGCGGATGCCCCACTCGTCGGTGGGCTCGTCCAGTTCCTTCCGGATGCGGGCGTTGATCTCCTGGCGCTTGTTCAGCGTGTCGTCGAGTTCCATGTCGCCCAGCACCGCACGGAGGGTGGTCTGGGCGAGGTTGGAGACGGCGGTCTTGTAGTCCTCGACCTCGAGGTACGCCTTCCGGGCGTCCATCACCTTGATGTAGACGACGGCGTCGGCCGTGACCGGGGAGTTGTCCCGCGTGATCGCCTCCTGGCGGGGCACGTCCAGCGTCTGCGTCCGCATGTCGAACGCGTGGGTCTGGGAGACGAACGGCGGGATGAAGTTGATGCCCGGTTCGAGCAGTTTGCGGTACTCCCCGAACACGGTGAGGGCTTTCTTCTCCGTAGCGTCGACGATCTCCACGGCCTGCCACACCGCGGCGATGACGACGAAGAGGAACAGCAGCCCGACGACGCCGGTGACGGCGCCGGCGAACTGCAGTGGTGCGATGACCATACACGGGGTTCGGGTGTTGGTGGCTTAATAGTTTCCCGCGAAAAAACCGCCAGTCGGCGCCGTCGACCCGCGTTCAGTTCGTTTCGGTCTCTCGCTGGGACTCCTCGTCGGACTCCTCGTCCGGCCGGGAGGTCCAGCCGGAGTCGTCGCCCGCCTCGTCGGCCGTTCGCGCGTCGCCGGCGTCCGCCTCGTCGGCCGTTTCGGTGTCCTCGGTCACGTCGTCGGGGCGTTCGTCCGCGGCCTCCTTGCGTGCGTTCTCGACGCGGGCGCGTTCGAGTTCGCGGTCGAGGCTCCCCTCGATCGTGCCCAGCGACTCGACGGTGACGACGTTGCCGCCGCCCGGGTCGACCACCATCACCTCCTCGCCCTCGGGGATCTCACCCTCGATCGTGCGGGCGGAGTAGTACGGGTTGAAGCCGCCGCTCTCGATCTTGACCTCGCCCTCCCGGGGGGTTACTCGCGAGGTGACCCGGGCGGTCCGACCCTTCAGGTCGGCCGAGTCGCTGGTCTGGGCCTGCCCCTTCCCGCCGTAGATGTCGAGTTCGCGGTAGCCGTACAGCGTGACCATCCCGATCAGGAGCACGAGCCCCGCGAGTACGAACGGCGTCGCCGCGGGGCCGAGCAGCAGGCCGAGCAGCCCCGCCCCGAGCAGCGAGACGCCGACGACGACGAAGTGGGCGCCCGGCGCTAGCGCTTCGGCGATCGAAAGCGCGATCCCCGCCGCGACGAGCAGCAGGGGGAGCGTCTCCGGGCCGAGCAGCCCTGACTGGAGCAGCATCGTGCTGGTCATGGACCGCGCGACGTATCAACGTTGGCTCCGTGCCACGTCGGCGCCCGGGCGCGAACGGTAAGAGAAGGCTTATTCGGGACGCGAGGGGAACTCGGCGGTATGAATCAGTTCGTCCGGGAGGTGAGGTGAGTGCCCGGCGTGGACCTCCCCTTCGGGCTCCCGGAGGTGGACTACACCGAGTACTCGAACCGACAGCTGGTCGCGGTTCCGCTCGCGGTGCTGGCGGTGGCCCTCCTGATCGTCGGCGGCGTCTGGCTCACGACCGGCGCGCCGGTCGATCTCGGCATGGAGTTCACCGGGGGAACCGAGATGCGACTCCAGATCGACGGGGAGAACCCCCAACAGCGGATTCAGCAGGCGTTCACGGCCGAGCCGGCGGGCGTCCAGCCGGTCGCCGGGAGCGACGTCTACATCGTCAGCTTCGGGACGGGGGCGAACAGCGAACAGTTGGAGACCCAGGCCGAGAACGCCGGCTTCGGTGTTGAGTCCATCGACTCCACCTCGCCCAGTTTCGGGAGCGAGGCACAAATCCAGGCCATCGGCGGCGTCGCCATTGCCTTCGCCGGGATGAGCGTGCTCGTCTTCGCGATGTTCCGGACGTTCGTCCCGAGCATCGCCGTCGTGGTGTCGGCGTTCTCTGACGTGGTGGTGCCGCTGGCGCTGATGAACGTCCTCGGCATCCAGCTCACGCTCGGTTCGGTCGCCGCGTTGCTGATGATCATCGGGTACTCGGTCGACTCCGACATCCTGCTCAACAACCACGTGCTCCGCCGGCAGGGGAGCTTCTACGAGTCCGCCTACCGGGCGATGGAGACCGGGATCACGATGACGCTGACCTCCATCGCCGCGATGGTCGTGATGACCGTCGTCGCGACCGCCTTCGGGATCGGCTTGCTCTCCTCGATCGGGCTGATCCTCGTGTTCGGCCTCACGACCGACCTGCTGAACACCTACATGCTCAACATGTCGCTGCTCCGCTGGTGGAAGTTCGAGGGGGTGAACCGATAATGGCCGACGAAGGCGGGACGTGGGCCAGCATCAAGGAGAACTGGCGGGTCGTGCTGCTGGTCCTGATCGTGCTCGCGAGCGTGTTCGCGCTGTTCTCGCCGACGCTGGCGCCGAGCACCGACACGCCGGGGTCGACGGCGAACGGGAGCGCGGCGGACACCGGCGTGACCAACCTGCAGTTCGGCCTCGAGCTCTCCGGCGGCACCCGGATCCAGGCGCCGCTGGTCGGCGTCCACGCCACGGGCGTCGACATCCCGGAGGGGACGGAACGGGCGACGATACGCCAAGGAGTCGCGGCCGGGCTCGAGAACGCGAGCGCCCAGGACGTCGCCGTCCGCTTCCCCGGCGAGTACGGTGACACCACCCAGCAGACGACTGTCGTCGAGGTACGGACCGCCAACGTCACGGCGGCGCAGCTCGACGCCGCGCTGAACGAGGCGGGCTACGAGGCCGACAACACGTACAACCGCGTCTCGGGGATCACCCAGCAGACCGCGGTCACCGTCCTCAGGCAGAAGGTCAACGAGGCCGGGCTCTCCGGCGGGACCGTCCGGGTGGTCGGCGGCGACGTGATCGTCGTCGAGGTGCCCAACGCCAACCAGACCGCGGTCCGTGACCTGATCGAGTCCCGCGGCCAGGTGCTGATCCAGGCGTACCACCAGAACGAGAACGGTACGTACGTCCGGACCACCGTGATGGACTCCGACGACCTCCGGCAGGTCGGTAACGCCCAGCAGATTCAGGGCGGCCAGGGCGCCGAGGTCGGCGTCGTCGTCGCCGACGACAGTGCCGAGGACGTCCAGCAGCGCTTCGTCGACACCGGACTGGCACAGGAGGGCGGTACGGAGTGCAGTTACGAGCAGAGCCCCAACAGTACCGAACCCTGCATCCTGCTCGTCCAGGACGGCCAGGTGCTGAACTCCTTCGCCGTCGACGAGGGGCTCGCCGAGCCGATGCGCACCGGTGAGTGGGCCGACGACCCGCAGTTCCGGCTGACGACCGGCAACCTCTCGACGGCCCAGGAGGTCGCGATCAACCTCCGCGCCGGCGCGCTCCCGACCGAGCTCGACCTGAACCAGAACTCGATGCTCTACGTCGACCCCTCGCAGTCGGACCGGTTCAAGACCGACTCGCTGATCGCGGGGATCGCCGCGGTGCTCGCGGTGAGCGGCGTGGTGTTCGCCCGCTACCAACGCGTCGAGGTCGCGGGGCCGATGATCGTCACCGCGCTCTCGGAGGTCGTGATCCTGATGGGCGCCGCCGCGGCGATCGGCTACCCGATCGACCTCTCGGTGATCGCCGGCTTCGTGGCCGCGATCGGGACCGGGGTTGACGACCTGATCATCATCGCCGACGAGGTGATGAGCGAGGGCGAGGTGACCAGCCAGCGCGTGTTCCAGAGCCGCTTCCGCAAGGCGTTCTGGGTCATCGGCGCCGCGGCGGCGACGACGATCGTCGCGCTGTCGCCGCTGGCGGTGCTCTCGCTCGGCCAGCTCCGCGGGTTCGCGATCTTCACCATCCTCGGGGTGCTCGTCGGGGTGCTGGTCACCCGTCCGGCCTACGGCGACATCCTGCGCTCGCTGCTGACCGGGAAGCACTGAGCGGCCGAACGCTTTTCTCACGTTCGCGCGAACCTCTGCGCATGCCCTCCAGCGCCGACGATAGCGACGACGTCGACCCCGAGACGGAGCGGGCGATCCGGCGAGCGGTCCGCGAGGAGATCCGCGGCGGAGTCCGTGCGCTGAGCCAGATCGGCGGCGGCCTGCTGCTGGGTTTCTTCGCGCTCCCGGCACTTGCCGGCGTGTTGCTGGTATTGGACGTGCCGCTCCTCGTCGTGCTCTTCGCGTGTGTCGGCGCCCTGCTCGCGCTCGGCGCGTACGCGTGGGGGCTCCCGCCGTTCCGGTGATCGGGCGCGGACTTTTTGCCCGCGGGAACGCTCCTCTCAGCAGATGCGGATCCGTGTTCGCGGCGACGCCTACGACCTCGACGCCAGTCTCGTCGCCGAGAGCGGGGCCGAACTCCGCCGCCAGATCGAGGAGTACGCGGCCGGCGAGCGGGAGGCGTTCGACCTCGGCGTCGACTACCCCGAGAGCCACCTCGGCGACGTGATGCGGGCGATGAACGGGATCCCCTACGGCGAGACCCGGACGTACGGCGAACTCGCCACCGACCTCGACGCCGGCGCCGTGGCCGTCGGGCAGGCCTGCGGCGCGAACCCGCTCCCGATCGTCGTCCCGTGTCACCGCGTCGTCGGCGCCGACGGTCGCGGCGGCTTCTCGGCGGCGGGCGGCGTCGACGCGAAGCGCCGATTGCTGGCGTTCGAGCGCGGCGAGGGCCTGGACCGGTTCTAGAAGTCGCTCAGTCCGGACTGCTCCGCGCTCGCGAGCGCGTCCTCGCACGTCGCCCACGTCGCCCGCGCGCAGTCGGGGAGTTCCCCGTGCTCGTCGACGTAGGCCGCCAGAAACTCCGTCGTCGTCGGGTCCGAGGGGTAGCCGCTTCCGACCTCACGGTCGTACTCGGCGTCGATCTCGGCCATCCGGCGGTCGCGCTCGACCTTGGCGATGACGCTCGCCGCCGAGACGATCGCGTGGGTCTCGTCGGCGCCGTGTTCGGCAGTGACGGCGACCTCGAGTCCGGACTCCGCAATCGCATCTGTGAGCCGCCGGCCGAACCGTGCTTCGTCGGTGTCGGCGGCGTCGGCGACTACATCGTCGCCCGGGACCGCGACCGCGGCGACGGCCTCGGCCTGCGCGGCGACGCCGAGCGTGTTCATGTCGGTCTCGGGGGCGTCGATACGCTCGGAGGGGACGACGGCGGTCGCGACCGAGATTTCGGGGTGCTCGCGGAGGTCGGCGGCCAGTTCCTCCCGGCGCGCGGCCGAGAGCTGCTTCGAGTCGTCGAGGCCGGCGGGGAGGTCGGCGGGGGCGGCCCTGACCGCGCCGGCGACCATCGGCCCCAGCGCCGGCCCCTTCCCCGCCTCGTCGGCGCCGACGACCATCAGTCCCGGAAGTACGACGCGTTCTCGAACGGTTCCGACTCGCCCTCGACCGCGAGCACGTCCAGGGCCGTCACCTCGGCGTCGACGCCCAGCAGCCCGGCGAGCGATGGCGTCGTGCGGCCCTCGTCGCTCGAGACGAGTTCCTTGATGTAGAGGCCGCCCTCGCCGTGGATCTCGACGGTCGCGGTGCGGGCGTCCTCGAGCTCGCCCTCGATGTCGTACACCTTGCGGGTTCGGACCTTGCTCGCCCGGCGGTGATCGACGCGGTTGGGCGTCTCCTGTTCGATCGTCGCACCGTCGAGTTCCTCGAGCGCCGCGGCGAACGCTTCGGCGTCCACGTCCCCGTCGAAGGCGACCTGCGCGCGGTAACGCTTGGCGGCGTCGTGGCGCTTCACGCGCTCGACCATGCCGTGGGTCGCGAGGCGGAGCCCCTCGACCTCGACCTTGCCGTCGGCGAAGGCGTTGATGTCCTCCTGCAGGCGGTCGGCGTCGACGGTTCGGCGATGGGGCTCCTCGATCTCGATCACGAACGGCCGACCGGTGCCGAGCATCCGGGCGTCGACGTCCTCGCGCCCGGCGCCGTGGAACGTCGCCCCGATGCCGTCCATCACGTCCTCGACGACCGGCGCGGTGAGCTGTTCGACGCTCTCGGGGTAGCGATAGCCCGAACCGTCACACTCCTCGCAGGGCTCCCGACCCTGTCGCCCGCTACCGTTGCAGGCCGAACAGGGCCACTTCGTCTGCGGGATGCCCCGTTCCAGCTTCCGGTAGCGGCCGTAGACGAACGCGGAGTTGACCTGCGCCTCGACGGTGTCCGCCGCGAGGTCGAGCAGGAACTGCACGTTCGGGCGCTCGAAGTCGACCTCGGCGTCGGTGAGCCGGCCGACGCGCTTGCCGACCTCCCGGTTGAACTCGCTCTTGAACCGCTCGCCGGCGTCGGCGTCGAGCCCCGCGTCCTCCCGGAGCATGCGCTCGTTCTCCTCGATCAGCGCGGGCGGGCGAGTGCCGACCTGGTAGCTCTCGAACTCCACGTCCCCGACCGCGGCGGCGGCACGCTCGGCCCACTCGTCGAACTCGCCACAGCGGCCCTCGCAGACCCAGCAGTCCGCCGGGTCGACGTAGTCCGGCGCCTCGTCGTCCTCGAGTCCGACGACGGTCCGCAGCGCCCGGCCCCGTTCGCGGTTGGTGAGGCCGTGGCTCCGGTCGGCGAAGACGCGGCCCAGACAGGCGTCGCAGACCCCGTCGATCGCGAGCACGGCGCGGGCGTCCTCCAGTACGCTCATGGCTGGAGTCGGGGGCGGAACGGGTAACTACCTTGCCCTTCCCCGGCGGCGCCGCTGGGTGGTCGAAGGGTGTAGTGATGGAGGGATCGAGCCCGAATCGCGATCTGCCTGGTCGTCGGGCCCGCGACAGCGGGGACCGGTGCCGACGGCGCGCGCCGGTCGGTCGACCTGTTCGGCTTCGCACAGCGACGGCATCAGTTCCGTGCCAGCGACATGGCGTCGCTAGCTGGTCACGCACCGTAGTTGGCTACGCACAGTCACGGCATCAGTTCCGTGCCAGCGACATGGCGTCGCTGGCTGGTCGCGAGCCGTGACTGGCTAGGGCGGCCCCGTGCGTAACTCCACCTCCACCTCGCTGACGCCGAATCGGTCCTCCAGCCGCGCGGCCGTCTCGGCGCCGTCGTCGACGACCAGCGAGGCCGAGACGGTGACCGTCAGGTCGTTCAGGCCGGGCCGGATGCCCCGGAGGTCGACCTCCTCAACCGCGTCGACGCCGTCGGCGCCGCCGAGGCGGTCGCGGACGCCGGTCTCGAGGTCGCCGGCGGCGTTGCGCGGGACGCTGACTGTACAGTCCACGCCGACGGGGTGGCGGCGAACCGCCGACCCGTCGGAGCTTTTGGTGCTCATCGCACGCTCCCACCACGACTCGAACGTGCTGGGGGGACCAGCTCCCGTGGGAGTTGGCCCACAACGTGAACAGACGGCTCCAGGAGAGTGCAGGTTCGCACCGACCGGGCCGCCGTGAACCGATTCACGCTGCGAGCCGACCGGACCGAACCTGCGGGCGTACGATGGCGATAATCCCGACGTACCCGAACCGGTCCGCTCCGGTAGACCCGAGCTCAGAGCTATTGAGCCCTGTGAGCATCGGGAGGGATGTCGGGAGGCGCATCGTTCGTCCTGTCAGTTCCTCTGACGCGGTGGCACTTAATTCTACTCCGTGGTTGTGAACCCGTCCCACGGGGCCGAACGGACTGCCGCGTTCACCCGTTGCTTCGAACCGAAATCATTTGACCCCACGCAGCGAGTTGCGAGTATGCGAGCCATCCGGAACGGGATCGTACACACCCAGACCGAACGCGGAACAGTCGAGGGCGACGTCCTGATCGAGGACGGGAAGATCGTCGACGTCGGCTACGCCGTCGACGTGCCTGCCGGGGCCGAGGAGATCGACGTGGACGGCGCCCACGTCACGCCGGGCCTCGTCGACGCCCACTCCCACGCCGGCATGGCCGAGTGGGGCGAACCCGAGGACGGCGACTTCAACGAGGGCACGTCGGCGACGACGCCCCACGTCAACGCGCTCGACGGGTTCCACCCGCGCGACGAGGAGCTCAAACACGCCTTCCAGAACGGCGTCACCAGCGTCTCCAGCCGGATGGGCTCCGGCAACGTCATCGGCGGCGTGATCGTCTCGATGAAGACCTACGGCGACCGGGCCGACGAGATGCTGATCACGGAGGACGGGATGAAGGCCGCGATGGGCGAGAACCCCAAGCGCTTCCACGGCGAGCGCGAGGGGCGCCAGCCCTCGACCCGGCCGGGCGTCGCCGCCACGCTCCGCGAGCAGTTCATGGAGGCCGAGGACTACCTCGACCGGAAGGAGAGCGCCGACGAGGACGACGAGTTCGAGCGCGACCTCGGGATGGAGAACCTCTCCCGCGTGCTCACGGGCGAGCTCCCGCTCCGAGTCCACGCCCACCGCGCCGACGACATCCGGACTGTGTTCCGGATCGCCGACGAGTTCGGCATCGACGACCTCTCGATCGAACACGCGACCGAGGGCCACGTGATGGCCGAGGAGTTCGTCGAGCGCGACGTGCCCGCGGTCGTCGGCCCGTCGATCTCCTCGGCGACGAAGTACGAGCTCCGGAACATCACCTTCGAGACGCCGGGAATCCTCCACGACGCCGGCGTGAAGGTCGCGATCCAGACCGACGCCCCGATCCTGCCCCAGCAGCACCTCGACGTGTGCGTGGGGCTCGCGGTGCGTGAGGGGTTCCCGAAGGAGGCCGCCCTCGACGCCGTGACGACTAACGCCGCCGAGATCCTCGGGATCGAGGACCGGGTCGGCACGCTCGAACCCGGCACCGACGCCGACGTGGCGGTCTGGGACGGCGAGTTCTGGCGGGTCGACAGCCGGACCCAGCACGTGTTCGTCGACGGCGAGCACGTGTTCGACCGCGGTGCCGACGCGGTCGATCCGCGCGAGGAGTACGCCTGGTAGCGCCGACCGTGCAGGTCCCCACCCTCTCGAGCCCCGCGATCGACGACGAGGACCCGAGCGTCCCGGTCGTCGTCGGCGCCGTGATCGCCGGCGTGTTCTTCGGCGGCGTCGGCGGCGGCGTGGCGTTCCCGACCCTCCCGACGCTGGGGACGGTGCTGGGCATCTCCTCGTTCGTCGTCGGAATGATCCTCTCGGTCAACCGGTTCACGCGGCTGCTGCTGAACACGCCGGCGGGGCAGGTGCTCGACCGCCTCGGCACGCGGCGACCGATGCTGGTGGGCCTCGTCCTGCAGGGGCTGGTGCCCTTTGGCTACGTGGTCGCGCTCGATCCGGGGGCGATCCCCCTCTCCAGCGCCGCGATCTTCTTTCTCTCGCGGGCGCTGTGGGGCGTCGGCTCCGCGTTCGTGTTCGTCGGCGCGTTCACCACCGTCACCCACGTCACCACCGCGGAGAACCGCGGGAAGTGGGTGGGGTACATGCGCGGCGGCCAGAGCCTCGGCTTCCCCGCCGGCCTCATCCTCGGCGGGATCCTGACCGACCTCTACGGCTACAGCGAGGCGTTCGCCGCGGCGGGCGTCGCGGGGCTGTTCGCGGCGTTCGTCGCGTTCGTCGTCCTGCCGAACGTCGAGGGCAGCGCGTCGACGACGACGCGGCTGCGGGACCTCCCGGCGGTCGTCCGCGCCGACGCCCGGGTGCTGGGCATCGGGGCCACAAACCTCGCGGTGCGCTTTCTCTACGCCGGGATCCTGCTCTCGACGGTCGTGCTGTACACCCGGGAGTTCGACATCGGGCTCGGCTCGCTGGCGTCGACGGGCGTCAGCGGGATCGTGATGGCGATCTCCGTGCTCGCGATGTCGGTGACGACGCTCGTGGTCGGGCGACTCTCGGATACGCTGTCCTCGCGGACCTACACCGTGATCCCGGCGCTGGGGCTGCTCGCCGGCGGCTTCGCGCTGCTCGCACTCGTGCCCAGCGTCGAGTCCACGGTCGTCGGCGTCGCGCTCGTGGGGATCGGCGTCGGCGGTACGGGGCCCCCACTGATGGCGTACCTGGGCGATATCGCCCCCGGGGGCGACGTGGGGAAACTCGGCGGCGTCTACAACGTGTTCGGCGACCTGGGCTCGACGATCGGGCCGCTCGTGGCGCTGCCGTTCGCGTCGGTGGTCGGCATGCGGATCGAGTACCTGGTCTGTGCCGGGCTCGCCGTGTTGACGGCGACGATGGTGCTCGCGACGCTCGACGGCGACCCCGAGACCCTCCGGTCGCCCGAGGCTGTCCCGAACGACTAACGAGATTTTTTACCCCAAGCCGCCCCCAGTTCGACCAGAGCGATGAGCGACCCCGTCCCCGCGATGGCCGACCGTGCGAGCGTCTGCGCCGAGCGCGTGCTGGCCGCCGACTCCGTCGTGCTCGCCTCGCACATCGACGCCGACGGCCTCACCAGCGGCGCCATCGCCGCCACCGCGCTCGAGCGGGCCGGGATCCCCTTCGAGACCACCTTCGAGAAGCAGTTGGACGCCGCCGCGATCGACCGCGTCGCCGCCACCGACCACGAGGTCGCGCTGTTCACGGACTTCGGAAGCGGCCAGCTTGACGACATCCTCCCCCACCACCGCGCCGGCGACTTCGACGCCGTCGTCGCCGACCACCACCAGCCGGTGACCGGCGAGGAGGGCGAGGACCCGCCCGAGATCGACCACCACCTCAACCCGCTGCTGTTCGGGATCGACGGCGCGTCGGAACTCTCGGGCGCGGGAGCGACGTACGTGCTCGCCCGCGCGATGGAGTCCGAGGGCGTCGACAACCGCGACCTCGCGGCGCTGGCGGTCGTCGGCGCCGTCGGGGACATGCAGGACACCGACGGCGGGCTCCGCGGCGCCAACGAGGGGATCGTTGCCGAGGGCGTCGACGCGGGCGTGATCGAGGAGGTGACGGACATCTCGCTGTACGGTCGACAGACGCGTCCACTCCCGAAACTCCTCGAGTACGCCAGCGAACTCCGGATCCCCGGTATCTCGGGCGACGAGGAGGGGGCGATCAAGTTCCTCTCGGAGTTGGAGATCGACCTCAAAGTCGACGGCGACTGGCGTCGCTGGGTGGACCTCTCCTTCGAGGAGCGCCAGACGGTCGCCAGCGCGCTGATGCGCCACGCCATCTCGCGGGGCGTCCCCCCCGATCGCGTCAACGGCGTGACGACGACGACCTACACCCTCTCCGCGGAGGAGGTCGGCACCGAACTCCGGGACGTGAGCGAGTTCTCCACCGTCCTGAACGCGACCGCTCGCTACGAGCGGGCGGACGTGGGGCTGGCGGTCTGTCTGGGGTACCGCGGCGAAGCACTCGACGAAGCACGAACCCTGCTTCGCACCCACCGCCGGAACCTCTCCGAGGGGCTGGAGTGGGTGAAAACCGAGGGCGTCGAGCGGGCCGAGCACCTCCAGTGGTTCGACGCCGGCACGCGGATCCGGGAGACCATCGTCGGCATCATCGCCGGGATGGCGCTGGGCGCGGAGGGCGTGCGGCGCGACCAGCCCATCCTCGCGTTCGCACAGGAGAACGAGGAGGAACTGAAAGTGTCGGCGCGGGGGAGCGGGTTCCTCGTCGGCGAGGGGTTGGATCTCTCGGTCGTGATGTCCGAGGCCGCCGCGGCGGTCGGTGGCGGCGGCGGCGGCCACGACGTGGCGGCGGGGGCGACCATCCCCCGGGAGAAGCGGGACGCGTTCCTCGACGAGGCCGACCGGATCGTCGGCGAACAGGTCGGTTAAGCGCCGATGTCCTCGAAGAGCCGTCGGTAGTCTTGGGTGTCGAACTGTTCGGTGATCCGCTCGAGTTCGGCGTCGAGCTCCGCGAGCTCCGCGGTCAACTGCTGGTACTTCTCGCTGCGTTCGAGCGCCTCGCGCGGTTTCTCGGCCTCCAGCGTCGCCCGCTTCGAGGCCAGCGCCGCGGTCCGCTGGAGCCGGTCGTCGTACTCGCTCCGGGTGCCCAGGCGCTCGACGGCGTCGATCAGCTCGCCCTGGGAGAGCGGTTTGAGCACGTAGAGGTCGAACCCCATCTCCACGATGTCGAAGTCGGGTTCGACCGCGGTCACCATCCCGACCCGGATGTCGAGTTCGCGGTCGCGGATCGTCGTCAGCAGGTCCTCCCCGTGGCCGTCCGGGAGCCGACGGTCGAGGAGCGCGATGTCGTACGCCGGGGACAGCCGGTCGGCGCCGGCGCTGACGCTGTTGGCGACGTCCACGTCGTACCCCTCCGCCTCCACGGTGGTGCAGTAGAGTTCGGCCACGTCGGGTTCGTCCTCGACGATCAACACCCGGGTCGCGTCTCCCCGCTCGTTAGTTCGGTCTGTCTCCCGCGAATCGGACCCCGCCTCACTCATGATGCCAACAGTTCGACTGCCAACAGTTAACTGTACCGTCACCATCGCGCCGAACCCCCGCCACGTCGGACCCACACCGCGCATCGGCGATCGACGCTGGCCTTCAGCCGAGAAACGGCCCCTCGGAACGGCGGCGGACCCGGTGGGCTTAATTCCCTCCGCGGCGCTACGTCACGCTATTCATGGTCGACGTTACCGAGACCGGGGTCGACGGTCTCGACGCGATTCTCAACGGCGGTATCGTCGATGACTCGACGGTGTTGGTCAGCGGGAACCCCGGGACCGGCAAGAGCATCTTCGGCATCCAGTACCTCTACAACGGCGTCAGGGAGTTCGACGAGCGGGGGATCTATATCTCCTTCGAGGAGAACGCCGAGGACATCCGGCAGGCCGCGGAGTCGGTCGGCTTCGAGGAGTGGGGCGAACTGGTCGAGAACGGCGACATCAAGGTGTACGACAAGTCGACGATGCTCCGAGAGGAGGACTTCAACACCGCGATCGACCGCCTCCTGCAGGACTTCGCCGGCACCACCTACGACCGGCTGGTGCTCGACTCGCTGACGATGTTCAGCCTCTTCTTCGACGACGAGGCCGAGAAGCGCACCTACCTGCTGAAGTTCTCGGACATCCTCAAGAAGAACGGGCTCACCTCGCTGCTGATCAACGAGCAGGGGGCGGTGTTCCCCGAGACCGAGATCGGCCTGGAGAACTTCCTCACCGACGGGAACATCTACTTCATCCAGACGCCGACGGACAACGGCGTCAACCGCTACATCTGGGTCGCGAAGATGCGCAAACAGGACATCAACACCGACATCTTCCCCATGGAGATCGGCGAGGGGGGGATCACCGTCTACGAGCGGGCCGGCGGCTTCTCGATGATGGGCAGCGAGGAGCGGCCGGGGTTCTAGCTCTGGCCCTGGGACATCCGGCGCCAGACCTCGTCGAGCTTGTTGGTCACGTCCGAGCGCTGCTCGAGTTCGACGCTGAGTCCGTCCCGGAAGTCGATGGAGATCTCGTCGATACAGCGACGGTACACCTTGATCCGGCGGTGCTCCTCCGAGAGCGGGCGGTCGTGGAGTTCCAGCAGGTCCGCCTCGGTCAGCTCGTCGATGCGGCGGTAGCAGGTCGCGATCGGCACGTCGAGCTGGTCGGAGAGCTCCTGGGCGGATTTCGGCTCGCTCGCGGCGTCGAGGATCTCCGGGTTGTACTTGTTCCCGAGCACCTCGAGGATCTCGTCCGAGGCCATTCGTTATCGGAAATGAGACGACGTTTCAAAAACGTACCGCCACACGTGATCGTCAGTTGACGCCAAGAATCAGTTCCGATAGCGGCTACTCTTCAGTGATCGTGCGGTCCTTCTCGTCGATCTCGCCGCGGTAGAGCTTCGCGCCGTCCTGGGCGACCTGCCGGGCCAGCACCGCACACTTGATCCGCATCGGCGAGATCTCGACGCCGAGCATCTCGGTGATGTCGTCGGTGTCCATCCCGTGCAGGTCCTCGATGCGCTTGCCGGGTAGTTCCTTGGTCAGCAGCGACGCCGCGGCCTGCGAGATCGCGCAGCCGTCGCCGGTGAAGGAGACCTCCTCGATGGTCTCGTCGTCGTCGGCCAGCTTCACGTCGACCTTGATCGTGTCCCCACAGGAGGGGTTCTCCCCCACGTGCGAGAAGTCCGGGTCCGCCATCTCCCCGTAGTTGCGCGGGTTCTTGTAGTGATCGAGGATCTGCTGGCGGTACATGTCCGAGCCACTCATGGCTCGAAACAGGCGGTTTCGCCGGAAAAGGGTTCCGGGAGTCCCCCTCCTTGCCGGAGGGGCACTCCCGCGTCGACGGCCGCTCAGGCGAACAGCTGTCGGGCGGTGTCGACGGCGTCGATCAGCTCGTCGATCTCCTCGCGGGTGTTGTAGAGGTAGAACGACGCGCGCGTCGACGCCGGGACGTCCAGCACGTCGTGCAGCGGCTGGGTACAGTGGTCGCCCGCGCGGACGGCGACGCCGTGGTCGTCGAGGATCGAGGAGAGGTCGTGGGCGTGGACGCCCTCCAGGTTGAACCCGACCAGCCCGCCGCGCCCCTCGCGCGGGCCGTAGATCTCGACGTCGTCGAACTCACTCAGGCGGTCGTAGGCGTAGGTCGCGAGTTCCCGTTCGTGCTGTTCGATCGCGTCCATCCCCACGTCCTCGAGGTAGTCGATCGCCGCAGTGAGCCCGACAGCCTCCGCGATCGGCGGCGTCCCGGCCTCGAACTTCCAGGGCAGGTCCTCCCACGTCGCCCCCTCGAACTCGACGCGGCGGATCATCGCGCCGCCGACGAGGAACGGCGGCAGTTCTTCGAGCAGGCCTTCCTTCCCGTAGAGCACGCCGATCCCCGTCGGGCCGAGCATCTTGTGGCCCGAGAAGGCGTAGAAGTCGGCGTCGATCTCGCCCACGTCGACGGGGCGGGTCGGAACCGCCTGCGCGCCGTCGATGAAGGAGAGCGCGTCGTGCTCGTGGGCGATCTCGGTGATCTCCTCGACGGGATTGATCGTGCCCAGCGTGTTGGAGACGTGGACCGCGCTGACCATCGCGGTGTCGTCGTCGACCTTCGCGCGCAGGTCGTCCATGTCCAGGCGGCCGTCGTCGTCGATTTCGGCGTAGCGGACCTCCGCGCCCTGTTTCTCACAGAGCTGTTGCCACGTGACCAGCGAGGCGTGGTGCTCCATCTGCGTGGTGACGACGTTCTCGCCGGGTTCGAGCTCGGTCAGCCCCCAGGTGTAGGCGACGAGGTTGAACGCCTCGGTGGTGTTCTTGGTGAAGACGACCTCCTCGCGGCCGTCGGCGCCGACGAACTCGGCGACGCGGTCGTGGGCCTCCTCGTAGGCCACCGACGCCTCCTGGCTCAGGCTGTGGATGCCGCGGTGGACGTTGGAGTTGTACTCGTAGTAGTACTCGGTCATCGCCTCGACGACCTGCCGGGGCGTGTGGCTGGTCGCGGCGTTGTCGAGGTAGTACAGCGGCGTGTCGTCGTCCTCGTCGGGACCCGGGACGGTCACGTCGCCGCCGATTTTCCGGTCGAGGATCGGGAAATCCTCCCGGATGGCCTCCACGTCGAGGCCGGTAGCGTCGGATACAGGCATTACTGGAGAAAGGGGCTGGAGAACCAACACCCCTTCGGTAGGGGTTGGTAGCTGCCGAGCCGAACGATCCCCGTCGTGCTCACGCGAAGTGAACCTTCACCCGAGGGATATTCTCATCAGCCTCCTATATTATATTGCAAAATATTAGTTCGAAATAGCTACAATAATGATTATACGTGATGGTTCCGAAGTTCAATCGAGATGTCACGACGAGGTTCGTGGAACGATCGAGAACCGATCTACGACATGTGGACCCGGCGGAACTACCTCGTGGCGACCGTCGGAATAGCCGCTTTGAGCGGGTGTGGTGGCGATCCGGGTGACCAAACCGGGACGACGGAGGGGACTGAAACGGGGGAGGAGACGGGAGACGAAGACGCGGAGGAACGTCCGGAAGGTGTCTCGGAGGAGGAGTTCGAAAACGGGCCCGTCCCCGACGTGTACCTCTCGGCGACGTCGCTCGGGAACGAGCAGCGCGACCCGGACGACTTGAACGCGAAGGCCGACGTCGCGTTCTCCGAGTACGACGCCGCCGTGGAGAACGACGCACACCAACCAGGAACGTGCTGTGCGAACTGCGCCGACTTCATCCCGGACAAGAACGGCGACGCGTTCGGTGCGTGCGCGGAGGTCGACGGCTACGTCGACGGGGCGGACTGGTGTACGATCTACGAATCGCTACCCGAACCGGCGGTACCCGAGGACATGTCCGAAGCCGACCTGGCAACCGCCGAGGTTCCGGAGCAGTACCGGACCGCGGACTCACAGACCGGCGAGGCACGCGATCCCGATGATCTCCAGAGTCAGGAGGACGTCCAACTGAGTGAGTCCGTCGAGGCCATCGCGGACGGGCTGGCACAACCCGGCCAGTCCTGCGGTAACTGTGCGGAGTACATCCCCGACAAGAACGGCGACACGTGGGGCGCCTGTGCGAAGGTCGAGGGGTACGTCGCCGCCGAAGACTGGTGTGCGATCTGGAAACACGTCAGTGCCGAACTGTGACGCCTCCCGCCATCGGCCCTCCGGAGTGTGGGTCGCTCGATCCCGGACGACTCACACCGTGTGCGACGACCGCTACTGGATCTGCAGTAACTGCGCGTGCCGGGTCTCGCCGATCTCCAGCACGGTCCCCTCGTCGATGATGCCCGCCTCGACGGCGACGCCGACGCACTCCTCGCCGACCAGGTTCGCCACCGACGCGCGCCGGAGGCCGTCGATCACGGCGTCGGCGTCGGCCTCGACGGCGGCCTCGCCGCCGTAGAACGACTCTTCGACCGTGATCGAGACCCGCCCGTTCTCGAAGGTCTGACCCAGGAGGTCGGCGTCACAGACGGAGACGAGCAGGCCGCGTTCGGTCTCCCGTTCGCGCAGCAGCATCAGTACTCGTCGACCATCTGCTGCTCGGCCTCCTCGCGCATCTCCTCGGCACGCTGGCGCACCTCCTCGGCCTCCTCCTCGCGGCCCACTTCCTCCAGCGCGCGGACTTTCTCCTCGAGCACTTCCGCGTTGGACATCCCGAGGCGCTGGGCGTTCTCGAAGCAGTCCACGGCGTCCTCGGCGAGCCCGCGTTCGAGCATGAAGAAGCCGCGGTTGTACCAGGCCTGCGCGAACCGCGGGTCGATCTCGACCGCGTTCTCGGCGTGTCGCAGCGCCTCCTCGCTCTGGCCGAACTCCCAGAGCGCGTAGGCGAGGTTGGTCTCGGCGGTGGCGGCGTGCTCGGAGTCGTCGTCGATGTCGATGGCCTCCTTGTAGGCGCCGATGGCCGCGTCGTACTCCTCGAGTTCGGCGTGTGCGGCGCCCTTGTTCACCCAGGCCTCCTGCTCCTTGTGAGGGTCATCGGCGAACTTGGCGGCGCGCTCGAACGTCTCGGTGGCCTCCTCGAAGCGGTTGATCTGCGTGTAGGAGACGCCGACGTCGATGAGTTGGTCGGTGTCGACCTCGTCTTCGGGGACGTTGCGCTCGTCGAGCAGGTCCGACAGCACCCGGCTGTCGACGGGGTCGACCTCGTCGGGGTCGACTTTCAGTTCGGGCGGGTCGATGTCGAACTCCTCGAACTCGTCGGGGAGTCCCTGCCCCTCCGAGAACTGGTGGTCTCGGTCCTCACGGGGGTTATCAGTCATTACCCGTGATTCGCGGTCGTCGGGGGTAAGGGTTACGCGTCCGACCCCAACGCTTAGTCGCGCCGGCCCCTGTCGCCGCGTATGCGCCTGTTCTTCGCGATCGACCTGCCCGAAGAACTCCACGAGCCGTTCGCCGCGGTTCAGCAGGATCTGGCCGACGCCGACGGACTCAGCTTCACCGACCCCGAGCAGGCTCACCTGACGATGAAGTTCCTCGGCGACACACCGACCGCGGACGAGGCCGACGACGACGAACCCACCGTCCACGACGCGAAGGTCGCCGGCGCCGCCGCCGTCGACGCAGCGGGCCTCGACCCCTTCGAGGTCGAGGTCGGCGGCCTCGGCGCGTTCCCCTCCGCGGAGTACATCTCGGTGGTCTGGGCCGGCGTCCGCGACGGCACCGCCGACCTCCACGACCTCGCCGCCGCACTCGAGACGGCGACCACCGAGCGCGGTTTCGACGTGGCGGACGACGAGTTCACGCCCCACGTCACGCTCGCCCGGATGAACGACGCCCGCGGGAAGGACCTCGTCCAGGACCGCCTCCGGAACACGAACCCAACCGTCGGCCGCTTCACCGCCGAGGAACTCCGACTGAAACGTTCGGTCCTCGGCCATGACGGCGCCGAACACGAGACTGTCGCCCGGTTCCCGTTCTGACCGGTTCCGGACTCGGCAGCCGCCCGAGCCGTGCGAACTTCTGTCCTTGCCCACGCAACAGTTATCTCCGCCGGCAGCGACCGGGTAGTATGGAACTCAGCCGAATTCAGCAGTACGCGGGCGGCCGAACCGTCGACGCCGACGTCGCGACCGAGCAGCTCCGAGCGCGCTACGCGGCGCTTCGGGCCCGGGCGGCCGAGAGCGAGGAGGCCGCGGCGGCGCGCCACCAGCTCGCCGAGCGCGCCCTCGACCTGACCGAGGAGTACTTCCCCGCGGAAGTGGCAGCGCGCCGCCGCCGCGTCGCCGCCGCGGGCTTCGCGGCCGGCGTCGTTGTCGGCGCGGCCGCCGGCGCGGCGATCCGACGCTAAACGTCGTTTTCAGTCCGTTTCTTCGGGGTGGTCCGGATTCGCGCCACTTACCTCAGCGGCGCGTCGACCGGTTCGAACGCCGTCTCGCAGGGAGGCCCGTCCGCGAAGTCGAACCGCACGCTGTCGGCGGCGAACCCGCCATCGGCGCCCTCGTCGGCGCCGAGCGCGATGAGCGACGCCGAAACCGTGCCGTAGCCGTTCTCGTGGACGCAGACGCCGAACTCGTGATCGCCGAGCACCGCCGCCGCGCGGTCCAGCCAGGCGTCGCTCGACTCGTCGGGCTCGGGGAGTAGCTCGGTCCGGACCGCAGCCGCGTCCGCGGCCTGTTCCTGCCCGCGTTCGGCGGCCGACGCCGGGATCGCGGGCGCGTCGCTGGCGCCGACGTTGACGACAACGTGGACGCCCGGGTCCAGCCGGCGGACCAGCAGGCGGCCGTCCCACTCCAGCAGGAACGCCGCCGTTGCGTCGGCGAGCACGAGGTTGAACCCCGCGTACTCGTGGTCCTCGACGGCGTGCTCGACCATCCGAACTGCCTCCTCCGCGGAGGGCTCCCGCAGCGCGTCACGGACGAGCAGCCCCCGCGAGCGCTCGCCCGCGAGGTCGGCGTCGGTCCAGCGGTTGGTCACGCCGACGAACAGCCCCGACTCGTTGTACCCCTGCCACGTGCCCCCGGCTTTCGCGTCCAGGGGGGCGATCACCGTCGGGTCCTCCTCGATCCGCGCCGGCGGCTCGGAGGGCCGGTCACGTCGTTCGTCGCGGTTCGCCGCCACGACGACGGGCGCGTCCTCGAAGGTCTGCCAGGCGAGGGTCAGCGTACACACGGGGACGGGTACGTGCGGCGGGTGTTTAAGCCCGCGGCGTCCCACCGGACGGTCGATGCTCGAAGGCGTCAACGTCGCGCTGGGGGTCACCGGCAGCATCGCCGCGGTGAAGGTCGTGGAACTCGCCCACGAGCTCCGCCGGCAGGGGGCCGAGGTCCGCGGCGTGCTGACCGAGAGCGCGCAGGGGATCGTCCACCCCTGGGCCGTCGAGTTCGCGACCGACAACGAGCCGATCACCGAACTCACGGGCGCGGTCGAACACGTCGATCTCTGCGGCCGCGACGGCTGGGCGGACGTGCTCCTGATCGCGCCCTGTACCGCCAACACGGTCGGGAAGATCGCCGCCGCAGTCGACGACTCGCCGGTCACGACGACCGCGACGACCGCGATGGGCGCGGATGTCCCGGTCCTGATCGCGCCCGCGATGCACGAGCCGATGTACGACCACCCGGGCGTGCTGGACGCGATCGACCGCGTCGAGTCCTGGGGCGTCGACTTCGTCGACCCCCGGATCGAGGAGGGGAAGGCGAAGATCGCCACCGAGGCGGCGATCGTCACCGAGGTCGCCCGCGAGACGACGCCCGACTCACTCGCCGGCGAGCACGTCGTCGTCACCGCGGGCGCGACCAGCGAGCCGATCGACCCGATCCGGACCATCACCAACCGCGCGTCCGGAAAGACGGGGCGCGCGATCGCGACGGCCTGCTACGTCCGCGGCGCCGACGTGACGCTAGTCCACGACGGCGACGACGTGCCCTACGCCGACGTGCGGCGGGCCGAACGGGCCGCGGAGATGCGCGACGCGGTACTCGCGGCGGTCGACGACGGCGCCGACGCGCTGGTCTCGGCCGCGGCCATCTCGGACTTCACCGTCGACGCCGCCGAATCGAAGATCAAGTCCGGCGAGGAGCGGTCGCTGACGCTCCGGCCGGCGCCGAAGCTCATCGACGCCGTCCGCGAGGCTCACCCCGACCTCCCCATCGTCGGCTTCAAAGCCGAGACCGGCGTCGAGGACGCGGAACTGGTCGACGAGGCCCGGCGGATCCTGGATCGCGCGGGACTCTCCTTCGTCGTCGCCAACGACGCGAGCGTGATGGGCGAGGACGAGACGCGGGTGCTGCTGGTTCGGGGCGAGGGGTACGCGGAGTTCACGGGGAGCAAGTCGGAACTGGGGGCGTGGGTGGCCGCGGAGTTGGCCGAGGTACTCGGTAACGTGTGACTACTCCCGTCGTCGTTCCCCATGCCCCGGATAGTCGCGCTCGAACCGTTCCCCGATCTCCTCGCCGGAGATCTCCACGATCACGGGGCGGCCGTGCGGGCAGGCGTAGGGATTCTCGCAGTCGTCCAGCGCCGACAGGAGTTCGCTCACGGACCCCTCGGTGAGCGACGTGTTCCCCGTGACCGACGGGTAGCACGCCAGGTCCGCCAGCAGGTCGTCGACGGCGTCGTCGACCGCGGCCTCGCCGTCGCCCGCCGAGACGAACGCCGAGAGCGCGTCCCGCAGCAGTTCGGGGTCGAGCGTCGCGTCGAACACCGCCGGCACCGCCGTGACTTCGACGGTGCGGCCGTCGCCGCCGCTCGGCCGACCGTCGCCGGTCGCATCGTTTCCGGCGCCCGGCCGACCGTCGCCGGTCGCACGTTCCGCTTCGAACCCGATCTCCGCCAACGCGTCGGCGTGGCTCGCGAACAGTTCGGCCTCCCGAGCCGTCAGCTCGAGGTCGACCGGCGCCGCCAGCGCCTGGCTCGCCATCCCGTCGGCGAACTGCCGCTGGAGGCGCTCGTAGTTCACGCGCTCGTCGGCGGCGTGCTGGTCGATCAGCACCAACCCGTCGTCGGTCTCGGCGACGACGTAGGTGTCCTGCAGTTGGCCCAGCACCCGCAGCGTCGGCAGCGAGTCGAACTCGCCGCCGGTCTCCGCGGTGCCGCCGCCGAGGGCTTGCTGCGTCGCCGTCGAGAACGACCGCTCGCGACCGGACGACGCGTCGCGGGAGTCGGTGGTCCGGCCCGATTCGGCCGCGTGGTCGGTCGAGCGGGCGCGCGCGGAACTGCGCGTGCGGTCGTCGCGCCCGGGACTGGCCGGTTCGACGCTCCCGGATTCGCCGGCGGCCGCCGACTCGTCCGCCGTCGGCGACGACGCGTCCGACCCGCCGGAGAGGTCGACCGACCAGTCGTCGGCGTCGGTCTCACTCGGTGTGGACTCCGCCGTCGAACTACCCGCGTCCTCGTCCCAGTCGTCGAGTTCGGTCGCGGTCCCGTCCGCGCCCTCCCCGACGCCGGCGTCGGACGAATCGCCCGCGGTCGACCCGTCCGCCCCGTCGAGCCCCGACTGCGTCCGGACGCCGCCGCTCCGCTCGGCCCGGCGCTCGGCGACGCCGCTGGCTTCCTCGTGCTGCGTGTCGGCGCCGCCGACGGCCTCCTCGTCGTCGGTTCCGGGGCGGACCGGCGTCTCGTCGGCCTGCGAGCGCCCGCGGGGTGCGGAGGTGCGGATCAACCCCTCCGCCAGCAGGGCGTCCCTTACCGCCTCGGTGACCGACTCGCGGACCCCCTGCTCGTCGTCGAAGCGGACCTCGAGCTTTCGCGGGTGGACGTTCACGTCGACGGTCGCGGGGTCGAGTTCCACGAACAGCACCGCGAAGGGGTAGCGGTCCGGCGCCAGTTGGCCGCCGTAGGCCTCGAGGACCGCCTCCCGGAGCGCCGACGCGGTGACGTAGCGGTCGTTGACGAACGTCGAGAGGTACTCACGGCCCGCGCGGGTGGTCTCGGGGTGGGAGACGAGCCCCCGCACTGACTGGACGGGCACGTCGTCGCCCGCCGCGGACCACTCCACGTCGACCATCGACTCCGCGACCTCGCGGCCGTACACCGAGAGCACCGTCGATCGGAGGTTCCCAGTGCCCTCCGTGGCGAACACCTCCCGGTCGTCGTGCTCCAGCGACACGGCGACGCCGGGGTTGGCCAGCGCGTACTGCGTGGCGACCGTGTTGACGTGGTCGAACTCCGTCGCGTCGGTCTTGAGGAACTTCCGCCGGGCGGGGACGTTGTAGAACAGGTCCGCGACCTCGACGACCGTCCCGGCGGGGCAGCCGGCGGGTTCGGGCTCGCCGATGTCGCCGCCCTCGACGGTGAGTTCGTGGCCCATCCCGCCGCCGCGGGGTTTCGAGCGCACGGTGGTCCGCGCGACGGCGCCGATGGCTGCGAGCGCTTCGCCCCGGAAGCCGAGCGTGCCCACGCCCGCCTCGAGGTCGCCGATGTCGCCGATCTTGGACGTGTGGTGGTCCCGGACCGCGAGATCGAGCTCGTCGGCGGTCATCCCGACGCCGTCGTCCCGGACGCGGATCCCGTCTTTCCCGCCGCGGTCGACCGCGATCGAGACGCGGGACGCGTCGGCGTCGATGCTGTTCTCGACCAGCTCCTTCACCACCGAGGCTGGGCGCTCGACCACCTCGCCGGCGGCGATCCGCTGGACGGTCTCCTCGTCGAGCGCGGTGATACTGGGCGTTTCGGGGTCGCCCTCGTCGGGTCCGGCCATGCTCAGCGATCCCCCGCCCGTTCGATCGCGCGCTTCTGGGTGTCGTTCAGGTCGCGCTCGACGGCTTCGTCTGGGGCGAGCCAGACCGCCCGGACGTGGTCGCCCGCCAGCGTCGCCTGCTCGGTCGGGCTGTGGGCGCGGTAGACGGCGGCGAACGCGCCGCCCTCGTCGATCTCCCACGCGGTGTTCAGGATCGGGCCGTCGACGCTCGCGTCGAGGCCGGTCGCCTCCCGGATCGCCCGTTGCAGCCCCGGGACCGGCTGTTCGCCCGCGTGGAGCTGCCCGCCCGGGAGCTCCCAGACGCCGTCCTCGTTCTCCAGCAACAGCAGCCGCTGCTCGGGTTCGGGGCCGAACAGCACCGCCTTCTGGGTGACCGCGAACCGCCGGCTCACGGTCGGCCCCCCGCCTCGACTCGCTGCGATCGGTTCATGCGCGGACCCACAGGCCGCGTCGCAAAGAACGATGCGCTCGGCCTACTCGTCCAGCCGGGACTGCCACTCCTCGACGCGCTGCATCAGTTCGACCGGCGAGATCTCCGCGACGTTCATCCCGTCGAGTTCGTCGAGCACGTCGGCGGCCTCGGGGTCGACGGCCGCGTCGCGCGCCTCGACGCCCGCCCCGCCACCGTCGCCGACGGCGTCCGTGGCGCCACCGGGCTCCTGCCGTGACTCGGTCCCCTCGCCGGCGAAACTGCCCGAACTCAGGTCGAACACCGCCTGTTTGGTCCCGTCGCCGCCGGAGCCCCGCGCCTCGATCGCTTTGTCCTCGCGCAGGCGGTCGAGCACGTCGCCCGCACGGTCGACAACCGGGCCGGGCACGCCCGCGAGGTCCGCGACGTGGATCCCGTAGGAGCGGTCGGTCGGCCCGTCCCGGACGGTTCGGAGGAACGTCACGTCGTTCTCCTCGCCCGGTTCGCCGTCGACGGCGACGTGGACGTTCGCGACGCCGTCGAGGTGGTCCGCGAGCGTCGTGAGCTCGTGGTAGTGGGTCGCGAAGAGCGTCTTCGCCCGCACCTCGTTGTGCAGGTACTCCGTGGCGGCCCACGCGATCGAGATGCCGTCGTAGGTCGCGGTTCCACGCCCCACCTCGTCCAGGATCACGAGCGAGTCTTCGGTGGCCGAGTGGAGGATGTTGCTCAGTTCCTGCATCTCGACCATGAACGTCGAGCGCCCCTGGGCGAGTTCGTCCAGCGCGCCGACGCGGGTGTAGATCCCGTCGACGAGGCCGACCTCGGCGGATCTCGCGGGGACGAAGCTCCCGGCCTGTGCGAGCAGGGTGATGAGCGCGGCCTGGCGCATGTACGTCGACTTCCCGCTCATGTTCGGACCCGTGACGATCAGGAACCGCCGGTCGCGATCGAGGTGGAGGTCGTTCGGGACGAACTCGGTCGTCGTCTCGACGACGGGGTGGCGGCCGGCCTCGACGTGGAGGGCGTCGCCGTCGGTGAGTTCCGGTCGGGTCCAGTCGTTGCGCGCGGCGTGATCCGCCAGCGAAGCCAGCGCGTCGACCTCGGCGATGGCCCGCCCGGCGTCCTGCAGGAGTTCGGCGTGGTCGGCGACGCGATCCCGGAGCGTCTCGAACAGTTCGTACTCCAGCTCCCCGCGGGCCTCCTCGACGCGCATGATCTCGCGTTCCTTCTCCTCGAGTTCGTCGGTGACGAACCGCTTTGAGTTCTTGAGCGTCTTCACCTCGCGGTAGTGCTCGGGCACCTGATCGGCGACGCTCTTGCCGACCTGGATGTAGTAGCCGTCGGTCTTGTTCCGGTCGACGGTGACGTGTGAGAGCCCGTGTTCGCGCTTCTCGCGGCCGGCGAGGCCGTCGAGGAACTGCTCCAGTTCCTCGTGGCGCTCGATCAACCCGTCGAGTTCGTCGTCGTAGCCCTCGCGGAAGATGCCGCCCTGTGTGACGGTCTTCGGTGGGTCCTCCCGGAGCGCCTCGTCGAGTTCTCCCCGGAGGGCGGCCGCAGTCTCGCGGTCGGGGTTCTCGAGCACGCCCGGCAGCGGCGAGGTCTCCAGTTGGGTGCCGGCGATGGCCTCCTCCAGCGCCGGCAGCACGCCGAGGGTCTGTTTCACCGCGAGCAGGTCGCCGGCGTCGGCCGATCCCGAGGCGGTACGCGACGCCAGCCGTTCGAGGTCGTAGGCGTCGTCGAGACGGTCCCGGAGTGCCTCGCGGGCGAGCGCGGCGCTCGCGAGCGCTTCGACCGCGTCGTGACGGCGCGCGAGCAGGTCGCGGTCCCGGCGCGGCCGGGTGAGCCACTCCCGGAGCAGGCGCCGGCCGGGCGAGGAGACGGTGGCGTCGACGGTGTCGAACAGCGACCCCTCGCTGCCGCCCTGCATGGTCTCGACGAGTTCGAGGTTGCGCTGCGTGGTCGCGTCGAGGTCGAGGTGGTCGTCCGGGCGGTAGTGCTGGAGCCGGCTCATCGCCGCCGCGACGCCGAGCCCGGTGTCGTCGACGTAGGCGAGGACGGCCCCCGCAGCCTGTACTGCGGGGGAGTCCCCCTCGAGGCCGATACTCTCGAGGGTTGACTCGCCGAAGCGGTCCCGAACGCGGTGGCGTGCGCGGCCGGAGCCGAACTCGTCGCTCGGGCGGAGGGTGTGGGTGGCGTCGAGGCGCTCCCGCAGGCGCGAGAGCAGGGGGTCGTCGGTGCGCACGTCTGGACCGGGGAGGAGTTCGGTGGGCGAGAAGCGGTAGAGTTCGGCGCCCGCGGCGTCGGCGCCGTCGACGGCCGTGACGAGGAACCGCCCCGTGGTGATGTCGGCGAAGGCGAGGCCGTACTCGCTCTCACCGCGCCCGGCGTCGCCCTCGACGACCGCGGCGAGGTACTGCGCGTCGTCGTCGGTCGTCTCGACGAGCGTGCCCGGCGACGCCAGCCGGGTGATCTCGCGGTACTTCGAGCCGTCCTCGGCGTCGAACTGGTCGGCGACGGCGACGCGGTAGCCGCGTTCGACCAGCGCTGTCAGGTAGGGCGTGAGCTCCGAGAGCGGGACGCCCGCCATCGGGTAGGAGGAGCCGTGCGAGGACTTCTGGGAGATCGTGAGGTCGAGTTCGTCGGCGACGACCTCGGCGTCGTCGGCGAACAGTTCGTAGAAGTCGCCACACTGCATCATCAGCAGGTCCGCGTCTGTCTCGGCCTTCAGAGAGAGGAACTCCTCGACGATACCCTGCGACATGGACCCCTCTCGGTGTGTCGGTGGCTAAAGCCCTGCGGGTCGCTGGCGAACGTGACTGGATCGGATAAACGATGCCGCCGTGGGTGACCGGCCACGTCTGGCCGAGCACGGCGATGCGCGCATCGCCGCGGTGCCGTCCCGGAAGGCCCCTACCCCGAACCGGGTCGGCAGCGCGACAACTAAACGAACGAAGTCGAGGTATAAGTGCTTCGTGGGTAGCGCTCAGTTCTCGCCCTCGATCAGGCGTTCGAGCTGGGCCGGCGGCACCGCGCCGCGGGCGGCGTGGCCGTCGGCGGCGAAGGTCGGCACGCCGGTGACGCCGCGGTCCCGGGCGTCCTGGAACTGTGCCTCCAGTCGGTCGGCCCAGTCATCGTCGGTGGCGGCGTCCCGGATCTCCGCGGCGTCGAGGCCGACCGACTCGGCCACGTCGGCGATCACGTCGGGGTCGCCGATGTCGCGGTGGTCGGTCCAGTAGGCCTCGAACAGCGCGTCGTCGAAGGCGCCGAACCGCTCGGGGAGCTCCTCGCGGACGTAGAACGCGGCCTGCTGGGCGTTCCAGGAGTCGGTGTCGGGAACCGCGTCGATGTCGGCGTCGACGCCGTACTCCTCGCTCAGGCGCTCGACGTTCTCCCGGACCTGCTCGAAGTAGTCGTCGTCCTTCCCGTCGTCGACGTCCGTCTGGATCTCGCGGTTCTCGTCGCGTTTGTACCCGCGGAGGTCGAACGGGTGCCACTCGACCCGGAGCGGCGCGTCGCGACCCTCGCGGTACTGCTCGAGGGACGCCCGCCCCAGGTGGCAGAACGGGCAGACGTAATCGCTGAACACAACGACCTCGTCGGAATCGGCGTCGACCGCCTTCTCGGCGTCGACGACGCCGTCGGATTCGGACATACCCTCTCCAACGGGTGAACTCGGAAAAGCTACCGGATAGCGGCGCCCGTGGCCCGCCGAAGCTTCAAGCGCCGTCGTTCCCAGCACCCGCCATGGACACGTTCGTCACCGGGGGCACGTTGCTCACGATGCGGGACGACCGGCTGGGGATCGTCGACTCGGGCGCGCTCGCCGTCACGGACGGGCGGCTCAGCTACGTCGGCCCGGCCGCCGAGGCGCCGGCCCCGAGCGACGCCGACGAGGTGGTCGACGCCGAGGGCTCGGTGGTCATGCCCGGCCTCGTGAACGCCCACACCCACATGGCCCACACCCTCCTCCGCGGCGGCGCACAGGACGTGCCCGAGATCGAGTGGATGAACCGCGCGCTCGGCCCGCTCTCTGCGCACGCCGACGAGCACGACCGCGTCGCCGGCACGCGGCTGGGCGTGCTGGAGGCGGTCCGCGGCGGCGCGACGACGATCTGTGAGTACGCGAGCGAGGTCGAGACACTCGTCGAAGAAGTCTACCAGCCCCTCGGCGTCGACGTGGTCGCCGTCGAGACGATCAACGAGGTGCCAGAGGAGCGCGACGACCTCGGGCCGCGAGAGCTGTACCCCTTCGACCGCGAGCAGGGCGAGCGAGCGCTGGCGCGGGCGGACCGGCTGTTCGAACAGTTCGGCGACGACCCGCTCGTGACGCCGGCCTACGGCCCGCAGGCGCTGGACATGGTGTCGCCCGACCTGCTCCGGACGGTGCAGGCGCTCGCCCACGAGCGCGGCGCGAAGCTCCACCTGCACACCGCACAGGGCGAACGCGAGGCGATCCAGATCGAGGAGCGCTACGGCGCCGACGAGTCGACGGTCTCGGTGCTCGAGGAGCTGGGGATCGTCGAGGACTCGCTCGTGGCGGTCCACTGTCACGGCGCGACTCCGGCGGAGCGCGAGCAACTCGCTGCTGGCGGGGCCGCCATGCTCGGCTGCCCCTCGTCGATCTCGGCCATCGACGGGATCGTTCCGCCCGTGGCGGAGTTCCGCGAGTACGGCGCGCCAGTCGGGATCGGCACGGATCAGGCGCCGGGCCCGGGGCACCACTCGATGTTCCGCGAAGCCAGGACGGCCGCGACGCTCTCGAAAGTCGAGCACACCGACCCGACCGCGCTGACGGCGCCCGAGGCACTCCGGCTCGCGACCGTCGGCGGCGCCGCGGCGCTGGGGATCGCCGACGAGGTGGGAACGCTCGAAGCGGGCACCCGCGCGGACTTCGTCGTCGTCGAGACCGACCGACTCTCGACGGCGCCGGCCGTCGAGTCGCCGCTGCACACCGCGGTTCCGAACCTCGTCTACTCGACGACGGGGCGGGAGGTCCGGGACGTGTTCGTCGCCGGCGAGGCCGTCCTGCGTGACGGGGCGTTCGTCGATGCCGACCCCGAGGCGGCCGTCGCGGAGGCGACCGAGCGGGCGCGGGCGCTGTACGAGCGCGCGAGCGGTGACTGGCGGGCCGCGGACTCGGCACTCGTCGACGCGGTCGACGGCGGCTGGCTCTGAAGCGGCGGGGTCAGTGGTCGTGGCTCTCGGCGTCCGAGCCGCGCTCGCTCTCGGCGTCGTCCTCCTCGTCGTGACTCGACAGCGGTCCCAGCCCCGACGCGGGGTCGAAGCCGTCGACGGGCGTGACGGAGTAGTCCACGGTGAGCGTGTCCCGGGTCGCACGGATCTTGCCGACGAAGGCCGACACCTCCTCGAGCGTGCCCTCGAGCACGAACAGCTCCATGCAGTGGTGCTCGCCGACGTGGGAGTGGAAGTTCGAGGCGACCAGCCCCTCGTGCTCGTGGCGGAGCTGCATCATGCGCTCCTCGACGCTCGTGGTCTCGTACTCGAAGAGGACGGTGACGACGGCCATGAGGTTGCGGTCCTCCAGTCGGCGGTCCTCGAACTCGCCCAGCAGGTTCCGGGCGGCCTCGCGCATCACCTCGCTGCGGCCCGTGTAGCCGTGTTCCTCGGAGAAGTTGTCGATGCGGTCGAGCAGTTCCTCGGGCATCGAGACGCTGACGACGGTCATGTAACAAGAGAGGCGCCGTTCGTTAATAATCCTTAGCAAACACGGGAGCGGTCCCGCGCTCGCCTCAGCGGACCGAGTCCAGGATCAGCTGCTGCTCGACGCGCTTGACCTCGTGCTGCACGTCGCGCACGGCGTCGATGTTCGCGGAGATGCTCGAGATCCCCTCCTCGACGAGGAAGTTCACCATCTCCGGCTTGGAACCGGCCTGGCCGCAGATCGAGGTGTCCACGTCGTGCTCGCGGCAGGTCTCGATCGTGTCGGCGATGAGCTCGAGCACCGCCGGGTGGAGCTCGTCGAACCGGTCGGCGACGTGCTCGTTGTTGCGGTCGACCGCCAGCGTGTACTGGGTCAGGTCGTTCGTGCCGAAGGAGGCGAAGTCGATCCCCTCGGCGGCCATCTCCTCGACACAGAGCGCGCTGGCGGGCGTCTCGATCATCACGCCCCAGTTGCGCTTCTCGATGTCGATACCGGCCTCCTCCATCAGCCGCTTGGCCTTGATCACGTCGTCGGCGTCGTTGACGAGCGGGAGCATGAGCTCGACGTTGTCGTAGCCCATGTCGTACAGCTTGCGGAACGCCGCGAGCTCGTGCTGGAACACGCCGGGCTTGGCGAGGCTGCGACGGATGCCGCGCCAGCCGAGCATCGGGTTGTGCTCGGTCGGCTCGTCCTCGCCGCCCTCCATCGTCCGGAACTCGTCGGTCGGGGCGTCGAGCGTGCGGACGCGCACGGGCCGGGGGTAGAACTCCTCGGCGACGCCCTGGATCCCGTCGACCAGTTGGTCCTGGTAGGCCTCGCCGCCCTCCTCTTCGATGTAGCGCTCGGGCGTCTTGCCCAGCGTGAGCACCATGTGCTCCATCCGGAGCAGGCCGACGCCGTCGGCGCCCGTCGCGGCCGCGCGCTCGGCAGCCTCCGGGATGGAGACGTTGACTTTCACTTCGGTCGCAGTCATGGGTTTGACCGGGGTCTTCGGGCGGACCTCCTCGACGGGCTCGTGGTCGGGTTCTGCGGGCTCGGTCCGGCCCTCGATTACGGTGCCGCGGTCGCCGTCGATGGTGACGACCTGATCGTCGACGAGTTCGCGGGAGCCGCTCCCGGTGCCGACCACCGCGGGCACGCCGAGTTCCCGGGAGACGATCGCGGCGTGGCTGGTCATGCCGCCCTCGTCGGTGACGATGCCGGCGGCGCGTTTCATCGCCGGCACCATGTCGGGCATCGTCATCTCGGTGACGAGCACGTCGCCGTCGCCGACCTTGTCGAGCTGGTCGAGTTCGGTGACGACGCGGACCTCGCCCGAGACGACGCCCGGCGAGGCGCCGAGCCCGCGGATGAGCACGTCGCCCTCGTTCTCGGTCTCGGTCTCGCGTTCCTCCTCCAGATCGGCGTCGTCGTCGTCGATCGTGGTTATCGGGCGGGACTGAAGCATGTAGATGTCGCCGTCGGCGACCGCCCACTCCACGTCCTGTGGCTCGTCGTAGTGGTCCTCGACGCGCTCGCCGAGTTCGACCAGCGCCTCGATCTCGTCGTCGGAGAGCACGCGCTCGTTCCGGCGGTCGGGTTCCACCGTCTCCTCGACGGTCTCGCCGGTCTCGGCGTCCTTGACCATCTTGACCTTCTTGTCGGCGACGGTCACCTCCTCGACCGAGTCGCTGTTCCGGTCGTAGACGTAGTTGTCCGGGGAGACCGTCCCCGAGACGACCGCCTCACCCAGCCCCCACGCCGCCTCGATGATCAGGCGCGGCTCGCCCGTCGAGGGGTGGGAGGTGAACATCACGCCTGACTTCTCGGCGTCGACCATCTCCTGCACGACGACGGCGATGTCGACGGCGTCGTGCGGGAAGTCCTGGCGCTCGCGGTAGTAGATGGCGCGCTGCGAGAACAGCGACGCCCAGCACTCCTTCACACGCTCCAGCAGCTGCTCGCGCTGGACGTTGAGGAACGTCTCCTGCTGGCCCGCGAAGGAGGCGTCGGGCAGGTCCTCGGCGGTCGCCGAGGAGCGGACCGCGACGAACGCCTCGCCGTCGTCGAGGTCGTCGTAGGCCGCGAGGATCTCCTCGCGAACCGCGTCGGGGAACGGCGTCTCGAGGATCAGCTCGTGGGCCGTCTCGGAGGCCTCCTTGAGCGCGGCGGAGTCCTCGGGGTCGACGTCCATCGCTGCGAACAGTTTCTCGTCGATACCTGCCTCCTCGATGAACGCCCGATACGTCCCCGCCGTGACGACGAATCCCGGCGGCACGGGAAGCCCCGCCCCAGTGAGTTCACCGAGGGAAGCGCCCTTCCCGCCGACCGTCTCCAGGTCCGCGGCGCGAACGTCGTCGAGCCAGAGTACTCCCATCAATTGAGGAATCCGGTCTACCGATAAAGAAGGTTCCGGACGGCCGGGGATTCCCGCCGCCGACGCCCGGCTGGAGTTACTCCTCGTCCGGCATCGACGGCTCGGGCGGCAGTTTCGGGTCCCGATCCGGCCGCTCACTGGGCTCCTCGGGCTCGATGTCGGGGATCGAGACCCCATCCATGTCCTCGAGCGCCTGCTCCATCAGGTGGAGCCCGGCGGCCTTCGTCGGAGCGTCGCCGATGGCGCCGCGCTCGGAGTCGACCAGCGTCCAGAACCCGCTCTCGTCCTCGATCAGTTGGAGCTCGCGGGTCGATTCCTCGTCGGCGTCCTCTTCGGCTGTCGCCTCGGCGACGACCTCCCCGTCACCTTCGCTATCGTCTGCCATGGGGAGGAGTTGCGGACTCGCGTGGAAAACCGTTCGGGTCGGCGACGGGTCGCGCCGTCGACAGGCGCCGACTACTCGAACACCGCGTCGAACGCCGACGCGCCGAGCGGGTCGAACGTCCCGGCCGCCAGATCCTCCCGGACGTAGGCCGGCCGGCCCATCCCCACGAGCGCCGACACCACCGCCGGCGCCGACCGCGCGAAGTTGATCGCGCGCTGGGCCGGGCTGTCACCCGCCAGCTCCGCCGAGATGTCGGGCGGGAGCCCCTCGACCAGGTCGCCGCCCATCAGCGCCGAACTCGCGAACACCGACAGCCCCTCGCGATGGGCGAACTCGAGCGCGCTCACCGCCTCGCCGCTCTCTGGGTCCTCGTGGTGGGCGCTCGTGAACGCGTCGGCCATGTGGACGTTGAACGGCAGTTGGAGCGCCGCGAGCCCGTGGTCGTCGGCGTCGCCCCCGACCGACTCGGCGGCCGCTCGGGCCCGATCGAGCACCCGCGCGAGCGAGAGGTGCCGGTCGTGGTCGGGCGGCACCCGGAACGCCTCCCAGGAGGCGACGCCGTAGCGGCCGATCCGGCCCCGCTCGAGCTCGCGTTCCAGCTGCTCGAACGCGGCCTGGAGCTTGTCGTACACCGCCTCGCTGGACCGAGCCGCCAACTGCGTCTCGGGACTGTGGACGTAGTAGCAGTCCACCGCGTCGACGCCCAGCGCGCCGAGCGAGCGGTCCAGCATCGCCTCGAGGAAGGCGGGCGTCATCGCGTGGCTCCCGCGGGCGAGGTCCGCCGGGTCGACGAGCCCGGGTTCGACGAACTGCTCGCGGACGTACGCCGAGGGGTCGGCGGGGCGCTCGCCGTCGAAGGGGACGAAGCCGCCCTTGGTCGCCAGCAGCACCGAGTCGCGGTCCACGTCGGCGGCAGCGAGCGCGTCGCCGACGACGCCCTCCGCGCGGCCACGGCGGTAGTCCGGTGCGGTGTCCAGCACGTTACAGCCGTTCGAAAGCGCCGTGACCAGCGCCTCGTGGTGGCGCTCGTCGACTTCGGGCGTCGGCTCGCCCCGGTAGCTGCCGGCGCCGATCGAGGAGACGACGCCGGGACCGAACCGCCGGAAGTAGGTGCGGCCGTACCGGTCGCCGAAGCGATCGCGGTAGCGCCACGTCGCGTCGTGGGTCGCCATCGTCGGGAGAACGGTGTGGATCCGGATAGGGCTGCCGTTCGACGGGAGCCGCGGGGCGCTACACGTCGCCTTCGAGGCTGTCGAAGATGCGCTCGACGAGCGCCTCGCGGGACACCTCCTCGTCCGCCGGGAACTGCCCGCCCCCCATGCGGGCGTGGCCCCCGGCGCTGGCGTCGGGGACGTCCTCGACCGCGTTCTCCAGCGCCCGGCCCATGTGGACGCGGTCGTCCCGCGATCGCCCCGAGAGGTGGACTGTCCCATCGCGTTCGCCGACCACGACGACCGCGGTGATCCCCTCCAGCGTGATGAGTTCGTCGGCGGCCTGCGGGATCGCGTCGGCGTTCGACAGGGTCCCCACGTCGCTGACGGCGAAGGAGCCCTCGACCTGCCGGCCGGCGATGGCGCGGGCTTTCACGTCGAGCGTCTCGCCGCTGACCTGCGGGTTGGCGATGCGGTCCAGCGCGTCCTCGTCGACGCCCGGCGCGAGCGAGGCCGCCGCGCTGAAGTCCGCCGACGCGGCGCCGCTGGTGAGGTGGCGCGTGTCCGCGAGAATCCCGTAGAGGAGCCCGGTCGACTCCCGCGAGGGGAGGGTGAACCGCGCGTCGACCTCGCTCTCGTGGACGTCCGGCGGCACCGGTTTCCCGCCCACGTCCTGGAAGTACTCCGCGACGATGCTCGCGGCCGCGCCGTAGTCGGTGCGCACGTCGGTGAACACCTCCCCGGTCCCCTCGCCTGGGTGGTGGTCGACGACGGCGAACGGGAGGACGCCGTGGGCACCCTCGAACCCGCGGGGCTGGTTGTGGTCGACCAGCACCACCGCCTCGGCGGCCAGTTCGGAGACGTGGTCGATCGCCTCGATGTCGAGGTCGAGCACGTTCCGGAACGCGCGGTTCTCCTGGTGGCGGATCTGTCCGGTGAACTGGACCGTCGGTTCACAGTCCACTTGCTCGGCGAGTCGGGCGATACCGATCGCGGCCGCCATCGCGTCCGGGTCGGGATCGGGATGCATCAGCACCGCCACCCGCTCCTTGTTCGCCAGCGCCTCCTTGAACCGGACCCCCAACGGCCGGCGGTAGCGCAGCAGCGCCAGCGCGGCGACGATCGAGAGCGTCACCACCGCCACGACGGTAGCGACGAGTTCGGGGTTCTGCTGGGCGAACCGCTCGGCCCTCGCGATCGCGTCCGCGTAGCCGGCGGTCTGCATAGGTGACCCTCTCCGACCGGGAAGGGAAGTAGTTTCGGCACGCGCTCGCCGAACCCCCTTTATTCCTGCCAGCCCTACCTATCGACGATGGCGTTCGAACAGCGCCGGGAGCGGATGGTCGAGCGACTCCGGGAGCGGGGCGTGATCGACCGCGAGTCGACCGCCGACGCGCTGCGCTCGGTGCCCCGCCACGAGTTCGTCCCCCCGGACAAACGCGGAATCGCGTACCGGGACCGCCCCCTCCCGATCGGCGAGGGGCAGACCGTCTCCGCACCGCACATGGTGGCGTCGATGGTCGAGCGGCTCGCGCTCGAGCCGGGCGATCGCGTGCTGGAGATCGGCACCGGTTGTGGCTACCACGCCGCGGTCACCGCCGAGGTCGTCGGCGACGGGAACGTCTACTCCGTGGAGTACGTCCCCGAACTGGCCGACCGGGCGCGCGAGACGCTCGAGAGTCTCGGCTACGAGGTCGCGATCAGGACCGGCGACGGGCACGAGGGGTGGCCGGACCACGCGCCGTACGACGCCGCCTACCTCACCTGCGCGGCCGAGTCGGTGCCGCCGGCGGTCGTCGAGCAGGTTCGTCCCGGGGGCCGGGTGCTCGCCCCCGTCGGCGACAGGCGACAGCAACTGGTGCTGCTGACGGTCCGCGAGGACGGCCGGACGGAGCAGCAGACGTTCGAGGGCGTGCGGTTCGTCCGGATGCAGGGCGAGTAGTCGCCGATCCCAACCGCTTTCCGCCCGAATCACTCGTCTGAGAGACATGCCGACCGCTGGAGACACCGACCTCGACACGCCGGCGCTCGCGCTGCTGTGGGCCGCCCGCGAGACGGGGCTGCTCGAGGCGCTCGTCCGTGGGTCCGGCGGCGCCGCCGAGGCCGCCGACGCCGCGGGCGTCACGGAGCGTGCGGCCACGATCGTCGTCGACGCGCTGATCGAACTCGACTTCCTGCACCGCGTGGGCGACGCCGTCGAACCCACCAACCGCGCGCTTGGGCTGCTCGCGACGCGGGATCTGCGGTCGATCGGGCGGGTCCCGACCGCACTCGACCGCTTCGACGCCTACGTCGCCCTCCCGCGGACGATGGGGAGCGGCGTCCCGCCGATCGAGGCCGACCCCGAGACACTGATCCGCCACCGCCTGGGCGCCGCCGAGGCGGTCGACGACGCGACCGTGGCAGCGACCGTCGACGCCGCGCTGGCGGCGAACCCGGACGCGGATCGGGCACTCGTCGTCGCCGACGGCCCCGGCCGGCACGCCCGCGCACTCGCCGACCGGGGGCTGGACGTGACGCTGCTCGAAGGGGCGACCGTGGCCGCGGCCGTCCAACCGCTGCTCGAACGGAAGCGCGTGGCCCTCGAGACCGGCAGCCTCGCCGACGTGGAGCCGACGTTCGACCTCGTGCTCACCGTCGACGCGGCGTGGCGCCAGTCCGCCGAGGAGAACCGCTTCACGACGCTCGGGATCGCCGACGCGCTCGTTCCCGGCGGCGCGGCCGTCTGTGTCGAACCGCTCCGGGACCGCTCGGGCGCCGCCGTCGCCGTCGCGGCGGCCGCACTCGCGACCGGGAACGGCCAGCCGTATCCGGAAGCGACGGTCCGCGAGTGGTTCGCCGACGCCGGCCTCGAAGCAGTCGAGACGAGCGAGGTGCCGGACACCCCGTATCAGGCTATCGCCGGACGGCTACCGGACGACGTATCGGGCGTCTGACGCACCGCCGAGTTCAAATAGCCCCATCACGGACTCGCGGGTATGGATCCCGCGGTGCTCCGGGACGACATGGTCGACGGGCTGGAACACAGCCTCGGCCGCCCGCTCCCGGAGGAGATCGGGCTCGCGATGCGGACGGTGCCGCGTCGGGAGTTCGTCGAAGACGCCCCCTACGACAACCGGCCGTCGACGGTCGACGGCGCCGTCACGCTCGCCCCGGGCACGGTCGCCCGCCTCCTGACCGCGCTCGACCCCCGAGAGGGCGACGACGCGCTGGTGGTCGGCGCCGGCGCCGGCTACACCGCCGCCGTGCTCGCGGAGATACTCGGCGGTCGCCACGTCCACGCCCTCGACATCGCGCGGCCGCAGGTGTACCGCGCCCGCTCGAACCTCGACGCCGCCGACTACGGCGGGGTGCTCGTCGACTGTCGCGAGGGGTCGACCGGCCTCCCGGAGTACGCGCCCTACGATCGGATTCTGGTCGAGGCCGCCGCCGTCGAACCCCCGAGCGACCTGCTCGACCAGTTGGCCGACGGCGGTCGGCTGGTGATCCCGAAGGGGAACACCGACCAGACGCTCGTCGCCGTCACGCGCGACGACGACGCGCCCGACGGCTACCGGCGCGTCGACGAGCGGGGGCCGGTCCGGTTCGCGCCGCTGCTGGTCGACGGCGAACAGCCCGGCGTCACCCGCAACCGGACCCGCCGCGAGGACCGCGAACACGCCCAGCGAGGCGCCTCGCCCGGCTGGGAGCACGAGTGGCTCGACTGGGACGAGCGCCTCTCGGGGCGGAAGCGCAGCGACGGCGCGCCCAACTGGGGCGACTACGGCGATCGGCGGTAGGGCGACGAGCGGGCCACTTCTCGAGGGGCTACGCCGGTCAGTGCCGGCCCGACGAGCAGGTAGCGTGGGAGCGACCGCTGCCACGGTACCGCCCCGCTCTCGACCGCCGGGCGGTCGGACTGACTCACCCCTGAATCACCAGCACGTGGCTGTTCTCGCGGCGGTCGACGTACGACCCGCCCGCCGGCGGCTTCACGTCGAGCGTCAGCGTTCCCTCCGCTTGGTTCGCCCCGAGCTGTGGGTCGACGGAGACGGTCGCGGTGCCGTCCGCACCGGTTTTGGCCGTGGCGACGCCGTCGAGGCTCGCGGTGCCGCCGTCGACGATGACCGTCGCGCCCGAGACCGGGTCGCCCTCGGCGTCGACGACCCGCAACGTCAGCTCCTGTGGCCCCGCCTCTACCACCTCCGGGGTCGGGCGGACGTCGACCTCGGCGGCCGCGAGCCCGCCGACGCCGTTGACCAGGTTCAGCATCACGCTCAGACAGGCCGCGCCGACGACCAGCGAGACGACGAGGCGCACCGGCAGCCCCTCGATCGCCCGCTGGTCCTCCCGGAGCGGGGCGAGTCGGTCGACGACGGTGCCTCGAACGCGGCTCGGATCGAGCATGGGGTGGCTGGTCCCGTCATCGCACTTGAATCGCCGGGCGAGAACTCAAGGGGGGTCGCGCAGCCACCGCCGGTATGCACGTCGTCGGACGCGAGCGAGAGCCACGGCCGGGCTGCGAGTCGTCGGCGCCGTCCGGCCACCTCGGGCGCTATCTCGCCCGGGACGGGAGCGTCGGCGCAACCGTCCGGATCGACCTCGATCGGCCACACGCGGGGCTCGTCGTCGGGAAGCGCGGCGCCGGGAAGTCACACACGCTCGGCGTGCTCGCGGAGGCGACCGCGCGAGCCCGCGGCGTCGCGCCCGTCGTCGTCGATCCGATGGGGGCGTTCACAGGGCTGGCGAGCGATTCGGTCGACGGCGAGGCCGTCCCGGCGCGCGTGATCGACGCCCCGCGGATCCGCGCCGACGCCGTCCCCGCGTCGGAGTGGCCGGCGCTGGTCGGCCTCGACCCCGCGGACGGGCCGGGCGCGCTGGTCTGGGAGGCCGCCGCGTCGGCGTCGACGCTCGCGGGGATGCTCGAACGCGTGAACGCGGCGGACGGTCGGCGGGCGGTCCGTCGCGCGGCGGCGAACCACCTGGGCCGAGCGCGGGAGTGGGGGATCTTCGGTTCGGACGGGCTGGATCCGGACGACCTGTTCGGGCCCGCGACGACCGTGCTCGAGCTGTCGGGGATCGACGACGCGCCGACCAGCGCCGTTATCGGCGCCGTGGCGCGGCTGCTCTACGACGCTCGGGCGGGCGACGACCCCGCACCGCGACTGCCCTGGCTGTTCGTCGACGAGGCCCACGTCGCCGTCGACGGCGTCGCCGGATCGGCGCTCCGGACGCTGCTGACTCGGGGACGGGCACCGGGCGTCTCGCTGGTGCTGGCGACGCAGCGTCCTGCGGCGCTCCCGGCCGTAGCGGCGTCACAGGCCGACCTTCTGGTCGCCCACCGGCTCACGAGCGAAGCCGATATCGACGCGCTGGAACGGGCGAGCCCGACGTACCTGTCGGGCACGGTCGGGGAGCGGCTCCCGAGCGGCCGGGGCGAGGCGCTGATCGTCGACGACGGGACGGAGTCGACGCACACGATCCGGGTTCGGGAACGCCACACCCCCCACGGCGGCCACACGCCGCGGGCGAGCGGGGTGACGATGGAGGGGCAGCCGGACCGAAGGGAAAGCGACAGGTACGAGCGGTCGAACGTGGAACCGTGAGTCGCTCTGATGACCGAGCCGGGGGGGCCTGGGACGAGGGCACGCCGACGCTCCGCGAGCGGTTCAGGCTGGCCGTCCGACAGAACCCGATCCGTGGCGTCGGGATCCTGTTGTTGCTCCTGCTCGCGCTGGTGTTCTTCGTCGCCACCGCCGTCGAGTTCCGGGCGGTCGAGTCGATGGTGATCCTCAGTGTCGGCGTGCTGGCACTCGCCGTCGTGCTCGGCGGGATCGGCGCGGTGACGCTGTTGATGCGCCGGGAGTAGGCGGGGGCGCGATCAGGCGAGACGCTCGCGGGCGAGCGTCCGCCGGATTCGTCCGGCGAGCGGTTGGAGCGCGTCGACCTCGGCGATCTCGGCGAGCGCGTCTTCGAACGCCGAGGCGGTGCCGGCAACGAACGTCCCCTCGCTGGCGGGACTGTCGCCGCGCCCGCCGGCGACGTTCTCGGGCGACGGGCGCTCCCCGGCGCCGGCTGCGACGAGGACCCCGTAGTCCGCACCGATAGCTGCGAGTCGCTCGCGGATGGGTTCGTTGAGGCCGGTCGTGCGGAACGACAGCGTCGCCGCCTCGCCGGGTTCGACGCCGTTGTGGCCGCGGAGGCCGACGTTTCGCTCGACCTCGCGTGCGGCGACGTTCGGGAGGCTCGCGGCGTCCCCGTCGGCGTCGCCGGCGTTGGCGCGGTCGCCGTCGCCGAGGAACGCCGCGACCGCGACCACGTCGGCCGTCTCGGGCACGTCGTGGGTGCGGACGATGTCGGCGCCGCGCTCGACCTCCATCGTCGCCGCCGCGAGACTGACCGCGAGCTGGTCCTCGGTCTCCGGGCGATCGGCGACGACGCCGAGGAAGTCCTCCCGGTTGGTCGCGGTCAGCATCGGCCGGCCGAACGCGCGGAACTCCCGGAGCCGGCGGAACATCTCCCAGTTGTCCTCGTGGGTCTTCTCGTCGTACCAGCCGCCGAAGGCCGGGTCGATGATCGTCTTCTCGGTGAAGCCGCCGCGTTCGAGGGCGGCGAAGCAGTCGTCGATGGACTTCAGGTGGCCGGGGGACTGGATGTCCGGCGGCGACGCCATCTTCACGACCGCGGCGTCGTGCTTCTCGCACACGTCAGGCATGTCGGGGTCCGCGAAGCCGCACACGTCGTTCACCATGTCGAAGCCGCCGTCGAGGGCGGCGTCGGCGACCTCGGCGTAGCGCGTCTCGATCGACCAGACCGCGTCGCAGTCGGCGCGGTCGACGACCTCGAGCGCCCGATCGAGGCGGTCGAGTTCGGTGTCGACGGCCTGCCACGGGTTCTTGGGGTTCGAGGACTGGAGCCCCACGTCGATGATGTCGGCGCCCTCGGTCGCCATCTGCTCGGCGTGCTCGACCGCGCCGTCCACGTCGCCCCAAGTGCTGGGGTCGTAGTTGGACTCGACGCTCATGTTCAGCACGCCCATGATCCGCGGGGGGTGGCCGTCCCCGACGGGGAGGCCGGCGATGTCGACGTGGTTCATGGTTCAGCGTCCGGCGGCGCGGGCTAAAGCGTGCTGGAACCGGCCCCCGGCCCGCTGTCGGTATCGTCGTCCCCCCGGGCGAGTGCCGGTCCCGATGGGTTCAACACCGGCCGGCGACCACCACCGAGCGTGATCGACGACGCGCTCGGCGACCGGTCGCTCGTGGTCGTCTCGAACCGCGAGCCGTACGTCCACGGGTACGCCGACGGCGAGCCGACGGTCGAGCGTCCCGCGGGCGGGCTCGTCACTGCACTGGACGGCGTCGTCGCCGAGACCGGCGGGACGTGGGTCGCGTGGGGGAGCGGCGACGCCGACTTCGACCCCGCAGTCGCCCCTGACGGCGAGGTCGAACTGCCGCCGGAGTCGACGGCACAGGACGACGACGACCGCCCGGGCTACACGCTCGCCCGGCTCGACCTCCCCCGCCGGCTGGTCGAGAACTACTACTACGGCTACAGCAACCAGGTGCTCTGGCCGATCTGTCACCTCGAAGCCGACCCGGTGACCGTCGACCCGGAGTTCTGGCCAGCGTACCGCGAAGCCAACCGCCGGTTCGCCGAGCGGGCGGTCGACGCGGACCCGGACCTGGTCTGGTTCCAGGACTACCACCTCGGGCTGGCGCCGAAGTACGTCCGGGAGGCCAGACCGGACGCGCGGCTGGTCCAGTTCTGGCACGTCCCCTGGCCCACGCCCGACTTCTTCGAGATCTGCCCGCAAGCGACCGAACTGCTCCGCGGACTGTTGGGCAACGACGCGGTCGGCTTCCACCTGGAGCGCTACGCCGCGAACTTCCGGGACTGCGTGGCGCGGTTCGTCCCCGAGGCCGAGGTGACCGACTCGGGGATCCGCTACGACGGGCGGACCGTTGCGGCGTACGCGTCGCCCATCGGCATCGACACCGAGCGCGTGGCAGCGAACGCCCGGAGCGACGCCGCAGCCCATTACTGGGACCGCATCACCGACCGGTACGACCTCGACCCCGACCGGCCGGTCGTCCTGGGCGTCGACCGCCTCGACTACACGAAGGGCGTGGTGGAACGCCTCGACGCGCTCTCGCACCTGTTGGAGACGAACCCGGAACTGGCGGGCGAGTTCACGTACGTCCAGAAGGGAACCCGGACCCGCGAGGGGATCCCGGCCTATCGGCGCTACTACGACGCGGTCCGGGACCGGATCGCGGAACTGGACCGGGTCCACGGCACGGACGACTGGACGCCCGCGGTGTACATCGAGGACGACGTCGACGACCGCGAACTCGCGGGGCTGTACCGCAACGCCGACGTGGCGGTGGTGAGCTCCCGGCGGGACGGCATGAACCTCGTCGCGAAGGAGTTCGTCGCCGCACAGGGCCGGCCGTTCCCAAACGCCGGTCTCGCACAGGCAAAGGGGCTCGAGTCACCCAACCGCGACCGGGTGCCGGGCGCGCTCGTGCTCAGTCGCTTCGTCGGCGCCGCCGAGTCGCTCTGTCCCGCGGCGCTCCCGGTGAACCCCTACGACGTGTCGACGTTCGCCGAGACGATCCGGACGGCACTCGGGATGGGCGAACCCGAGCGGCACGACCGGATGGAGTCGCTGCAGGCGTCGGTTCGGGAGGAGGACATCGACGCGTGGCTCGCGACGCAGCTCGACGTGCTGGCGGGGGCGTCGCAGGTGGCTGCCGCCGACGACTGATTCGGCGGTCTACTGGATGACCGGTCGGTAGCACGCGATCGGAACGGGAAGAGAACTGGGAGGGCTCGCTCGAAGCAAGCTTCTCGCTCGCCGTTCGAGTTCAGCAGAAGACGCCCGGAGCGGGATTTGAACCCGCGTCACAACCGTGACAGGGTTGTATGATGGGCCACTACACCATCCGGGCACGCTGCCTCGCTGCACTCAATCGTACCGCCGTGTTGTAAATAAGGCTTGCCATCCGTCGCCGCCGTGCGACGCCACCCCGTGACGCGACCGCGCCCGGTCGTCGACGGCGACGGGTGCCAACGCCTCGCGCACGCGCAACCTACATTAGCAAGCGTTATGTGCCGCCGGCTAAAATACAGCCGTAGTATCTCGTGACCGATTCTCTGAACGCCCAACACCTATGGTAGACGTAAGCCAACACGAACTGGTTCCGGAGCACACACTCCTCGACGAGCCCGAGATCGAGGACGTGCTGGAGGAGTACCAAGTGAAGAAGACGAACCTACCCAAAATCAAGCGCAGGGATCCCGCCCTGCCGAAGGAGGCAGAGCCCGGCGACGTCGTCCGCATCGAGCGCGACTCGCGAACCACTGACACCGCCGTCGTCTATCGGCTGGTGGTGCAATAATGGACCGAGAGAGTCGCCGCGCAGTCTCCCGGGAGTACTTCTCCCAGGAGCGACTGGCGGAGCACCACTTCCGGTCGTTCAACAACTTCCTCGACCGGGGCATGCAGGACGTCGTCGACGAGAAGGAGACCATCGGCACCGACATCGGCGACAAGGAAGGACAGGAGCCCGTCTGGGTCGAACTCGGCGACGTCCGCATCCTGACGCCGCGAGTTCGGGAAGCCGACGGCTCCGAGGAACTGCTCTACCCGCAGGAGGCCCGCCTGCGGAACATCACCTACGCCGCCCCCGTGTTCATGGAGATGTCCATCGTCCGGGGCGGCGAGGACGAGCCCGAGGAGGTCGTCGACCAGACCGAGACCAAGGTCGGCCGGATGCCGATCATGGTCGGCTCGAACAAATGCAACATCGACGGGTTCTCCGACGACGAACTGATCGACATCGGTGAGGACCCCGTCGACCCCGGCGGCTACTTCATCGTCAACGGCTCCGAGCGCGTGCTGATGACCAGCGAGGACCTGGCGCCGAACAAGATCCTCGCGGAGCACGACACCAAGTACGGCGACGACATCCAGGTGGCCAAGACGTTCTCCCAGCGCCGTGGCTACCGCGCGCTCGTGCTCTGTGAGCGCAACCGCGAGGGGCTGCTCGAGGTCAGCTTCCCCTCCGTCTCCGGCTCGGTGCCGTTCGTGACGCTGGTCCGTGCGCTCGGGCTGGAGTCCGACGAGGAGATCGTCCACCGCGTCTCGGAGGACCCCGAGATCGTGAAGTTCATGCTGGAGAACCTGGAGGAGGCCGACGTCCAGACCGAGGAGGAGGCGATCGAAACCCTCGGGAAGCGCGTCGCCTCGGGCCAGGGGAAGAACTACCAGCTCAAGCGGGCGAACTACGTCATCGACCGCTACCTCCTGCCGCACCTCCACGAGGAGGGCGTCGAGGAGGAGGACGTGCGCATCAACAAGGCGTACTACCTCTGCCGGATGGCCGAGGCCTGCTTCGAGCTCGCGCTCGGGCGCCGCGACTCCGACGACAAGGACCACTACTCCAACAAGCGCCTCAAGGTCAGCGGCGACCTGATGAAGGACCTGTTCCGGACCGCGCTGAACAAGCTCTCCCGGGACGTGAAGTACCAGCTCGAACGCGCCAACATGCGCAACCGCGACCTCAGCGTCAACACGGTCGTCCGGTCGGACGTGCTCACCGAGCGCCTGGAGCACCCGATCGCGACCGGGAACTGGGTCGGCGGCCGCTCGGGCGTCTCCCAGCTGGTCGACCGGACCGACTACATGGGCGTGCTCAGCCACCTGCGACGGCTGCGCTCGCCGCTGAGTCGCTCCCAGCCTCACTTCGACGCGCGTGACCTGCACGCCACCCAGTGGGGACGCATCTGTCCCTCCGAGACCCCGGAGGGGCCGAACTGTGGGCTGGTGAAGAACTTCGCCCAGGCGATGGAGCTCTCCCAACACGTCGACGACGAGCGCGAACTGAAGCGCGAACTCGACGAGATGGGCGTCGAGGGCATCCCCGGTATCGAGGGCGTCGAACGAGCAACACCCGCGGACGACTGAGATGGCAGGAAAACAAGAACGGCCTGCGAAGGTCTACGTCAACGGCAGCCTCGTGGGGACCCACCCGGACCCCGAGGAACTGGCAGCACAGATCCGAGAGTCCCGCCGCAGCGGCGAGGTCAGCGAGATGGTCAACGTCGCGGTCAAGGACCGCACCCGCGAGGTCATCGTCAACGCGGACTCCGGCCGCGCGCGACGGCCGCTGATCGTCGTCGACGACGGCGAGCCGCGACTGACCGACGAGCACATCGAGGCCGTCGAGAACGACGAACTCGAGTTCGACGACCTCGTCGACCGCGGGATCATCGAGTTCATCGACGCCGAGGAGGAGGAGGACATCCTCGTCGCCGTCGACGAGGGTGACATCACCGAGAACCACACCCACCTCGAGGTCGACCCCCAGCTCATCTTCGGCATCGGCGCCGGGATGATCCCCTACCCCGAGCACAACGCGTCGCCGCGTATCACGATGGGTGCCGGGATGATGAAGCAGTCACTCGGGCTCCCGAGCGCGAACTACCGGATCCGGCCCGACACGCGCCAGCACCTCCTGCACTACCCGCAGCTGTCGATGGTCAAGACGCAGACCACCGAACAGATCGGGTTCGACGAGCGCCCCGCGGCCCAGAACTTCACGGTCGCGGTCATGTCCTACGAGGGGTTCAACATCGAGGACGCGCTGGTCATGAACCAGGGCTCGGTCGAGCGCGGCCTCGCCCGCTCGCACTTCTTCCGCACCTACGAGGGTGAGGAGCGACGCTACCCCGGCGGCCAGGAGGACCGCTTCGAGACGCCCTCGCAGGACGTGCGCGGCGCACGCGGCGAGGACGCCTACACTCACCTCGACGAGGACGGCCTGGTCAACCCCGAGACGAGGGTCGACGAGAGCTCGGTGCTGCTCGGCAAGACCTCGCCGCCACGGTTCCTCGAGGAGCAGGAGGACCTCGGCGGCCTGTCGCCCCAGAAGCGCCGCGAGACCTCGGTCACGATGCGCTCCGGCGAGGACGGCATCGTCGACACGGTCACGCTGATGGAGGGCGAGGACGGCTCGAAGCTCTCGAAGGTCTCCGTGCGGGACGAGCGGATCCCCGAGCTCGGGGACAAGTTCGCGTCCCGGCACGGCCAGAAGGGCGTCATCGGCCACCTCGCACCCCAGGAGGACATGCCGTTCACCGAGGAGGGGCTGATCCCCGACCTCGTGATGAACCCCCACGCGCTCCCGTCACGGATGACCGTGGGCCACGTGCTGGAGATGCTCGGCGGCAAGGTCGGCTCGCTCGAGGGCCGGCGTGTCGACGGCACGCCGTTCCAGGGCGAGGGCGAGGACAAGCTCCGGGACAGCCTCGAGGAGCACGGCTTCAAGTCCTCGGGCAAGGAAGTCATGTACTCCGGCGTCACCGGCGAGAAGATCGAGGCCGAGATCTTCGTCGGCACCATCTTCTACCACAAGCTGTACCACATGGTGAGCAACAAGCTGCACGCCCGCTCCCGCGGGCCGGTGCAGGTGCTCACCCGCCAGCCCACCGAAGGTCGCGCCCGCGAGGGTGGCCTGCGTGTGGGGGAGATGGAGCGCGAGGTGCTCATCGGCCACGGCGCCGCGATGGCGCTGAAGGAACGACTGCTCGACTCCTCGGACCGCGAGACGGTGTACATCTCGGAGGACACCGGGATGGTCGCGGTGGAGGACGTGGAGCAGCGCCGGGTGTACGACCCCGTCACGAAGGACGAGGACAACATCCACGAGTTGGAGGTCAGCTACGCGTTCAAGCTGCTGCTCGACGAGATGAAAGCGCTCGGCATCCGACCCAAACTCGAACTGGAGGACGCAGTATAAATGTCAATCTCAGGCTCACCCAAGGAGATCGGCAAGATCAGCTTCGGCCTGATGGACCCGGAGACGTACCGGGACATGAGTGCGACGAAGGTGATCACCGCCGACACGTACGACGACGACGGCTACCCCATCGACATGGGGCTCATGGACCCCCGACTGGGGGTCATCGACCCCGGGCTGGAGTGTCGGACCTGCGGCCAGCACTCCGGTTCGTGTAACGGCCACTTCGGGCACATCGAGCTCGCGGCGCCGGTGATCCACGTCGGCTTCGCGAAGCTGATCCGTCGCCTGCTGCGTGGCACGTGTCGGGAGTGCGGCCGGCTCTCCCTGACCGAGGACGAGCAGGAGGAGTTCGCCGACCGGCTCGAGCGCGCCAAGGAGCTCGGCGACGACCCCGACGACGTGCTGAAGGCGGCGATCCGGCAGGCCCGGAAGACCTCGCGGTGTCCGTACTGCGGCGAGACCCAGTACGACATCAAACACGAGAAGCCGACCACCTACTACGAGGTCCAGGACGTTCTGGCCGCGGAGTACTCCGAGATCATCGCCGAGGCGATGCAGCCCGACGAGGAGGAGGACGACGCCGGGATGGCCCCGACCGAACTCGCCGACGAGACCGGCATCGCGCTCGACCGGGTCAACGACATCCTCGGCGGCGAGTTCCGCCCGCGCGAGGAGGACCGCAAGGCGCTGGAGAAGGCGCTCGACATCGACCTCACCGAGGAGGACGAGAACAAGCTGATGCCCAGCGACATCCGGGACTGGTTCGAGGACATCCCGGACGAGGACCTGGCGAACATCGGCGTCAACCCCGAGACCTCCCGGCCCGAGTGGATGATCATGACGGTGCTGCCGGTGCCGCCGGTCACCACCCGCCCCTCGATCACGCTTGACAACGGCCAGCGCTCCGAGGACGACCTGACCCACAAGCTGGTCGACATCATCCGCATCAACCAGCGGTTCATGGAGAACCGCGAGGCGGGTGCGCCCCAGCTGATCATCGAGGACCTCTGGGAGCTGCTGCAGTACCACGTCACCACGTTCGTCGACAACGAGATCTCCGGGACGCCGCCGGCCCGGCACCGCTCCGGCCGGCCGCTGAAGACCCTCTCCCAGCGACTCAAGGGGAAGGAGGGTCGCTTCCGCGGCTCGCTGTCCGGGAAGCGCGTGAACTTCTCGGCGCGGACCGTCATCTCGCCGGACCCGACCCTCTCCCTGAACGAGGTCGGCGTCCCCGAGCGCGTCGCGCGGGAGATGACCCAGACGATGAACGTCTCCGAGCGCAACCTCGAGGAGGCGAAGACGTACGTCCGGAACGGCCCCGAGGGCCACCCCGGCGCCAACTACGTCAAGCGCCCCGACGGTCGCCGGCTGAAGGTGACCGAGAAGAACTGCGAGGAGCTCGCCGAGAAGGTCGAACCCGACTGGGAGGTCTCCCGACACCTGACCGACGGCGACATCATCGTGTTCAACCGACAGCCGTCGCTGCACCGGATGTCCATCATGGCCCACGAGGTGGTCGTGATGCCGTACAAGACGTTCCGGCTGAACACGACGGTCTGTACGCCGTACAACGCCGACTTCGACGGCGACGAGATGAACATGCACGCGCTCCAGAACGAGGAGGCGCGTGCCGAGGCCCGCGTGCTGATGCGGGTCCAGGAACAGATGCTCAGCCCGCGCTTCGGTGAGAACATCATCGGCGCGATCCAGGACCACATCAGTGGCACCTACCTGCTGACTCGGAACAACCCGACGTTCACCGAGAACCAGGCGCTGGACCTGCTGCGTGCGACCAGCGTCGACGAGCTCCCCGAGCCCGACGGCGAGGAGGACGGGCAGCCGGTCTGGGAGGGCCGGACCGTGTTCTCCGAACTCCTGCCGGACGACCTCAACCTCGAGTTCCGCTCCGAGGCCGACGACGAGGTCGTCATCGACGACGGCCAGCTCCTGCAGGGCACCATCGACGAGGGCGCCATCGGCGCCTTCGGCGGCGACATCGTCGACACCATCACGAAGGATTACTCGAAGACGCGCGCCCGGGTGTTCGTCAACGAGGTGGCGACGCTCGCGATGCGCTCGATCATGCACTTCGGGTTCTCGATCGGGATCGACGACGAGTCGATCCCGCCGGAGGCGAGCGAGCAGGTCGACGAGGCCATCGACGACGCCCACGAGCGCATCGACGAGCTGATCGAGACGTACCGGGCGGGCGATCTGAACTCGATCCCCGGCCGGACCGTCGACGAGACGCTCGAACTCAAGATCATGCAGACGCTGGGCAAGGCGCGTGACTCCGCCGGGGAGATCGCCGACGACCACTTCGCCGACGACAACCCGGCCGTGGTCATGGCCCAGTCCGGCGCGCGTGGGTCGATGCTGAACCTGACCCAGATGGCCGGCTCCGTCGGCCAGCAGACCGTCAGCGGCGAGCGCATCAACCGCGGCTACGAGGGCCGCACCCTCAGCCACTTCGAGCCGGGCGACCTCTCGGCGAAACCCCACGGATTCGTCGAGAACTCCTACCGCTCCGGCCTCACCCCGCGGGAGTTCTTCTTCCACGCGATGGGTGGCCGCGAGGGGCTGGTCGACACGGCAGTCCGGACCTCCAAGTCCGGCTACCTCCAGCGCCGACTGATCAACGCGCTCTCGGAACTCGAGGCACAGTACGACGGCACCGTCCGGGACACCTCCGGCACCGTCGTCCAGTTCGAGTTCGGCGAGGACGGCACCTCGCCGGTGAAAGTCTCCTCCGACGAGGACGACCCCGTCAACGTGGAGGCGATCACCCAGCGCGTGCTGGACAAGGAGTTCAGCAGCGAGGAGCAGAAGGCCCGCTTCCTCGGCGAGCAGACCCAGGAGACCAACCTCTCGGAGTTCGCCGGTCCCGGCCTGAACAAGGCGGGACAGGGGGTAAGCGATGACTGACGCCGAGGCGCTCCCCGAGAGCTTCGAGCACGTCGACGAGGCGACCGAGGCGCTGGTCGAGGACACCGAGCTCCCGCGCCGACTGAAGGACCGCATCTACGGCGCCATCGAGGAGAACGAGGGCGCGACCGCCGAGGAGATCGAGGAGATCGTCAAGGCCGTGGTCGCCCGGTACGAGGACACCCGCGTCGACGCGCTCGACCCCGTCGGGACGGTGTCGGCGCAGTCGATCGGCGAACCGGGGACCCAACTCACGATGAACACGTTCCACTTCGCGGGCGTCGCGGAGATCGACGTGACACAGGGGCTGCCCCGGCTGATCGAGCTCGTCGACGCCCGGAAGACGCCGGACACGCCGACGATGACCGTCCACCTCGAGGAGGAGTACGCGACCGACCGCGACAAGGCCCGCGAGGTCGTCTGGCAGATCGAGGCCACCAAGATCCTCGCGCTCGGGAACGTCTCGACCAACGTCGCGGACATGCAGGTCACCATCGACCTCAACGAGGAGACCCTCCAGAAGCGCTGGCCCACCTACGACGACGTGGGCGAGATCGCCGAGGAGATCCAGGACACCATCGAGAGCGAACTCAAGGTCGCGACCAAGCGCAAGGGCACGACCATCGCCTTCGGCCCCGAGCAGCCCAGCTACCGCGAGCTGCTCCAACTGGTCGAGGAGCTCCGCGAGGTCGTGTTCAAGGGGATCGAGGAGGTCTCCCGCGTCGTGATCCGCAAGGAGGAGCTCGAGGACCGCGACGAGGAGGAGTTCGTCCTCTACACCGAGGGGTCGGCCTTCGGCGACGTGCTCGAGATCGAGGGCGTCGACACCTCCCGGTCGACGTGTAACAACATCCACGAGATCAACGAGGAACTCGGGATCGAGGCCGCCCGCGAGACCATCATCAACGAGACCCACGAGACGCTGGCCGAACAGGGGCTCGACGACGTGAACGTCCGGCACCTGATGCTGGTGGCGGACATCATGACCAACCCCGGCACCATCGAGTCGATCGGCCGCCACGGCATCTCGGGGTCCAAGGACTCCGTGCTCGCCCGCGCGGCGTTCGAGGTCACGGTGAACCACCTGCTCGACGCCGCCGTCCACGGCGAGGTCGACGACCTCGACGGCGTCATCGAGAACGTCATCGTCGGGAAGCCCGTCTCCATCGGGACCGGCGACGTGGACCTCCGTATGGGCTCGGGCAGCGCGATGAAGTCCGCCGACGACTGATGGATCGGCGCCGCCCACCGACGCAGCCGCCAGCCCGGAGGTGGCGTCGATGACGCTGACGCTGTCGGACGAGGCCCGGCAGTACATCGGCGCCTTCGCCGAGGTGACCGGCGTCACGCCGGTCGACTGCCTCGTCGACGACGACCGCGTGGTGTTCCTGATCCCGGCGGGCGAGATGGGGGCGGCGATCGGTCCCGACGGCCGGACGGTCGACGCCGTCGAGGAGCAGTTGGGGACCCGGGTCGACCTCGTCGAGGACGCCGACGAGCCGGCCGCGTTCGTCGCCAACTGCCTCGCGCCCGCGGCCGTGCGTAACGTCACCCTCTCGACGCAGGGCGGCAGCACCGTCGCGTACGTCGAGGTCGCCCAGGCCGACCGCGGGGTCGCCATCGGCGCCGACGGCGAGTCGATCGAGGCCGCCCGACGGCTGGCGGCCCGGCACTTCGACCTGGACGACGTGCAGTTGGCCTGAGTCGGGGCACTCGCCCCACGAAGCATTTATCCGGACCGTTCGACAGGAGACGTGGGTAACGGTCTCGTTCGCGGTGACGAACCGTGGCGAGGGGCCGGGGACGTTCGGTGTGAGCCTGTCGGACCCCCGCGTCCGGGTCGGATCTCGTGACTGCGAGCCTCGATGCGGGGGGAAACGGGAACTCAGCCCGTCGACGGTACGCTACGGGACGGGGGACGACGACCGCGTCTGGCTCGACTGGGGCGTCGACAGGTGGTCGACCGGGATTCCCGTGGCGGCGACCGAGACGCCGTCGTCGACCGAGCAGTGAAACGCGCTCAGATCCGATTAGCGATACCGCTAATCAGTTCTGCGCCCGTCCCGCCTCTCCGAAAGGGGACGCTTAAGTGGCTCCGTGGGGGAGTTGTGGTATGGCGAACGGCAAATACGCCGCGCGCAAACTCAAGAAGGACCGCCAGAAGCGGCGGTGGTCCGACTCGGAGTACGCGCGCCGAGAACGAGGACTGAAGGAGAAGTCCGACCCGCTCGAGGGAGCGCCCCAGGGTCGAGGGATCGTGCTGGAGAAGGTCGGCATCGAGGCGAAGCAGCCGAACTCGGCCATCCGGAAGTGCGTCCGGGTCCAGCTGATCAAGAACGGGAAGCAGGTCACGGCGTTCTGTCCCGGTGACGGCGCGATCTCGTTCATCGACGAGCACGACGAGGTCACCATCGCCGGGATCGGTGGCTCGAAGGGTCGTGCGATGGGTGACATCTCCGGTGTCAACTACAAGGTCGAGAAGGTCAACGGCGTGTCGCTGATCGAACTGGTTCGCGGGAACGCGGAGAAACCCGTCAGATGAGCGAGGAAGAAGCCGCCGAGGCCGAGACCGAGGAGGTCGACGCCGAGGCCGAGGAGGAGTCGTCCGCCACGGGCGCGAAGCTGTTCGGCGAGTGGGACGTGAGCGAGATCGAGTACTCCGACCCCTCGACCCAGAACTACCTCACCGTGACGCCCGTCGCACACACGATGGGTCGCCACGCCGGCAAGCAGTTCGAGAAGTCCGAGATCAGCGTGGTCGAGCGCCTGATCAACCGGCTGATGCAGACCGAGGACAACACCGGTCACAAACAGAAGACGACCCGCATCGTGCGGGACGCCTTCGACATCGTCCACGAGCAGACCGACGAGAACCCGGCGCAGGTGCTCGTCACGGCGGTCGAGAACGCCGCGCCGCGTGAGGAGACCGTCCGCCTGAAGTACGGCGGGATCTCGGTCCCGAAAGCCGTCGACGTGGCGCCCCAGCGCCGCGTCGACCAGGGCCTGAAGTTCATCGCGCAGGGCACGCTCAACGCCTCGCGAAACACGACGACGCCGGCTGCCGAGGCGCTCGCCCAGCAGCTGATCGGCGCCGCCGACTACGACGTGCAGGCGTACCCGATCTCCCAGAAGGAGGAGACCGAGCGCGTCGCGGCCGCGGCCCGCTAAGCGGTTCTCCCTCTCTCCGTTCTCCACGTGGGTAGCGGTGCCGCCGTTCGATCGGTGTTGCGGTGCGTTTTTGCGCTATCAGCGTGGACCCCCGCAGGATGCCCTCCACTGTCGTGCGGAAGTTCTACCTACTGCAGGCGACCCGGTCGGTGGGGTTCGTCTCCCCGATCTTCACGCTGTTCCTGCTCCGGGATCTCTCCTTTACCGTCGTCGGGACGCTGAGCGCGCTGTCGGCAGCGATCGTCGTCCTCGGCGAGGTGCCGACGGGCTACGTGGGCGACCGACTGGGTCGGCGGACCAGTATCGGGCTCAGCATCGGGCTCAAGGCGCTGTCGTTGCTGGGGTTCGTGTTCGTCCGCTCGGCCGCCGGCTACGCAGTGCTGTACGTCCCGTGGGCGCTCGGGCTCACCTTCGCCTCCGGAAGTATCGACGCGTGGCTCTACGACACACTCAGCGAGCGCCTCGACGCCGGTGAGTTCACTCGCATCCGCGGCCGTGGCGAGGCCGTGATGGCGTGGAGTTCGGTCGTCACCGCCGTCGGCGGTGGGGCGCTCTACGGGTTCGATCCGGCGTGGCCTTTTCTTGCCAGCGCCGGCCTAAACCTCCTCGGGCTAGTGGCGCTAGCTTCGCTCCCGAAGAACCGAGCCTATCGCGACGACGAGGGCGATACTCGGAACGCGGCGGAGACGTTCGGGGTGCTCCGACGGGCCGTCTCCCGTCCGTCACTCCGGTCGTTCGCGCTCTACGCCGGCCTGTTCTTCGCCGTTCTGAGCGCGTCGATGACGTACGTCCAGCCCGTCGCCGAGTCGTTACTTGAGACGGCGATTCCGGGGCACCTCCCGGTTGGTCTCTCGCTGGGGCTGTTGTACGCGAGTTTCAGCGGCGTCACGGCCGTCGCGAGCCAGCGGGCCGGCCTGCTCGAGGATCGCCTAGGGACGCGGCGACTCCTGATCGTCGTACCCGCCCTCACGAGCGGGGTGCTAGTGCTCCCACGGTTGACGCTGATCGCCGCCCTCCCAATGTTCGTCGCCCAGCGGGCCTCCCGAGCCCTGCTGTTGCCCGTCGTCAACGGCCGCGTGAGCGAGGCAGTCGCCGACGCCGGGCGGGCGACGGCGGTATCGGCGGTCTCGATGCTCGTCAGGCTCTACAAGCTGCCGCTGGCGATCGGCGCGGGCGTGGTCGCGGACGCACTGGGGGAGACGACCGCTGTCGCCGCACTCGGGGGGATATTCCTCATCGTGGCTGCCGTGTCGACAGTCGGTCGGCCACTACGTCTGGTCGCGACGGACGGATCCCGTGTCTCCTGACGGCCGACAGAAGACCTTTACTCCCGGCTCGTGGATACCCGAACAATGGACCCCGACACGTTCTCGCGTCGGACGATGCTGGCCCTCTCCACGATCGGACTCGCGGGCTGTAGCAGCCCCGACGAGCCGAGCGACCCGCCCACGGACTCACCGAGTCCCGGGGGGGCAGGGTACGACCCCAGCCTCGAGCACGACGAGACGGCCTGGGACGGCTACGACCCCGAGTGGTCCGCGCCGACCGACGCCGCCGAGCCCGACCTCTCCGTCGAGGTGCTGGCCGAGACGCTCGAGATCCCGTGGGACCTCTCCTTCGCCGACAACGGCGAGCTCTTTCTCACCCAGCGCACCGGGCAGGTGCTGCGGTACGCCGACGGCGAGGTGACGTCGCTGTTCGAGCCGGCGAACGTCATCGACGCCGGCTCGGTCGAGCCCGGAAGCGACGAGTCCAGCTGGTTCGTCGACGGCGGCGAGGGCGGCACGATGGGCGTCGAAGTCCACCCGAACTACCCCGACGTGCCGCTGCTGTACGTGTGTTACACCGCCGACATCGGCGAGGAGGAGCAGGAACTGGTGGTCAGGGTCGCCGCCTTCGACCCCGAGAGCGAGCGGCCGGCGGAGCCGGCGAACGTGTTGCTCGAGGCGCCCGCGCGGGAGGGGACCAGAGCGAACATCCACAACGGCGGCCGGGTGCGGTTCGGCCCGGCCAACTACCTCTGGGTGACGACCGGCGACGCCGGCGACGGCGAACTCGCGGCCGATCCCTCGTCACTGGCGGGGAAGATCCACCGACTCACCCCCACCGGCGAGGGCGCCCCCGAGAACGAGAGCGGCGGCGACCCGCGGGTGTTCACGCTGGGCCACCGCAACCCCCAGGGGATCAGCTGGCTCCCGGACGCGACGCCGATCGAGAACGAGCACGGCACCGGCCCCGACGAGCTGAACGCGCTGGAAGTCGGAACGAACTACGGCTGGCCGGAGGCGGCGAGCGCCGAGGAGTACCCCGACACCGACTACCGCCCGCCGGTCGCGAGCTCGCAGGTCGAGGGCGCGACCTGGGCGCCGTCGGGCTCGACGTTCTACCGCGGCGACGCGGCGCCGACGCTCTCGAACCGGCTGCTCGTGGGCTGTCTGGTCCACCAGCGGCTGAAGGCGTTCACGCTGACGCCGCCGGACGGCGAGCCGCCGGCGCTGGGCGAGACGGGCGTCCGCCACGACGCCGACTGGCTCGACGACGCCTCCACCGTCACCAGCCACGACCTGCTCGTGAACGAACTCGGGCGGGTCCGCCACGTCGAGGAGGGGCCGGACGGCGCGCTGTACGCCATCACGTCCAACCGCGACGGGCGGGCGAAGGACCCGTTCCCGCGCGAGCGCGACGACGTGTTAGTGCGGATCACCGAGAGCTAGTCGGCGACGTACGCCCGGGTCACGTCGACCAGCGCCTTCCGGTACTCGCTCTCGGACGGGTCGGCGGCCAGCGAGCGGAACGTCTCGGCGAACCGCTCGACGCCGACCTCGGGCGCGTCGTCCGCGGCCGCGTGCGCGAGGTCGTAGATGCGGTGGCTCCCGTCGACGAGGTCGTGGCGCTCGACCAGCGCGAGCGCGAAGGCGGCGTTGACCGCGGTGATCTCCGGGTCCGAGCCGGGCGTCGCGAGCTGCCAGCCCGTCGGCACCGCGGGCGGACGGTCGGCGACGGCGTCGGCCAGCCGGGACTCCAAGAACGTCACGAGCTTCCCGCCCGGGGCGACGGAGAGCGTGATGTCGTCGGCGTAGATGTCCTTCATGTGGTTCGCGAGCTGGTGGACGTGGGTCAGCTTGCGGCGTTCGACGCTCTTCCCGGCCAGCGCGAGGAAGATGGCCTCGCGCGTCGACTGGTGGTGGGAGGGGTGGTGCTGCTCGTAGCGCGCCATGTGGGAGAGCTCGTGTAACGCCAGCTCCCGGGCCATCGCGCTCGTCGCCGCCTGGCGGGAGATGTTGAGCACGTGGCGGTCCTCGTAGTGGCCGGCCCAGGTCCGCTCGTCGGGGTCGTCGCGGACGCGGACGTGGACGGGGTGCTCGACGTCGCTCTCGGTCTCCAGGAGGTCTGCTGCGCCGAGAAACGGTTCCGCGGGACCGTTATCTGGGAGCCGTATATCCATGTGTACACCTACCACGGGGTAGAGGGGGAAGACGGTTTCGGGGCCGCCGGTGGCGGGGAGAGACGAAAACACCCGCATGAACGGCCAAACCGCCGTGTGGCGGTGGCACACCCGCCTACGCGAAACACTACCCTTTTGACCCCGCCACGGGTACTCGACGGTAATGGGCCGACGCAAGAAAATTGTCCAAGAGTGTGAGCGGCTGATGGACACTCCGGAGAACATCCGGAACATCGCCATCGCCGCCCACGTCGACCACGGGAAGACGACCCTTTCGGACAACCTCCTCGCCGGCGCGGGGATGATCTCCGAGGGAACCGCCGGCGAGCAGCTGGCGATGGACACGAAGGAGGACGAACAGGAGCGTGGGATCACCATCGACGCGGCGAACGTCTCGATGACCCACGAGTACGAGGACACCAACCACCTCATCAACCTGATCGACACCCCGGGCCACGTCGACTTCGGTGGCGACGTGACCCGAGCGATGCGTGCCGTCGACGGCGCGCTGGTGGTCGTCGACGCCGTCGAGGGCGCGATGCCCCAGACGGAGACGGTGCTGCGACAGGCGCTCCGCGAGGGCGTGAAGCCGACCCTGTTCATCAACAAGGTCGACCGCCTGATCTCCGAGCTCCAGGAGGGCGAGGAGGAGATGCAGGAGCGCCTGCTCGGCGTCATCTCTGACGTCAACGAGCTGATCCGCGGGATGATCGAGGAGATGGACGACATCGACGACGACTGGACGGTCTCCGTCGAGGAGGGGACCGTCGGGTTCGGCTCGGCGCTCTACAAGTGGGGCGTCTCGATGCCGTCGATGCAGCGGACCGGCATCTCCTTCCAGGACATCATCGACCTGGAGCGCAACGACAAGCGCGACGAGCTCCACGAGCGCTCGCCGCTGTCGGACGTGGTGCTCGACATGGTCTGTGAGCACTTCCCCAACCCCGTCGACGCCCAGCCCCGTCGTGTCCCGCGCATCTGGCGTGGCGACGCCGAGTCCGAACTCGCGGAGGACATGCGGCTGGTCAACGAGGACGGCGAGGTCGTGTTCATGGTGACCGACATCTCGATGGACCCCCACGCCGGCGAGATCGCGACCGGTCGTGTCTTCTCCGGGACGCTGGAGAAGGGCCAGGACCTCTACGTCTCCGGGACGGCCGGCCAGAACCGGATCCAGTCCGTCGGGCTGTTCATGGGGAGCGAACGCGAGGAAGTGGATCGCGTGCCCGCGGGGAACATCGCCTCCGTCACGGGCCTGCGCGACGCCATCGCCGGCTCGACGGTCTCCTCCGTGGAGATGACGCCGTTCGAGTCGATCGAGCACATCTCGGAGCCGGTGATCACGAAGTCCGTCGAGGCACAGACGATGGACGACCTGCCGAAGCTGATCGAGACGCTCCAGCAGGTCGCCAAGGAGGACCCGACGATCCAGATCGAGATCAACGAGGACACCGGGGAACACCTCATCTCCGGGCAGGGTGAGCTCCACCTCGAAGTGATCACCCAGCGTATCGAGAAGGACCAGGGCATCCCGGTCAACACCGGTGAGCCCATCGTGGTGTACCGCGAGCAGCCCCAGGAGGAGTCCCGCGAGGTCGAGGGGGTCTCGCCCAACCGCCACAACAAGTTCTACATCTCCATCCACCCGATGGACCAGGAGATCGTCGAGGCCATCCAGCGCGGCGAGGTCTCCATGGACATGCCCGAACTGGAGCGCCGTGAAGCGCTGCAGGAGGCCGGCATGGATAAGGACACCTCCCAGAACGTGGAGACGATCCACGGCACCAACATCCTCATCGACGACACGAAGGGGATCCAGCACCTGAACGAGACGATGGAGTTGGTGGTCGAGGGGCTGAGCGAGGCGCTCGACGACGGCCCGCTGGCGGCCGAGCCGGTGCAGGGGACGCTCCTGCGCCTGCACGACGCCCGACTCCACGAGGACACCATTCACCGCGGTCCGGCACAGGTGATCCCCGCAGTGCGTGAGGCCGTTCACCACGCGCTGATCGACGGCGAGATCCGCCTGCTCGAGCCGATCCAGAACGTCCGCATCGACGTGCCCAGCGAGCACATGGGCGCCGCCTCCGGCGAGATCCAGGGTCGCCGTGGCCGCGTCGACGACATGTACCAGGAGGGCGGCCTCATGGTCGTCGAGGGCGTCGCGCCCGTCGGCGAGATGATCGGCTTCTCCAGCGACATCCGGAGCGCGACGGAGGGGCGTGCCTCGTGGAACACCGAGAACGCCGGCTTCCGCGTGATGGCGGACAACCTCCAGCGCGAGAAGATCATGGAGATCCGCGAGCGCAAGGGGATGAAGCTCGAACTCCCCGAGTCGATCGACTACCTCTAAGTCGACGCTATCTGCGGTTCTCTTCGCTCTTTCTCCCACCAGCTAGCGACCGCTCACACACCCCGGGAAGGCTTTTACCGACCCCGACGCTCCGTTCAGACGTGCTCCGTCCGTATCCGTTCGATCGAGGTGCCGTCCAGCAATGAGTCGGCAGGAAAGCGTCACCACGCACACGCTCCGGCTCGAACTCACCGACGAGCCGGGCGAACTCATGGCCGCGCTCGAACCCATCGCCGAGCACGGGGGGAACCTGCTCTCGGTGTTCCACGAGCGGGGGAACCTCACACCCGGCGGCCGCATTCCCGTCGAGGTGGCGATCGACTGTCCGGCCGGTCGGTTCGACGACGTGATCGAGGGGCTGCGCGAGGAAGGGGTGACCGTCGTCGCAGCCGACGAGGAGTACTACGGCGAGGCGTTCCGCGTCCTGTTGACCGGCCACCTCGTCGACACCGACCTCTCGGCGACGCTGCGGGAGATCGAGCGCGCGTCGACGGTCTCCGTCGAGGAGCTCTCGCTGTCGGCACCGGACGGCGTCGAGGCGGTCTCGAGTGCGTACCTGCGGCTGGGCGCGCGCTCCGGCGAACGCGGGGCCGCGCTGGATCGCGTCCGCGAGATCGCCGACGCCAAGGGACTGACCGTCGTCGAACCGCTGGAGGCGAGCTCATGAGGCTCGCGATCGTCGGCGCCGGCGCCGTCGGGCGCTCGGTCGCGCAGTTGGCCGGCGAGCACGGCCACGACGTGATCGGCCTCGCGGACTCGACGGGCGCCGCACTCGGCGACCCGCTCGACGTGCCCGCGGCGCTCGAACGCAAGTCCGAGACCGGCGCCGTCGGCGACGCCGACCACGACGACCTGCTCGGGGCCGCCTACGACGTGCTGGTCGAGGCGACGCCGACGACGCTCGGCGACGCCGAACCCGGCTTCTCCAACGCCGTCGCCGCGCTCGACCGGGACCGCCACGTGGTGCTGGCGAACAAGGGACCGGTCGCGGAACGGTACGACGAGATACGGGCCGCCACGCGCGAGAGCGCGGGCGAACTCCGGTTCGAGGCCACCGTCGGCGGCGCGATCCCCGCGGTGCGGACCGTCGAGGACTTCGGCCCGAGCCGGGTCGAGCGCGTCCGGGGCGTGCTCAACGGCACCGCGAACTTCGTGCTCTCCCGGATGGCTGCCGAGGGGCTGAGCTACGACCACGTGCTCGCGGAGGCCCAGGAGTTGGGCGTCGCGGAGGCCGACCCGACGTTCGACGTCGACGGCACCGACGCGGCACTCAAGGGCGTCATCGTCGCGAACGTGCTCCGGGAGGCTCGCGGGGAGGACGCGCTCTCGCTGTCGGACGCCGAGGTGGCCGGGATCGAGGATCTCCCGGTCAGCGCGCTCTCGCTGGCCGGCGACGACGGCCGGACGGTGCGGTTGATCGCCGAGGCGTCGCCCGAGGGCGTCCGGGTCGGTCCGCGACTGGTGCCCGAGAACGGCACGCTCGCGGTGACAGGCACCCAGAACATCGTCCAGGTCGAGACCGCCCACGCCGGTCGGCTGAACCTCTCGGGCCACGGCGCCGGCGGCCCCGAGACGGCGTCGGCGGTGCTGTCCGACGTGGGGCGATTGCCCCCCCGTTGAGGCCAGAACCACGGTACAGTGGCACAAACCGCCGTACGCGGCCGGATTCCGGTGGTGCGTATCGAAATGGTTTTACGGCGTTCTGCCGAAGGTTTCCCCACAGCGCCTTTAGCGCGTGAATCCACCATGAGCGAAGACATACCGCACCAGAACTTGGCCATTATCGGCCACGTCGACCACGGGAAGAGTACGCTCGTGGGCCGACTCCTGTACGAGACAGGAAGCGTCCCCGAGCACGTCATCGAGCAGCACAAAGAGGAGGCCGAGGAGAAGGGCAAGGGCGGCTTCGAGTTCGCCTACGTCATGGACAACCTCGCGGAGGAGCGGGAGCGAGGGGTCACCATCGACATCGCCCACCAGGAGTTCGACACCGACGAGTACAACTTCACCATCGTCGACTGTCCGGGCCACCGTGACTTCGTGAAGAACATGATCACGGGTGCCTCGCAGGCCGACAACGCGGTGCTCGTCGTCGCGGCCGACGACGGCGTCGCGCCCCAGACCCGAGAGCACGTGTTCCTGGCCCGCACGCTGGGTATCAACGAGCTCATCATCGGGATCAACAAGATGGACCTCGTCGACTACAGCGAGGACTCCTACAAGGAGGTCATCGACGAAGTTACCGACCTCCTGAACCAGGTCCAGTTCGCGACGGACGACACCACGTTCATCCCGATCTCGGCGTTCGAAGGCGACAACGTCTCCGAGGCGTCCGAGAACACCGACTGGTACGACGGCCCGACCCTGCTCGAGGCCCTCAACAACCTGCCGGAGCCGGAGCCGCCGACGGACGCGCCGCTTCGCCTGCCGATCCAGGACGTCTACACCATCTCCGGCATCGGGACCGTCCCGGTCGGACGGATCGAGACGGGGACGCTCAACACGGGCGACAACGTCTCCTTCCAGCCCAGCGACGTGGGCGGCGAGGTGAAGACGATCGAGATGCACCACGAGGAGGTGCCCAGCGCTGCGCCCGGTGACAACGTCGGGTTCAACGTCCGCGGCATCGGCAAGGACGACATCCGCCGTGGCGACGTGTGTGGCCCGGCCGACGACCCGCCCAGCGTCGCGGAGACGTTCCAGGCCCAGGTCGTCGTCATGCAGCACCCGAGCGTGATCACCGCCGGTTACACGCCGGTGTTCCACGCTCACACCGCACAGGTGGCGTGTACGATCGAGTCGATCGACCAGAAGATCGACCCGTCGACCGGCGAGGTCGCCGAGGAGGACCCGGACTTCATCAAGTCCGGCGACGCCGCGGTCGTCACCGTCCGCCCCCAAAAGCCGCTCTCGATCGAGCCGTCGAGCGAGATCCCGGAGCTGGGGAGCTTCGCCATCCGCGACATGGGTCAGACCATCGCGGCCGGCAAGGTCCTGAGCGTCGACGAGCGATAGATGCCCGAACAACAGGCCCGCGTCCGACTCTCGGGAACGAGCCCGGAGGACCTGGACGACATCTGCGACGACGTCCGCGAGATCGCGGAGAAGACGGGCGTCTCGCTCTCGGGCCCCATCCCGCTCCCGACGACGGAGCTCAACGTGCCCTCACGGAAGTCCCCCGACGGCGAGGGGACCGCCACGTGGGAACACTGGGAGATGCGGGTCCACAAGCGACTGATCGACATCGACGCGGACGAACGCGCGCTCCGCCAGCTGATGCGGATTCAGGTCCCGAACGACGTCTCGATCGAGATCGTCCTCGAGGACTGAGCGGCCTTCCGTTCTTACGTTTTCCCGGCCGGCCAGCGGCTGCGCCGTCGACGCCCCAGCGGCCACACGACGAGGAAGCGCAACGTTCAAACCGCTCCCCCGCGTCGATTCGAGTGCGGGCTCGTAGATCAGTGGTAGATCGCTTCCTTCGCAAGGAAGAGGCCCTGGGTTCAAATCCCAGCGAGTCCACTTCTTCACTCACTCCGTTCGTTCAGTCGTGGACTCGCTTTAGTCCCACTCGCAGCGAGTCCACACGCGGTACTGGTCGAACACGCCGAAACGAACGTCGAGCGACGGCACCCCCGACTCAGTCGAACGTCACGTCGATAGTGAACCGGACCAACTGGACTCGGAACTCGTCGGCCGCCTCGAACTCACAGGTGAGCCGGGTGCCGTCGTCGCCGTCCGGGCGGGAGCAGTCCATCCCCTCGTCCTCGAAGTACGTCTCCCACGCCCCCGCCGCCGGGGTGGAGAGGTTGATCGCCAGCCGGTCGATGCCGGTCCGGTCAACCTCCACGTCGTTGAGATTGCGCTCGGAGCGCACGAGCACGGTCCGCGATCCGGCGATCGTGCGCTCCTGGACGGTGAGCTCCACGATCGGGATGATCACGCTGTCGTTCGAGATCAGGAAGTTGGGGTCGCCGAGCAACGTCGACCCGTCGGACTGGACGCGCGTCACCGCGCCCCCGGCGTAGCGGATCCTCGTGCCGTCGGCCTCGTACGCGATGGTGCCGAGGCTGTCGTTCCCGGTGGAGAACTGTCTTGAGCCGTCGGCCGCGAACCCGGAAATGTTCAGCGTGATCGGTTCCCCGGGGCCGATGCTCGCCTCGGCCAGCCTGATCTCGGTCCCGCGGCTGGGGGCACCGCCGTCGATGATGTCCTCGATGTTGTTCGCGAGCACGTCGAAGGCGCGCTCGGCGTTGTTGACCCGCTCGGCGTCGCGGGCGTCCTGCAGACCGGCGTAGCCGACGGTGAGAACGGTCCCGACCGTGAGCATCACGAGCGAGAACACGAGCACGAACCCGACGGTCTCGCTCACCCCGCGGCGGTCACGGAACACGCCTTAGCCTCGACCAGCGACGGGATAAGCGTTCGCCACGCTACTCCTCCTCCAGCAGGCCGAGGTCCTCGACCACGAGGTCCTGAAACGCCGCGGCGAGTTCGGGATCGACCCGCGCGAACTCCTCGCCGTCGTGGACCGACTCGTTGTGGCGTTCGATCCGCTCGGCGAGGTCGTCGAGGGGCACGCGAGTGGTGGTCTCACACTCGGGGCAGTGGATCGGCACCTCGGGACCGTCGTCGTCGCTCATACCCGGTAGACGCCAGCCGCGACCATAAGCGTCCGGATGGTCGTGAGCGCCTACTCGCCGTCGAGGTCCGCGGGATCGGCGTCGTCGGACTGCGTCCGACCGGCTGACGAACTCCCCTCGTCAACGCCGTACCGCGCCAGGGCGGCCGCCGGGGTCAGCTTCCCCAGCCGGAGGTCCCGATCGATCGCCGTCGGCGCGCGCTCGTCCGGATCGCCGTAGCCGCCCGCGCCGGGCGTGCGGATGCTGACGACGCTCCCCGGCGGGAGGTCGTGGACCGACTTCTGGGGGAGCTTCTCGCCGGCGTCCGCGGCGTCGTCGTCCGCGGCCGCGTCGTACGCGTCGGCGTCGTCGTACAGGTACGCGGCGCCGCGCTCCCCCTCGTCGCCGCCCTCCAGTCCGTACGGCGCGTGGCGCTGCCGGTCGGCGAGCAGGCTGAACCGGGCCGTGTGGTCCCGGACCTCGATGTCACGCCGGAGCCCGAGACCGCCGCGGAACTCCCCCGCGCCCCCGGAGTCGGGGCGGAGCGAGTAGCGCAGGATCCGCAGCGGGTAGGCCGTCTCCAGCACCTCCGCGGGCGTGTTCATCGTGTTGCTCATGTGGACGTGGACGCCGTCCATCCCGTCCTTCCCCGCGCGGCCGCCGAAGCCGCCGCCCTGGGTCTCGTAGAAGGCGTAGGGTTCGCCGTCGGCTCCGTCGCCGTCTTCCCCCCGCGGGTCCGTGCCGCCGAAGGTGACGTTGTTCATCGTCCCCTGACACGCCGCGAGGACGCGCTCGGGCGCTTCGGTCGCGAACGCGCCGAGCACCACGTCGGTCACGCGCTGGCTGGTCTCGAGGTTGCCGCCGACGACCGCCGCCGGGGGTTCGGGGTTGACGAGACTCCGCTCCGGGGCGTCGATGGATATCGGCCGGTAACAGCCGTGGTTCGGCGGGATCTCCGGGTCGGTCACGCAGCGGACCGCGTAGTACGTCGCCGAGGAGGTGACCGCCAGCACGGCGTTGATCGGCCCCTCGGTCTGGGGTGCCGTGCCGGCGAAGTCGACGCCGACCTCGTCGCCGTCGACGGTCACCTCGACCTCGACCGGGAGGTCCTCGTTCCCGCGGCCGTCGTCGTCGAGCAGGTCCGAGAACTCGTAGGTGCCGTCGGGGAACGCCTCGAGCTCGCTACGCATCCGGCGCTCGGAGTAGTCCTTCACCGCCTCGAAGGCGGCCTCCAGCGTGTCGGCGCCGTACTCGTCGACCATCCCGTGGACGCGCTCGCGGGCGGTCTCGTTTGCAGCCTCCTGGGCGCGCACGTCCCCGCGACGCTCGTCGGGCGTGCGCACGTTCGCGAGGATCATCCCGAACACGTCGTCGTCGATCTCGCCATCCTCGATCAGTTTGACCGGCGGGATGCGGAGCCCCTCCTGGTAGATCTCGGTGGAGTCGGCCGCGACGCTGCCCGCGGTCGAGCCGCCGATGTCGGCGTGGTGGGCGCGGTTGGCGGCGTACGCGACGAGCCGCGGGTCGTCGCTCTCGGGGTCGGCGAACACCGGCGAGACGAGCGTCAGGTCCGGCAGGTGCGCGCCCCCGCGGAACGGGTCGTTGAGCAGGATCGCGTCGCCCGGGTTCAGGTCGCCCTCGAAGGCGTCGACGGCCGCACGGACCGAGAACGGCATCGCGCCGAGGTGGACCGGCATGTTCTCGGCCTGGCTCACCATCTCGCCGTCGGCGCCGAACAGCGCACACGAGCAGTCCCGGCGCTCCTTGATGTTGGGCGAGTAGCCCGTCCGGACGAGGTTGGCGTTCATCTCCTCGGCGACGGCCACGCAGCCGTTCCGGACGACTTCGAGGGTGACCGGGTCGACCTCGGCGTCGTCGCCGGCCGCGGGATCGGCGCTCATTTCGCCACCCCCGTATCGACGACCAGCGTCCCGTCGGGGTCGACCTCGGCCGACTGGCCGGGTCTGAGGACGACCGTGCTCTCCGGCCCCTCGACGACCGCGGGCCCGTCGAACTCGCCGCCCGCGGGGAGCAGGTCCCGGTCGTAGATCGGCGCGTCGTAGGCGTCACCCGCGAAGCGGACCTCCCGGCGCTCGGCGACGGCGTCAGCGACGGTGCCGTCGGCGGCGACCGCGGCCGTTTCCGGCGAGTCGACGACGCCGCGAGCGTGCAGGCGCAGGGTGACCAGTTCGACCGGTTCCTCGGGGTCGGCGTGGCCGTACCGGGACTCGTGGCGCTCGTGGAAGCGCCGCTCGATCGTCGCGAGCATCCCGTCGTCGACCTCGCCGTCGGGAAGCGGGACGGACACGTCGAACGACTGGCCCTCGTAGCGCAGGTCGGCGACGCGCTCGAACTCGCGCCGGGCGGGCAGAACGTCCTCGGCGGCGAGTTCGCTGTCGCCCTCGGCCCGGAGTTCCGCGAAGGCGGTCGCGACGGTCTCGGCGTCGACGCCGGCCCACGGCCGGACCATCGACTGGCTGTAGTCGTAGCCCACGTCGCTGATGAGCAGGCCGAGCGCCGAGAGCGCGCCCGCAGTTCGGGGCACCAGCACCGTCGGCACGTCGAGTTCGGCCGCCAGCGTCGGCGCGTGCAGCGGGCCGGCGCCGCCGAAGGCGACCAGCGCGAACTCCCGGGGGTCGTGACCGCGCTCGACCGACACCACCCGGAGCGCGCGACCCATGTTGGCGTTCGCGACGTCGAGGACGCCCTGGGCGGTCTCCTCGGGGCCCATCCCGAGTTCGTCGCCCAGTTCCGCGAACGCGGCGCGCACGTCGGCGACGCCCACGTCGCGGTCCTCGGGCAGGAACCCCTCGGGGTCGATCCGGCCCAGCAGGAGGTGCGCGTCGGTCGTCGTCGGGCGCTCGCCGCCGCGGCCGTAACAGATCGGGCCCGGATCGGCGCCCGCCGAGCGCGGGCCGACCCGGAGCGCGCCGCCGGCGTCGACCCACGCGACGGAGCCGCCGCCGGAGCCGACGGTGTGGACGTCGATCATCGGGACGCCGACGGTGTAGTCGCCGACGGCCACGTCGGTCGAGACGACCGGTTCGCCGTCCTGGACGAGGGACACGTCACAGGAGGTGCCGCCCATGTCCATCGTGATGAGGTCCGAATAGCCCGCGCGGTCGGCGACGTGGGTCGCGCCCTGCACGCCCGCGGCGGGCCCGGAGAGGAGCGTGTTCACCGGGCGCTCCCGGGCGGCGTCGGCGTCGATCAGGCCGCCGTTGGACTGCATCAGCTTCACCGCGGCGTCGACGCCGCGGCCCCGGACCTCCCGCTCCAGGTCGCCGACGTAGTCGGACATCACGGGCTTGAGCGCGGCGTTGAGGCTGGTGGTGACGCTGCGCTCGTACTCCCGGATCTCGGGGAGGACGGTACTGGATCGTGAGACCGAGACGTCGGGCAGTTCCTCGCGCAGGATCTCGGCTACGCGCCGCTCGTGGGTCGGGTTCTCGAAGGCGAAGAGGAGACAGACCGCGACCGCCGAGACGCCGGTCCCGTCGATGGCGGCGGCGACCTCCCGGACCGCGTCCTCGTCGAGTTCGCGCAGGACGGTCCCCCGTTCGTCGAGGCGTTCGGGCACGGTGAACCGCCGATCCCGCGGGACCACGGGCTCGGCCTTCTCGGCGTCGAAGTCGTAGATGTCGGGGCGGTCCTGCCGGCCGATCTCCAGCGCGTCGCGGAAGCCCTCGGTGGTGACGAGCGCGGTGTCGGCCCACGTCCCCTCGAGCACGGCGTTGGTCGCGACGGTCGTGCCGTGGCTGAAGAAGTCGACCGCGTCGGGCGCGTAGCCCGCGGCGGCCTCGCTCTCGTCGAGGCCGTTCATCACGCCGCGCTCGGGCTCGTCGGGCGTCGACGGCGTCTTCGTGACGGTGACCTCGCCGTCGCGGACGGCGACCACATCGGTGAACGTGCCGCCGATGTCGACGCCGACGCGGGTCCCGTGGGGCTGTTCGGTCACGACAGGGCTCCTCCGAGGCTGGTGTGATTCGCGTGCCTGCTCGGGGTGGACTGCATTACTCGCAGGGAGTGGTTCGCGGTACGTGGGTGTTTCCCCTTCGGCGTGAGTGGGGATCGGTTCGGTCGCTCTGGCAGGAGCGTCGTCGTCGACGCTACTCGACCAAGAGATCCAGCAAAAACGCGAACGCTAAAACCCTATACGTCGTGATCGGCGTCCTCGGCGTCGACGACCTCCAGGCCACGGTTGTTCACCGCGTGCGGATCGAGGCCCTGCTCCTGCATGAACTGCTTGTACAGCCGTTCCGCAGTTTCGCCGTCCTTCTGCTTGTCCGAGGCGCGGTCACAGAGTTCGATCAGGTCCTCCGGCACCTCGTTGGTGTGGACGATCCAGTGGTTGATCAGGTCCGACAGCCGCCGGATGGGCGAGGTGAAGTGGCCGTAGATGTCGAAGTTGAGCGCGTGGTGGCCGCCGAAGGGGTCGTTCATGTACTTCGCGCGGGGCATCACCTTCAACACGGCGCGCTGGATCTTGTCCAGCGAGCGCCCGGGCGACTCCTCCAGGGCGGCGTTGACCGCCTTCCGCGGGTCGTCCCCGAACGCCTCGCCCGGAATGGAGACGCCGTTCAGTTCCTGGATCTCCTTCAGCGCCTCGTTCCACTGGTCCGGGGTGGGCTGGGGGTGAACGCGGTACATCGCCTCGACGCCGCGGTCCCACATCAGCGTGTGCGTGACGGCCTTGTTCGCCTTCAGCATGCACTCCTCGATCATCGTGTGCGCCCGGTCCCGGCGGGGGTTGAGCACGAGCGAACCGTCCGCCTTGCGCTGTTCGTGCATGCGGTCGGCGAGCTCGAACGCCAGCTGGTTCTCGTCGTGCAACGGCGCGTCCTCGTCGTCGAGTCGGTGCTCACACTGCGTGTAGGTGAGCCGCTCGTCGGAGTTGATGACGGACTTGTAGATATCGATCTCCTCGAAAGAGAGGTTCTCCTTGTCGAGGTGCATCTCCACGGTGTGGGCGAGTCGGTCCTCCTCGGGCACCAACGAGCAGACAGTCTCCGCCAGCGCCGGCGGGAGCATGTGCGTGGTGTACGCCGGCAGGTAGACCGTGTTACAGCGCTCGACGGCCTCCTCCCACATCAGCGAGTCCGGGTGGACGTAGTGGCTCACGTCCGCGATGTGGACGTAGAGCACGTACTCGTCGTCGTGCTCCTCGACCGAGAGCGCGTCGTCGAAGTCCTGTGCGTCGGCGGGGTCGGTGGTCCACGCCGTCAGGTCCCGGAGGTCATGCCGGTCGTCAAGTTCGTCCTGGATCTCCTGTCCGACGTTCTCGACGCGGCGCTCGGCCTCCCGGAGCACCGCGGGCGGGAACTCGTCCCGGAGGTCGAACTCCTCGAACAGCTCGTCGCGTTTCTCTTCCAGCCGTTCGTCGAGGGCTTCGGAGATCAGCACGGGCCCCTGCCCCTCGGCGGTTCCGGCCTGGGCCTGGGCGTCGTCAGTTTCGCTCATGGTCCCCGTTGGCGGAGCCGGCAGGTAGGCGTTTCGGGGGCGCCGCCGGAGAACGCTCCGGAGCGGGCGATTTATTTCCCGAGACGGCCGACTGTCCGGTATGGAGATCAGCTCCCGCCACCACCTGCGGAGTGACGCCGTCGACGAGATCGAGACTGCGCTGGACGAGGGACTGGGCGTCGCCCTCGACGCCGACACGTACGAACTGGTGGAGCTCGAGGACACCGAGTTCGACGTGGTGCTGGTCGACGGCGACCCCGACGTGCTCTACTACGACGGCGAGCCGTTCCTCTCGGTCCGTGGCGCGAACGCCCACCCACCCGCGGAGGGCGTCGTCACCGTCGACGCCGGCGCGGTGTCGTTCGTGAGCAACGGCGCCGACGTGATGCGTCCCGGGATCACCGAGGCCGACGAGGGGATCGAGGAGGGCGACCTCGTCGTGATCGTCGAGGAGAGCCACGGGAAGGCGTTGGCGGTCGGCCGCGCGCTGGTCGACGGCGGGGAGATGCTGGGCGACAGCGGGAAGGTGATCGAGTCGCTGCACCACGTCGGCGACGAGGTCTACGAGTTCGCCGTCTGAGCCCGTCGACGACTGGAACACAGCGCCTTTGAGCGCGCGTCACCTCGATCAGGCCATGAGCGAGTCCCCCGGCACCGAGGACGACACGACACGGAGCTACCGGCTCGACCGGCTGGCGGGGTTCTCGGTGATCGGCGCGTTCGCCTTCTCGCTCGCGCTGCTGTTCGTCGGCGAGCCGCTGTTCTGGGTCCCCTTCGCCGTCGGTCTCGGCATCGGCCTCCCGGGCTTTGCGATCCTCGCGGACCGCGAGCGCGACCGCACGGACGGGAGCGGTCCCGCGACGGCCGGCGGCGAGGAGTCCGCCGAGTCGGACGAGGGCTCCGCGTAATCAGGGGACCTCGCCCGGCATCGACCCGCGGTACCAGCGCCCGGTTTCGGTCCCACACTCCTTACAGCACGCGACGACGGCCTCCTCGTCGTCGGCGCGGTCGAGTTCGTTGTCGGTCTCTTCGGCACACTCCGGACAGTAGCGGAGTTTCACCTGGTCGCCGTACTCGAGCGGCGCGCCAAGCGCCAGCGCGACGACGCGCTCGTCGCCGCGGTTCCAGCCGCGCTGGAACTCCTCGCGGCCGAACCGGATCGCCTCGTCGGGCCCGACCTCGACCGGACCGGACTCGGTCTCGAACGTCGCCGTCCCCTCGATCACGTAGAACACCTCCTCCTGTACCTCGTGGCTGTGGTACGCGAAGGCGAAGGAGTCCCCCGGTTCGAGTTCGTAGTAGTTCATCGCGAAATCCGTCGTTCCCAGCGGCTCGGTGAGGTGGCGCATCACCGCGGCCGCCTGGATGCTGTCGTCGAGGTCGTCGACGGCGATTCGGTCCATGCTCGGTGGGGAGTGACGGAGTGACAAAAAGCCGCGCACCGAGGGTCAGTCGAACCCGCTCACCAGCGTGACCGCCCACTGCGCGGGGTCCGGGTCGCGCCGGAGTTCGACGCGCTCAACCCACTTCACCCACTGGAACCCCCGGCGGCCGGGCGCGACCAGCCGCGCGGGCCCGCCGTGGCCGTGGGCCAGCCGGGAGCCGTCGATGGCCGTGGCCAGTAGCGCGTCGCGGGCCTCCTCGATCGGGAGGCTCCAGCGGTAGCCCGTGACGCTGACGAACCGCACCCAGCGGGCCTCGCTCGCCGCCTCCCCTGCACCGTCGACGCCCGCGTCGACGCCAGCCTCGGCGAGCAGGTCGCCCACGCGGACCCCCTCCCAGTCCTGAACCGTGTACCAGCCGCTGGTGCAGTCGAGCCTCGCGCGGCGCTCCTCGCCGGCGGCGGCGAGCAGGTCGCCGTACGCCAGCTCGACCGCCGCATCGTCCAGCCCCGCGACCGTGAGCGTCCAGTTCGACCGGTCGATCGGCTCGGGGTCGTCGGCGACCCACGAGGTGACGGGGAACGAGCCGCCCTCCGTCTCCGTGTCGTAGAGTTCGCCCGTCGGTTTCGAGCCGGTCTCAGCGATCGTCGCGCCGCGGAGCGACCCGACGGCCTCGCTGAGGCGCCACGCGATCGTGCCGGCGACGAGCAGCCCACCCAACCGGAGCGCGCTCCGGCGGGACGCGTCGGTCCGGGAGGGGAACCGGAGGCGGGCGCGGAGATGCAGGAGGAGGATCGGGACGACGAGCAGGCCCAAGCCGACGTGGGCGGCGAGCGTCGTCCACGGGCCCAGCGGGACGTTCCCGCCCAGCCCCCAGAACGCGCCCGAGGCGAGCACGGCGACGGCGAGGCTTCCCAGCAGGACGGAGATCGGCGTCGAAGGATCCCAGCGACCACGATCCAGCACGCGCCGGGCGACGCGGGCGAACTTGAAGAGGAGCAGGCAGGCGAGCGTGAGGCCGACGATCCCGTGGAGGTCGACCGGTAGCGCCGCCGGGAGCCAGCCGGTCCACGCGAGCAGCCCCGTGGCGACGGCGCCCGCGACCACGGCGAGGATCGCCCAGTCGACGACCCGGGGCGGCGGCGCGAGGCGGCGCAGCCGCCGGCTGAAGCGGCCCATATCGGGGGGATGGGCCTCGGCGGGCAAGAGTGCGTCGCGGGCGAGGGCGACCCGGCCGCCGTCGCCGCCACCCCGAGAGCCAAGTGCCGGAGCGACCATGTGGAAACGTGCCAGCAGTCATCGTCACCGGTTCGTCGCGGGGTATCGGGCGCGGGATCGCGGAACGCTACGCCGCCGACGGCTACGACGTCGCGGTGAACTACCACACCAGCGAGGAGGCGGCCGAGGAAACCGCAGCACGCGTCAGGTCGGCCGGGCAGGAGGCAGTCGTCGTCGGCGCCGACGTGGCCGATCCCGACGCCGCCGAGCGACTGGTCGAGACGGCGGTCGACGCGTTCGGCGGCGTCGATCACGTGGTCAACAACGCCGGGATCGACCAGCACACCTTCACCGAGAACCTCGACCCGGCGGACTTCGACCGCGTGATGGACGTGAACGTCAACAGCGCGTTCAACGTCACGAAGGCAGCGCTCCCTCACCTGCGGGCGTCCGACGACGGCCCCTCGATCGTCAACGTCTCCTCGATCCTCGCGTTCGAGGGCGCGCCGGTCGAGGTGCACTACGCGTCCTCGAAGGGGGCGCTCCTCTCGCTGACCAAGAGCCACGCGAAGGACTTCGCGCCGGAGATCCGGGTGAACGCGGTCGCGCCGGGCCACATCGAGACCGACATGGTGAGCGACCGGACCGAGGAGGAACTGGCCGAGGAGATCGCACGGATCCCCGTCGGGCGGATCGGGCAGGTGGAGGACATCGCCGACGCGTGTGCGTACCTGCGCGACGCGGGGTTCGTGACGGGGGAGACCCTGAACGTGAACGGCGGCGAGCTGATGCGATAAGCGACTCAGCTCTCCCGAACCGCCGCCTCGATGCCGTCCAGCCCTTTCTCCAACTGTTCCAGTGAGTTCGCGAAGGAGAGCCGGAGCTTCCCTTCCCCGGCCTCGCCGAAGCCGTCCCCGGGTGCGAGTACCACGTCGCGCTCCCGGAGCAGGCGCTTGGCGACGTCGAGGCTGCTCCCCGGCAGGTCCACGTCGAGGAAGGCGTAGAACGCGCCGTCGGGCGTCGGCGCCGACACGCCGTCCATCGCGTCGATCCGCTCGGCGACGTAGTCCCGGCGCTCGGCGAAGGCGTCGTACATCTCCTCGACGGGGTCCTGCGGGCCGGTGAGGGCAGCGATCGCGGCGTGCTGGGCGACCGAGCCCGCACAGGCGGTCGTGCTCTCGTGGATCTTGGTCACCTCGTCGATCACCTCCTGCGGGCCGCCGAGCCAGCCGACCCGCCAGCCCGTCATCGCGTACGTCTTCGAGCAGGAGCCGATGGTGAGCACGTGGTCGGGGTGCCCAGTCAGCGCGGCGATCCCGGTCGGATCGCGGTCGTAGGTCAGCCCGAGGTACACCTCGTCGGCGAGCACGTAGGCGTCGTGCTCGGCCGCAGCGTCGACGACCGCGCGGATCTCGTCGGGGTCGTACAGCTGGCCGGTGGGGTTGGCGGGCGAGCAGAGCACCACCGCGCCCGTGTCCTCGCTCATGCGCTCGATCACGCGGTCGGCGTCGAGCGCGTAGCCGGTCGATTCCGGCATCGGGATCTCGACCGGGACGGCGTCGGCGAGTCGGGCCTGCGCCCAGTAGTTGGGCCACGACGGCGAGGGGAGCAGGAGTTCGTCGCCGGGCCCGACCGTCGAGAGGGTCGCGAGGTGGAGCGCCTCCATCCCGCCGTTGGTGACGACGAACTGCTCGGGGTCGTAGGACACGTCGTAGTCGCGGTCCAGCGTCTCCGAGATGGCGGCCCGGAGTTCGGGCAGGCCGGCGTTGGAGGTGTAGTGGGTCTCGCCCGCGCGGGCGGCGTCGGCGGCGGCCTCCACGATGTGCTCGGGCGTGTCGAAGTCCGGCTCCCCGACCTCCAGTCGGACGAGGTCGCGGTCGGCGGCCTCCGCGAGGTCGAACATCACGCGGATCTTCGAGCGTTCGCAGGCGCGAACCCGCTCCGTTGGCGTTGGCATACCTCTACCTCGTGGCGGAGCGTCAAGGCAGTTCTGCCGCCGAGTCAGATCACGAGCAACACACAACCCAGCGCGACCGCGAACGCGCCGATAGCCAGGCCGATCAGCGACGTGCCCGCCATCCGGCGCAGGGTCTCCGTACGCGGGCGGTCAGAGACCACGACCGGGTCGAGGCCGCCGTCGGTCACCCGCCCCACGACAGTCACGTCGTCGCCCGGCGTCGCGCGCTCCTCGGTGTAGCGACGGGTCCCCAGCGAGAGGTGCTTCGCGATCGTCCGGAGCCCCGTCGGCGGGTCGCGCCAGCGCGTCGTCGCCGGGAGCGCGCCGGTTCGCTGCTCGAAACGGGCGACGCTGTCCGGGGGTGTCTCGCCCGCCGCGACGGTCGCGACGGTGTCCCGCGCGAGCGTGACCGTCCGGGTCGGTCGAGTCACGTCGACGACGCCCTCGGCGGTCCGCAGGGAGAAGGCGTTCGAGCCCGCCCGCTCGTGGATCGTCACGAACCACGGGAGGAGGTACGGGCTGAGTCGGCGTTCCTCGACGGCGTACCGGAGCACGAGCGACTCCCGGCCGGAGAACGGCGCCGTCAGCGTTCCCGCCTCGGCTTCCCGGGCCGTGCCGGCGACGCGGACGAGCGTTCCCGCGGGTGTTCCGTCGAGCGTCGCGACCGAGCGTGCCCGGACGACGCCGATCGCACGCCGGACGTAGCGGGCGCTGAACAGGAGGACGACCGCGCCGACGGCGACCAGCGCGGCGCCGAACAGGTCGCTGCCGGAGAGACCGAGGACCATGCCGGCGGTGCGGCCGGGCAGCGTATGGATGTGTCGCTGCGGCGAGACTACTGCGGGAGCGGCGGCTCGCCCGACAGACCGTCCCGGCCGTGGGACTCGTCGAAGTCGATGTCCGGGCCCGTCGCCACGATGCGCTTGGGGTTGATGTCGGCGTGGCTGCCGTAGTAGTGCCGGGTGATGTGGTCCATGTTCACCGTCTCGGCGATCCCCCGGGTTTGGTAGAGGTCCTTCGTGTACCCCCAGAGGTTCGGGTACTCGTGGATCGCCCGGCGGTTGCACTTGAAGTGGGTGTGGTAGACGTGGTCGAACCGGATCAGCGTCGCGAACATCGCCACGTCCGCGAGGGTGAGGCGCTCGCCGTCGCCGGCGAGGTAGCGCTGGTCCGCGAGGACGGCGTCCCAGTGGTCGAGCGCGTCGAACAGGTCGTCGACGGCGTCCTCGTACGCCCCCTGCGTGCCCGCGAAGCCGGCGCGGTAGACGCCGTTGTTGATCGGCCCGTAGATGGCGTCGACGATCTCGTCGATCGCTTCGCGCCGGTCTTCGGGGTACAGCGAGGCGTCGTTGCCGTCGAAGGCGGTATCCAGCATCCGCATGATCTCGCTGGACTCGTTGTTGACGATGGTCTCGGTCTGCTTGTCCCAGAGGGCGGGGACCGTCACGCGACCGGTGTACCCGGGGTCGGCGTCGGTGTACACCTCCCGGAGGTAGTCGTAGCCGTGCAGCGGGTCGGGGTGGTCGTCGGAGAACTCCCAGCCCTGGTCGTAGCGTTCGGGCTGGACCAGCGAGACGGAGATCTCGTCCGTCAGTCCCCGGAGCCGTCGAACCATCGCCGCGCGGTGGGCCCACGGGCACGCCCGACAGATGTAGAGGTGGTAGCGGCCGGACTCGGGAGTGAACGTCGAGGATACCGGCTCCTCGCCCGCCGCGGCGACGCCCCCGTCGAGCCAGTCACGGAAGCTGCTCTCCTGGCGGTCGAACTCCCCCGACTCGTCCGTGTATTCGTACGCGCCGGTCCGCCACTCGCCGTCGACGAGCATGTTCATGGACGAGGGGAGGGCTGCGAGCCGGATAAGGCGAGCGTCGCCGGCCCGCTCACGCGAACAGTATTGTCGGTGGCGCCGCAAGGACGACCGTGCGTTCACGACGCGTCCTGCTGGCGGCCGTGCTCGTCGCCGCCGCGCTGGCCGGGACGGCCGCGGTCGGGTCGTCGACGGCCGAGCCGTCGGTCCCCCCGGCCGACCAACTCGTCTCGCCGGCCGGGACCGAGAGCTACGTCTGGCCGTACACCAGCCGGCGGCAGTCGACCGCCGGCCGGACGCTCGCACTCAACGTCGTCGTTTACGGCGGGCCCGACAGGGTCAGGCGGGCGTTCGTCGATCGCTCGGGGACGAACTGGACGGTCGCCGGCCAGAACGCGACCGTCGGCGCGTCGCCGTGGCGGCCGGCCCACGGCTCGGTCCGGTACTCCTACGTCACCCCCGACCGCGGGGGCACCGGCCGCTGGATCGCCCCCGAGTACCAACTGGCGGTCGGCGCGTACTTCGGTGACCGAACCCACATCCGGGCCTACCCCGGCCCGTCGGGTAACTGGACGGCGCTGCAGGCCCACACCGAGTACTGGGACTGGTTCCGGCTCCGCCACACCGTCACCGGCGTCGAGCCCGGCGCGGCGTTCGTCGGGCGCGACCTGAAAGACGAGCCGTTCGTCGAGGCGATCGACCGCCGGACCCACGGCCAACTCGGCGGCGGCAGCGACGGCACCTGGATCACCGTGGAGTTCGCGGCGGCGACCCTCCTCGGCGCCGCCGTGCCGCTGACGCGGGGGCGACTCTCGCGTCGCGACGTCGCGCTCCCGGTCGCGATCCTCGGCGTCGTCCTCGGCGTCCGCGCCTGGGGACTGGCCGCCGAGGCGGTTGCCCCCGGCGTGAACCCGAAGCTGTACGTCGCCGTCGGCTACCCCGTGCTCGTTGTCGGCCCGCCCGCGCTGGCGAGCGTCCTCGCCCGGGATCGGCCGCCCGTTCCGGCCGCGCTGCTCGCGTTCGCGGGGCTCGCCGTCGCGGCCGGGGTCGACCTCGCGGTCGTCGGCGTCGATCCGGTTCCGACCCACGTCCTGCAGCACCGCCTCGCGCTGGCGGCCGCGCTCGGCGTCATCGCGTTCGGTGCCGCACGAACCGACCGGCGGGTCCTCGGACTCGGCGTCGTCGCGTGGATCGCCGCGCTGGCCGCGCCGCTGGTGGGCGTCGTTTGAAACCGGGACCCGGTGACCGCGCTACCGCAGCAGCGTCTCGACGACCGCTCGCGCGACCGTCGGCGCGTCGGGGCCGAGGACGTACGTGATCGCCTCGACGCCGTGGGCGCCGGTCTGGTAGAGCACGAACGACTCGTCGGCGTCGAGGTCGGCCGCCGCGACGGCTGCTTCCGCAGCGTCCTCGCCCGCGCCGGGGTCGAACTCGACGGTCGCGTAGCCCGCGTCGGCGAACGCCGTCAGGACCTCCTCGTCGTAGGCGACGTTCACCGCGGCGGCAGCTGCTGTCCCGCCGGCGCGGGCGGCGAGCAGGATCCCGGCGACGTGCTCGCTGACGCCGAACTCCGGGTCGCCCGGCACCGTCGCGGCGCCTTTCACGTCGACGATCCGGCCCGGGACTGCGGCCACGTCCTCGATGCCCGTGGGGTCCGGCAGCGTCTCGACGAGGTTCGTGCCGACGTTGGGGATCAGGCCTGCGAAGCCCGAGGCGTTGGTGAGCACCCGGAGGCCGCGCCGGACCGAGGCGAGCACCTGCTCGCTCGTGCGCAGTGCCGAGTCGGCGTCGTGGACTGCGAACGTCGCGTCGGCGTCGGCCAGTTCGGGGACGGCCGCCTCGTGGAGGCGGGCCAGCAGGTCGCCGTCCTCCAGTTCCCGGATCAGCACTTCGGCCTCGACCAGCGCGCCGACGCGGCTGAGCGTCCCGTCGGCCAGCCCCTCGGCCACGCGGTCGGCGAGCGCCTGGACGCGCTCGTCGCCCTCGACGTCGGGGTGGACGTCGACCTCGCCGTGGGCGTACTTCGAGACGGCCGACTGGCTCACGCCCAGCAGGTCTGCGACCTCGGCCTGGGTGAGCCCGCGCTCGCGGAGGCGCTCGGCCAGCATCGCCCGGTACGTCGGGAGGAAGGCGTCGACGACGACCTCCTCGACGAACTTCATTCCCCCTCCCCCGAGAACTCCGGATCGACGCCGATCCGGGACGCCTGTGGGCCTTCCTGGTTCTGGTACTTCGAGTCGCGGTCGACGCCGTAGGGGCGGTCGGCCGCCGAGGAGAGTTCGGTGAAGATGAGCTGTGAGACCCGCATCCCCGGCGAGAGCGCGACGGGCGCCGTCCCGAGGTTCGAGAGCTCGAGCGTGATCTGTCCCCGGTAGCCGGGGTCGACGATGCCCGCCGTGGCGTGGATGACGACCGCGAGGCGGCCGAGCGAGGAGCGCCCCTGAACGGTCGCGATCAGGTCGTCGGGCACGTCGACGCGCTCCTTCGTCGTCCCGAGGACGAAATCCCCGGGGTGGAGGATGAACTCGTCGCCCTCGGACACGGTGGTCTCGCGGACGTAGTCGCCGACTTCCTGCTCGCGGTTGGGGTGGATGCAGGAGATGTTGGTGCGCTGGAACTCGAGGAACTCCTCGCCGAGTCGGAGGTCGAGACTCGCCGGCTGGAGCTGGGTGTCGAGGTCATCGATGGGTTCGACGACGAGGTCGCCCTCCTCCATCCGGCGCAGGATGTCGCGGTCCGAGAGGATCATACCCGAGAGGCAGGGGCCGGGGGTGCCTAAACGCCCCGGTCCGGCGAGGACCGAAACGGAACGACGGGGCGGTCCACCCGTGCGCCGAGCGCCACCCCCGAGCGGCGAGCGGGCGTACGGCACACCGCTTCGGGCGTCCGCCGGTCGTCCGTTCACGACGCCGCCGACTCAGGCGAGTTCGAACACGAAGCCGACCAGCGTCAGCCCCGCGACCACGGTGGCTGCCGTCGGCACCGGAATCCCGTGGGCGTCGGCGAGGCCGTACGCCCGGATCGCGCCGGCCCAGACGCCGACGAGCAGCACCGCGATCAGCCCGACGACCTCGACGCCCACGATCGCCGACTGGAGTACCGCGATCGCGCTCTCCGGGTCCGCGGGGACCGACACCGACCGGAGCTGGCGCACCGTGAACCCGAGCACGGCGACGAGTCGGAGGAGGCTCGGCGCCATCCCCCAGCCGGCGACGGCGGCGATCTCGGCGAAGTTCCCGGAGCCGCCCGCGGCCCGTCCGGCGCCGTAGAGGACGGTCGTGTGCCAGAGCCACCAGAGCGGGACGAGCACGACCGACGCCGGCGGGAGCCACGAGAGCTCCTCGACGACCATCGCGCCGAGGTTCCGCTCGACGGTCTTCGGCTCGCCACAGCCAGACGGCGTCCGGTCGAACGTTCCGTCCTCACAGAACGCGTCGCCGGGGTACGCCGGGTTGTCGACGGTGACCGTCGTGTCGAGCGCGGCGGCGAACTGGTCGAGGAACACGGCCATCCCGGCCGCGACGGCGACCGTCACCACGGCGACGACGGCCGCCGCGTGGGCGAGCGGGGGCGAGCCGTCGTGTTCGCGGAAGTACCGATCCGGTCGGAGGAGGGGCGTTCGGGGACCGGCCATGGCGCCACGGTGTTCGCCGGGCGACAAATAGCCTGCCGTCGACGGCCGGTCCCGAAGCGCTTTCCCGCGTCCCCGGGGAGAAGCGGGTATGAAGCAGGCGATCGTCGCCCGGACCGACCTCGCGATGGGGACCGGCAAGCTGGCCGCGCAGGTTGCACACGCGTCGCTCTCGGCCTACGAGGACGCCGACGAACGTACGCGCCGGGCCTGGAAGGGCGAGGGCCAGAAGAAAGTCGTCCTGAAAGGCAGCGGCGAGGACCAGCTGTTCGAACTCGCCGACCGCGCCGAGCGGGAGGGGCTCCCCAACGCGGTCGTCCGCGACGCGGGCCACACCCAACTCGATCCCGGGACGGCGACGACGGTCGCGATCGGCCCCGGCGAGGACGAGATCGTCGACCGCGTGACCGGCGACCTCTCGCTCTACTGAGGCCGGGGTCCGAGGGCGCTCGACTGACGGTCGGCGTCGGGACGGACAGCGTTAACTCCCGAGCCGGGGTATCGGAAAGCGATGCGTGAGGCCCACCCCCGCGAGCGCACGATCGGCGTCGAGTGGTACGTCAGCGACGCCGACGGCGTCGGCGGCCGCCTCCGGGATCGTCCGGACGACTTCCGCGTGCGGGAACTGGAAAACTTCGACACCAATCCCGTCGACGCCGGCGCCGGCGACTACCCGTACCTCGTGCTCCGGGCGACGCTGACCGGCTGGGACACCAACGACTTCGCCGGCCGGCTCTCGGACGCGATGGAGATCTCCCGCGAGCGGGTCGACTGGGCCGGCACGAAGGACAAGTACGCCGTCACCACCCAGCTGTTCTCGGTGTACGACGCCGACCCCGAGGACCTGCCCGAGATCCGCGACGCCGAGATCGAGGTCGTCGGCCGCGCCGGCCGCCACCTCTCCTACGGCGACCTCGCGGGCAACGCCTTCGAGATCACGGTTCGCGACCCCGAGACCCCGGCGAACGCCGACGAGATCACCGACCAACTTCGCGCGTTCGCCGGCGACGGCGAGGGCGACCGGATCGGCGTCCCCAACGTCTTCGGCCACCAGCGCTTCGGCAGCCGCCGGCCCGTCACCCACGAGGTCGGGCTCGCGATCGTCCGCCGGGAGTGGCGCGAGGCGGTGCTGGCGTACGTCGGGAACCCCTACGAAACGGAACCCGACGACACCCGCGAGGCGCGGGCGGTCGTCGACGAGCAGGCCGCGAGTGACGACCCCGACTGGGGCGCCTGCCTCGACGTGATGCCCCGGAAACTCGGGTACGAGCGGTCGATGCTCCACCGCCTGCAGGAGCGCGGCGCCGGCGGCGCCGACGGCGGCGAGGTCGACGCCGGCGAGGACGAAGCCGCGGACCCGTGGCGCCACGCGCTCGAAGCCGTCCCGTCGAACCTCCAGCGGCTGTTCGTCAACGCCGCGCAGTCCTACGCGTTCAACCGGATCCTGAGCGAGCGACTCGATCGCGGGCTCCCGTTCCACGAACCGGTTGCGGGTGACGTGTGCTGTTTCGCGGACACGGGGATCGACGCCGTCCGGAAGCCCGATCCCGACAGGATCCAGCGCGCGACCGAGAGCCGCGTCGACGTGCTCGCGCGTCACTGTCAGCGCGGTCGGGCGTTCGTGACCGCGCCGCTGATCGGCACCGGGACCGAGTTCGCCGACGGCGAGCCGGGCGAGATCGAGCGCGAGGTGTTCGACGAGCTCGGCCTCGAACCGGCGCTGTTCGACCTGCCGGGGAACTTCGAGTCGACCGGGACGCGGCGGGCGATCCTGGTCGACACCGAGATGGGTGTCGAACGCGACCCGCTGACGTTCGAGTTCGCGCTGCCCTCGGGGAGCTACGCGACGACGGTGCTCCGGGAGTACCTGAAGACCGACCCCACGGATCTGTAGCCGAAACCGCGCCCCGTGACACGAAGACCGCAAGCGCTCCGCTTTTCCCGGCCAGCCGCCTCCTCCCGACATGAACTGTCGGCGGTGTGGTACCGACCTCGACCGGCCGGGCGACTACTGTCTGGCCTGCGACACCGCCAACTGCGACGCCGTCGTCGTCGCGTTCGAGCGCGAGCGGGCGACGCTCACCTTCCTGCGGGATCCGCCCGAGCACGCCGACGACGAGGAGCCCGAGATCGTCGGCGAAACCACGATCACCACCGTCCCTGAGGAGGATCCCGAGGCACGAGTCGTCGAACTCCGGAACTTCGCCGGGAAGGTTGCCGACGAGATCCGGCGCAAGCGACCCGAGGAGGTGTACGCCGCCGGCGCACGCGAGCCGCTGCGTGAGTGTCGCGCCCAGCTCCACCACCGGTTCTACCGCGTGCCCGACGACGACCCCGTCGAGCGCGTTCGAAATCAGCGCGGCGAGCGGTCGCTGGAGGTCGTCCGGACCGCGCCCGAGGAGAAACTCGGCGGCTCCCACTCCACGCTCATCGGCGGCCGGGACGGCCGGGACGTGGTGAACACCGTCGCCGCCCACCCGAACGTGAAGAAGCTGATCCCGGGCCCCATCGAGGCCGGCGGGGGCGGGAGCCGCGGGGGCGTGCGAGCGAAGGCGACCCGGGCCGGGCAGAACGGCAACGTCCGCCTGCTGATCCGCGACGGCTCCAGCGTCCAGGAGAACCGGGTGGTGACGACGGCGATGGACCGCGAAACCGGCGAACGGGTTCGGGCGGCGCTCAACGAGGCGCTGGTCGACGCCGGTTTTCAGGCGGAGTAGTCGGGGCGACTCGCAGGGTTTTTGTGCGCGCTGGGGTTACTCACCTCCACTATGGCTGAGAACAAGGCTCGGTCCACCGGCAGCGCCGGGCGCTTCGGCGCTCGCTACGGGCGGGTCTCGCGACGACGCGTCTCGGAGATCGAGGACGCGATGGAGAACGCCACCGTCGACGGCGACTCCGTCAAGCGAATCGGCACCGGCATCTGGAAGAACGAGGAGACGGGCGAAACCTTCACCGGCGGCGCCTACCGCCCCGAGACGCCCGGCGGGCGCTCGGTCAAGCGGTCCATTCGCGCGGCACTCTCCGAAGAGAGCGAGTAACGAATGAGCTACAAGTGCTCCCGCTGTAAGCGCGACGTCGAACTCGACGAGTACGGCGGCGTCCGCTGTCCCTACTGTGGCCACCGCGTCCTGCTGAAGGAACGCGGCGGCGACGTGAAGGAAGTCGACGTGAAGTGACGGCACACAGCGCTACCCTCTCTATCTCGTTCGACTCTCCCGACCGCGCCAGACGTGTCTTCGAGAGTCTCGAACCCGAGGTCGGCGGCGTCGACGACGATCGAGCGAGTGCGGGGGTTACCCGCGACGGCGACACCGTGGCGGTGACCGTCGAGGCCACCGATCTGACCGCGCTACGGGCCGGTACGACCAGTTGGAGTCGGCTGCTCACCGTCGCCGAAGCGGTGACGCAGGCCGGAGCCCAACGGTTTTAGGCTCCCCCCGGCGAACTGTACGGGTGTGATACCCCCGATCGCCAGCAACTTCGTCGCGGGTGAGAGCCCCGCGGCCGCACTCGACCACGCCGCGCGAGCGAACGACGACGGCGTGAACGTGATCCTGAACCTCCTCGGCGAGCACTACGACGACCCGCGCGACGCCGCCGCCGACACGAAGGCCTACCGCGCGCTGGTCCGTGACATCGCCGACAGCGACGTGGACGCCTGCATCTCCGTCAAGCCCTCCCAGCTCGGGATCGACATCAGCGACAACGTGTTCACGTCGAACTACCGCTCGATCGTCGAGGCCGCACAGGACGCGGGCGTGTTCGTCTGGTGTGACATGGAGGACGCCGACACCACCGACGTGACCCTCGACGCCTTCGAGGAGTTCGGTCGCGAGTTCGACGGCGGCGTGGGGCAGTGTGTGCAGTCGAACCTCCGGCGCACGAGCGACGACCTCGAACGGCTCTCGGACGTGCCGGGGAAGATCCGCCTGGTGAAGGGCGCCTACGACGAGCCCGAGTCGATCGCGTACACCGAGAAGTCGGCGGTCAACGAGCGCTACCGGAAGGACCTGGAGACGCTGTTCGCGGAGTACGAGGGCGAGGTCGCCGTCGGCAGCCACGACCCGGAGATGATCGACTACGCCCGCGACCTGCGCGAGGAGTACGATCGGGAGTTCGAGATCCAGATGCTGATGGGGGTCCGTGGGAACGCGCAACGCGAGCTCGCCGCCGAGGGCGAGGAGGTCTGGCAGTACGCACCCTACGGCGACAAGTGGCTCTCGTACTTCTACCGCCGCCTGCGCGAGCGCAAGGAGAACGCGCTGTTCGCGCTGCGGGCAATCGTGAGCGGGTAACCGCGTTACGCAATCGTGAGCGAGGGAGCTCGCGGAGCGGTACCGCTTTACTTCTCGCGGCGACACGTGTCGACAATGACTCGGTGGAAGCGCGACTTCGCCAGCGGCCTGATCGTCGTCCTCCCGGTCCTGGTGTTGCTGCTGGTGCTGCGCTGGCTGATCGGCCACCTGCTCGGGCTGCCCCTGAACGTGCCGCCGGACCGCATCCCGCCGGGGCTGGTGCCGGCGCCGATTACCCTCGAAGCGGCGGCGATGGCGCTGGAGCTCGGGCTGACGCTGGGGCTGTTCCTGACGATCACGCTCGCCGCCGGCTACCTGATGCGCACCCAGATGGGGCGGATCGCCGAGGGGCTGTTCGACGACATCGTGAACCGCCTCCCCGGCGTCCGCGTGCTGTACAACGCCTCGAAGCTGGCCGTCGAGACCGCGGTCTCGGGCGCGAGCGAGCTCCAGCAGCCGGTGAAGCTGGAGCCCTGGAACGGGATGCGGATGACCGCGTTCAAGACCGGCCAGCGCACCTCCGACGGCCGGGACGTGCTCTTCCTCCCGACCGCGCCGAACATCACCACCGGCTTCGTCGTCGAGGTCGACCCCGACGAGTACGAGGAGACCGACGAGAGCGTCGAACAGGCGCTGACGCGCGTGCTCTCGGCGGGGTTCGGCGAGTCGGAGGCGTCGGACGCGACCGAGATCCCGGTCAGCGACGCCCTCTCCGGGACCGGCGACGACGGTGCGGAACGGTCCCGAACCTGAAGACTTAGGTCGGCCCAGGCTGGATACCCACCCGTGTTGCCGGTCCCCGGCTTCGACCCGCTCGTCTCCCCGCTCGCGGTCCTGCTCCAGCACACCGCTTCCGGCGGCCCGCTCTCCCGACTCGTCGAGACCGCCACCGGTCCGGTCGGCCTCGTCGCGATCTTCGTCTACTCGTTCCTGATCGCGTTCGCACTCCCGGGCGTGAGCGAGATCGTGCTGGCGGCGCCGCTGGATCTGGGACTGAGTCAGACCATGCGACTCGCGGTGATCATCCTCGTCTCCGGCGTCGGTAAGGCCGCCGGCTCCGTGTTCGCGTTCCACATCGGCCAGGAGGCCAAGGAGTCCGGCCCCGTGACGCGGGCGCTGCGGCGCTCGCGGTTCGACGTGGTCGAGTGGTCCGAGAAGAAGGTGGTCCAGCTGGCGAAGAAGTACGGCTACGGCGGCCTCGCCCTGGCGCTCTGTGTCCCGACGTTCCCCGACACGCTCTCGATCTACGCGTTCTCGGTGCTGGAGGAGGACTACTACCGGTTCGCGCTGGCGACGTTCGTCGGCAGCGTCGGGCGGCTGCTGGTGACGCTTGGGCTGATCGAGGTCGTGACGTTCTTCTAGCCAGCCACGGCACGTGACCAGCGAGCGGCGCCGGCCGCTCGCTCGGAGCGTCTGCCGTGGCTGTGCGAAGCCGACGACGATACCCATCACCCCGACCCACAGCCTACAAGCGCCAGCCACTCCATCCCCGGGTATGCGCCTCGCCGACGCCACCTGGACCGACGTTCGCGACGCCGACGCCGACCTCGCCGTGCTCCCGGTCGGCTCGACCGAAGGACACGGCCCGCACGCGCCGCTGGGCACCGACAGCCTGACCGCCGAGACCGTCGCCGACGCCGGCGCCGCCGCCTACGAGGCGGAGACGGGCGAGTCCGTACTGGTCGCGCCGACGATCCCCGTCGGGATCAGCGAGGAACACCGCGCGTTCGACGGCACGCTCTGGGTGTCGCCGGACACGTTCCGGGCGTACGTCCGCGAGACCGCGGAGAGCCTCGCCGGCGGCGGCGGGCCGGACGCGGTGGTGCTGGTCAACGGCCACGGCGGGAACGTCGACGCGCTCCGGGAGGTCGCCGCCCGACTCACCCGCGACGGGGTGGCGCGGGTCGCGCCGTTCACGTGGTTCGAAGCCGTCGGCGAGCACACGAGCGACATGGGCCACGCCGGCCCGCTGGAGACCGCGTTCCTGCGGCACGAACGCCCCGACCTCGTCCGGGAGGATCGCGTCGAGGCGGCCCGCGAGAACGGGAGCGAGCGCTGGGGCGACTGGGTCTCGGGCGTGAACCTCGCCGTCGACAGCGACGAGTTCACCGGGAACGGGGTCGTCGGCGACCCGAGCGAGGGCGACGCCGCGCGGGGCGAAGAACTGGAAGAACTCGCGACGGCGGCGCTGGTCGAGCTGCTCGACGCGCTCCAGGAGCGGACCGCGTAGCTACTCGTCGGTTTCGTCCCCGCCCGCGGCGTCCTGCAGTTCGGAGCGGATCTCGGGCAGCGTGCCCGCGAGGTCGCCCACGTCCTCGTGGGCGTCCTGGATGTCCTCGATGAGGTCCTCCAAGTCGTCGATCTCGTCCTCCAGATCGTCGGCGTCCTCGAAGGCGTCGGCGCGCTCGCCCATCACGTACTGCTTCTTCGCCGCGCGGAGGTGTTCGGCGGCGTCGCCGGTGTCGAGCGCCGACTTGAGGGAGTTGAGCGCGCCCAGCGCGTTGTCGGACTCGATCTCCCAGACGGCGTCGGCGGCCGGCAGCGACGCCCGGGCGTCCGCGAGGTGGCTCTCGACCTCGCCCCGCATCTCCTCGGCGGCCTCGCCGAACAGGTCGTCCTCGTCGAACGTGGTCTGACTCATGCCGACAGGTTGCACACCCGTGCGGTAAAAAGGTCGCCACGGAGTGAAACTGAAAACACCGGCCATTGCCGAGTCAGCACGCTGTTCAGACGGAAACCACCGACCAGTTTCACCGCGCCGGCCTCAGTTCTCGATCGCGACGAGTCGCATCCGCGGGTAGCCCTCTTCCATCGTCATCCGGGTCCGGACCGCGGTCCCCTCGTAGTCGATGCGCATCTCGACCTCCATCAGCGAGCCCGTGAGTTCGGCGTACCCCTCGTCGTGGTCGATGGCATCGGCGACGCGGTCGTCGAGAATGTCGACCGAAACCCACTCGCAGTGGGGCTGGTTCCCGATCGCCTCCGCCATCGCCGTCTCGAGGCTGTCCGTGCTGGCCGGCGAGACGGGCGTCCCGGCGAACTGGTGGTAGAGCGAACCGAACTTGATGCCGGCCTCGAAGCAGGCCTGCTGGGCGTCGGTAGGCGCGTCGGACATGGTCGGGGGTGGGCAGCGACGGGGGAAAGCGATACCGGAGCCGACCGGACGAACCGCACCGTATTTACCCCCGGTATCCACATATCCAACCGAATGGACGACCCGGTGCTGCTGACGGGTGCCGGCGGGCGCGTGGGGCAGGCTATCCTCTCACAGCTCGCCGACGAGTACGACTGGCGACTGCTCGACCGGGAACCGATCCCCGAAACGCGTCGACACGGCGTCCCCGAGTCGGCGACAGTGGTCGCCGACGTGACCGACGAGGCCGCCGTCGCGAACGCGATGGCCGACTGCGGCGCCGTGATCCACCTCGCGGGCGACCCGCGTCCCGACGCCCCGTGGGACTCGGTGCTCGCCAACAACATCGACGGCACCCAGACCGTCTTCTCCGCGGCCGCCGACACCGGCGTCGAGAAGGTCGCGTTCGCCTCCTCGAACCACGCCGTCGGCGCCTACGAGACCGACGATCGCACGCCCGAGATGTACCGCACCGACGACGACTACCGGCTCGACGGCACCGAACTCCCCCGGCCGTCGAACCTCTACGGCGTCTCGAAGGCCAGCGGCGAGACGCTCGGGCGCTACTACCACGACCACACCGACCTCGACGTGGTCTGTGTCCGGATCGGCAACCTCACCGAAGGCCACCCCCCGCGGGAGTACGAGCGCGGGCAGGCGATGTGGCTCTCCCACCGCGACTGCGCACGCCTGTTCGATCGGTGTCTCCGGGCCGACTACGACTACGAGATCGTCTACGGCATCTCCGACAACGACCGGAAGTACTACTCCATCGAGCGCGCGAAGGACGTGCTCGGCTACGAGCCCGTGGACAACTCCGCGGCGTACACGTTCGAAGGGGAACCGAAAGACGCCGTCGACGGCGAGTAGTTACGCCGCCACGACCGCATCCAGGAGGTCGTCGTACGGCGGTTCGTTGGTCGGGTCGTCGGCGACCCACGAGTACGCGACCGTTCCCTCGTCGTCGAGGACGAACACCGCCCGGTTCGCGATGCCGTACAGGCCGAGCTCGGGGATGTCCATCTCCAGCCCGTACCCCCGGATCGCCTCGCCGGCCATGTCGCTCACGAGGTCGAACTCGATGCCGTGTTCCTCACGGAAGGCGCCCTGCGAGAACGGCGAGTCGGCGCTCACGCCGAACACCGTCGCGCCGGCGGCCTCGAAGTCGTCGAGGCGGCCCTGGAGCGCGACCATCTCGTTGGTACAGGGCGGCGTGAACGCCCCGGGGAAGAAGGCGAGCACGACCGGTCCGTCGCCGAGGTGGTCGCCGAGATCGAACTCCTCGTGATCGCTCGTCCCCTTCGTCGCCGTGAACACTGGTGCGGTGTCGCCGATTGAAACCATACCCGAGAGTACGTACTAGTGACACTTAAACGCGGACGCGAACGTGATCAGGACGAACGTCTTTGTTCCCGGGCGCCCACATCCGGCCATGCCCCGACTCGAACGCGTCCGAATCTACCCCGTGAAGGGGCTCGACGCAACCGAAGTCGACTCGGTCGAGGTCCTCGACGGCGGAACGCTCGCGGGCGATCGGGAGTTCGCGCTGTTCGACGCCGGCGCCGTGACTGGTGCCGGCGGAGTGGACGGGAATCCACACGGTAACGGGGTGTTCAACGCCAAACACAGCGATCGCTTCCACGTCCTCGACACGGCGTACGACCCCGAGACGGCGGAAGTAACCGTCGAGACGGACGGCGGATCCAGGGAGTTCGACCTCGATAACGAGCGCAACGCCGCGTCGGCGTGGTTCTCGGAGGTCTTCGATCACGACCTCACCCTGCGACGGGACGGATCGCTCGGCTTCGTCGACCGACGGGGGATGGGCCCCGCCGTCGTGAGCACCGCCACGCTCGAAACAGTCGCCTCGTGGTTCGACGACATGAGCGTCGAAAGCGCCAGACGACGCCTCCGCGCGAACCTCGAGGTCTCCGGCGTGCCGGCGTTCTGGGAGGACCGGTTCGTCGGCGACGACGCGCCGGCGTTCGCGGTCGGCGGCGCCCGCTTCGAGGGTGTCACCCCCTGCGCTCGCTGTGTCGTGCCCGAGCGCGACCCGGAGACCGGCGACCCGACCCCCGAGTTCCGCGATCGGTTCGTCCGGAAGCGGGAGGCGACGTTCCCCGAGTGGGCCGACGAGGACGCGTTCGACCACTTCTACACGCTGATGCTTATCGCCCGCGTGCCCGAACGCGACCGTGGCCGGACGCTCCGCGTCGGCGATCCGGTCGAAGTCGTCGACTGAGCGGGCGTCGACGGCCTCGCGTCACTCGAACAGTCCCGCCACGTCGTCCTCCTTCCGTCGCTCCTGGGCCACGACGCCGGACAGACGCTCGAACACGATCGCCCGCTGGCTCGGGTCGGCGGCCGCGTAATCCCGGAGGAACGTCGCGTAGCGCGTGGTCTCGGGGTGCTCGGCCTCGCGGGCGAACCGGAGCGCGTCCGCCACCACGTCGGGGCCGTCGCCGCGGGCGGCCGCGACGGCGCCGGCGACGACCGCCGCCGCCGCGATCGGGAGTTCCCCGGGCGTGGGACGGTCACCGTCGACGGCGACCGTCGGCGGCGACGAGCGCTCGGCGAGTTCCGGGTCCGCGTCGAACGCCGCCAGCCAGCGCTCGATCGGGGCGAGGTCGATCCCCTCGTCGTCCGCAACTGCGTCGAAGGCCAGTTCCGCCGCCGTCGCCGCGTCGAGCGCCGCGGACCAGTCACCCCGACGGCTCCCGGTGACCGCGGTCGCGAACGCGGCGAGGCCGTCGAGCAGTCGGTTGGCGGCGTCGAACTCGTCGACTTCGGCATCGTGGCGCTCGGGATCGACGGGTGCCTCGCCCGCCCAGATCGCGCTGGCGACGGCGTACTCGCCCGCGTTGTGGGCGGCGACGCCCGCGAGTACCGCGTCGGTCATCGGTTCTCCGCCTCGGCGAGGGCGTCCTCGTCGACGAACACGACCACTTCCCGACCGACGGTTCGGAGGTGGTGGCGCCGGCGCTCGTACTCCCCTTCGCCGTCCAGCGCGGCCGTCACCGCGCCGTCGCGGTTCACGTGGGCGATGACGACCGCGGGCCGGTCCTCCTCGATCCGGTTTCCGAGCTGTGTTTCGTTGTACGCGCACTCGGTGGTCACGTCGTCGGCGGCGATGTACCAGTGGAGGGGGAGCGCGTGCCCGAGGTTGAGACACTCCGGCGCCATCCCGCCGCCGGTGCCGGGTTCGACGACGAGTTCGCTGCCGTAGATCAGGAGGTCAGTCCCCTCGTGAGTCGGCGCGATGGCGCCGATGTCGTCGAACGTCTCCCGGAACTCCTGTTGGGGCTGAGCGTACTGTACGAGTTCGTTGTCGTCGGAAGCGGGGGAGACGTACGCGGCCGACGCGGCCGGCACGAGCATGGCGCCGACGACCAGCACCACCAGCGTGGCTGTCAGGACGGTTCCCACGCGGTCCTCGGCGGCCAGCGACTGCCAGCCCGAGCGGATCACGAGCGCCAGCGCGACGGCGGCGGGGATCACCAGCGGCACGACCGCGTTCACCATGATCCAGCCGGCGCGGATGTCCGTCGCCAGCGGGTAGCCGAGGATGCTGACGAACCCCCAGTAGCCCGCGAACATCACCAGGGGGCGCGGCCGGTCGCCGCCGTAGCGCGCGACCAGGAAGCCAACCGCGGCGAAGGGAACGACGACGAGCGCGTAGTTCGCCAGCACGCCGACGGTGTGTTCGAGGAAGCAGACGTAGCCGCCGATCACCGTCTCCTCGCCGCATTTGGGTTCGACGCTGCCGCCGAACCAGTACTCCAGCCCCGGCCGGATGTCGGCCCACGTGGCGTCGAGCAGGTCGGGGAATCGGAGCGGGTTGAACACGGCGTCCCAGAGCCCGACGCCCGCGCCGGGCGCTCGCGGCGCGTAGAAGAACAGCGAGACCAGGAAGAAGAGGCCCAGACTGCCCAGCAGCGCGCCGCCCCAGCGGATCGCGTCCCCGTCGGGGTGGACGAGGTCGACCAGCATCGTCACCGCGACGAGCAGCACCAGCGCGGCGACGCTGGCGGTCAGCGGCCACCCCGAGAGGACGGCGTAGCCGAGCACGAGCAGCGTCAGCACCGACACCGCCGTCCAGAGGCCCACGTCGGTCGATCGGTCGGGGCCGGAGAGCGCGTCGACGTAGGGGTCGACCCGGGCGACGACGGCGTCGAGCCCCGAGTCGTAGTTCCGGGGGTTCATCAGCGAGAAGTCGAGCAGGAGCGCGCCGGCGCCGACCCAGCACATCAGGTAGACGATCGCGTTCTCCTTGGCCGCGAAGCCGAGCGCGCCGAACGCGAAGGCGGGGGAGAGCAGGCGCGGCCGGGCGTCGTCCAGCGCGCGGAGGCCGAACCCGAAGGCGACGAACATGAACGCCGCCACCAGCAGCGAACTCCGGTAGAACCGGGAGTAGTAGAGCAGGATCGGGTTGAACGAGAGCAGGACGGCGACGAGCACCGTCTCGAGGTCGCTCAGCCGCCCACGGAACAGCAGCGCGGCGAGCGGGAGGAGCGCGCCGACGACGGCCACGAACAGGCGCATCGAGAAGTCGTTCGCCCCGAGGACGGCGAACACCCAGGCGTCGGCGTACTGCGCCAGCGGCCCGTGGACGATGTAGCGGTAGCTGATCTCGCCCGTCTCGAGGTAGTTCAGCGCCCAGTAGGCGACGCGGCCCTCGTCGAAGTGGGCGACGCGCTGGCCGAGAAACAGCAGGCGGGCGACCAGCCCCGCGGCGACGACGGCGAGGACGGCCCGTACCGTGTCGTCGGTTCGGCGGAGGGCATCGGGGAGCGAGGAGCGATTCATCGGTCGGCGAGTGTAACGGCCGAAACCTAAGTGTGTCCCTCCGGGACGGTCAGCGGCAGAAACCCGGTCAGAGCAGTTCGTCGGCGTCGATCCGGCCGTCCTGCTCGACCCCGCGGACGGTGACCTCCTCGCCGAGCTGAACGCTCTCGCCGGTCTCGACGCTGCGGGTCTCCTCGCCGTTGTCGACGACGACGGGACTGCCCGACTGGACGACCGTACCGGTGAACTCCACTTCCTCGCCGTCGCCGGCGTCGTCGCTCTCCTCGCGGAGTTCGTCCGCCCCATCGCCGTCCTCGCCGAACGCCGAGAGGCCGCCCTGGTCCGCGGCGGGCGGCGTCTTCTCGCCGCCGGCGTCGGGCGCCTCCACGTCGGCCTCGCCGTCGAGCACCGAGACGGTGGACTGCCAGCCGGCGGAGGCTTCGAGCTCGTCCTGCCAGCCGTCCTGGATCTCCACGTCGGTGAACGCGACGCGGTCGGCGAGGTCGACGTTCCGGTCGGCCTTCTCCCCCCAGAGCGCGACCCGGATGTCGCCGGTGTCGTCTCGGACCCGGACGTTCCGGACCTGGCCCTGCGAGCCGTCGTCGCGGTCGAACGTGCGCTTGTCGTCGGTCTCGATCACCGCGCCGGCGATGTCGACGGTGTCGCCCATCTCCACGTCGTCGATGTCGGTGGTCTCGGGGACGTACTCGACGTCCTCGTCGACTTCCTCGATCGTCCCGCGGGAGCCGACGTGGAGTTCGAGGTCGCCCTCGCGCTCGCGGACGTAGCCGTCGACGACCTCAACGACCTCGCCCGCGTCGAGCTCCTCGAGCAGGTCCGTCGCCTCGTCCCAGAGCGTCACGCGGATCCGGCCCGTCTCGTCGCCGATCGCGACGTTGCCGACCCGGCCCTCCGTACCGTCGTCGCGGTCGAACGTCCGGTAGTCGTCGTCCACGTCGAGCAGTTTCCCCACGAGGGTCACGTCCGAGAGCCCCATCGAGAGCTCCTCGACGGTGTAGCTGTCGGACGGGGAGACGTCGATCTCCACGTCGGGGTCGATCTCGGCCTTGTCCGCGGAGACCTCGACGCCGTTGTACCCCTCCTTGGGGCGGCCGGCGATGCGGAGCACGTCGCCCTCCTCCAGTTCCTCGAGGGCGGACTCGGCCATCTCGTCCCACAGCGAGAGCCGGATCCGGCCGGACTCGTCGGCGACCTCGGTGTTGACGACCTGCCCGTCGGGCTGGTCGCCGTCGCGCTCGAACGTCCGCTTCTCGCCGATCGAGACGAGCTTGGCGACGAACTTCACGTCGTCCATGCCGGGCTCGACGTCGGCGACGCTCTCGACCTCGCCGCCCTCGTCCTCGAGTTCGTGGGCGACGAGCATCGCCGCCGTCTCGTCGTCCGCGAGGCCACCCATCTCCTCGACCTTCTCCGCCACCATCTCCTCGAACTCCTCGGCGGAGACGTCCGCGTCGAGTTCCTCGTGGACGTCCTCGATGGCACTCATTCGTAGCGGTGGGTAGCACAGCCGACGGTTAAGCGTTGCCGTTGGGGTGTGAACGCGCCGCTATCTATCGGTTTTCGCGTTCGGGATCTCGCGTCCATGGGAGCCGTGGCGCGCCCTCCCACAAGAGGTCCGGGACGGCGTCGCGCCGCCGAACGGCGACAACGCTTTTCGGTGCGCTTCGCCAACCGAGAGCCATGAGTTACGAGACCACGACCGAGCGAGGGTTCCTGCTCTCGACACGGGAGTGGGGCGTCATCGGCGGCGCGACGGGGCTGATGCTCCTGAACGTGTTCGTGATGTACCTCGCCGCGGCGACGCCGCTGGCGCGGGTGAACCAGATCGTGTTCTCGGTCCCCATCGTCGGCGCGCTGGTCTACGGCGCGCTGATCACGGGCGGCCAGATGATCGCCGAGCGGGGGTTCAAGAACGACTCGATGGGGATGGCGATGGCCGGCGTGATCGTTCTCGAACTCGCCTTCGGCGCCTTCGGCGGCGGCGTGCTCTCCTTCCTCTCGGCGGGGGCCCGCATCCCCGCCCTCGCGATCGCCGGCGTCGTCGTGGTCGCCATGACGGCGGTGATCGGTTCGTACGTCTACCTGCGCTCGGGTACACAGTTCGATCACTACGGCCGCTGGGCGACCTACGCCTTCCTCGGTGGGTTGGGGGCACTCCTCGTGGCGACGTTCGTCCCGGTCGTCGGCGTCGCCGCCTTCGCGCTCATCTTCCTCGGCTTCCTGCTCCGACTGGGGTACGAGATGTGGCAGGTCCGGGAGAGCCGCGGCCGGCCGGCGATGCAGTCCGTGGGGCTGTACGTGGCGGTGGCCGGGGTGTTCGTCCACGTGCTCCAGATCGTCGTGCGGATGCTCGCCGAGCGGTAGGTCGTGGTACCACGACCCTCGCAAGGGTTATCCGGGAACGGGCTGTACGTTTGTTTGCAATGGCAAACGGTTCAGTTGATTTCTTCAACGACACGGGCGGTTACGGTTTCATCTCGACTGAGGACGCGGACGATGACGTCTTCTTCCACATGGAAGACATCGGCGGCGCCGACCTCGAGGAGGGACAGGAAGTGGAGTTTGACATCGAACAGGCCGACAAGGGCCCCCGCGCGACGAACCTCGTCCGCAACTAATCTGTCTTCTGTCGCCTGACCGCGACCGGATACAGCACCTTTTACGTACCCACTCACCGCCGAGCGACGGCGTTCGAGCGTCGACGCCACAGGACCACGTTCGCCATCGGCCTCGTGGCGGGCTGGCTCGTTTCGGCCGCCGAGGGGGAATCAAGTTATCAGTCGAGATATCGACAGGGAAAGTTTTTTCGTTGACACGAATGATGTCCCGTCGATGAACCACCGGCAACCCGACGGAGTACGAAGCGAAGGCGTGGAAATCGGCGCCATTGGGGGGAGACTGACTGGGCGGCACCGGGCTCGAGGACGATGAGCGACACGCTCGAGATCACCGTCTCACTCGACAGCGAGGCGGCGCACGCCTACGAGCGGATCCTGAACGGGCTGGAGCAACAACACGACCAGTCGGTCGACGCCGACGACCACGCTGAACGGATCCTGCGGAAGTACATCGCCGACGAGTACCGGAAGCTCATCCTCAACGGGGACTCCACGACGAAGATCCGGCAGCTCCCGGAGGAGTGAGCCGGTCGCAGCTCGGCGGACCGTCCGGGGTCCGTTCCACCCGGCGCCGTCGCCCCTCGGTCGGCCCTGAGCCTCCCGGTGAAGCGGCCGCGTTCTTCGAGAAGGGTATGGGACCGCCCGGATTCGAACCGGGGTCACGGGCACCCAAGGCCCGAAGTATACCAGGCTAACCCACGGTCCCGTACTCCCATCTCCGCGACTCTCGCGGTAAAGCGTTTCGGGGTCAGACCGGGATCGGGATGTCGAACATCACCGCGATCCCCACCGTCGTCACGCCCATCAACAGCAGTTGGAGGGGCCCACCGACCCGGACGTAGTCCGTGAACCGATACCCGCCCGGCCCGTAGACGAACAGGTTGGTCTGGTAGCCGACCGGGGTCATGAACGCGGTGCTGGCCGCGAACATCACCGCGAACAGGAACGCGGTGGCGCTGGCGCCGACGGCCTGGGCGGTCTCGACGGCGACGGGGATCATCAGGACGACGCTCGCGTTGTTGCTGATCACGTTGGTCAGCAGCGCGGTGAGCAGGTAGAACACCGCGAGCACGCCGATCGCCGGCAGCATCGACGACGACGCGACGACGCCCTCCGCGAGCAGCGAGGCCGCGCCGGTGCGTTCGAGCGCGATCCCCAGGGGGATCACGCCCGCGAGCAGGAGGATCACGTCCCACTGCACCGCCTCGTAGATCTCTCCGGGATCGAGACAGCCCGTGACGACCATCGCCAGCGAGCCAAGCAGCGCCGAGACGACGATGGGGAGCACGCCGAGCCCCGCGAGCGCGACGACACCGGCGACGATGCCGATGGCGATCCCGGTTTTCTCCTGCCGGTAGTCGTGGTGGTCGACCTCGCCGATGAGGATGAACTCGCGCCCGGCGTCGATGCGCTCGACGGTCTCCGTCGGCGCCTGGACCAGCAGCGTGTCCCCGACCTTCAGCGGCACCTCGTCCATCCGCCGGCGGACGACCTCGCGCCCGCGCCGGAGCGCGAGCACGGTCGCGTTGAAGCGCTGGCGGAACGAGACGGAGGTGAGCGACTCGCCGACGAGCGGCGAGCCCGGGGCGACGACCACCTCGACGAGGTTCTGGCCCGCCTCGGCCTGCTCGAGTTCGGCCTCGTCGACTGGCACGTCGACCAGGTCCAGCCCCTCCACGTCGAGCAGCGAGAGCAGCGTGTCGCGATCGGTCCGGAGCGTGAACGTGTCGCCGGCCCGGATCTGTTTGGGGCCGAGCGGTTCGAGGAACACGTCGTCGCCCCGGATGAGCTGGAGGAGGTCGACGTCGAGGTCCCCCTCGACCAGCGCGTCCCGCACCTTCCGACCGACCAGCGGCGAGTCCTCCCGGACGGTCACTTCGGTGAGGTAGTCGCCCACGCCGAACTCCTCGGTGAGGTCGTCCGTCGGCGGGATCCGGGCCGGCGTGAGCCACCGACCGACCGTCAGCAGGTAGGCCATCCCGACGAGCATCACCACCACCCCCAGCCCCGTGAACTCGAACATCCCGAGGGCGTGGAGGTCGGTGTCGGCGTACTCCGGCGCCGTCGCCAGCCGCGCGGCCACGTCGCTGGCGAGCACGTTGGTCGACGTCCCGATCAGCGTGAGCGTCCCGCCGAACATCGACGCGTACGACAGCGGGAGCAGGAGCTTGGAGGGCGAGGTGTTGCCGCGGTTGGCCACGTCGGTCACCATCGGGAGCAGGATCGCGACCGCGGCGGTGTTGTTGATGAACCCCGAGACCGGCGAGACGATGCCGACGATGGCGCCCAACTGCTTGGTCTCGCTGTCGCCGGTGATCCGGCCGATGTACTCCCCGAGCGTCTGGACGATGCCGGTCATGCGGACGCCCTCGCTCAGGATGAACATCGCCAGCACGGTGATCGTCGCCGCGCTCGCAAAGCCCGAGAGCCCCTGCTCGGGGGTGATCATCGTCACCGGGACGGCGAGGACGCCGGCGTCGGCGAGCAGGCCGCTGACCGGTTCGACGAGCATCAGCGTCACCATCACCCCCAGCGCGGTGATGTCGACTGGCACCGGCTCCGTCGCGAACAGCACGAGCGCCGCCAGCACGATCAGGGTGACGACGACGACTCCGGGCGTGATCGCTGCCACGAACGCAGGATATCCGGGCGTCGGCAAAAGGGTGAGGGTCGCGTCAGGTGCGGGCCGCGGGGGAGATCGGTGCCGCCTACAGCTCCTGGTCGGCGAGTTCGAGCGCCGCCACCTGCTCGTAGGGGCTCCTCCCGTTCCGGATCCCCTCGAGGATCAGGAACGCGTCGTCGGGCGAGAGGAAGTGGCTGGTGACCGCCCGGCCCAGCGGCGTCGCCTCGAACCCGTCGATGAACTCCCACTCCAGCAGCTTCCCGACCGCGTGTTTGGTCGGCACGTCGCCGATCATGCGGTCGTTGAGCCGCTTGGCCAGTTTGCCGGCGACGGCGACGTTCGCCAGCGTCTCCTCGGCGGCGGCGGACTCGTCGTACACCGTCGACACGTCCTCCATCTCGCCTTTGAGGAGTTTGAACGCGATCTCGTCCTCGGTGGCCTCCATCGAGCCGTGGTAGCTGCAGTCCGGCTCCACGAGCAGGTACACCGTCCCCTGATCGTGGTAGTCCGGCCGGCCCGCGCGGCCGAGCATCTGGGAGAACTCCTGGACGGAGAGCCACTCGATCCCCATCGCGAGCGAGTCGAACACCACCTGCGAGGCGGGGAAGTCGACGCCCGCCGCGAGCGCGGCGGTCGTGACGACGGCCGCGAGATCCTGGTCCAGGAACTGGCCCTCGACCTGCTTGCGCCGGCCGTAGTCGAGGCCGGCGTGATAGGGCGCGGAGTCGTACTCGAGTTTGCGGGAGATCTCGTGGCAGCGCCGCCGGGAGTTGGTGAAGATGATCGTCTGGCCCCGATAGCCCTTCGAGGACTTGCTGTCGAACTCCCGTTTCACGAGGCGGTCCTCGATCCGGAGCTTCTCCCGGCCGTCGGCGAACGTGACGTGGCGCTCGATGGGCACCGGACGCTCCTCGAACTCGATCAGGGTCGCGCGCAGTTGCTCGGCCAGCCACTCGGGGTTACCGACCGTCGCCGAGAGGTAGACGTACTGGGCGCCGGCGTAGTCCTCGCGCTCTTTCGCGCGGTTCTCGCAGTAGTGTTTGAGCCGGGAGATCATCCCGTCGAGGCGATGGCCGCGTTCGCCCTCCTTCAGGCTGTGGACCTCGTCGATGACGACCGTGCCGATGTCGCCCATGTCCTTGCCGGTCCGGAGGCCGTGGTCGATCCCCTCGTAGGTGCCGACGATCACGTCGGCGTTCGGGTCGAACTGGGCGCCGGAGTCGGTCACACGGGAGCCGCCGACCCGCAGGGTCACATCGAGGATGTCGCCGTATCGCTCCTCGAAGTCCTCGTGTTTCTGGTTCGCCAGCGCGACCAGCGGGACGAGAAAGAGCAGTTTCCCCTCGCCCTTCAGCGCGCGGTCGACGCCGGCGAGCTCGCCGACGAGGGTCTTCCCCGTCGCCGTCGCCGACACGACGAGCTGGTCCCGCCCCTCGAACAGCCCGTTCTCGACCGCGAGGCTCTGGACCGGGAGGAGGTTCTCGAACCGGCCCTCGATCATCGACTGGAGTTCCGGGTGCAGGTCGAGGTCGCTGGTGGGGTAAGGATCGACCTCGTCGGTCGTCGCCGAGATGGTGTCGAACTTGGTGAGGTCGGGGTCGAGCTCGCCCTGCAGGAGGTCGGTGATGCGGTCGAGGTCGCCCACCTCGAGCAGGAGTTCCTCCAGGCGCTCCTGTGCGGCGCCGGTGAACTGGCCCTTGTAGGCGAGTTCGCGCTCCAGTTCCTCGACGGCGCAGTCCTGACAGATGTAGTCCCGATCGGCGGCGATGGCCGTCTCCTCGGTGATCGGCGAGTAGCGGCCGGCGTTGGCGCAGTAGCGACAGGTCCGCACGACCAGCGCCTCCTGCTGGTAGCCGTCGAGCATCTCCTGGAGGCGCTTACGACCCTCGGGGGAGGTCTGCTCGGAGATGCGGATACGCTCGGCGCGGCGGGCGAGTTCGACGAACTCCTCGGGGCGCATCGGCTCGCCGCCGTCGTCGTCGGACTGGAGGAACCGCCGGGGCCGGGGGCCCGCGTCGGTCTCCTTCAGTTCGAGCGTGCCGCGGAACACCCGGGAGCCGTCACGCAGGACCGCGACGAGGAAGTCGTCGCCGGCCTCGTGGAGGAACAGGGTATCGACGCGAGCGACCTGCTGAGACACGGGTGGGCGTAGGCGAAACGGGTACTTCAGCCATGCGGTGCGTGCCGCGCGCGAATCCGCCCCATGCGGGTGCAACACAGCCTCACAGAGGGTTTACCACCCCGGAGCGGCTAGGCTCCGGTAATGAGCTCCTCCATGCGTTCGAAGACGACGCTGTTCTGTTCGGTGTGTGGCCACGAGAGCCCGCCCGACGGCGACTGGCACGAGTCCGAGACGACGACCGAGGTGGGCCAGCGGCTCACGCTCTCCTGTCCGGACTGCGAGACGACCATCACGCGCCGCCCCCTCCGTGATCGGGGCGTCGACGCCGTCGTGGCGGGCGACTGATCACGCCGGAAGGCTGTCACCCGGTGTGGGCGACTGATCACGCCGGGACGCTATCACCCGGCGTGGGCGACTGACGCCACGGCCGTCGGCCGGCGGGACGCCTTACTCCACCAGCTCGATCGTGTCGTCGCCGTTTGGGACCGCACAGAGGAACGCCCCCGGCTGGTCGCCCTCGTTCCGGTACCAGTGGACCGCGCCCGCGGGGATCAGCAGCGAGTCGCCCGCGGAGACGGTGTACTCCTCGTCGCCGATTCCGACGACGTACTCGCCCGCGAGAACGTACTGCTCGTGTTCGATCTCGTTGGTGTGCTCGGGGACCTCGGCGCCGGCGTCGAGTTCGAACCGCCGGATCGCGAAGTGGGGCGCGCCGTCGGAGTCGTCGATCAGGACCCCCTTCCGCAGGCCCGCCGCGGCGTCGACCGGTTCGTAGCTGATCTCCTCACTGTGCTTCACCACGGGATCGGAATCGCTCATACGTCGGCGTTCGGCGCCGACGGCCTAAACCGTACGGGAGCGCCGCGCCTTTTTCACTCCGTACCCCGAACCGGGAGGTATGCGAGGAATCCGGTTAGGGAGCATCTTCGGGATCCCGATCAAGCTCAACGTCACGTTCCTGCTGATCCTGCCGCTGCTGGCGTACCTGATCGGCAGCGACGTCGGGACGCTCGTCGATCAGGTGCTCAACCCCGCCTTCGGCGCCGGGATCGAGGCGGCCGCGTTGACCGGCGGCTCCACCCCGTTCGTGTTGGGCGCCGTCGCCGCCGTCGGCCTGTTCACCTGCGTGCTCCTCCACGAACTCGGCCACTCCGTGGTCGCGATGTACTACGGCTACGAGATCGACTCGATCACGCTCTGGCTGCTCGGCGGCGTCGCCCAGTTCACCGAGATGCCCGAGGACTGGAAGATCGAACTGCAGGTCGCCATCGCCGGCCCCATCGTCAGCGTCGCGCTGGGGGCCCTCTCCTACGCCGGCTTCACGCTACTGGCCGGCGGCGGCCAGCCAGTGATCACGTTCGTCCTCGGCTACCTGATGCTCGCGAACGTCGTGCTCGCGGCGTTCAACATGCTGCCGGGGTTCCCGATGGACGGCGGGCGCGTGCTGCGCGCGCTGCTTGCCCGCACCCGGACGCACGCCCGCGCGACCCAGCTCGCCGCCGAGGTGGGGAAGGGCTTCGCGCTGCTACTGGCGCTGTTCGCGCTCTTTACCGGGCTGAACCTCTACCTGCTCGCGCTGGCGTTCTTCATCTACATGGGCGCCGCCGGGGAGGCCCAGCAGACCGTGCTGAAGGCGGCGTTCCGTGGCGTCACGGTCGCGGACGTGATGACGGGCGACGGCCTCCACACCGTCGCTCCCGAGGACAGCGTCGCCGACCTGATCCAGCGGATGTTCCGCGAGCGCCACACGGGCTACCCGGTCGTCGACCGCGGCGAACTGGTGGGGATGGTGACACTCGGCGACGCCCAGTCCGTCGACGACGTCGAGCGCGACGCGATGCGCGTCGACGACGTGATGACGACGGACGTCTACACCGTCACGCCCGAAACCGACGCGATGGACGCGTTCCAGACGATGCAACAGAACAACGTCGGGCGACTCCCCGTCGTCGACGCCGACGGCGAGCTCTGCGGCATCGTCTCCCGGACGGACCTGATGACGGCGTTCGACATCATCCAGCAGAGCGGCGCCGCCTCCGGCGAGTCGCTGGGGCCGAACCTGTCGCCGTTCGGGCGGTAGGCGTCGACGGCGCGTGTGGCGCCGGTTGTCGCCGGAGAAGCGAGCCACGGTCGTTCCGCTCACTCCGTTCGCTCCACTCCCTGATTCAATTCCCTTCGGCTGTTCACCTTCGTTCGCAGCCAGAAGGTCCGGGCGCGGGAATCGAACCGGAGCCAGACGTGCTCGCTGCGCTGCGCACGGCTGGCAGGGTCCAATCCCTTACCGATGGACTCGTGTCTCCTCGCGTAGTTGCTCGGAGACAACGAGGTCCGGGCGCGGGAATTGAACCCGCGTCTCAGCCCCCACAAGGCTGAAGGATACCACTACCCCAGCCCGGACACACCGACTCCTACCACGGTTTCAGGGAAATACGTTACGACATCACCGGTCCCGTGCTACGTCGACGCAGAGGAGCGGGGAGCTTTTGCCGACCAACGCCGTAGCCGTCGGTAGTGGCCATCACCGACAAGATCTACGTCAAGAACCACCGGCAGATCGCCTCCCAGCTGGAGCGCTCGATCCCCAAGGGCGCGTTCAAGGGCGCGACGCTGGACCTGCTGTTCACCGGTGACGGCATGGAGAAACTCGACGAGGCGACCCGCGAGAAGGTGCTCGACTTCGCGGAGGACTTCCTCGACTGTGACTGCGACAACAACCCCTACTGCGGCCACCCCGAGGAGAAGTTCATCACCTACCTCCTCGAACTCCGCGCACAGGGGCTGGGCCCCGACGCCATCGTCGACACGATGTCCGCGGAGTACATGCTCTACGCGTACTCGGGGGACGTGCTCTCCTTCCTCGACAGCGCGATCCGGCGGCTGGAGGCCGTCGAGTCGCTGGCAGAAGTGGAGGGGGATCAGGAAGCGGCGCGGCGCGCTCGGGAGGCCAAGCGGGAACTGTCCGGGTAGCTACCCGATCTGGTAGGTGTTCTCGTCGCCGTCGAGCTCCTCGAGCTTGACGACCTCCTCCTCCTCGTCGGCCTGCTCGCGCAGGTAGTCGATGTAGCGTTTGTGCTCCTCCAACTGCTCTCGCAGGTGGTCGGCCTCGAGCTCCAGGCGCTCGTGTTCGCGGATGAAGCTCTTCGGCACCTCCACCGTCGGCGGGAACCCCTCCCCCTCCTCGGGCCCCTTGTCCGCGGGGACGAGATCCACCTGGCCGTCGTGGGCCACGAGGGTGTCGACGTAGTCGCGGAACACCGCCGACAGCGAGAGTTCCCGCTCCTCGGCGATCTCCCGCAGCGTCTCGAAGGCGTCCTCGTCGACGCGGAACGAGATCGTCTTGCTCTTCGTGCCCATCTCGGTGGCGCTTGCGAGCGGCCGGACTTAAGCGTTTGTCAGACGACGGGTTCCGCGAGCGAACCGGCGATCCGCGGGTCGCTCTCTCGAAAAGGTTATCCCGGCGGCCGACGTTGCTACGGTTGCAATGGCGACTGGAACGGTTGATTTCTTCAACGACACGGGCGGTTACGGTTTCATCGAGACTGAGGACGCGGACGAAGACGTCTTCTTCCACATGGAAGACGTGGGCGGCCCTGACCTCGAGGAAGGCCAAGAAGTTGAGTTTGACATTGAACAGGCCGACAAGGGCCCCCGCGCGACGAACCTGACCCGCCTGTAAGTCGGTTCTTCGCTGCGGACTTCTGCGTTTATCACACCGAGTAGCGGTAGCGTCGGCGGTTGCCGTGACGGCGGCCGGCCCCTGCCGTTTTGTCACCCCGTGACCAACGCCACCCATGAGCGACGGCTCGCGGTTCGATCGGCTCGAGCGTCACGCCACGCCCGGCCCGCGGAACTCCCTCCAGCACTGGCCCGACGCCAAGTCCCCGCTCCGTGTCGCGCTGAACTACGTCGTCGTCTGGCTGATCCGCGTCTCGCCCAGCCTCCGACTCAAGAACTGGCTGCTCGTCCGCCTCGGGGCCGACGTGGGGGAGGGGGTCTCGTGGGGACTCGAGGCCACCCCGGACGTGTTCTGGCCCGAGCGCATCACGCTGGGCGACGACGCCATCGTCGGCTACGACGCGACGCTGCTCTGTCACGAGTTCCTCCAGGAGGAGTACCGACTCGGCGACGTGACGATCGGCGACCGGGCGATGATCGGCGCCGGCGCGATCGTGCTCCCGGGCGTCGAGATCGGCGACGACGCGCAGGTCGCGGCGAACTCGCTCGTCGTCGACGACGTGCCCGAGGGGGAGACCGTCGCGGGCGTACCCGCGGAGCCGCTGGATCGGTCGAAGTGAGCGTGCCGGCGACGGTCAGTCGTCGTGGACGATCACGATGCCGCCCTCGAACACGCGGTCGTTGGGGACCACGTACTCCTCGCCGTCGGACTCGATGTGGGTGACGAACACGTCGATCTCTTGAACCACGCCGGTCTGGTCGCCGATCCGCACCGTGTCGCCGATGCCGTAGGGCTCGTTCAGGAACAGGTACAGTCCCGCGGCCCCGGAGGTGAGTAGCTGTTCGCCCGCCACGACCGTGAACACCACCAGCGCGAGCGCGTACAGTGCCAGGAGGACGACGAGCGCGAACGTCGCGATGCCGACCTGATCGAGCGCGAGCACGAGCGCGACGTAGAAGACGCTGTACTTCGCGGCCGTCGGGACGATCCCGACCTGCGGGAGTTTGACGCTCCGGAGCCGCTCGGAGAGCAGGAGTTCGACCTTGTCGCCGACGACGACGCCGACGATCACGATCAGCACTGCGACGAACACGCGGGGGAAGAAGCCGGTCGTTCTGGACCAGAACTGTTCGGCGTAGGCCGGCTCCGCGATCGAGAGGGCGACGATGCCGCCGAGGAGGAGGATGAACCAGCCCGAGAGCTGGGAGATGATGGCGACGGTCGAGGTGCCGATCCCGCGGACGGTACGCTCGAACGCGGTCCCCTCGATCGTTTCGGGCAGGCCCGCACGCCGGAGCAAGCCGGCGTTCACACGGACCACCAGCCACGCGAGCACCGCCGCGAGGACGAACACCGCGAACGCGAGCCAGACGCGCTCCGGGATCGCCCCCAGCGACCCGCCGATCTCGAACCCGAACTGGATGGCTGACGGGCCAGCCATCAGTAGTCCTCCGGGTCGATCTCCAGGATCAGCTCACCACCTTTGAACGCCCGGACCATCCCGTCGGACTCCGAGAGCACGATCGACGTGGCGTTCGTCGCTCGGGTGATCGCGGCGCCGGCCATGTGGCGGGTTCCCAACCCCTTCGGGATGTCGACGCCCTCCGCGCCGGCTTCGAGGTAGCGGTACGCGGAGACGATCTTGCCCGAGTCGCTGATGACGAACGCGCCGTCGAGCCGCGAGAACTCCTTGAGCATCACGTTCACGATGGGGTCGCCGACGTGGACGTGGGACTTCTCGAAGGGGTTGTAGCTGAGCGGCCGGGACTTGTTCATCACCTTCCCGGCGTCGCCGACGACGAACAGCGCGCCGACGGGCTTGCCCTTCTGTCCTTTCTTCCCCAGCTCGATCACGACCTCGAACACGTCGCGGATGACCCCCGGATCCGCACGCGAGTTGGCGAACAGGTCGTAGACGCCGGAGTGCATCGACTCGTCGGCACGCACGCGAACGAGCGCGTCGTTGTCGTCGCCGAAGACGCTCACCACACAGCCGACCTCGTCGCCGGCGTCGATGAGGTTGCGGTCCATCGCCCCCTCGACGCCGAAGCGGATCCGGTCGCGGATGCTCTCGAACGCCAGCGGCAGTTCGACGAACTGCTCGGCGTCGACGGCGTTCTCGGGGGCGATAACGACCACCTCCCCCTCGAGCTCCTCGAACCGTTCGTAGAACCCGCTACTGGGGGAGAACACGAACACCGCGTCGAGATCGGCCGTCAGATCGTCGAGGAGATCGGCGGGGGTCGACATTATCAGTAATAATCCCGCCCGTGGATGAAAGGGTTTGTGGGTCCGTCAGACGAACGGCTGACGGGACCCCCACTCGCGGCCAACGGGGGGCAGCCACACGGAACAACTCCGCTCCAGTACACTTTACAAGCGACCGCAGTGTTGGCCCCGCTATGGACGAGAAACGGCTGATCATCGCCGCGTTCGGCGTCGTCGTCACAGCCGTGGTCGGTTTCCTCGCGTACCAGTTCGTCGCGCCGCTGACAGTGTCGATCTTCCTCTACTACTCGACACGGCGGTACTTCAAGTTCCTCCGGCGCCTCCGACTGCCGGCACGGGTGCGTGCGGTGACCGTGCTGGCCTCCTTGGCGATCCCGTTGATCCTGCTCATCAGCTACGCGACGGTGCTGCTGGTGATCGAGGCGCGGGCGTTCGTCACGGAGTACTCCCTGCTCGAGGTGGCCGCGACCAACGTCGAGTGGATCGGCGGCATCGACCAGATCCCGGAGTTCACCGTGCAGGGGCTGTACGAGGCCTACCAGTCGGGGGACCTCTCCCCGTTCATCGACTTCGCGAGCGCCCACGCGGAGCTTTTGACCTCGCTGATCTCGGGCTTCTTCCTCAACTTCTTCGTCGTCGTCATCGTCACCTACTACCTGCTCATCGACGGCCGTCGGATCCGGGACTGGCTGCTCCGGTTCGACGACGACGCCATCATCCGTGAGTACCTGGAGGCCGCCGACCAGGAACTGGAGTCGGTGCTGTTCGGCAACCTGCTCAACGTCATCGCGATATCGCTGATCGCCATCGCCGCGTTCACGGTGTACAACGCGCTCGTTCCCGGCCCCGCGGAGGTTCCCTACCCCACGCTCGCGGGCACGCTCACGGGCATCGCGAGCCTGGTCCCGGTAGTCGGAATGAAGATCGTCTACCTCCCGCTGACGGGGGTTGCGGCGCTCCCGATCGTGCTCGGGGGCGACCAGTCGCTACTGGTGTACGTCCTCGGCTTCCTCGTCGTCGCCGTCGTGGTCGTCGACACGATCCCGGACATCCTGCTGCGACCGATCCTCAGCGGCGAGAACACCCACGTGGGGCTCCTGATGCTCGCGTACACGCTCGGCCCGGTCGTGCTGGGGTTCTACGGGCTCTTCTTCGCCCCGATCGTGCTGGTGGTCGGGCTGACGTTCGCCCAGACCGCGCTCCCGCGGCTGCTTGGCGCCGACGAGGACGACGGGATCTCGTCTGACCAGATGCGCCTGAGTGACTTCGTGGAGAACCAGAGCTTGCGGTCCGGGTTGCGGGAACGGCTTTGAACGGGCACGGCGGCGCGGGACCGGATTCGAACCACGGTCGGACGTGCTCGCTTGCGCTGTGCGCGACCTCCCTGGTTCGGAATCCTCCTGCTCCCTCCTTCGTTTTCTCGCTGCGCTCGAAAACGCAGTCAGTGCGCGGGACCGGATTCGAACCGGCGGACCCCTACGGGATAGCGTCCTAAGCGCTACGCCTTTGGCCTGGCTCGGCAACCCGCGCGCACCAACACGTACGCCCCAATCGCGGTAAGAAACTGTCGTTCGCACCCGCGGCGTCGACGCCGTCAGTCCGCCAGCGCGGCTTCCAGTCGGTCGACGTACGCCCCGTTCCCGACGTGGACCGGCACGCGCTGGTGGAGTTCGGTCGGCTCGACAGCCAACAACGACTGCTCGCCGTCGGAGGAGGCGCCGCCGGCGGCCTCGACGATCTTCGCGATCGGCGCCCCCTCGAACTGCAGGCGGAGCTTCCCGTTCGGCGCCGACTCCAGTGCGGGGTAGGCGAAGATCCCGCCGTAGCTCAGGACCTGGTTCACGTCGCCGACCATCGCGCCGCCGTAGCGGAGTTTGAGTTCGGTCTCGACCTCGCGGGCGTACTCGCGGAACGCGTCGGGCCAGTCCGGGACGCGGCCGCCGAAGCCGTAGACCACCGGCTCCTCGGGCAGGGTCACGTCCTCCTCGACCGCGCGCATCTCGCCGCCGTCGAGCACGTACGTCGTCACCGTCCCCTCGCGGGCGACGGTCATCGTCGTGATCGGGCCGTAGAGCACGTACGCCGCGGCGACGAGGGCCTCGCCCGCCGCGGGCAGGGAGTCCTCGGCGACGCCGACGACGGTCCCCATCGCGTTGTTGGAGGCGAGGTTCGATGAGCCGTCGAGCGGGTCGATCGCGACCGCGACGTTCCCGTCGCCGGGGGCGCCGTCGCCGACATCGACGACCGACTCGCGCTCCTCGCTGGCGTACTCGACGACGCCGTCGATGGCGCCCAGCGCCTCGAAGAACAGCTCGTCGGCGTGGACGTCAGCGGCCGTAACGGTCTCGCCGGAGGGGTTCTCGACGCCCGCCTCGGTCAGCCGGCGGCCCGGGAGCCCGTCGCGCACGTCGGGCGCGACTGCGGCGACCGTCTCGAGCACGTCGTCGACCGACTCGTGGGCCACCATCAGTCGAGCGTCGCCTGCTCGCCGTGGTCCTCGACCGCCGCCAGCGCCGCCTCGACCGACGTTTCCTCGAAGATGACCTTCTCGAGCCCGTCCAGCAGCGCCTCGGGGTTCTCACGCTGGAACACGTTCCGGCCGACGGCCAGCCCCTTCGCGCCGGCGTCCATCGCCTCCTTCACCGTCGAGAGGAAGGCCTCGTCGGAGGCCTTCGAGCCGCCGGACATCACCACGTCCGTCGACGCCGCGGCGTCGCAGGCGTGGGCCATCGCCTCGGGGTCGCCCGGGTACTTGATCTTCGCCACGTCGGCGCCGAGTTCGAGACCGAGGCGGGCGGCGTAGGAGATGGTACCGGGCTTGGTGTCGTTCTTGACGCCCTGCCCGCGCGGGTAGGACCACATGACGACGCCCATGTCCTTGTCGCGCGCGGCCTCCTGTACGTCGCGGAACTCCTCGGCCATCTCGACTTCGTGGTTCGAGCCGCCGTAGAGCGTGAAGCCGATGGCGTCGGCGCCGAGTTCGTCCGCGTAGTCGACCGACCAGTTCACGGCCGAGTCGTGTTCGCCCATCCAGAGGTTCGAAGTGCCGTTGAGCTTGGCCAGCAGGTTGACCTCGTCCTCGTAGTCGGGGTAGTGGGCTTCGGCGACGCCCTTGCCAACCGCCAGCGCGGTGACGGCGTCGTGGGTCGCCACGTCGAACACGTGCTCGGGGTTCATCGACTCCGGCACCGCCTCGAAGTCGACGGGGCCGTGTTCGAGGCCGTGGTCGTACGCGAGGATCAGTAGTTTGCCGTCACGGGAGATGGGGTCGGTTGCGCCGGGGATCATACCCGGCGTTCGGGCGAGTCGACACAAAAAGCTATCCAACGGCCGGCCCGGATCGCCCCGACCGAAACCTCGAAACCTCCGGGCCACGCCCGGACGCGTATGACGCTGCTCTGTACTGGCTACGAGCCGTTCGGCGACCACGAGACCAACCCCAGCGAGCGCGTCGCCCGCGAACTCGACGGCGGGACCGTCGCCGGCCACGAGATCGTCGGCGAAGTGCTCCCGGTCGAGTTCGACCGCGTCGCCGACGAACTCGCGGCGCTGATCGACGAGCACGACCCCGCGACCGTCGTCGCCACGGGGCTGGCCGCCGGCCGCACGACCGTTAGCGTCGAGCGCGTCGGCATCAACGTCGACGACGCCGTGACCGTGCCCGACAACGCCGACGACTCCCCCCACGACGAGCGGATCGACCCGGCGGGCGCCGACGCCCACCTCGCGACGATTCCGGTCGTCGAGAGCGTCGAGGCGCTGCTCGACGCGGGGATCCCGGCCCGGGTCTCCAACTCCGCCGGCACGCACTGCTGCAACCACGCGCTCTACAGCCTGCTCGAGGACCACGACGTGCCCGCGGGGTTCCTCCACCTGCCGCTGACGCCCGCGGGCGCCGTCGCGGAGACCGAGGCGCCCGAACGCGGCGGCGGCGTGCAGGCGTCGCTCCCGCTCTCGCTGCAGGTCGAGGGGGTCCGGACGGTGCTCGAGACGACGGTGTCGTAGCTCGATCGACGACCGAAACGCCACCGTTCGGCCCGTAAGCGGCGATCACTCGGAGAACCCGACACAATAGCTAATAGCGCAGCGCACTAACTCACGCCCGGGAAAATGTCAAACAAGAAGATACTGGAGATCGTCGGCGACTTCGTCGAGGACTACGAAGTGATGGTGCCGTATCAGGCGCTCGAGATGGTCGGCCACGAGGTCGACGCCGCGTGTCCCGAGAAGGAGGCGGGCGACACGGTGAAGACGGCCGTCCACGACTTCCGCGGCGACCAGACGTACCTGGAGACCCGCGGCCACGACTTCGGCGTCGACGTGGCGCTCGAGGAGATCGACCCGGCCGACTACGACGCGCTGGTGGTCCCGGGCGGGCGCGCCCCGGAGTACCTGCGCACGTACGACTCGGTGATCGAGACGGTCCAGCACTTCTTCGAGGAGGACAAACCCGTCGCGGCGCTGTGTCACGGCCCGCAGATCCTCGCGGCCGCCGGCGTGCTGGAGGACCGCGAGATCACGTCCTATCCCGCCGTCCGCGCCGAGGTCGAGGGTGCCGGCTGTTCGTGGGTCGACGGGACCGTCCGCGACGGCAACCTCGTGACCGGACAGGCGTGGCCAGACCACCCCGAGTGGCTGGCGGAGTTCCTCGACGTGCTCGGCACCGAGGTCGACCACGCCGACCCCGTGGCCGCCGACGACTGACGGCGAACGGGCGCCCCCGGTTCGAACGCGGACGCCCCGCGAATTTTCCGAGACCCCCACCGCTTTATTTCGGGGGCTGAACAGCCCGCCCATGGTCAATCTACCCGACGCCGTCGTCGGCGACGCACAGACGAGCCTGTTCGCGTGGAACCGGCTCGAGGAGCTCGTCGACGTGGGCAACCGCATGGCCGGCCAGCAGGGCGAAGCAGCTGGCGCCGAGATCATCCACGAGGCGTTCGAGGACGCCGGGCTCCGGAACCCCCGGATCGAGGAGTTCGAGATCCCCGGCTGGTGGCGCGGCGACTCCTCGCTGACCGTCGAGTCGCCCCACGAGCGCACCCACGAGGGGAGCCACCAGGTCGTCGCGCTGCCGGGAACGCCCGCGGGCGAGGCGACGGCGCCCATCGTCGACGTGGGCGACGGCACCTACGAGGAGTTCGAGGCCGAGAGCGACGAACTCGACGGCGCGATCGCGATGGCCTCAAGCAACACCCCCGAGCACGCCGACCGCTGGCTCCACCGGATGGAGAAGTACGTCAACGCCGCCGACCACGGCGCCGTCGCGTTCGTGTTCCGGAACCACATCGAGGGCGCGCTGCCGCCGACGGGGGAGGTCGGCTACAACAACCGCCCCGGCCCGATCCCCGCGGTCGGCGTCTCGAAGGAGGTCGGCGCCCGCCTCGAGCGCTACGCCGGCGAGGGCGACTGCGAGGTGACGGTCAGCGTCGACTGCCGGAACGAGGCCGCGACCTCCCGGAACGTGGAGGCGCTGGTGGGCCCCGAAGGCCCCGACGAGGGCGGCGAGGCGGACGAGGTGCTCGTGACCGCTCACGTCGACGGCCACGACATCGCCGACGGTGCCAACGACAACGGTGCGGGCTCCGTCCTCGTCGCGGAGGTCGGGCGCCTGCTCTCGCAGGTCGCCGCGGACCTCGACAGCCGGGTCCGGCTGGTGACGTTCGGTTCCGAGGAGATCGGCCTGCGCGGCGCCTACCACTGCGCCGAGACCACCGACCTCTCGAACGTGAAGTGCGTGATCAACCTCGACGGCGCCTGTAGCTCCCGGAACCTCCGGGTCGGCACCAACGGCTTCGAGGAACTCGGCGACCTGTTCCGGTCGGTCGCCGACGAGTTCGACGCTCCCGTCTCGACCGACGACACGATCTCGCCCCACGGCGACCAGTGGGCGTTCGTCCAGGAGGGCGTGCCGTCGACGATGACCGGCACGAGCTCCGAGCAGTCCGGGCGCGGGTGGGGTCACACCCACGCCGACACGCTGGACAAACTCGACTCCCGGAACCTGCGCGACGTGGCGACGCTCGTTACGGAGGCGGTGTACCGTGCCGCACAGGACGACTTCGAGGTGGAGTCCCGCAGCCGCGAGGAGACCCGCGACGCCATCGACGAGGGGTACGTGCAGGAACTGAAGATGGGTGGGCGGTGGCCGTACGAAGACGACACCTGAGCCACGGCGCGTGACCGCTCGCGACCGCCGTGTCGCGAGTACGGAGCTCGACGCCGTGGCTCTGGCACCTGCTAGTCTACGGCGCGTGACCGCTCGCGGCCGCCGTGTCGCGAGTACGGAGCTCGACGCCGTGGCTCTGGCACCTGCTAATCTACGGCGCGCGACCGCTCGCGGCCGCCGTGCTCGACGCCGTGGCCCTGCGAACCGAACTGCCGTCGATCCAGTCCCCGGCCGGTGGGACTGCCCGGTAGCTTTTCGACGCCCGGCGCCGACCGTCGAGTCATGTCCAAAACCGTGCTGGTCGCCGTCGACGGATCGCCGCAGGCAGCCGCCGCACTCGAGCACGCGCTGGCCCAGTTCCCCGACGCGGACATCGTCGCCCTGACAGCGATCGACCCCGTCGCCGCCGGCTACGCGTCCGCCCCCGGTCCTGACGGCGGGAGCTACCCCGGCGAGTGGGTCGAACAGGCCAACGAGCGGGCGGACTGGATCCTCGACGAGGCTGTCGAGACCGCTGCCGACGAGGGGCGCGAGATCGAGACCGTCCGAGTGAACGACCGCCCGGCCCGCGCCATCGTCGAGTACGCCGGGGAGGAGGCGGTCGACCACATCGTGATCGGGAGCCACGGCCGGACGGGCGTGACGCGCGTGCTGCTCGGCAGCGTCGCCGAGAAGGTTGTTCGCCGGTCCCCCTGCCCGGTGACGGTCGTCCGGTAGGACGCCTCGGGGTCGCGTTACTCCCCGAGCCAGCGGGCGAGACCGCCGGCGAGCAGTACGAGCGCGCCGGTGACGAACGTCCCGGGGATCGGGATCGCGAACAGGATCGCGCCGAACGCGAGGACCATCGTTGAGGATCGCATGCCGTAGTTTTAGAGGTCCGGGAGGAAACCAGTTCCGACGCCACGGGCGAGAGCGATCAGTCACGTGCGGGATCCCCGGCAGAGCCCGCCCGGTCCTGTTCCTTTTTGCGTGTTCTCCCCCAAGCGGGCGTATGTCCGACCCGGACCTCGACCGATTCACTTCCCGCCGCTCGACCGTCTACGGCGCCGACGGCGTCGTCGCGACCAGCCAGCCCCTCGCCTCGCAGGCCGGCATCTCCGTGCTACAGGACGGCGGCAACGCGTTCGACGCCGCCGTCGCGACCGCCGCCGCGCTCAACGTCGTCGAACCCACCTCCACGGGGCTGGGCGGCGACGTGTTCGCGCTCTACAAGACCGCCGACGGGGACGTGGGCGCGATGCGCTCCTGCGGGGGCGCACCCGCGAACGCGACGCTCGAAAACGTCCGCGAAGCTGTCGCCGAAGACGCCGACGAGGACGTCGACCCCGAGGAGGCCGAGATGCCACAGACCGGCGCGCAGGCGGTGACCGTTCCCGGCACGGCGCGTGGCTGGGAACTCACGGCCGAGGAGTTCGGCCGGAAGGGGCTCGGCGAACTGCTCCAGCCGGCGATCCGCTACGCGACCGAGGGCTACCCCGTCTCGGAGGTCGTCTCCGCCCAGTGGCAGCACGCCGAGGAGCTGTTCACCGACGACCACGCCCGCGAGGCGTTCCTCTTCGACGGCGAGGCCCCGGGGACGGGACAGGAGGTCACCCTCCCCCGACTCGGCGCGTCGCTCGAAACCATCGCCGAGGAGGGCGCCGACGCGTTCTACGAGGGCGAGATCGCCGAGAAGATCGCCGCGGAGGTGCAGTCGAAGGGCGGCTTCATGACGACCGAGGACCTCGCCGACTTCGAGCCCGAACTCCTCGACCCGGTGTCGACGACGTACAACGGCGCCGAGATCTACGAACTCCCGCCGAACAACCAGGGTCTGATCGCGCTGGAGGCGCTCAACGTCGCCGAGGAGATCGGCGCCGGCGAGTACGACCTCGACTCGCCCGAGCGCGTCCACTACTTCGCCGAGGCGATGAAGGTCGCCTTCGCGGACGGCCACCGCTACATCACCGACCCCGAGTACGAGGACCACCCGCCGCTGGGCTCCAAGGAGTGGGCCCGGAAGCGCGCCGAACTGATCGGCGAGGAGGCCAACCACGACGTGAGCTTCGGCGTCGAGGGGAGCAACGCCGAGGACGCCGACACGGTGCTGCTCTGTGTCGCCGACGGCGAGGGGAACGTCGTCTCCTTCATCAACTCCCGCTTCGCCGGCTTCGGCTCCGGACTCGTGGCCGGTGACACGGGGATCGCGCTCCAGAACCGCGGCGCCTCGTTCTCGCTCGACGAGGACCACCCGAACCGCATCGAGCCGGGCAAGCGCCCGTTCCACACGCTCGTCCCGGCCATCGCCGACTTCGCGGCCGACGACGAGGACCGCGAGGACTGGGCGGCCTTCGGCGTGATGGGCGGGTTCATGCAGCCCCAGGGCCACCTGCAGGTGATCGCGAACATCGTCGACTACGACCTGCCGCTGCAGGCCGCGCTGGACCTGCCGCGCTGGCGCTACCGCGAGGACGGCACGCTGGCCGTCGAGGAGCGCATGGACGCCGACGACGAGCTGCTGACGAAGCTCACCCGGAAGGGCCACGACGTGCGGGTGCTCTACCCCGGCCTGTTCGGCGGCGCCCAGATCGTCCGGAACGAGGACGGCACGCTCTCGGGGGCGACCGAACCGCGGAAGGACGGGAACGCGCAGGGATACTGAGGCGAAAACGCAACTGGTTCCACCCCCAGGCGTCGAGTGGGGGTATGCGCCAGTTCCTCGTCGTCGGCCACGACGCGCCGACCGAGCCCTCGTTCTCGCTCGACGACATCGCCGGCGGCGCCGGCCGGCTGGACGTGCTGTGTCGGTGTGTCAACTCCGCGTTCTTCCTCTCACACGACCTGCGCGAGGACGTCCGGGTCCACCTCGTTCTGAGCGACGAGTACACCGTCAGCTTCGACGGCGCCGACCTCCGCCGGCTCAACCCCGACGAACGCTCGACAGCGGCGTTGATCCGCGGCGCCCTCGAGGAGAAACAGGAGGCCATCGGCCACCAGCCGGTCGAGACGAGCCCCGGCGTCTCGCTCTACCGGACGGGCTTTGCGGACACGTTCGAGCGCGTTTCCCGGGACGCGACGGTCGTCCAACTCCACGAGAACGGCGCGGCGCTGCCCGCGGTCGAACCGCCCGTGGACCCCCTGTTCGTGCTCTCGGACCACCACGACTTCGCCGACGCGGAGACGGAGCTGCTGCGCGACGAGGCCGACCAGCGCGTGCGGGTCGGGCCGGAACGGCTCCACGCCGACCACACGATCACGGTGGCGCACAACTACCTCGACACCGAGGGGTACACGCGCTACTGACCGGTTGAAAGGATCGGCGACTACCGGATCTTCCGCACGTCGCTCACGTCGAAGCCGCCCTCGTGGATCTCAGTCTCGAACCGGACGATGTTCTCCGCTTCGAGCTGTGAGAGCACCCCCCGGAACTGCCGGACAACCATCGTTCGGGCGCGCTGGGAGCCGCCGGACTCCCACGTGAACTCGAAGGTGCCCTCGGCGGCGTCCATCAACTGGCCGAACTCGGTCCCGGTGATCGCGTCGCGGTTGACGATCATGATGATCAGGCCGTCCCAGGTGTGGGAGGCCTTGGTCAGGCCGCGGATGAGCGTCGTGATGTCGCTCCACTCCATGTCGTCGCCCATCGCGCCGATCAGGTCCGAGATCGAGTCGATCACGACCAGGTTGCCGGCCGCGTGCTCGTTGAGGTAGTCCCCCAGCGCGCCGAGCACGTCGTCGGTCGCCTCGGCCTTCCCGAGGTCCTCGATCGTCTGGGCCTCGCCCATGTACCACTCCCGGGGGATGGGCGAGAGCTGGAAGTACTCCGGCGAGAGGTCCCGGAACCGGATCTCCTCGGTCGCCGCCTCGACGATGTCGTCGTCCATCGTGTGCTCCATCTCGCGGGCGAGCTCGTCGCTATCGGCGGTGAAGGAGACGTAGTGAACCTCCGGCGGGACCGCGGACTCCGCCGGCAGATCGCCGTAGTAGAGGTCGAACAGGTCCGGGTCGGCGTCGTACAGCGCGTTCATCGCCGCCGCGGTCTGGGCGAACTCCCGGCCTCCGGCCCCCGACTCGCCCGCCGCGAGCAGGGTGCTCCCCGGCGGCGCGCCGCCGCGAAGGATGCTGTCGATGCGCGCGACGCCCAGCGGTAACCGCTCCATACCCGTTCGACGGCTCGCCGGCCGTATAAAGGGTTCCCGTGTCGCGCCGACGGCCGATCTCGCTACGCGTCGATCGACGCGCCGCGGTTGTGGCCCTCGGTGACGAACACGTCGCCGTCGACGCCCGCCGCCGCGAGCGCCTCCTCGCCGGCCGCCCGAGCCGCCCCCGCGTGCTCGGCGTCGGTGACGCCGTACACCGCCGGCCCCCACGACGACTGGCCGGCACCGTAGACCGCGGCCGACCCCGAGAGCGAGTCGACGAGGGCCCCGACGGGCGGCCGGTAGGTGCCACCCTGCTCGTCGGCGTACCACGCGCCGTTGAGCCGGCCCACCTCGCTCACCGCGTCGCCGAAGCGGGCGGCGTCGCCCTCGGCGATCGCGGGCAGCACCCCGCGGAGCACGACGCCCGCGACGCGGTCGACCAGTTCCGGGTCGGCGTCGGTCACCGCCCGGCGCATCGCGGCGTCCTCCTCCTCGCCGTTCCGGCCCGCGGGCGCGTCCGGGACGACGACGAGGAAGCGCCAGCCCTCGGGGATCGGGTGCCGGGCGGCGACCGGCGGGACCTCCCACTCCCCGACTGCGGGCGCGTCGGCCGTGAACAGCGCCGCCGGGTGGCCGGCGTCAAGCACGAACCCGCCCTGCTCGAAGGCGGCCACGCCGACGCCCGAGCGCCCGCCGCGGCCGAGTTCGGGGGCCCGCTCGCGGGCGGCCGGCGCACGACCGTAGGCGCGCGCGACCGCCGTCAGCACCGCCAGAGCAAGCTGCGTCCCGCTCCCGAGGCCGGCGTGGCGAGGGAGGCTGCTCTCGACGGTCACTTCGGCGCCCGGCACGCCGAGCATGTCGCAGGCGCGCTCGACGTACGCAGCGGCGTCCGCGTCGGCGCAGCGCACCGTCTCCGCGGTCGCGGCGTCGACGGTCAGCCGCGGTCGGTCGATCGCGACGCCCAGCGCGCCGTAGAGGCGGTCGTGTGCCAGCGAGAGGTTGCCGAAGCCGAAGTGGAGTCGCCCGCTCGTTTCGACGCGTGCCATCGTCCGTCTCTCTCGCTCCGGGGCCTTCGCCGTTTCGACAGTGGCTCTTCTGCTTGAAGGTTCGCCGTCCGTACGGTTCCCACCCGCGATTCGTCGGAAACGGCGGGCTGAACGCCCGCCACTGGTCGGTAGCGGTGTCGCCGCACCCGCGGTTACGTCCCCGCCTCGAGCGTAGCCAGGATATCGCCGACCAACGAAGGGTCGTAGGTCCAGAACCCCCGGTAGCCGTCCTCGTGTTCCCGTGCGACCAACGCACACCGCTGACTCTCCTCGTCCCCGCCGTCGAAGGCCATGAACCAGTACGGCGCGAGCGTCCTCCCCGTGTCGCGGTGGTAGGTCACGTTCGGGATGGTCGGCGGCGACCAGTCCGGTTGGCCGTACACGTGGATGTCGAGGTCGGTCTCCTCCCCGAGGCGGCGGTACGCCGCAGTCTGGGGCTCGAACGCCGAGAGCGACTGGAACCCGACTCGAAGCGTCCCCTGACCGACCTGCCAGGCTCGGCTTTCGAACTCCCGGCTGGTCGCCTGGAGCTGTTGTCGGTCGAGCGTCGCGAACACTGTCCCGTCGAGTACCTCCAGTAACGCACGGTAGGCTTCTCCGACGGCTTCGGGGTCGTTGGGACGGACGATCGGCGGTTCCAACAACACTTGCAGATCGTCGAGGTCGATTCCCCCGAGGAACCGGTCGCCGTCGTAGATCTCCACGAACGGCTCCGGATCGGTCGACGGGAGGTCCCGGCGCTCGACCGTCACGTTCCGCGTGGCCAACTGCTCAGCGACGTCGACCGCCTCGTCGCTGTAGACGACGAACCGCTTCTGGCGACGTTCGACCTCCTCGATGAACTTCTCGAGCATCGTTACCGGAGCCCCCCGGTGTGGCTGTCCGCGACTCGTGTGGTGGGTCTCATCGTTTTTCGGCCTCGATCGCGGCCCGGACGAGGTCCCGAACTCGTTTCGTCGTCGAGGGGGGAAGCCACCAGCCTCCGTCGAGAGTGGGACGCGAGAACGCGATAGAACTCGTCGCTGGCCTGCAATTCTCTCCTCGCTGGTTCACTTTCGGGTGAACTGGTGTTGAACATGGCTACACAATAGTCAAAGATAGTAGTCAACGTTTCTTAAAGTTCCATCCGCGCACCTCCTGGATTCAAGCAGCCACCGCTCTCGTGGTCAGCCTCGGTCGGGAGAGCAACGGACACTCCGGAAGCGGTGGACCACGTCGAGAGTCGGACCGGTGTCGACTGCGGAGCGGTCGGCCGTTTCGGTCTCCAAGGGCCGATTCAGCCGACGCTCGAACTCGGATTCGGTCAGTTCGCCGCGTGCGCAGCGATCCCGGGGAACCGTGACAAAAGACAGGAGGGTTCGTTGAACGTTCTACCGTGACGGCACCGCTACAGCTCGTCCACGTGGCGCGTCTCGACCGCGATCCCACGCGTCGACTCCCGCATCTCCGAGCCGAACATCGACGCCCGGCCGACGCCGAACGCCTTCGGACCGGAGACGATCACCTCGTCGCCGGTGCGGATCGCTTCGTCGGCGTCGACGACCCCCGGCGCGAGCACGCTGCCGTGGGGGACGAACTCGTCGATTTCCACGGTCTTGCTCGGTGCGTCGCTCTCGGCCCACTTCCGGGCCCCCGCGGTCGTGAAGGAGAGGACGCCGTAGTTGGGCACCATCGTCGCCAACTGCTCGCCCTCGGCGTCCCGGATCTGTATCTTCGGGTAGCGACTGGTGGTCTGGATCTCGTCGCTGGGGAACAGTTCGGCGCCGGCGCCCTCACCGAGCTGGTAGTCGGCCATGGCCCGGACGATCCGGTGTTCGCGGGTGCGCTTCCGGTACGCCTCCTCCCCCTCCAGCGCCGCCGAGAGCGCGGCGAGTGAGTCGTCGGTCGTCGGGTGGTCGGCGACGGTGTACTCGAAGTCGGCGTCGACCGCTGGTTCGACGGTCTCGCAGATGTCGGTGTACCCCCCCGGCGGGACGTGGGCGATCACGCGGTCGTAGTCGTTGCGCTGGAGGTAGCGACGCAGCACCGCCGAGACGAACTCCTTCTCGTCGGCGCTCCAGCGCCCCGTGACGACGGTGTCGTACTGCTGGGCGGGGTAGGTGAGTTCGAGCTCCTGGGGGACGACGCCGATGGGCGAGGTCATCGACGCCAGGTGGCCGCGCCACTGGATCGCGTCGTGGAACTGTCGGTGGCTCTGGGACTCGCTGTAGGGCTTCGTTGCCGAGCAGGGGACGAGCACGAGGGGCCCGTCGAACTCGGTCCGGTAGCGCTCGGTCACGCGCTCGGCGAAGCGCTGGATCTCCGGCCGGCGGATGCTGTCGCCGCTGGCGGCGGCCAGTTCGGCCTCGCGGACGACCGGCGCGCGCTCCTCGACGTAGCCGTACTGCTGGTCGAACTCCCGGAACGCCGCGGTGAGCCACTGGTCGTGGCGGGCCTGCCCCTCGACGTAGTCCCGCAGGCGCCCCTCGCGGATTCGCTCGCGGACGACCCGGAGTTCGGTCCGGAGCGCGTTCACGTTGTGCTCGGCGCAGTCACGGGGCCCGAACTCCGCGATCGGTTGCTGGCAGGCCGAGCAGGCGCAGGGAAGCTCTCTGAGGTCCTCGAGGAACCGCTCGCCCTCGCTGGTGAGGTAGAACCCCTCCGCGCCGCGGACCTTCGCCTTCTTCGCGTCGACGAGGTCGACGCCGGCGTAGACGAGCGTGGCGACGTTCCGGGGCGTCGCGACCCCCGAGAGGTAGAGCGCGGTGTCGGCGGGGATCGCCTCGCGCGTCCGGATGATCGCGTCCGTGAACGCCGACGCGTGGCCGACGAACGCGTTGGCGTCCGAGAGCAGGTAGGCGTCGGCCCCCACGTCGCGGGCCTCCTCGCTGGAGACCACGGCGGCGCTGGGAGTGTCGATCTCGGGGTGGTCGACCCGGAAGGATTCGCGGACTGGCTCGCGGGTGCCCGGCGGGAACGCGCGGTGGGGGAGGATCGTGAGGCGGTCGGCGGCGCCCTCGGGGAGCTCCCGCTCCCGGGCCCAGAGCGAGCCGGCGTCGTCGACCACCTCGTCAACGAGGGCCGGCGTCGTGACGGGGTCGTCGAGGCGGAGTTCGCCGAGGCGGGCGGCGCCGTCGCGCCCGTGCACCTCGAAGTACTCGGTCATGCCCGGAACTGGCGCGGGGAGGGCCTTATCCCGTTCGTTGTGACGCCGCCGGTAGCTTGATGCGGTCAGTGGGCCACGGGCCTCCATGGCCGAAACCGGGGGCAAACGGGGTATCGTCGGCGCGATCCTTCGGGAGGTCGGGTTCAACCCCGAGATCGAGTCCGATCGGGAACCGGACCGTGGAACGGTTCGGGCCGTCGCCAGCGCGGTCCTCGTGGTGACGGGGGTCGTGCTGCTGATCCCGAACGTCACGGTGCTCCTGACCGGGCCGGTCGAGCCGGTCGGGACGGTGCTGTCGCTCCTCGGGACGATCGTCTCGACCGGGCTCGTCGCGGCGGGGTACAGCCTCTACCACAGCAACTTCAGCAACCGCAACGCGATCCGGATCGCGATCTGGAACGTGCTCGGGCTGGTCGTGCTGGGAGCGGTGATGGCGGGGCTGTTCGCCTACCAGCGCAACGCCGGCGCCGCGCCCGTCGATCAGGCCTTCACGATCGCGAACCTGCTGGCGATCGGCGCCGCGGCCCACGTGGTCATCGGCGTCTACGACGCCCGGCGTGTCCGAGCCGAGGAGCTGGCGGCCGAGCGACGGAAACTGGCGGTGCTGAACCGCGTGATCCGACACAACCTCCGGAACGAGGCGACCGTGATGCTGGGCCACGCCGAGCAGATCGCCGCGACCGCCGACGACGAGTCGGTCGCCGCCTCCGCCGAGACGCTCATGAACCACGTCGAGACCGTCGGGGACCTCGCCGACGAGGCCGACACCGTGATGAGCGTCTACGACCGCCGCGGCCGGCACCTCGAGGAGCGATCGGTCCGCGAGGACGCTACCTCGGCGGTGCAAGCGGTCGCCGAGGAGCACCCCGAGGCCGACCTCTCCGTCGACGTGCCCGAGGGACTGACGGTCCGATCCGACCCCGCACTCCCGGACGCGCTCCGGGAACTGGTCGAGAACGGCGTCGTCCACGGCGCCGACGAGCCGACGGTCTCGGTCCGGGCCGCACGAGAGGACGGCTGGATCGCCATCGAGATCCGGGACGACGGCCCCGGGATCCCCGAGGAGGAGTACCAGGTCGTCACCGGCGACAGCGAGATCACCCAGCTCACCCACGGCTCCGGACTGGGGCTGTGGGTGGCGCAGGCGGTCGTCGACGCCGCGAACGGCCGGCTCGACTTCGGCGCCCCGGACGAGGGCGGCGCCGTCGTCACGCTGCGGCTGCCGCCGGCCTGACCGGGAACGGACCGGCCCGCGAACAGCTCGCCCCCGTTCCCGGCCCGGCCTGCCGAACCCGTTAGCTTCTTTCGCCGGCCGGACCGACCCTGCGTACATGAACCACGAGCGCTCAGGCGACCTCTACGACCGCGCGCTGTCGGTCATGCCCGGCGGCGTCAACTCGTCGGTCCGAGCAGCCATCGAGCCGTACCCGCCGTTCGCGGACCACGGCGAGGGCGGCCACCTGATCGACGCCGACGGCAACCGCTACGTCGACTGGGTGATGGGGCTTGGCCCGCTCCTGCTGGGCCACGACCTCCCCGAGCAGGTGCAGTCCGAGATCCAGCGGCACGCGAGCGCCGGCCCGATGTACGGGATGCCGACCGAGATCGAGGTCGAACACGCCGAGTTCGTCGCCCGGCACGTCCCGAGCGTGGAGATGCTCCGCTTCGTGAATTCCGGCACCGAGGCGACCGTCTCCGCGACACGGCTCGCCCGCGGCTACACGGGCCGCAACAAGATCGTCGTCATGCAGGGCTCCTACCACGGCGCCAACGACTCCACGCTGGTCGAGGGCGACGTCGACGAGCGCGGCCCCTCCACCCGGGGGATCCCGGCGGAGTTCGCCGAGCACACCATCCCGGTGCCGTTCAACGACCCCGAGGCCGCGACCGAGGCGTTCGAGAAGCACGGCGACGACATCGCCGCGGTGCTCGTCGAACCGATCCTCGCGAACAAGGGGATCGTCCACCCCGTCGACGGCTACCACGAGACGCTGCGGGACCTCTGTGACGACTACGGCTCCCTCCTGATCTGGGACGAAGTCATCACGGGCTTCCGCGTCGGCGGGCTCGGCTGTGCCCAGTCGAAGTTCGGCATCGAGCCCGACGTGACCACGTTCGGGAAGATCATCGGCGGCGGCTTCCCCGTCGGCGCCATCGGCGGCAAGTCGGAGATCATCAGCCAGTTCACGCCCTCGGGCGACGTGTTTCAGGCCGGCACGTTCTCGGGCCACCCCGTGACGATGGCGGCCGGACTCGAAACCCTGCGCTTCGCCGCCGAGAACGACGTGTACGAGCACGTCAACAGCCTCGGCGAGAAGCTCCGGACCGGGCTGAGCGAGATCGTCCGGGAGCGCGCGCCGGAGTACACGGTCGTCGGCACCGACTCGCTGTTCAAGGTGATCTTCACCCGGAACGGCCCGGAGCACGTCGACGACACCTGTGCGGGCGGCTGCACGCAGGACGAGAGCTGTGCGCGCTTCGACTACTGCCCGAAGACCGGCGCCGACGTGGCCGCCGCCGAGACCGACCGCTGGCGGCGGCGCTTCTGGCCGGCGATGAAGGAGCAGGGCGTGTTCCTCTCCCAGAACCAGTTCGAGTCCCAGTTCGTCTCCTACGGGCACACCGAGGAAGACGTCGAGGCGACGCTGGACGCCTATCGGCAGGCGCTGTAGCCCCACGCGACGCAGCGCCGTCGACGCCGTGGCGTCGCCGCCGAGGCACGAACGCACCCCTTTTCCCCCACCACCCCCCACTCCCGCCCATGAGCACCGACAGGACCCTCCGCCTCGCCACGCGCGGGTCCGACCTCGCCATGCGACAGGCCGCGTTCGTCCAGGAACGGGTCAGCACCCGGCGCCGGCCGGTGGAACTGGTCGAGATCGAGACCGAGGGCGACCGGATCCGGGACGAACTCATCGCCGATCTGGGCCGGATCGGCGCGTTCGTCCACGCGCTGGACCAGGAGGTCGTCGACGGCGACTGCGACGCCGCGGTCCACTCGATGAAGGACATGCCCACCGAGTTCGCCGAGGGGATGGTCGTCGCCGCCGTGCCCGAGCGCGCCGCCGCGGGCGACCTGCTGGTCACGGAGGACGGGAAGGCGCTCGAGGACCTCCACGAGGGCGCCGTCGTCGGCACCGCCTCGCTCCGGCGGACCGCCCAACTGCTGCACGCCCGGCCGGACCTCGACGTGCGCCCGCTGCGCGGGAACGTCGACAGCCGGATCGAGAAGCTGCTGGCCCCGCGCCTCCAGCGCGAACACGAGCGCCGGATGGACGCCGACGAGGAGGAGACGAGCAAGGAGATGCGGGAGTACAACGTCGACCCCGAGGGCGTCCTCGACGACGAGAACGAGGACCTCGACGACCTCGAAGACGACGACGACGAGTTCGACCGGACTGTCGAGGAGTGGTTCGACGGCCTCTCCGAACTCGAACGCGGCGCGCTCGGCCGGGAGTACGACCACGAGTACGACGCGCTCGTGCTCGCCGAGGCGGGACTCGAACGCAGCGGCCTACGCCACAAGATCGGCACCAGCCGGCTGCCGATGGAGGAGTTCGTCCCCTCGCCCGCACAGGGCGCCATCGCCGTGACGGCGAGGGACGAGGACACCGTCGGGCGACTCCGCCAGAAGCTCGATCACGCGCCGACCCGCGTCGCCGTCACCGTCGAGCGCACGGTGCTCGCCGAACTCGGCGGCGGCTGTGTCGCGCCGCTGGGCGTCCACGCGACGGTCCAGGGCGACACCGTCTCCGTCCGCGCACAGGTGCTCTCGACCGACGGCACCGAGGTCGTCGAGGACGCCCGTGACCTGCCGATCGAGAACCACGTGATCGCGGCCGAGTCCTTCGCCGCCGACCTCGCCGACCGGGGCGCGGCCGACCTGATCGCGGCCGCCGCCGACGAGTGATGTCCCGCCCGCGCGTCGCCGTCTTCCGCCCGGACGACGGCCGCATCGACGACGCCGCGGCCCGCCTCGACTCACTCGGCGCCGAGCCGGTGCCGGATCCGATGCTGACGATCGAGCCGACCGGTGAGACGCCGCCGGACGCCGATTTCGTCGTCCTCACGTCGTCGACGGGCGTCGACACCCTCGCCGACGCGGGCTGGGAGCCGGGCGACGCCGAGCTGTGTTGCATCGGCCCGTCGACGGCCGAGGCCGCCGAGGCGGCCGGCTGGACCGTCGACCGCGTGCCCGCGCAGTACGACTCCGAGGGGATGGTCGCGGAACTCGACGGCGACGTTTCGGGACGGACCGTCGCGCTCGGGCGCTCGGACCGGGCGAGCGCGACCATGCCCGAGGGCCTGCGCGCGGCCGGCGCCGAGGTGAGCGATACGACGCTCTACCGGCTTCGCCGGCCCGACGACGCCGGCGAGTCGGCCGAACTGGCCGCCGAGGGACGGCTGGACGGTGCGGCCTTCACCGCCTCCTCGACCGTCGAGGGCTTCCTCCGAGCCGCCGACGAGCGGGGGATCCGCGACGCCGCGGTCGCGGGGCTGGACGACGCGGTCGTCGGCGCCATCGCCGAGAGCCCCGCCGAGACGGCTCGAGAGGCGGGTATCGAGGTCGACGTGGTGCCCGAGGAGGCCGACTTCGAGGCGCTGGCCCGAGCGGTGGTCGAACGGGCGACGCCGGCTGAATAGCGCTGGGCGAAGGAGCTACCGGTGTGCGTCGTGGAGTTTCTCGCCCTCGGCTTTCAGCACGTCCGGGATCACCCGGACGTCGCTGCGACCCGCCTCGAACACTGCCGTCGAGGAGAGCAGCGGATCGGTCCCGTGGAGTTCGGCCGCCCGTTCGCCCGAGACGCTGTACACCACCGCCCGGAGGCCGGCGATGTCGATGCCGCCGGCACACATCGGACACGGCTCGGTCGAGGTGTACATCACCAGCTCGTCGGCGTCGTCGCGCTCGGCGGCGGCCCGCTTCGCGAGCGTGAGTTCGGGATGCGCCCGGAGGTCGTTCTCGGAGTTGATCCGGTTGCCGGCGGTCAGCACCACCTCGTCGTCCTTCACGAGCACCGACCCGAACGGCTCGTCGCCGCGGGCGGCGGCCTCGCGGGCGCAGTCGAGCGCTTCGCGCATGTGTGACTCGTGATCGAACGCGTCCAGATCCATACCGTCGGCTGGCAGCGAGGAGGGAAAGTCGTTCGCCCGGCGGTGCCGGTCGATCCCCGCTCACACCGTCGGGAGCCGCCACCCGTACCGCAGCGCGCCGAGACGCAGCGCCAGCACGACGCCGGCGGAGAGCAGCGTCGTCGCCCCGAGCGGCAGTCCGAGCGCGACGGCGGGCGGGGCGACCGCGCCGCCGACGACGGCCGGGGTCGCGTAGAAGTCCTCGCGGAGGACTGCCGGGACCCGGGCGAGCAGCAGGTCCGAGAGGCTGCCGCCGCCGACGCCGGTCAGCGTCGCGGTGACGACGACGCCGAACGGGGAGAGCCCGGTCTCGATCCCCACGGCGGCGCCGGTGGCCGCGAACGCCGCGAGTCCGATCGCGTCGGGCAGGAGGACGGCCGGGCTCTCCATCAGGTCGCCGCGGACGCGCCCGGCGAGGACGACCGCGAGCGCGACCCCGGCCGCCGCGATGAGCACCTCGATGTTCGACTGCAGCGAGGTGGGGATGCGCCCGACCAGCAGATCGCGGGTGGTGCCGCCGCCGAGCGCGGTGAGGAAGCCGAGGACGGCGACGCCGAACAGGTCGAGGTCGGCGTCGCTCCCCTTGAGAGCGCCGACGGCGGCGAACGCGACGAGCCCGATCGCGTTCATCACCTCGAAGGCGAGGCCGGCCTCGACCATCAGTCCGCGTTGGAGTCGGTTTCGGAGACCTGCTTGATGCGCTCGACGCCGTCGACCTCGTGGATCGTCTCGACGACCGCGTCGGGGACGAGCGACTCCCAGTCGCCGTCGGAGACGAGTCGCTGCCGGATCTCCGTGCCCTCGAGCACGTCGCGCTGGAACATCGGCGACTGCCGCACCTCGACGCCGGACTCGTGGAACAGCCGGACGACGAGGGGGTTGTTGGAGTAGGCAACGTCGAACTGGGGGGTCATCGACTGGACGTGGCCGACCCAGACCGCGTTGCGTTCGAGGTCCTCGATGGGGACGACGTAGGTGGGGATGTCGAGCGGGTTCAGCGCCTTCGTCACCATCATCACCCGCTCGCCGGCCGTGAAGGGGTTCCGCGTAGTGTGGGAGTCGCCCGCGGAGCCGATGCCGACCACGAGCTCGTCGACCTCGTCGGCGATCTCGGTCACCATTTGGTGGTGTCCGTCGTGGTACGGCTGGAACCGGCCGATGTAGAACCCCCGCATGGTCGCGGCTTCGCTCCCGGGGGGAATAAAAACGGCGAGTCGGACGGCGGCGGTCCTTTATAAGCTCGTTCGGAAAACCGGGCTACCGACATCGACGGATAGAGACCTCGAAACACGCATCTACGACGTTCGAACCGTCGTCGATGATGGGGGAAAGTATATCAGGCGCGCGAGCCTCGTTTGGGGTAGCGAAAGCGTTCTATGAGCAACGAAACGGACGATACCGACGTGCCCGGCGAGGGGGAGGAGGAGGAAGATCCCTTCCCGCTCAACGGGTCGGGCGCCCGAGAGGGCGACCCCGACGAACAGCCCGACCGGCCCGCGGAGCAACAGCACCGCGGGGAGGACGAGGACGAGGCTCCCGGTATCGACGACCTCGGGAGCGAGGTGGAGTTCGACGCCGAGATCGACGACGACGAGGAGATCGGGAAGGACGAGCTGCTCGGTGGCCTCCAGATCGACTCGACGGCCGAGATCAAGGTCCCCGACCGGCTGGTCGATCAGGTGATCGGGCAGGAGCACGCCCGGGACGTCGTGATGAAGGCGGCCAAGCAGCGCCGCCACGTGATGATGATCGGCTCCCCCGGGACGGGGAAGTCGATGCTCGCGAAGGCGATGGCCGAGCTCCTCCCCAAGGAGGAGCTGCAGGACGTGCTGGTCTACCACAACCCGGACGACGGCAACGAGCCGAAGGTCCGGACCGTCCCCGCGGGCAAGGGCGAACAGATCATCGACGCCCACAAGGAGGAGGCCCAGAAGCGCGATCAGCTCCGCAGCCTCCTGATGTGGATCGTGATCGCCGTCGTCGCCGGCTACGCGATCCTGGCGATGGGGAACCCGATCCTCGCCGTGATCGGCGCGGTGCTGATCTACATCGGGTTCAAGTACGCCTCCCGCGGCAGCGACGCGATGATCCCGAACCTGCTGGTGAACAACGCGGACACCAAGACCGCGCCGTTCGAGGACGCCACGGGCGCCCACGCGGGTGCGCTGCTGGGCGACGTGCGCCACGACCCGTTCCAGTCCGGCGGGATGGAGACGCCGAGCCACGACCGCGTCGAGGCCGGCGCCATCCACAAGGCGAACAAGGGCGTGCTGTTCATCGACGAGATCAACACGCTCGACGTTCGGTCCCAGCAGCACCTCATGACCGCGATCCAGGAGGGCGAGTTCGGGATCACGGGCCAGTCCGAGCGCTCCTCGGGCGCGATGGTCCAGACCGAACCCGTGCCGACCGACTTCGTGATGGTCGCGGCGGGGAACCTGGACGCGATGGAGAACATGCACCCCGCGCTCCGGAACCGCATCCGCGGCTACGGGTACGAGGTGTACATGGACGACACCATCCGCGACAGCCCGGAGATGCGCCGGAAGTACGCGCGCTTCGTGGCCCAGGAGGTCGACAACGACGGCCGCCTGCCCCACTTCACGGACGACGCCGTCGAGGAGGTCATCCTCGAGGCCCGGCGCCGCGCCGGCCGGAAGGACCACCTCACGCTCGAACTCCGCTCGCTGGGTGGGTTGGTCCGCGTGGCGGGCGACATCGCCCGCGGCGAGAACGCGGAGTGGACCACGCGGGAGCACGTGCTCGAAGCCAAGGGCCGCAGCCGCTCGATCGAGCAGCAGCTCGCCGACGACTACATCGAGCGCCGGAAGGACTACGAACTGCAGGTCTCGGAAGGCCACCAGGTCGGCCGCGTCAACGGTCTCGCCGTGATGGGCGACGACTCCGGGATCATGCTGCCGGTGATGGCGGAGATCACCCCCTCCCAAGGGATGGGCGGGCAGGTGATCGCCACCGGCCAGCTCCAGGAGATGGCCGAGGAGTCGGTGCAGAACGTCTCGGCGATCATCAAGAAGTACACCGACGAGCAGATCTCGGACAAGGACATCCACATCCAGTTCATCCAGACCGGCCAGCAGGGCGTCGACGGCGACTCGGCGTCGATCACGGTCGCGACGGCGGTGATCTCCGCGCTGGAGAACATCGGGGTCGACCAGAGCCTCGCGATGACGGGCTCGCTGTCGGTGCGGGGCGACGTGCTCCCCGTGGGCGGCGTGACGCACAAGATCGAGGCGGCCGCGAAAGCGGGCTGTGACCGCGTGATCATCCCCAAGGCCAACGAGCAGGACGTGATGATCGAGGACGAGTACAAGGAGATGGTCGAGATCATTCCGGTCTCACACATCTCCGAGGTGCTCGACGTGGCCCTGGAGGGCGAGGGCGGGAAGGACTCCCTCGTGAGTCGGCTGAAGAGCATCACCGGCTCCGCGCTGGAGAGCTCCGAAGTCACGAAGCCCGCGGGCGGGTCGGAGCCGACGCCGCAGTAGGCGGCTCCGTTTTCGCGGAAGTTCTTTCGACGACGCAGCGTTCCCCAGCGACGGCGTCGACGTGCGGATCCGACGCGGCAAGGCGTCCGGCCGGTCGCTCGACGACGGCCATCGACGCCACCCGCGCCTGCACCGACCGCGATGGTGCAGCAGGACACCGGCCCCATCGCTTCGACCGTGTGTGAACCCGAACAGCGACTGTAACGAGTCGGGGTGGATCGGCCGGTTGTCGTCGACGGGGACGACGACCGGGCGCCGGGGACGCGACGCGCCGACGCTATCGGTCGGCGTGACTTGCCCCTTCGAGTGGCGACCGCAAACACGAACGGGCGGAGAACGACGTCGACGGCTCAGTTCCCGGTCCAGCGCAGCAACGCCAGCGTCCCCTCGTAGAGCACGATCATCGTCGCCGCGATGATGAACGGGGTCATCCCCGTCGGGTCGGGGTTGACCAGGAACGCGATGGTGAGGAAGCCACCCCAGAACAGGAGGCGCTTGTCCTCCAGCCACTGGCGGGTGACGATCCCCATCATGATCGCGAGCATGATGAACAGCGGGATCTGGAAGATCACCGCCATGTAGCCCATGAGGACGATGATCAGCGAGAACGTGCTCTCGAGCCCGTAGGCCACGGTGGCGACGTTCTCGTCGGTGTACACCGTGAAGTAGCGCATGATCGCCGGGATGATCACGAAGTGGGAGAACGCCATCCCGACCGTTCCCAACACCAGACTCGTGGGGATCGCGGCGAGGTAGTACCGGCGCTCCTTCGGGAAGAGCCCGGGGCGCATGAACATGTACGTCTCGTAGACGAAGACGGGGAGCGCGACCAGCAGGCCCGCCAGCGCGGTCACCTTGAGCTTGGTCAGGATCAGCTCCAGCGGCCCGTACACTCGGGGGCGCCGGCCCTCGATCTGCGGCGCGCCGGGGATCGCGTTGTTCCAGAGCGCGTCGATGATGTCCACCGCCGTGGGCACCTGCTCGAACGCCTGCCCGAGCCCCAACAGCGTCAGCGCGACGGCGCCGCCGACGATGAACACCACCGAGAGCCGCTTCATCATCTCCTCGATGTGGGCTGCCAGCGGCATCTCCTGATCCGATTCGGGCCCGCCGCCGAGCAGTCCGTCGTCGCCCTCGTCGCTGTCCGGCGAGCGATCGACGTCGGTTGGGGCGTCGTCGCCGTCGTCCGCCGGGGGGCGCGCCCCGTGTTCGGCGGCCGCGGCCGGCGGCTCGTCGGGGTCGTAGTCCTCGAACATGTACCCGTCGTCGTCCGCGTCGTCCGCATCACCCGACCTCTCGTCCGCATCGTCCGCGTCGTCGTCTAACCCGTCGGTGTCCGGACCGAGTCCCTTCACGTCCGTGAACGCGGGCTCGACCGTGTCGTTCGAGTCCGCCCCGCCGCCGTCGCCGCCATCACCGTCCGCGTCGTTCGTTCCGTCGGCGTCCGCGTCGGCGGCGTCGTCACTCGCGGCGTCGTCATCCGTCGGCGATCCGCTCGTCGTTCCCTCGTCCGGCGACTGCTCCTCGTCCGTCGTGTCCTCGTGCGGCTCCGATCCCGTTTCCGACTCCCGTTCCTCGTCGGAACCGGACACCGACGAGTCGGACGGCTCGCGTCCCTCCTCGTCGTCCGGTTCCTCGGCCATATGGGTCGGTATCGCTCACGCGGTCTTATAGGCCTTTTCGGATCGCCCGCCCGCGAGGTGAAAAGGTTGATAACGCCGAAGTCGCTCCTTCTCGCTATGTCCAGCGCGCTCGACGACGATACCCAGCGCGCCATCGCCGAGGGGCGGGAGACCGCGGGAGCGATGCTCCGCTCCGCGCAGAAGGACCTCCAGAAGGTGTTCGTCGTCTTCGTCATCGCCTTCATGGGGATGTTCACGGCCCTCCGCGGGGGGATCTGGGAGTGGCTCAAAGGGGTCACCACCCAGCGGATGCCCGACGAGCTGGTCTCGCAGTTCGACATCATCGCCCAGACGCCCTTCGACGTGATCCTGCTCCAGGCGAAGATCTCGCTCGCCGTCGGGCTGATCGTCGCCGCGCCCGTGCTGCTCTACTTCTCCCGCGACGCGCTGAAAGAGCGGGGTCGCTGGCCGGAGGTCCCGATCCCGCTGTGGAAGGCGGTGCCCATCGCCGCCCTCTCCTTCCTGCTGTTCATGGGCGGGATGGCCTACGGCTACCTGCTGTTCTTCCCGATCATGTTCAACTTCCTGGCCGGCAACGCGGCGGCGGCCGGCTTCGCCCCCCACTGGTCCATCGTCCTCTGGACCCAGTTCGTGCTGCTGCTGACGTTCTCCTTCGGGCTGGCGGCCCAGATGCCGCTGGCGATCACGGGGCTCTCCTACACCGGGATCGTCCCCTACGAGCAGTTCCGCGACAAGTGGCGCTACGCCGTCGTCGCCATCTTCGTCTTCGGCGCCGTGTTCTCGCCGCCGGACCCGTTCACCCAGATCATGTGGGCGGCGCCGCTGCTGGTGCTGTACGGGTTCAGCCTCTACCTCGCGAAGTTCGCGGTCACGATGAAGCGCGGCAGCGAACGGCTCACCGTCGGCGGCGTGCTCCGGCGCAACTGGAACGAGGCCGCCGCGCTCGTCGTCGCGGGCGTCGCCGTCGCGTGGCTCTACGCCGACGCCGGCGGCCGGGGCGCCATCGACGCCGGCCTCGCCGCGATCGGCAGCAGCTACCGCGCGCCGGCGCTGGGCGGGCTCACCCCGCTTTCCCCCACCGGGAACGTCCTGCTCGTCGGCGCCGGCCTCGGCGTCGGCTTCGCCGTCGTCGGCCTGCTGCTGTTCGCCTACCGCGAACTCGAGAACACCGTCGACCCCGACGCCGAACTCGGCGACCCGACCGGGATCGACCTCGACGCGCTCGACGAGGAGGGCGTCCGCGCGGCGCCGATCCAGGCGTTCGAGTCGATGGACGAGCCAGAAGCGCTCGAAGCCGCCCAACGGGCCATCGACGACGGCTACCACGGGAAGGCGCAGGCCATCCTCGACCGCTACGACGAGGCCAACGAGCCGGACGGGGACGAACCCGAGCCCCCGCGACACGAGACCGAGCCGCTGTTCACGCCCGCCAACCCCCTGGAGGCGATCCGCCGGGGCCGGGACTGGGTCGACTGGGGGGAGCGCCTCCGCCAGCAGGGCCAGCCACTCGCCGTCTTCGCGGTCGTGCTGTTCGGCGTCGCCTACGCCGTGCTCGGTTACACGGCCGAGGTGAACGGGCTGCTCCGACAGGCGGGGTTCGGGGTCTCCCTCCCCGCGTTCGGCTACTCGACGCTCGTCGCCGCCGGCCTCGCGGCCGTGGGGTCGCTCGCGGTCATCGCCGCCCTCGTCGGCCTCTACGTGCTGCTCGCGTGCTACTTCGCCGGCACCGATCCCACCGCGGTCAACGTCGGCCAGCTCTCGACCGACGAGCTCGAGCGCGCGCCGCCGGCGACCTTCACGGCGCTGACGGAGCAGGCGGCGAACTTCTACGCCAACCGCGCGCTCGCGGCCGACGACGACGACCGGGCGCGCCTGATCCTCGATCGCTTCGACGAGGCCCGAGAGACCGCGGAGGCCGAAGCCGAGGAGGACGAGTCCGAGCCCGGCAGCGTCGGCGACCGAGCCGAGCGCGCCAGCAGCACGTTCCTCGACGAGTTCGCCGAGGACACCGACGAGGACGACATCGGCGGCTACTACAAGGACCTCCAGTTCATCCTCGGCTCCGTCACCTCGGGGCTGTTCTACATCGTCGGCACGTTCATGGTCGTGATGGCCGGCTCGTTCTTCTGGCTCTACACCGGCGGCATCAAGGACGTCTACGCCGACTTCCTCTCCCGCGTGCCCGGGGAGGTGCTCCAGCCGGGGCAGACGGCGATGGAGGCGTCGAAGGTCATCGCGCTCCACCCCGTCGAGGCGCTGGTGTTCGAGGTGAAGTTCTCGGCGCTGCTGGGGATCATCGCCGTGCTCCCCATGATCGCCTACTTCGCGTGGCCGGCGCTGCGGGACCGCGGGTTCGTCCGCGGGCGCCGCGAGGTCATCTTCGGCTGGGCCGCGCTGCTGACCGGGGGGCTGCTCGGGGGGCTGATCTTCGGCTACTTCGAGGTGGCGCCGCGGGTCATCTCCTACCTCGTCGAGGACGCGCTGGCGGCGAACATGACGATCAGCTACCGGATCACCGACTTCTTCTGGCTGATCTTCTTCACCACCGCCGGCATCGGCATCCTCGCCGACGTGCCGGTGCTGATGGCGCTGCTGAACACCGCCGGCGTCTCCTACACCGCGATGCGGAGCCGCTGGCGCGAGGTGATGATCGGGATGATGCTCGTCGCCGCGCTGCTGACGCCGGCGGACGCGCTCACGATGATCATGATCACGATCCCGCTGATGGCGGCCTACGGCGTCGGCCTCGTGGTGCTGTACGTGCTCACGCTCGGCGGTCGCCGCAACCTCCGGAAACCCACCATCGGGCCCGAAACCGCCGGCGACGACGGGTAGCGCGACCGGGCGTCTCCTTCGGCCCCACGCTCTCCGAGCCAGTTAGCCACCCGGCTCCCGAACGGTGCGTTTTTGCGTATCCCTGGGTATCCCTCCGGTATGACTATGCGAGCACCGAACCGACCGGCACGGACCGCCGCCGAACAGGCAGTGGCCGGGGAGGACGAGCGATGACGAAAGTCTCCGTCGAGATCCCCGACGAACTGCTCGCGGATCTGGACGAGCACGTCGGCGCCGACGGGAAGTTCGTCAACCGCAGCGACGCCATCCGGGCGTCGATCCGGAAGACGCTGGACCGGCTCGACGAGATCGACGAGCGACAGGGTCGTATCGAGGAGGAGGACGCGTGAGCGCCGACCGCCGCCCGCTCCCGGTCGACCGCCTGCTGCTGGCGGCGCTGTTCGTCACCGCGCTGGTGACCGCCCAGCTCACCGCCGCGAAGCTGCTCTCCTTCCAGCTACCGTTCGGGATCCCGGTCGCGGGCAGCGCGCTCACGCTGCCGGGCGCCGCGCTCGCGTACGCGGTGACCTACTTCGCGTCGGACTGCTACGCCGAACTGTACGGGAAACGGGCCGCCCGCGAACTGGTCAACGTCGCCTTCCTGATGAACTTCGTCGTCCTGGCGCTGGTCTGGAGCACCATCGTCGCGCCCGCCGCGAACCCCGAGTTCGCGAGCACGTTCTCGGCGGTGCTCGGCGCGTCGACGAACATCGTCGCCGGCAGCCTGCTGGCCTACGTCGCCAGCCAGAACTGGGACGTGATCGTCTTCCACCGGCTGAAGGAGTACACCGACGGCGACAAACTGTGGCTGCGCAACATCGGTTCGACCGCCAGCAGCCAGCTCATCGACACCGTGATCTTCGTCGGCGTCGCGTTCTGGGTGCTTCCGAACCTCGGTGTCGGCGCGGAGATGGGCCTCCCGCTCGTCGGCGGCGGCCCCGTACCGAGCGTCGCCGCGCTCGTCGTCGGTCAGTACGTGCTCAAGCTGGCGATCGCGCTGATCGACACGCCGTTCGTCTACGCGATCGTCGGCGCCGTTCGCCGACGCGACGCCGAGGATCGCCGGCTGTTCACGGCGTAGGGAGCGCGCCGCTTTTCTCGCCGGCGCCCCGAGCGGGCGTCGATGGACGAACGGCGCGTACAGAGGCTGCTCCACGCGAGCGTCTCGACTCTCCTCGCGGTCGTCGGCGTCGCCTTCGCCGTCCGCCCGGGCGGCCCCGCACAGTGGGCCTACGGACTGGTCGCGCTAGGGGTGCTCTTCTTCGGCGTGAGCGCGGTCCCGAGCGTCCGAGAACACGGCGCGTACAACGCCCTCGCCGCCGCGTTCGCGACGGCGGTCTGTCTCGTCGCCTACCTCGGCAGCGGAACGGCCTTCGTCGGCGCGCTCGCGCTGGCCAGCGGCGTCGGGACGCTGATCGAACTGGGCAGGTGGTACCGGCGCGGGTAGCGGCCGCCAGCTTCCTCCCTCGGCAGCCCCAGGACCCGGTATGGGCAGCGACGGTCTCGTCGACCTCGATCAGGACACGTGGGCCGTGCTCGCGAAGTACAACCTCGTACTCACGACGCTGTTCGGGCTGTTGACGCTGTGGGTCCGGGCCGCGCCCCCGGCGAACCCCGAGAGCGTGCTGCTCGTCCAGAACGGCGTGCTCGCGCTGCTGTTCGGCTCGATCCAGACGTACGCCTGGATCTCCAGTTAGTCGACGCGCTCGGCGAACGCGAAGTTCGGCTTCACGTCCGTGACCGAGACCTCGATCTCCTCGCCCTCCTCGGCGCCCGAGACGAACACCGTGAACCCCTCGACCCGCGCGATCCCGTCGCCCTCGCCGCCGGTGTCGCTGATCTCGACGGTGAGCCGGTCGCCCTCGGCGACGGGTGCGTCGGTGTAGCCCTTGGCGACCAGGTACACCTCGCTGGAGGAGTCCCGGGAGGCGTCGGGCGAGACCCGCCGGACGTACTGGAACGACGGCTCGATGTCGGCTTCCAGGTCGTCGAGATCCCGGCCCTGGAACACCTTGGCGACGAAGTCGCCGCCGGGTTTCAGGAACTCCACGGCGGTCTCGAAGGCGATCCGCGCGAGGTGGACGGAACGCGCGTGGTCGAGTTCGTACTCGCCGGTCATGTTCGGCGCCATGTCCGAGACGACCACGTCGACGACGCCCTGCCCGCCCTCGGCGTCACCAGAAATCTTCGATTTCTGGTTGGCAGCAGAGCTTCGCTCTGCGACGTCGAGTTCGCGGCGGAGCCGGTCGCGGGTCTCCTCCTCGGTCATGTCGCCGGGGATCGTGCTCACCTGGTGGGCGTCGAGGTCGTCGATGCGCTGGAGGTCGACGCCGACGACCTTCCCCTGCGGGCCGACCTTCTCGGCGGCGACCTGCAGCCAGCCGCCGGGGGCGGCGCCGAGGTCGACGACCGTGTCGCCGTCGTCGAACAGGTCCGCGGTGTCGTCGAGCTGTTTCAGCTTGTACGCCGAGCGGGCGCGGTAGTCCTGCTGCTTGGCGCGGTTGTAGTAGTCGTCCTTCCGGGTCATACGTGGCTCACCGAGGTGGCGGGGGTCCGGGCGAGAGCGACCGGCGAATTCGCGTTCATACCGATGCGGAGGGAGTCTATCCGGAAAGGCACATCGGATACACCGTCGGCGTCGGCCGCGAGCCGCCCGCTCCCGAGCCCGTTTTTCGCGTCCTTTGACAGGATTGTGACCCGCAGATCAACACAGGTTTGCGTGTCCTGTGTCCAACGCTGTACACTGATGGCTACACGTGACTCGTGGGTAACGAACTTCGGCTTCGTGCTCGCCGCCGTGGGCAGCGCGGCCGGGCTGGGGAACATCTGGCGCTTCCCGTGGCTGACCGCCGGCAACGGCGGCAGCGCGTTCCTGCTGGTCTACCTGCTCATCGTCGTCGGCGTCGGCGTCCCGGGGCTGCTCGCGGAATTCGTCCTCGGGCGCCGCGGCCGCCAGACGCCGATCGGCGCACTCAGCGACCAGATCGGCGCCCGCTGGGGGTCGACGCTGGGCGCGTTCAACGTCGCCACGACGCTCGTGATCCTCTCCTTCTACTCGGTGGTCGGCGGTTGGATCCTGCGCTACACGCTGGTCTCGCCGACGGGGGCGTACTTCAGCCAGCCCCAGCAGTACTTCGGCGCGATGAGCTACGGGCTGCCGGCGGTCGGCTTCCACCTGCTCTTCCTCGGGATCGTCGCCGGCATCGTCTTCTTCGGCGTGAGCCGCGGGATCGAGCGCGTCTCGAAGGTGATGCTGCCGGCGGTCGTGGTCCTGCTGGTCGGCCTCGCCGTCTGGACGGCGACACAGCCCGGGACCGCGGCGGGCTACGCGTTCTACCTCGGCTTCGACGCCGACTACCTCGTCGCCAACTTCCCGAGCGTGATCGGGCCCGCGGCCGGGCAGGCGCTGTTCACCCTCTCGGTCGGCGCCGGGTCGATGCTCACCTACGCCTCCTACCTCGACGCCGATAGCTCGCTCCCGCGGGACACCCTCGTCATCGCCGTCTCGAACACGTTCATCGGCGTGCTCGCCGGGCTGGTCGTCATCCCGCTCCTGTTCTCACAGGGGGGCGTCCCCGGGCAGGGAGGCCCGGGCGCGCTGTTCGTCGCGCTCGCGGCGGCGTTCGGGTCGCTGCCGGGCGGCCCCGTCGTCGCGACGGTCTTCTTCGGGACGGTGCTGATGGCCGCGATCACCAGCGGGATCAACCTGCTCGAGACCCCGGTCGCCACGCTCGTCGACGAGTACGACGTGCCGCGCCGGCGGGCGACGCTGTTCGTTTCGCTGCTGCTCGCGGCGGCCGGGAGCGGGCTGGCGCTGGCCGGTCCGATCTTCGAGTTCGTCTCGGGGACCCTCGCCAACCTGATGCTGACGGTCGGGCTGTTCGGCTTCCTCGTCATCGTCGGCTGGGTGCTTCGCGCGGAGTCTGTCGCGGAGTTCCGTGCCGGCGCGGGCCGGTTCGCCGTCCTCGCCGAGTCGTGGGTGGTGACCGTCGGGTGGCTGCTGCCAGTTGTCGTCCTCTTCTCGCTGGCGAGTTCGCTCGCGCCGCTTGTGGGCGTCTCGCTCGGCCTGGGCGGCCGGGCGGCCGTCGCCGTCGTCGGCACGCTGGTCAGTCGGCTCGCGGTCTGGCTGGTGACTGACGGCTGAACGGCCGAGCGTGAGGGAATAAGTCGTCCGCGGACCAACGGTCGATCATGGAGTTCACGACCGTCCAGGGCGACATCGCCGCCCAGCAGGCCGACGCGTTGGTGAACGCCGCGGGGACGAGCCTCCGGATGGGCAGCGGCGTCGCGGGCGCGCTCCGCCGCGGCGCGAACGGGCCGATCGACGAGGCGGCCGTCTCGAAGGGGCCGGTCGACCTCGGCGGCGTCGCGGTCACGGACGCTTACGACCTCGACGCCGAGTACGTGATCCACGCCGCCGCCATGCCACACTACGGCGACGGGCGGGCCACGGAAGGGAGCATCCGCGATGCGACCCGGAACGCGCTGGCGGAAGCCGACAGGTTGGGGTGCGAGTCGATCGTGATCCCGGTCCTCGGGACCGGTGCCGCCGGGTTCGGGTTCGAGCGGGGCGCACGGCTCGTCTGTGGGGAAGTCTGGACTCACGAGCCGTCGGCGCTGACCGACGCCCGGGTGATCGCGCACTCCGAGTCGGAGTACCGGACGCTCGACGCCGTCGCGGAGCGGGTTCGGTCGGGATAGGGGCGACCGCGCCGCCTACAGACAGAACATGAACGGGTACGTCAGCGCGACCCGGTCGCCGTCTTCGAGTTCCGTCCCGAAGCCGTCCAGCAGCTCGTTGAACTTGCCGTTGACAAGCACGCGAGCGAACGCCCGCGTGCGCTCGCCCTCGGGGTTGCGCTCCCAGCGGCCCGGGGGCTCGCCGGGGTAGTCCGCCCAGCCGTTGGCCGTCTCCTCGTCCTCGGTCTCGGCCAGCAGCATCTCCTCGCAGCCGTACTCCGCGAAGAAGGCGTCGAGGAACTCCCCCAGGGTGTCGCCCTCGAAGGTGAACTCGAACTCGTGCTCGTCCAGTTCGCGCCGGACGTGGCCGGTCGCCTTCACGGTTACCGTCGTCGTCGCGGTCTGTTCGGCCTCGATCGCGCTCATACGCGACTGTTGGCGCGCCGGCGGGTTACAGTCGTACCCGAACCTGTTCGGCATCGCCCGACCGTCGCCGATAGCTGAACGCTTTTCCCCCGTTCGCCCTAACTAGCCAACGTATGAGTGAGACGGACCTCGACTTCGTCCAGTTCGGCGAGAGCGGCCTCCGGAGCAGCGAACTCCAGTTCGGCACCTGGCGCTTCGGTCGCGAGACCGAGGAGGGGAACCTCGAGATCGGCGAGGAGCGGGCGAAGCGCCTGCTCGACGCCTACGCCGACGCCGGCGGGCGCTACATCGACACCGCCGACGTGTACGGCGGCGGGCAGGCCGAGGAGTGGATCGGTGACTGGCTGGCAGAGCGCGACCGCGAGCGGTTCACGGTCGCCTCCAAGATATACTGGCAGATCCGGGAGGGCGACCCCAACAGCCGGGGAAACAACCGGAAGAACCTCCGGCACCGCGTCGACGAGATCCTCGACCGGCTGGACACCGACTACGTCGACGTGCTCTACCTCCACCGCTGGGACGGCGAGACGCCGACCCGCGAGACGATGAAGACGCTGAACGCGCTGGTCGACGAGGGGAAGGTCCACTACCTCGGCGCGTCGACGCTCTCGCCCAACGCGTGGCGGGTGGCGAAGGCCAACGAACTCGCCCGTGCGGAGGGCTGGGAGCCGTTCACCGTGCTCCAGCCCCGGTACAACCTCGTCGACCGCGAGATCGAGGGGGACTACCTCCAGTTCGCCCGCGAGGAGGGGCTGGGGGTCTGCCCGTGGAGCCCGCTCGGCCAGGGGTTCCTGACCGGGAAGTACGACCGCGAGCAGGGACTGACCGGCGAGTCCCGCGCCGCGGAGTCGAGCCGGTTCGAGAGCGCGTACCTCACCGAGACGAACTTCGACGTGCACGACGTGCTCGACGAGGTCGCCGACGAGGTCGACGCCTCGCCGGCCCAGACCGCGCTCGCGTGGCTGATGCATCGTGACGGCGTGACCGCGCCGATCGTCGGCGCCCGCACCGTCGAGCAGTTGGAGGAGAACCTCGGCGCCGCACAGATCGACCTCTCCGAGGAGCAGGTCGACCGCCTGACCGAGGCGAAGGGCGGCCCGTACGCGAACCTGTAGTTCGGAACCCGGAAACGCGTACCCCTCACCGAGTGCCTTATTCCTCCCGCTCTCCCAGCGACCCCATGGTCGTAGACCTTCGCTCCGACACCGTCACCAGACCCTCAGACGCGATGCGGGAGGCCGCCAAGAACGCCGAAGTCGGCGACGACGTCTACCGCGACGACCCGAGCGTCAACGAACTCGAGGCCCGCGCCGCCGAGATCCTCGGGAAGGAGGCCGGGCTGTTCGTCCCCAGCGGCACGATGGGCAACCAGGTCGCGATCCGGACCCACACCGACCGCGGGCAGGAGCTCCTGGCCGACGAGCACGCCCACGTCCTGAAGTGGGAGCTCGGCGCCGTCGCCCAGCTGAGTAGCCTCCAGACCCGGCTGCTCGACTTCGGCGACGACGGCACGCCGACGCCCGAGCAGGTCGAGGACGGCATCGTCGAGGAGAGCCTCCACGAGGCCGGGACTGGGCTGTTCTGTCTGGAGAACACGCACAACTACCGCGGCGGCGTCGCCGTCTCGAAGGAGGACATCGACGCGGCGGCCGCGGTCGCCCACGACCACGGCGTCCCCGTCCACCTCGACGGCGCGCGACTGTTCAACGCCGCCGAGGCGCTCGACGCCGACCCCGCCGCGCTGGCGGAGAACGTCGACAGCGTGATGTTCTGTCTCTCGAAGGGGCTCGGCGCGCCCGTCGGCTCCGTGCTCGTCGGCGACCGGGCGTTCATCGAGCGCGCGCGCCGGACCCGGAAGCTGTTCGGCGGCGGGATGCGCCAGGCCGGCATCATCGCCGCGCCCGGCCTGCTCGCCCTGGAGAACCGCGAGCACCTCGCCGACGACCACCGGCGCGCCGAGCGCATCGCCGAGGGGCTCGGCGGGATCGACGGCATCGAGACCACGGAACCGGACACGAACATCGTCGTCGCCGACGTGGCGGGGACGGGGCTGAGCGCCGAGGAGTTCGTCGACGAGATCGAGGACCACGGCGTGCTCGCCGTCGCGTTCAGCGAGACGACGGTGCGGTTCACAACGAACTGGGACGTGAGCGACGACGACGTCGAACGGGCGATCGACTCGGTGCGGACGGCGATGCAGGACTAGGCGGTCTCGAACTCGAAGCGGGCCCCGCCCGCCTCGCTCTCGGTTACCGACACCGACCAGCCGTGGGCTTCGGCGATGCTCTCGACGATCGGGAGCCCGAAGCCCGTCCCCTCCTCGCTGGTCGTGACGCCCGTGTCGAACGGATCGATGTCGTCGTCGATCCCGGGGCCGTCGTCGGCGACGTAGAACCCCTCGCCCGTCGCCAGCGTACCGACGGTCACCGTCGGCGCGTCGCCCGCGCCTTCGGCCGTGGCACCGGACGCCGTCCGGCTGTTCGCCGAGCCGTGGTCCGCCGTGTCACCGGACTCCGTCCGGGAACTCGTCGAGCCGTGCTCGACGCTGTTCCGGTAGAGGTTCCCGAACAGTTCCACCAGCCGGTCCGGGTCGGCGTCGATCGTGGTGTCGTCGACGACGTCGATCGACGCGTCGCCGGTCGCGGTGTGGGCCCACGCCTCCCACGCGATCGTCGAGAGCTCGATCGACTGCGTCTCCCCCACGTCCTGCCCCTCGCGGGCCAGCGACAGCAGGTCGGTGACGAGACAGTCCATCCGATCGAGCGCGTCCTCGACCTGCTCGAGCTTGTCGAAGTCGTCGGTCTGCTTGGCCAGATCGAGGTAGCCCGACGCGACGTTGAGCGGGTTGCGCAGGTCGTGGGAGACCACGCTGGCGAACTGGTCGAGGCGTTCGTTCTGCCGGCGGAGTTCGGCCTCCCGCTGGCGCTGTTCGGTCACGTCGGAGTAGATGGCGTACCCCGGCGCGTTCTCCTCGCCGACCTCCAGCGGGGTGACCTGCAGGAGGAAGTGCTTGGTGCCGTCGGCCGTCCGGCGCTCGACCTCGGTCTGCACCCGGTCGCCGTTCGCGAGCTGTTCGTTGAACGTCGCCGCCTCCTCGGCGCTCTCGGGCGGGACGATGTACTCGTCGAGGGATTCCCCCTCGATCTCGTCGGCGCCGTAGCCGAACGTGCGCTCGAAGGCGCCGTTGACACGGCGCACGATCGGCTCGCCGTCGATCATCTCGTAGGCGACGGCGGAACCGGGGATGTTCTCGAACAGCGCCTCGAGGCTGTCACGCTCCCGCCGGAGCTCGGCCTCGGCGCGGAGCCGCTGCAGCGCCACCGCGACGTGGGCCATCAACAGCTCCGCGAGTTCGAGGTCCTCCTCGTCGAACGCCGCGGGCTCGGTCGCCACCGCCTGGAACACCCCGAGGTCGCCGATCGGGACGGAGATCGCCGACTCGAACTCTGGGTCGGTGGGCTCGGCGTCGGCGTCGCCGTGGAGATCGACGACCAAGTAGGACTCGCCGGTCCGAGCGGTCTTGCCGGCGAGCCCCTCCGAGACGTGCATCTCCCGACCGGCGTCGTCGGGGACGTTGCCCGACTCCGCGACGGGGACGAGCACGTCGCCGTCCCGCAGGTCGAGCTTGCACATGTCCATCTCGAGGACGTCCTCGGCGGCGTCGGCCGCGTTGTCGAGCAGTTCCGGTTCGGTCTCGGCGGTGCCGAGCTCCATCGCCGTCGTGTGGAGCCGCTCGATCACCTGCCGTGACTCCCGGAGTGCGGCTTCCGAGCGGATGCGATCGAGCGTCGCCTCCACGTAGCCGATCAACAGCTCCGCGAGTTCCACGTCCGTCTCGTCGAACGCGGCTTTCTCGTCCGAGATGACCTGGAACACCCCCGAATCCCCGACGGGGATGCTGATCGCCGACTTGACCGACTCGTTCGCCGGCTCAGCGTCCTCGTGCGTGTCGGCGTCGGTGACGAGGAACGACCGCTTCTCGTTGTACGTCCGGCCGACGATCCCGGCGTCGGTCGAAACCTCGTCGACCCTGTCGGTTCGGCCGCCGACCGGCGTGAGCTCCCCGTCACGCTCCATCAACAGCACGGACTGGTCGAGCGCGAGCACGCCCTCCGTGATGTCGACGACGCGGTCGAACAGCGCCGCCTCGCTGTCGGCGTCGATCAGCGACGGCGCGGCCTCGTGGAGTCGGGTGATGCGCTGCTGTCGGTCGCGGAGGTCGCCCTCGGCCTGGAGGCGGGCGTCGACCTGCGAGCCGTGGGTGACGAGCAGTTCCGCGAGCTCCATGTCCACGTCGTCGAACGCCGCGAACTCCGTCGAGAGGCCGGCGAACACGCCGTCGTCGCCGAATGGCACGACCAGCCCCGAGCGGTGGCGCTCGATCTGCTGTTCGGCGATCGAGTGGCTCTCGATGTCGTCGATCAGCGCGGGCTCGCCCGTCTCGAACACCTGCGAGACCATCCCGTGGTCCGGGGCGAGCCGGTCGGGTCGGTCGTCACCGATCGCGGCGCTCGGAACGAACCCGTCCCCCTCGTGGATGTACAGCGCGGCGGTGTCGAAGCCGAGCACGTCCTCGGCGATCCCGACGACGCGGCGGTGGAGCGGGCCGCGCTCCTCGATCCCGACCAGTTCCGCGGACCCCTCGTGGAGGCGAGCGATCCGTTCGCGGTTCGGGGTGCCGCCGACGGCTCTCGTGACGCGGTCGTCGAGCGCGCTCTCGCCGGCCGCGTCCTCGTCGTCGTCGTTCCGGGTCAGGATCGGCGGGTCGTCGCAGTCGACGATCGGACAGCCGTCCTCGGAGGCCGCCGCCGCCAGCGCGGTCGGGATCGAGCCGCCACACACGACCAGACAGTCCGGGTGGAGCTCTTCGAACGCCGAGCGGGCTTCCGACTGCGGGCAGGCGCGGCCGGTGAACCCATCCCGTTCGAGCAGCGCACCCGCTCCCTCACAGGGTGAGTCACCGACCACGAGGATCTCGGTTCGACGTGGCACGTTTTGAAGAGTTACTGTCTCTCTTGTGAGACTATCCCATATGTGTTTCGGTAAGTCGTACGGCGGAGAAGCCGGAACTGATTGCCCCGCCGCGGTACGCGGGCAGTGTTCGGCCGTTGGCCACCTGAACCCCTCGTTCGGAGCCCGGAATCCTTTTGCCCGGCGGTAGACCACATCCGGTAATGACCGAGCTCGAGAGCGAGTACCGTCTCGACTACTTCGCCGAGAACGGGTTCGAACGCCAGACCTGTTCGTCGTGTGGGGCGCACTTCTGGAGCCGCGTCGCGCGTGAGACCTGTGGAGAACCGCCGTGTGAGGACTACGGCTTCATCGACGATCCCGGTTTCGACGATGCGTACTCGCTGGTGGAGATGCGCGAGGCGTTCCTCTCCTTCTTCGAGGAGCACGACCACGAGCGCGTCGACCCGGCGCCCGTCGCCGCCAACCGCTGGCGCGACGACGTGTTGCTGACCCAGGCGTCGATCTACGACTTCCAGCCCCACGTCACCAGCGGCCAGTCGCCGCCGCCGGCGAACCCGCTGGTGGTTTCCCAGCCCTGCATCCGAATGCAGGACATCGACAACGTCGGGAAGACCGGCCGGCACACGATGGCGTTCGAGATGGGCGGCCACCACGCGTTCAACGCCGACGAGGGCACCGACTACGCCTACGAGGGCGAAGTCTACTGGAAGGACCAGTGTGTCGAGTACTGCGAGGAGTTCTTCTCGTCGATGGGCGTCCCGAGGGAGGAGATCACGTTCATCGAGGACCCGTGGGTCGGCGGCGGCAACGCCGGCCCCGCCTTCGAGGTCATCTACAAGGGGCTCGAGCTGGCGACGCTCGTGTTCATGATGCTCGAGAAGGACCCCGACGGCGAGTACGAGATGAAGGACGGCAACACGTACTCCGAGATGGACCGCCGGGTCGTCGACACGGGGTACGGCATCGAGCGCTGGACCTGGATGAGCCAGGGCACGCCGACCGTCTACGAGGCCATCTACCCCGAGAGCATCGAGTTCCTGAAGGAGAACGCCGGCATCGACATGACGGAGGAGGAGCAGGAGCTCGTCCACCGCGCCTCCAAGCTCGCGGGCCACATGGACATCGACGAGGCCGAGGACATGGAGGCCGCCCGCGACACCATCGCCGAGCGCCTCGACGTGGACGTGGCGCGGCTCGAGGCGCTGATGGAACCGCTGGAGGCCGTCTACGCAATCGCCGACCACGCGCGCTGTCTGGCCTACATGTTCGGCGACGAGATCGTCCCCTCCAACGTCGGGACGGGCTACCTCGCCCGGATGGTGCTCCGCCGCACCAAGCGCCTCGTCGACGACGTTGGCGTCGACGTGCCGCTGGACGAACTGGTCGACCGCGAGGCCGAGCGACTGGAGTACGAGAACCGCGACACCATCCGCGACATCGTCCGCACGGAGGAGCGCAAGTACCGCGAGACGCTCGAACGCGGCGGCCGGAAGGTGCGCCAACTGGCCGACGAGCACGCCGAAGCCGGCACGCCGATCCCGACCGAGAAGCTGATCGAACTGTACGACTCCCACGGCATCCAGCCGTCGATGGTCAAAGACATCGCCGAGGAGCGCGGCGCCGAAGTGAACGAGCCGGACGACTTCTACTCGCTGGTCGCCGAGCGCCACGACGCCGAGGAGGCCCTGGAGGAGGAGCACGGGGAGACCGACCGCGTCGACGACCTGCCCGAGACCGACCAGCTCTACTACGAGGACCAGGACCGCATGGAGTTCGAGGCGGTCGTCCTCGACGTCCTCGAACGCGAGGAGGGGTACGACGTGGTGCTCGATCAGACGATGTTCTACCCCGAGGGCGGGGGCCAGCCCGCCGACCACGGCACGCTCGTCAGCGAGGACGGCAGCGTCACGGTGACCGACGTACAGCTTCGCGACGGCGTGATCCTCCACCGGACCGACGAGCGCCCCGAGAAAGGCGAGTTCGTCACCGGCCAGATCGACGCCGAGCGCCGCCGTCGGCTGATGCAGCACCACACCGCCACCCACATCGTCGGCGCCGCCGCGCGACAGGTGCTCGGCGACCACGTCCGGCAGGCCGGCGCCCAGAAGGGCGTCGACAGCTCCCGGCTGGACGTGAACCACTACGACCGCGTGAGCCGCGAGGAGGTCACGGAGATCGAACGCGTCGCCAACGAAATGGTGACCGACAACACCAGCGTCCGCCAGGAGTGGCCCGAGCGCCACGAGGCCGAGGAGAAACACGGCTTCGACCTCTACCAGGGCGGCATCCCGCCGGGAGAGAACATCCGGCTGATCCACGTCGGCGACGACGTGCAGGCCTGCGGCGGCACCCACGTCAACCGCACCGGCGACGTGGGGACGATCAAGGTCCTCAACACCGAACCCGTGCAGGACGGCGTCGAGCGGTTCGTCTTCGCCGCGGGCGAGGCCGCCATCGAGGCGACCCAGCGCACCGAGGACGCGCTGTACGACGCCGCCGAGACGTTCGACGTGAACCCAGAGGAGGTGCCCGACGCCGCCGAGCGCTTCTTCACGGAGTGGAAGGAGCGCGGCAAGACGATCGAGGACCTCAAACGGCAGCTCGCGGAGGCCCGCGCTGGCGGCGCCGGCGCGGGCGAGGAGGTCGAGATCGACGGCACGACCGCCGTGATCCAGCGCATCGACGCCGACGCCGACGAACTGCAGGCCACCGCCAACGCGCTCGTGGGCGAGGGCAAGATCGCGGTCGTCGGCTCCGGCGCCGACGACTCCGCACAGATCGTCGTCGGCGTCCCCGACGGCGTCGACATCGACGCCGGCGAAGTCATCGGCGAACTCGCCCGCAAGGTCGGCGGCGGCGGCGGCGGCCCGCCGGACTTCGCGCAGGGGGGCGGCCCGGACGTCGACGCGCTCGACAAGGCGCTCGAGGACGCGCCCGACGTGCTGCGACGGAAGCAGGCGGCCTGAGGTCGGCACAAGACCTTCAACCCAAACGGACCGTCCTGGGGACGTGCGAAAACCTGTCCCCGCCGTCGCCGTCGTGCTCCTCCTTCTCCTCGCCGGCTGTAGCGCCCCTGGAGTCATCGAGGGCGACACTGTCGCGTACGACGACCTCGACGAGAGCCAGCAAGACGCGTTCCGCGACGCCATCGGCAGCAACACGACGCTCACTGGGGTCGACGCCGCACCGTTCCGGAACCACGACTACGTCCGCTACGAAGGGAAGCAGTACCGAGTCGGCGTCTCTCGAAGCTGGTCCGCCTCCTACACGATCGAGGCGTCGCCGGACGACCCATCCGAGGACGCGACGGTGCGTGCCGTGGAGGAACTCCCGCCCGACATTCGGGACGAGGTCCGGACAGCGGTAACCGAAGGGAGCTACTACGCGCCGGTCGGGAAGTGGGACGCACTCCCGGAGCCGCTGAACGAGGTAGACTACGTCAGGTACGGGAACGAGACCTACGAGCTGTCCTACGTCGTCGGCGACGCAGTTTCCCGGACGCTGACAGCCGAACGGGTGGAGTGATCGACTCGGCTCGGCCGTAAAGTCCCGGAACGGTAAACACCGACCCGTCCGAACCCCCACTGTGCCTTACGCGAGCAACGACGGCGTCTCGCTCTACTACGAGACCGACGGCGACGGCGAGGCGGTGCTGTGCTGTGGCGACGTGGGACTGGGCGCCTGGCAGTGGGGCTGGCAGCACGCCGCCCTCGCGGGCCCCTACGAGACCGTCGTCGCCGACACCCGCGGCTGTGGGCGCTCGGACGACCCGCCCGCGGACTGCACGGTCGAGATGCTGGCCGCCGACGCGGTCGCGGTCCTGCGGGACCACAACGTGCGCGCGGCCCACGTCGTCGGCGCCGGGCTCGGCGGGATGGTGGCGCTCGAACTGGCCCGCACGACCGGCCGCGTGGCGTCGCTCACCCTGATCGGGACGGCGCTCTCCGGCGACGGCTACGACCCCACGCCCCTCGCCGCGGCGCCGACTGACGAGACGGCGCTGCGGGAGTCGCTCAAGGTCGGCTTCTCCCGGGAGTTCGTCGACGGGCAACCGGACGCGATCAGCCAGATCGTCGAGTGGCGCGCCGCCGAGGACGCCGACCCCGACTCGTGGGAGCGACAGGCCGCGGCGCTGGAGGAGTTCGCCGTCGACGCCCCCTACGAGATCACCGAGCCGACGCTCGTGGTCCACGGGACCGACGACCGACTCTGCCCGGTTGCGCGGGGCCGCGAACTCGCCGCCGACCTCCCGAAGGGGGAGCTGTTCGAGGTCGAGGGCGCGGGCCACCTCGCCCACGTCGAGGCGTCGAAGGTCGTCAACGACCGCCTGCAGACGTTCTTGGACCCGGCCTAGTGTCGACGCGGGCGGCTTTAACTACTCGACCCGCGAACGCGAGCGCATGCACCGACGCACAGTCGCGGGCGGCGGGCTGCTGGTCGCCGGCCTGCTGGGCTACGCCGTCGGGGTGTACGTCTCCTACCCCGGCCGGGCGTTCTCGCTCACCGCGATCATGGCCGGGACCGTGCTCGTGGTGATCGGGGGAATGCCGGGGGGTGACCGATGACGCTACAGGCCGTCGTGTACACGCGCGACGGCGTCCAAGCGTACGACGACGTGGGCGCGGCCGTCGACGCCCCGGGCGAGACGTGGGTCCACGCCTCGGTCGACGAGGCCTCGGACCTGGAGACGATCAAGGACCGCTTCGGCCTCCACTCGCTGGCCGTCGAGGACGTGCTCGACGAGAACACCCGCGCGAAGACCGAGGAGTACGGCGATCACACGTTCGTACTGGTGAACACCACCCGCCTGAGCCAGCGCGACGACGTGGCGTTCGGGAAGGAGATCCACACCCAGTCGGTCGGACTGTTCGTCGGCGACGGCTGGCTCGTGACGATCGCGCGGCCGGACCTGGAACTGGTCGCGCCGACGGCGCCGACGTGGACTCGAAACAGCAGCCGCGTCGCCGACCGCGGCGCGGACTTCCTCGCCTACCGGGTGCTGGACGCCGTAGTCGACGACTACTTCGACGTGCTCGACGAGATCGAGACCGACATCGAGGCCGTCGAGGAGCGCGTGCTGACCCACCCCGAGCCGGGGATCCTCGAGGAACTCAACGGCGTGCGCCGGGACCTGCTCGCGTTCCGGAAGGTGGCCTGGCCGACCCGCGAGGCCGTCGGCACGCTCTCCCGGGGTGACAGCCCGCAGGTCGCCGAGGCCAACGAGAAGTACTTCCGGGACGTGTACGACCACCTCGTCCAGGTCGTCGACCTGATCGAGACCTACCGCGACCTGACCGGCGGCTCGCGGGACATCTACCTCAACGCCGTCTCCCAGTCGACCAACGAGGTGATGAAGACGCTGACGGTGGTCGCGACGATCTTCATCCCGCTGACGTTCGTCGTCGGCGTCTACGGGATGAACTTCGCCGGGACCCCGTTCTCGATGCCCGAACTCGGCTGGACGTACGCCTATCCGGCGACGATGCTGGGGATGGCGCTGGTCGCGGCGCTGATGCTCGCCCACTTCCGGCGGCAGGGCTGGCTCTGACTGGTTGACCAAACACCCAAGGCCGTCGGCGGTAGATGAGGTGTATGGACGCCGCGGGAGACGTCGAGACGAGCCAGGAGCTCCGAACCGCTCCGCACCTCCGGGCCGAGTTCGAGCGGTCGACGCTCCCGCGCCACCTCGCGCTGTTCTACCGGTCGCCCGAGACGCAACTGACCGCCGCCGCCACCTACGTCGGGTACGGCCTCCGGAACGACCGCCGGTGCCTCTACCTCGCCGACGACAACACCCCCGCACAGATCGAGTCGGCGTTCGAGGCCGCCGGCATCGACGTGGCTGCCCGGACGGCGGCCGACGACCTGCGGATCCGGGACGCCGGCGAGGTGTACCTCGACGCCGGGTTCGATCCGGACCGCCTGATCTCGATCCTCAAGGACGCCTGCAAAGCCGCCGTCGACGACGGCTACGACGGGCTGCTGGTTGCAGGCGAGAACACGTGGTCGTTCCACACCGACACCTCGTTCGACCACGTGCTCGACTTCGAGGCCGACTTCGACGCCGACTCCCCGAACATGCCCGTGACCGCGCTCTGTCAGTACGACCTGAGCCGGTTCTGCGAGTCGTCGATCGCGAAGGCGATCCGCACCCACGAGCGGATCATCTACCGGAACACGCTGTGTGAGAACCCCTACTACCTGCCGCCCACGGAGTACCGCGCGACGGAGGACCCCGACCTGAACGTCCGACTGATGCTGGAGCAGACCCACGACCTCGCGCGCAGTCGGCAGCAGGTCGAGCGCCGGGAACAGCGACTCGCCGTCGTCAACCGGGTGCTCCGGCACAACGTCCGCAACGAAATGAACGTCATCCGGGGATATCTCGATCGCCTGCGAAGCGAGGCGTCGCTCCGCCCGGCGGCCGAGAGGTGGATCGAGACGGCGATCGACCACCTCGACGATATGGTCGAGATGTCGGACAAGGCGCGGTACGTCCAGGACTCGCTGGGCAGCGGCACCGCCGAACACCTCGACCTCGGCACCGTGCTCGGGCGCGCCGTCGAGCAGGCGCGTCGCGACTACCCCGGGGCGACGATCGAGGTCCACGGCGAGACCGGCGTGTCGGTGCTGGCCGACACGAACCTCGACGCCGCGCTGACGGAGCTCGTGACGACCGCAGCCGCCGCCCGGAGCGAGGATCAGCCGGCGGTGACGGTGCTCGTCGACAACTCCGGCGTAGAGCGCGTCCGGATCGAAGTCGGGGTCCCCGAATGGGAGATCCCCGAGAACGACCGGCGAGCGGTTCAGGAGGGGGAGGAGACGAAGCTCGAACACGCAGACGGGCTCGGACTCTGGTTCGTGAAGTGGATCGTCGAGAGCACCCAGGGGACGATGACGTTGCCCGACGACGGCGCCGACGTCCGGATCGACCTGCCGCGGGCACAGTAACCAGTCCGGACCGCCGCGATCGAACGGTTCTTGCCCGCTCCGGCGCCACCATCGGTCGTGTCGCTGCTCTCGATATTCGCCTCCGCCATCCTGCCGATCGTCCTGATCGCGGCCGTCGGCGTCGTCCTCGGCCGGGCGAGGGACGTGGAACCCGGCCCGCTCAACACCGCCGTCGTCTACGTGCTCGCGCCGGCGCTGGTGCTGCACAGCCTGATGGCCACGGAACTCGGCGGCGGGACGCTGCTCAAACTCGCCGCTGCCGTCACCGCGTTCACGCTGGGGATGGCGGCGCTGGTCGAACTCTCCGGGCGACTGCTCGGCGTCGACGAGGCCACGCTGTCGGCGCTGGTGCTGGTGTCAACGTTCCCCAACGCCGGCAACTACGGCATCCCGGTCAGCGACTTCGCGTTCGGCACGGTCGGTCGCGGTGTCGCAGTGCTGTACGTCGCCGCCCAGTCGGTACTGATGTACACCGTCGGCGTCTACGTCGCCTCCCGCGGCGGGGGGAGCGCGGGGCTGGGGGCAGTCAAGCGCGTGTTCCGAATCCCGCTGATCTACGCGGTCGCCGTCGGCCTGCTCGCGCGGGCGTTCGACCTCGTGCCCGCCGCCGACTCCACCGCGATGGAGACGCTCCAACTGGTCGGCGACGCCTCGATCCCCGTGATGCTGTTGATCCTGGGGATCCAGCTCGCGAACACCGACTTCGGCGCCGCCCTTCCCCAGATCACGGTCGCGACCGTCGGGAAGATGGTCGTCGCGCCGGCCGTCGCCGTCGGCGTCGCGCTCCTGCTCGGCTTCGACCAGCCCACCGTCGCCCGGACGTTCGTGCTGGAGTCGGCGATGCCCGCGGCGGTGACGCCGCTGGTGTTGCTGATCGAGTTCGCCGACGACGTGCAGGTCGGGGGCGTCAGCGCCCCCGAGTTCGTCTCGACCGTCGTGGCGGTGACGACGGTGCTGTCGGTGCCGCTGCTGACGTTGCTGATCTCGGTGCTGCAGTCCGGCGCCGTCGTGTAGCTTTCTGGAGTCCCGTCCGCTCGATCGTCCGTCCAGTCAGCTCCTCCCACGGACACGTCACGTGTTCCCGTGACTATGGCATGCGAACCCGCCACTAAGTGACTGAAAACTTATACTTGAGGTGTGTTACACTGCCCGTATGGTCCCCCGGTTGCCGTCGAGAGCGATCCTCCGGTTCTACGCGTTCCGCGTCAGCCAGTCCGCCGGGTTCAGCCTCCCCATCTACGTGCTGTTCTTCCAGTCTCGTGGGCTCTCACTCGCCGAAATCGGCGCCGTCGAGGCGCTGTTCACCGTGCTCGTGCTGGTCGCGGAGACGCCGACAGGGTATCTCGGCGACCGCTTCGGTCGACGGGCGAGCCTGCTCGCCGGGACGGTGCTGTCAGCGGTCGGCATCGTCGGCTTCGTGTTCGCCCGCTCGTTCGCGTCGTTCGCCGCCGTCATCGCCGTCCGGGCCGTCGCCGAGGCGTTCCGCTCGGGGGCGACCGACGCGTGGCTCTACGAGACGCTGGCCGGCGACGCCGAGGGCGACCGGTTCGCGCACGTCTCCGGCCGGGCGAGCGCGTTCGGCCTCGCGACGCTCGCGGGCGCGTCGCTCGTCGGCGGCGCGCTCTACGCGCTCGACCCCATCTATCCGTGGCTGCTGGAGGGCGCTGCCGTCGCTGTGGGGCTGGTGATCCTGCTCGGAATGGACGAACCGGACCGGACAGTCGACGGCGGAAACGGCGCCGACGGCGACCCGGACGGCGGCGACGCCGTCGACGAGACCCGCTTCTCGCCGAGCGCAACGTTCGACGCGGTCCGGTCGACGCTGGCCAACCGTGCGGTCGGCCCGCTGATGCTCGCGGTCGGGGTTCTCGCAGGCATCACCAACACGATGGAGTTCTACCTCCAGCCAGTCGCGGTGGCGACCCCGTGGCTCTCGGCGACGGAACTCGGGCCGCTGTACGCCGGCCTCACGCTCGCCTCCGCGGGCATCGCGGCGCGTGCGGGCTGGATCGAGGCCCGCTTCGGCGTCCGCGGGTGGTTCCTCGTCGGCCCGCCGCTGCTGGGAGTGATGCTCGTCGTCGTCGCCGTCGCGCCGGCGCTCGCGCTGCCGGCGTTCGTGCTGGGTCGAGCGGTCCGAAGCGCGACCACCCCCATCTTCGGCCAGTACCTCAACGATCGGACCGACGAAAGCCGGGCGACGGTGCTGTCGGCGGCGTCGACGGTGCGATCGCTGTTCACCGCGCCGCTAAACCTCGTCGGCGGGGGGCTGGCGACAACGTACGCGCTCTCGACCGGACTCGGCGGGCTGGGCGCGCTGTTGCTGGTCGGACTCGGACTGACGCTCACGGCGTGGGTGCCGGTGGAACGAACGGAAAGATCCGCCGTCGCTCAGTCGTGACTCGGCACCACGTCGCTGGTCGTCGTCTCCGGCGGCTCGGGTTCGATGACTGCACGCTTCCACGTCCCGCGGGAGAGCCAGGCGAGCGCCGCGAGTGCGCCGACGATGTCGCCCAGCGCGACTGCGGTCCAGACGCCAGTCGGCCCCCAGCCAAGCGGGAAGGCGAGTAGATACGTCGCCGGCAGGCGGACCACCCACAGCGCCACCAGCGAGAGCGCCAGCGCCGTGGTGGTGTTGCCCGCGCCGCGGAACGTCCCCATCGCCACCTGGAACGCGCCGAAGAACACGAACGCGACGCTCGCGATCCGGAGGTACGTCGACGCGTGCCCGATCGTGGCGACGGCCGCCTCGCTCCGACCGGGGAGGAACACCGAGACGATGGGCTCGGGCACCGTCGCGACGACGACGGCGACCACGGCGAGCACGCTGACGACGAGCCCGAGTCCGAGTTTGACCGCCCGGGTCGCCCGCTCGGGTTCGTTGGCACCGAGGTTCTGTCCGACGGCGGTGTCCAGCGCCTGCGAGAGCCCCATCGCGGGCAGGGTCACCAGCGAGAGCAGGCGGTTGCCCAGCCCGTAGGCGGCGACGACGGCAGGCGGAAACGTCGCGACCATCGCGGTGGCGACGACCATCGCCAGCGCGGTACCGGACTGCTCCAGCGCGGTGGGCACCCCCAACTCGACGATCTCCCGGACCGGCCCGGGCTTGGGGATCAGGTCGCGAGGCTCGATCGTCGGACCGAGTTCGGTGCCGAACAGGACGTACAACCCGGCGAGCGTGGCGACTCCGCGGGCGGTGACCGTGGCGACGGCCGCACCCTGCACGCCCCACGCCGGGAAGGGGCCCCAGCCGAAGATCAGGAACGGGTCGAGCGCGACGTTGACGACCACGGAGAGCACCATCACGGCCAGCGGCGTCCGGGTGTCGCCGACGCCGCGCATCAGCGCCGTGAACACGAAGAAGCCGAACAGCGCCGGGGCGCCGAGGAAGAACACCCGCATGTACTCCGCCGCCAGCGGGACGACGCGCTCGGCGGTCGCGGCGTCGGCCGGCAGCAGGGCGAGCATCGGTCCGGTCACGAGGAAGCCGAACGCCCCGACGGCGACGGCGACGAGACTGACGAAACCGAGCGTCTGGCCCGCGATCCGGCCGGCCCCGCGCTCGCCGCCCGCGCCGGTGTGCTGGGCGATGAGGATCGCGCCCGCGGCCGTGAACCCGCCGCCGACAGCGATGACGAGGAAGACGAGCGGGAAGGCGAGGCTGAGCGCGCCGACGGCGTCGGCCGAGAGCCGGCCCAGCCAGACGGTGTCGACGAGGTTGTAGGCGACCTGGAGGAGCTGGATCGCCACCAGCGGCCACGCCAGCCGGACGAGCGGGCGCAGCAGGGGGCCCCGGGTGAGCGAGGCGCGTTCGGCGTGGGTGGCGGTCATTACGTACCGGAGGTCGTCGGGGGTCTTGAAGACGAGCAACAGGCGGTAGCACGGTGCACTGGCCACCTCGCTCGCGGTCGGCACCGCAAGCGAACCGCCGCCGTTTATTCCGCGGGCTACCCAACGTGTGCGTATGACCATCGGCTTCATCGGCGGATCGGGTATCTACGAGGCGCTCCCGCTGTCGAACACGCGCGAAGTGACCGTCCAGACCCCCTACGGCGAGCCGTCGTCGCCGGTCACGATCGGCGAGTTCGGCGAGACCGAACGCGAGGTCGCGTTCCTCCCGCGACACGGGCCGGACCACCAGCACTCGCCGACGAACCTCCCCTACCGCGCGAACATCTACGCGCTGAAGCAGGTCGGCGTCGACCACGTGCTCGCGACCAACGCGGTCGGCAGCCTGCGCGAGGACCTGCCGCCGCGGACGCTCGTGGTGCCGGACCAGATCTACGACCGCACCAAGCACCGCGACCTCTCGTTCTTCGGCGACGGGATCGTCGTCCACCAGCCGTTCGCCCAGCCGTACTGCCCGGAGATGGTCGAGCACCTGGGCGACGCCGCCGAGAGCGTCGAGACCGACGCCGGCGTCGAGGAGGGCGGTACCTACGTCTGCATCGAGGGGCCACAGTACTCCACGAAGGCCGAGTCGGAGTTCTACCGCGAGCAGGGCTGGGACGTGGTCGGTATGACGGCGATCCCCGAAGCGAAGTTGGCGCGTGAGGCCGAGATGTGCTACGCGACGCTGGCCGGCGTCACCGACTACGACGTGTGGAAGGAGGATCACGAGGTGACGCTGCAGGAGGTACTGGAGAACGCCAGCGCCAACGAGGACGCGATCAAGGCCGCGATCGAGGAGGCGATCCGGACGTTCCCCGAGGACCACGAGTGTAGCTGCCACAGTTCGCTGGAGGGGACGATCAACACGCCGACGGAGGCGATTCCGGAGGAGACTCGCGAGCGCGTGGATCTGTTCGTCGGCGACTATCTGGCCGACTGAGCAACCTCGGAACGGGGAAAGAACTGCGGGACTGCCGCGAACTGCTCTCCTGCGCTAGTCGTCGTCGACGTCCACGTCGGCCTGCGCGTGGCGCTGCTGGGCGCGCTGGATGAACTCCTCGGGGAGTTCGTCGATCTCGCCGGCCTGCACACCCCAGAGGTGGGCGTAGAGCCCGTCGTTCTCGATCAGTTCTTCGTGGGTGCCGCGCTCGGCGATCTGGCCGTCCTCGAGCACGAGGATCTGGTCGGCGTCCTTGATCGTCGAGAGGCGGTGGGCGATGGCGAAGGTGGTTCGGTCCTCGGTCAGCTTGTCGATGGAGCGCTGGATCAGCATCTCCGTCTCGGTGTCCACGTCGGAGGTCGCCTCGTCGAGGATCAGGATCTCCGGATCCTTCAGGATCGCGCGGGCGATGGAGAGGCGCTGGCGCTGGCCGCCCGAGAGCTTGACCCCGCGCTCGCCGATCTCGGTCTCGTAGCCCTCGGGGAGGTTCATGATGAACTCGTGGGCCTCGGCGGCTTTCGCGGCCTCGACGACCTGCTCGTGGTCGGCGCCGAAGGTGCCGTACTCGATGTTGTCCGACACCGTCCCGTAGAACATGAACGTGTCCTGGGAGACGTAGCCGAGTTTCTTCCGCAGCGAGGGGATGGTGACGTCGCGGATGTCCTGCCCGTCGATCTCGATCGACCCCTCGTCCACGTCGTACATGCGGAGTAGGAGTTTCAGCACCGTCGACTTGCCGGCCCCGGTCGGGCCGACGAGCGCGAGGGTGTTGCCGCCCTCGACCTCGAAGTTGATGTCGTCGACGATGGTCTCCTCGTCGTAGCCGAAGGAGACGTCGTCGTACTCGACGTGGCCGTCGGTGACCTCGAGCGCCTGCGCGTCGGGGTCCTCGACGATCCGGGAGGGCGTGTCCATCAGCCCGAACAGGCGAGCGCTGGACGCGCGGGCCCGCTGGTACATGTTGATGATCGAGCCGAACTGCGCCATCGGCCAGATGAACCGCTGGGTGTAGAGGATGAACGTCGTGAACACACCCGGACGGAGGGTGCCCTGCCCGCCGGTGATCCACACCGGCGCCTCGCCGAGCACCCAGAGACCGCCGACGGTGAACGTGATGATGAAGCCGATGCCCGCGATGACTCGCAGGGCGGGGAAAAAGAGGATCCGCGTCTCGATGGCGTCCCAGTTGGCGTCGTAGTAGTCCATCGAGACGTCGTCGACGCGTTCGGACTCGAAGCTCTCCGTGTTGAACGTCTTGATGACCTTGATGCCGCCGAGGTTGTTCTCCAGTCGACTGTTGAGGTGGCCGACCGTCTTCCGCACGGTGGCGTATTTCGGCTGGATGATGTCGATGAACTTCCACGTGATGGCGGCGATGATGGGCACTGGCAGCAGCGCCACCAGCGCGAGCCGGGGGTTCAGCCAGATCATGATGCTCGCGATGCCCAGCACCATCACCGAGAGCCGGAACAGCGAGTTCATCCCCTCGTTGAGGAACCGTTCGAGGCGGTTCACGTCGTTCGAGAGGATGGACATCATCTCGCCGGTCTGCTTCTCGGCGAAGAAGTCCATGTTCAGCCGCTGCATCTTGTCGTACGTGTCCGTACGGACGCTGTGTTGGATGGTCTGGGCGAAGGAGTTCCATCCATAGTTCCGTACCCAGTGGAACGCCGACCCACCGAAGAAGGAGACGCCCAGCAGTGTGATGGCGAACCAGAACTGGGGCATCGTCTCGGTGGGGATGAAGCGCTGTGGGACCAGCGGCAGGTCGAACTGTTCGGGGCCGAAGATCGCGTCGATGGCGATCCCCAGCAGGAGCGGCGGAAGCAGGTCGAGCACTCGGGCGGCGACGCTCCCGGAGAAGCCGATGCCGAAGTAGCGGGCGTTGGGCCACCCGTACTCCTCGAACAGGCGGCGCATCGGGTTGTCCGTCTTCTCCCGGATGTCCTCGAAGGGGTCGTCCTCGTCAGCGGGGTGTGACATTTCTTACGAGTTGCGACGTGAGGTGCGTTCAAAAACCTTTACGAATCGAAACATGCTGTCGCCGGGGTAAGCCGGCCGAATTCTCCGGTATCGGGTGAGCGGACTCGGGAAGAAAGTAACTACCGGTAGTGTGGGGCGTGTTCGTTACTCACAACGGCCGGCCTTCGACGTCGGGATCGACGCCGGCAGCGGCGAGATCCTCACGGATCCGCGCACGCAGTGGGTCGGGGACGGTGTCGCGGCCGACCGGAACGGCGGTCTCGCCGTCGCCTTTGACTTTCCAGTAGAGCACGCAGTCGCTGGGCGCGTAGTACTCGATACTGTAACGGTCGCCGTCGCCGCGGTAGTGGACGCGGGCGGCGAACTCCTCGGCGGTCCAGCCCTCGCGCTCGGCCAGGGCGTCGACGGCGTCGTCGGTCACAGGTCCAGGTCGGGGCGGTCAAACCTCGGTCTTTCGGTGTTCCTCGGGGATCTCGACGCGGTCACCCACCTCGATCCCGTGTTCGGTGGTGTACTCGTAGGGGAGCTCGACGACGTACTTCCCGTACCCCTCGTAGGTGGGGCTGTCCTCGCCCTCGGGCGGGAGTTCGGCGTGGTGGATGGTGGTGACGGTGCCGTTCTCGGCGACGAACACCATGTCGATGGGGAACGCCATGTCCCGCATCACGTAGCCGTGGGTCGCCTCGCGGGGGTGGACGAACAGCATCCCCTCGTCCGCGCCGAGCGACTCGTGGTCGCTCAGCCCGGTGTAGCGCTCGTCGTAGCTGTCGGAGACGTTCACCTCGACGGTCGCGAGTTCGGTGCCGTTCTCGCCGTCGACGAACGTGACGGTCGTCCGTTCGGCGGCGTCCCCGAAGAGGAGGACCGCCCCGCCGGCGACGGCGACGAGCGCGAGCAGGAGCGCGAGCCAGGCGCGGTTTCGCACGCCTCGAAGGTGGCGTTACGGGGTGCTAAGCGTTGCGACGGAGAGCGTAATCGTTATTCGCGCGGCGGCGGGAGTTCGAGGCACGGGCTCGTGGTCTAGTTGGCTATGACGTCTCCTTTACATGGAGAAGGCCGGTGGTTCAAATCCGCCCGAGCCCACTTCCGGTTCCTCCCAACGACGAGCGGCAGCGAGGATTCCACGGAGCCAGCTCACCGAGTTCGGCCGCCGATGCCGCCAAACACGTCGGATCCCCGACGGAACCGCCCAACAGACCTTTTGGTGGTGAGGGAGTCCCGTCGGACGAGACCATGGAGCGAAGTCACGTCGTGATCGCGGTGCTCGTCGTCGTGGTCGCACTGGCAGGGGTCGCCGGCGCGCTCATTACCGGGTTCGGGCCGGCCCCCGGCGGCGGGAGCGCGGACACGTCGACGCCCTACGAGGACACCGTCGTCGTCGAGTCGACCGACTCCGGGGGGAGCGGCGGCGAGGACGGCGACGGGAGCACGTCGACGGCCACCGAGTCCCAGCCGCCCTTTTCCTTCGTCATCGAGAGCATCACCGAGTGCGGCCAGACGTGCCGCGACGTGAACGCCACGATCGTCAACCAGCAGGACACCGCCGCCACCGGCGTCGAGGTACGCTCGGAGATCTACACCGGCGGCGACCTGATCTGGGAGGGGACCTCCGACGTCGGGACGCTCTCGGCCGGCGAGTCCTTCACCGACACCAAGCGCGTCGAGCTCAGCTACAGCCAGGCGTACAAGGTCCAGCAGAACGACGGCGAGATCCTGGTCAAGACGTACGTTCGGACCGACGGGGGAACGTACGTGTTCAAGGACAGGCGGAACGTGAGCTGATCGTCGCCGGCTCGGGGTTTTCGAAATCCTTAATGCCCAATCGGGCTTCGTTCCGACTGCGCCGCCTTAGCTCAGATTGGGAGAGCACTCGACTGAAGATCGAGCTGTCCCCCGTTCAAATCGGGGAGGCGGCATACCTTTTCGACGCGGGTTGCATTGGTGAGGTTCGACTGAAGATCGAGCTGTCCCCCTCCCCGCGAGCGGAGCGAGCGGGGGCACGGAAGACGAGCGGAGCGAAGTCTTCCGGAGGTTCAAATCGGGGAGGCGGCATTTTTGCTGCGAACGAGGAACGAAGCGACGACGACCGTCGAACTTCGTGTGGGTTTTTCTGTCGGCGGTCGAACGTGAACTGACGATGCCCTCCACGACACGCAGACGCCTGCTCGCGAGCCTCGGCGTCGCCGGCGCGGCAGGCGTCGCCGGCTGTGCCGGTCAGGTCCCTGGAACGTCCCCGCGAGACGTCGACGCCACCGAGACCGGCGGCCGGAGTGAACTCCACTGGGAGTACCCCGCCGCGGTTGTCGACGGAGACAGCGAGGGGATCGGTTACGCCTCGGTGACGTTCGAGCGCGAACGGTCGTCGGAGCGGGCGCTGCGGTTCGGGTTGAACACGACCGTCGGCGGCATCGCCGCGAGCGAGCAGTACACCGAGTACGAGGCCGACTGGGCGCGCTTCCGGCTCGGACCGCCGAGCGACTACGACGCCACCCACCAGTACCGGATGTGGGTCCGGCCACCGACGCGGCCCGAACTCAGAGCCCGGTACGACCGGCGTGGCGGCCGGCGAGAACTCGTGATCGAGCTCCCCGAGATCGACGGCGGCGGCACGATCAGGTTCCCCCTCGTGTTCGAACCGGTCGAGACCGCCCCTGAACAACTCCACTGCTCGTTCACGGTGCAGGCGTCCGAACCCGGCCCGTTCGGCGAGTCGGTTCGCGCCGGCGGCCGTGGCAGGATCGACCCCGCCGCGGCGCGTTCGGCGTGACCGAGCACGTCGCAGCACCGACGATTCCCCTCTCCCCACCAAACCGTGACAGCACCCACCCACACCACGACGATCAGCACAGTCGACGACCGACAGCTCGCCTACGCGGAGTACGGCGATCCCGACGGCGTTCCCGTCCTGTTCCTCCACGGGACGCCCGGGTCGCGTCGCCTCGGTGGGCTGTTCCACAGCGACGTTCGCGAACTGGGCGTCCGTCTCGTCGCCCCCGACCGGCCGGGCTACGGGCGCTCGGAGCCGTGGCCGGATCGGTCGATCGACGATGCCGACGCGTACCTCACGGCGGTCCTGGACCACGCCGGCGTCGAGTCGGCCGGCGTCCTCGGGTTCTCCGGCGGCGGCGCCCACGCACTGGCCCTCGCGGCAGGCAGTCCGGACCGTGTCGAATCCGTCGACGTACTCGCCGGCGTCACGCCCCCGAGCGCTCGGGAGGGGACACCGACGCCACAGCGCGTGCTCTCGTGGCTGGCGACGACGACGCCGACGCTGCTCGGGGGCCTGTTCCGCGGCCAGGCGTGGCTCGCCGGGCGACTCGACCCGTCGTTCGTGCTCGCACAGTACACCGAGGACCCCGAGTCGATCCCGACGAACGCACAGCGGGTCGTGAAAGCGGATTTCCGCGAAGCGTTCACCGACTCCCGCTCCGGTGCCGTCACCGAGTTCCGGACCACGGCAGCCGCGTGGAACGTCGAAGTCGGCGACATCGACGCCACGGTCCGCTTCTGGCACGGTGAGGACGACGCCAACGTCCCGATCGCGAGCGCACGACGGTTCAGCGAGCGGATCCCGACGACCGAGTTCCGCACCCTCGACGACGCCGACCACCTCCGGACGTTGCTCCGGGCAGCCCCCGACGCGCTGGCGACGCAGGCCGACACGTCACACCGGTAGCCGGCGCTCTCGCTCCGCCCCCTCGGAAACCGTGACACACCGCCACCCGCTCCCGGCGGGGAAACGCTCTTCGCACTGGTGGACGACCCGCGACCCGTGACCGATCCCGACGCGCCGTCACGGTCGAAGGGAAGCCGACTCCGGTACGTCATGGGACTGCTCTACGTCGTCGCCGGCGTGAGTCACTTCCGTGCGCCGAGGGCGTTCGAACGGGTCGTGCCGCCCCGGTTCCCGCGGCCGACGGCGCTCGTCTATCTCTCCGGCGCCGCCGAGGTCACCCTCGGTATCGGCGTCCTGTTCGAGCGGACCCGCCGACTCTCGGCGTGGGGGATCGTCGGGCTCCTGATCGCCGTGTTCCCGGCGAACGTCTACACCGTGACCGACGACGTGGCGCCCGAACTGGTGCCCGACCGGCTGAACGGCGTGGCCCGGATCGCGGCGTGGGTTCGGCTGCCGATGCAGGCGGTGCTGATCGGCTGGGCGTGGCTCTACTCCGGAGCGAACGGGGCCGACGAGTGAGCGCTGCGGCCGGTCAGAGGGGGCCGTGCTAATCACCAGCATTATGTCGGCGGCGTGTGAAAGTTCGTGATGGAATGAGCCTCCAGAACAGCGCCCCCACTAACGTCGACCCGCAGTCCGAAGACACCTCGCTCCTCGGCCGCGTCGCCGCGAAGGTCCGACGACACGTCGAGCGATGGGGCCGACGCTACGTGGAGATGCGCGTCGACGCGCGAACGCGGTAGGTCGCGTCGATCGCCCGGTTTCCGGGTGCTCGAGACACGTCTCTCCTGGTTCACTCCTCACCGATCCGAACCGTCAGCACGGGCACCGACGACCGTCTGACGACCCGCTCGGCCACGCTACCGATGAGGTAGTGGTCCAGGCCTGTCCGACCGTGGGTGCCCATCACGATCACGTCCATCCCCGCCTCCTCGGCGTAGGTGAGGATCGCCTCGTGAGGGACGCCCGACTCGACGACGCGCTCGGTGTCGGTCGAGTCGGGAAGGGTTTCGACGGTGTCGTCGACGGCGGCCTCGGCGCGGTCCTTCTCGCGCTCCTCCCAGACCTCGGGGGCGAGACCGCTCGACGGACTCTCGAAACGGTTTCTGGTGTCGGCGACCGCGAGGACGTGGACCGTCGCGTCGAAGCGCTCGGCGAGGACGCCGACATGGTCGGCGACCGCCGCGGCGCCCTCGCTGCCGTCGGTGGGGTGCAGGATCTGGTCGTACACGCTCGCTCCTGAGGGGCGGAACGGGGAGAAGTGTTGTGCCCGACGGCGGCCCGAGAGGCCGGTACGCGGCCGACGGTCAGACGACGTTGCCCGCCATCAGGAACAGCGCGACGGAGATGATCGCGAAGAGGATGCCGACGCCTTTCTGGATCAGCCCCGTGTCGATCGCGTTCGAGACGTACGGGGCGATCTGACCGCCGGTGACGGTGGCGGGGACGGTGAAGACGACCATGTTCCACGGCGTCGAGGCGAGGCTGAGGGTGTGCCCGCCGGGGACGAACTGACCGCCGAAGACGTGCACGATCGAGGCGAGGACCGCCGTGACCGCGACGACGATGTGGTTCGTCCCGATCGCGACGCGGACGGGGACGTCGGTCCGGAGTTGGGAGATGATGCCCAGTTCGCCGATGCCGAAGCCGGCGAGCCCCTGAAACACGCCGCCGATGCTGTAGTTCGCGAAGCGTTCGAGGTAGCCCGACCAAGTGTAGTAGTAGGTATCGCCCGCCCGGTCGACCCGGGTGATGCGGCCCTCGTCGGCCTCGACGCCGGCCTCGCCTGGCTTGCCGGGGTCGTCGGGGAGCGCCGATTCACCGGAACCGTCCGCCGCGGCTTCCGCGACGTCGGTCGACTCGCCCGCTTCGTCGGGCTCCTCGTGGCTCAGGTCGGCTTTGAGCATGAGGAAGGCGGCCGCGATGAGCGCCAGCCCCAGCGCCGCGTGGAACAGCGGTGCCGGGATGACGAACGAGAGCAGCGCCCCGCCCACGACGAACGGGATCCCACCGACGACGAGCGTCGCCGCCAGCCGTCGGTCGACGAGGCCGTACTGGATGAACGCGACGGCGGAGCTCGAGAGGCCGAACGACTCGCTGATGAGCCCGACCTTCACGATCGTCTCGGGAGTCAGCGTCTCTCCCGCGAGAAGCGGAAAGAGGAAGATCAGGAACGGCACGAACAGCGCCGAACCGCTGATCCCGACGGTGTTGACGATGGTGGCCCCGAGCAGGAAGAAGGGCAGCAGCCACCAGTACTCCAGCCAGTAGGCGGTGCCAGCCCCGTCCGGCGTCGGTGCGGCGAAGACGACGCCGAGAACGAACACCACGGGGGCAGCGAAGACGAACAGGTGTTGGTAGCGCAGGAACGACTTCTGGACCTGCTTCGGTGTGCTCTCAGCCATCGTGGTCACCGGGACTGAGCCAGCAGGTCGGCCGACGGCTCCACGTGGCCCGCGCTGGTGAACGAGCGGGAAGTCGCGAGAAGGGACGGGGCACCGCTGCGTCGGGACGTGTCGCAAGCGGACATCAACCGTGGCCCCCGTGGGCGCTGTACGCTCGAACGTCGGGTCGCTTGCGGCGGTTCAGGGACATGGACGAGGGTATCCGTCACGACTGAAAAACCGTTCTACTCCGGGTCGTCGCCGCCCCGGTAGGCTCTTTCCGACCGGCCTCGACAGCGGTGACTATGCCCGAGTACGGCCCCTACCGCCACCTCGACGCCACCGTCGACGCCGGCCTCGCGACGCTGACGATCGACCGCCCGGGGACGCACAACGCGCTGAACACCGCCGTCATGCACGACCTCGATCGCGCGTTCGCGGAGATCGAGAGCGACCGCGACGCCGTCGACGCCGTGGTGATCGCGGGCGCCGGGGACGAGGCGTTCTCCGCCGGCGCCGACCTCGCGGAGTACGCGGGCCCGTTCGGGGACCACGATCCCGACCAGCGCGAGCGACAGGAGCGCTTCCACGAGATCTTCCGCGCGCCCCACGAGTGTCACGCCCCCGTGACCGCGAAGATCGACGGGTTCTGCATCGGCGGCGGCCTCGTGCTCGCGCTGTACTGCGACCTGCGGGTCGCCAGCCGGCGCTCGACGTTCGGCCTCCCGACCGCCGCGGTCGGCCTGCTCCCCACCGGCGGCGCGACGCGGCGGCTGGTCGACGCCGTCGGCGAGTCGACCGCGAAGGAGCTGGTGTTCACCGCCGAGCGCGTCGACGCCGCCCGCGCTCTGGAGGTCGGGTTACTGACCGACGTTGTCGCGGCCGACGCCCTGGACGAGCGCGTCGCGGAGCTCGTCGCGTCGATGCAGGCGGTCGGCAGCGAGGCCCGAACGCGGGCGAAGCGGGCGATCAACGCCGCGGTCGCGGCGCCGGATCCCGGGACCGCCCGCGAGCGCGAGGCGTCGCTCTGGTGGGCGCAGTTCGAGAGCGAGGAGCGCCGCGAACGGGTGGGCGAGTTCCTGGAGAAGTAGGCTCAGGCGTCGTCGTCTTCCGCGTCGTCGCCCGCCGATGCAGTTTCCTCGGCATCTTCCTCCGCGTCGTCGCTCCCAGGCTCCGCCTCCGCCTCGTCTCCGCCGTCTTCCACGTCGTCGATCTCTGGTTCCGCCTCTGCCTCGTCTCCGCCGTCTTCCGCATCGTCACTCTCCGCCTCCGCCTCGTCTCCGCCGTCTTCCACGTCGTCGCTCTCAGGCTCCGCCTCGTCTTCCGCGTCGCCGTCCGCCGGTTCCGCCGCGGCCGACGCTTCAGCCGCGCTGTCGGCTTCGGTCTCGCCGCCCGCCTCCGCGACGGGGCCGACGCCGCCGACGACGCTCTCGCTCGGGTACTCGTCGCCCTCCTCCGTGTCCGATTGAGCGGAGAGCAGGTACAGTACCGGCACGATCAGTAGGACGAGGAAGGCGATCCCGGCGACGTAGGTGAGTATGGGGTCGACCATACCTCCCCGTTTTCCCGGGGGGACTGTATGTGCTACGGCTTCCGTCCGCCGGCTGTCACCTCCGGTTTGCGCGGGCGCCGACGGTCACGGTTCGGGGACCGTCGGCCATTTGTCCGTCCGCACCCAACGGCGAGCGTGAGCGTGACCACCCTCCACCGGCCGACCCACCGCGACGCGCTCTCGGCGCTGTCGGCGGCGTTCGAGCGCGGGGAGCTGGTCACCGTGTTCGGTCGCTGCACCGTCGACTACGACGGCCGCGCGGCCTCCTCGCTCGGCCCGGGCGACCGCCTGCTGATCCTCAAACCGGACGGGACCGCACTGGTCCACACCGACGAGCAGCGCACGCCCGTCAACTGGCAACCGCCCGGGTCGGAGCACCGCGCCGCCGTGCGGGACGGGCGCCTGCGCGTCCGCAGCGTGCGCGGGAACCCCGACGAGCGGCTGGACGTGCGCTTCGAGCGCGTCGATCAGGTCTCGGCGCTCCCGGTCACCGGCGGCCGGAGCGTCGACGTGTACGGCAGCGAGGAGGACCTGCGCCAGGAGATCCTCGACGACCCGGACCTCGTCGAACCGGGGTTCGAGCCCGCGGCGACCGAGCGCCAGACCGCCGCCGGCCCGGTCGACCTGTTCGGCCACGACGACGAGGGGCGACCCGTGGTCGTGGAACTCAAACGCCGCCGGGTCGGCCCGGACGCCGCCGGCCAACTCGGCCGCTACGTCGAGGCGCTGTCGCGTGAGGTCCCGGACGGGACCGAGGTTCGCGGGGTTCTGGTCGCTCCCTCCGTCACCGACCGCGCGCGGGAGCTACTGGCCGAGAAGGGGCTCTCGCACGTCCCGCTGGCGCCGCCGGCGGAGTCGTCGACGGCCGCCGATACGGCGGCCAGCGGCGACGGCGGGGAGCCGACGACGGTCGGGGACTCCTCGAGCGAGCCCGAGGACGGGGCTGACTGACGGGACGGGGACGCATCGAAGGCTTTAATCGCCGCGTGGGCCTCAGAACAGCCAAGTAGCCATGTCTGACAAGCCCGCCTCAATGTACCGGGAGATCGACAAGCCGTCGTACACCCGGCGCGAGTACATCACCGGCATCCCCGGCTCGAAGATCGCACAGCACAACATGGGCGACCTGCAGGCGGACCCGCAGGACTACCCAGTCAAGATCTCGCTGCGACCCGAGGAGACCCTCCAGGTGCGTCACGGCTCGCTCGAGTCCGCGCGGCTCTCGGCCAACCGCCACCTGATCAAGACCCTCGGCGAGGGGAACTACAAGATGGTCCTCCGGAAGTTCCCCCACCAGATCCTCCGAGAGAACAAGCAGGCGACCGGCGCCGGCGCCGACCGTGTCTCCGACGGGATGCGGCAGGCGTTCGGGAAGCCGGTCGGTACTGCCGCCCGCATCAACCAGGGCGAGAACATCTTCACGGCCTACTGCGAAGTCGAGCAGGCCGAGGAAGTGAAGGAGGCGTTCCGCCGCGCCTACAACAAGATGTCGCCGCCCTGCCGCATCGTCGTCGAGCGCGGCGAGGATCTGCTGGTCCGGTAGACCCGCGGCCCCGCCCGGTTTCTCTCCCCGCCGAGCGTAGCACCCTTCTTCCCCCCGGTCGAACGCCGCCTCGTGCCCTACCAGCGCCTCGCCCGCCGGCTGGCCGACGATCCCGCGCCCGCGGTGACGACGCTCCCCGACGGGAGCGTCGACCGCTACTGTCGGCTCTCGACGGGCGCGCTCGACCCCGTCGACCGGCGGACCACGTTCGCCCGCGAAGCCGCCGCCGACGGCCGGAAGGGGTTCGATCTCGAGCCCCGGTTCGTCGAACCCGGCGGCCAGGCAGTCAACGCCGCCCAGCAGGCCCACGCGCTCGGGGCGGGCGCGACCTGCTACGGCCACCTCGACGACCCCGAACCGGATCGGGACGCCTTCGCCGGGTTGCCGTTCGAGACCGTCTCGATGGGGCGGGCGGCGAGGGTGAACGTCCTCGACTTCGCGGACAGCGACCTGTTGCTGGTCGAGGCGTCGCCGGACCTCTCGGCGTGGTCGCTGGCCGACCTCCGCGAAGCCGCGCCGCTTTCGGCCGTCTTCGACGCCGACGCCGTCGTCTGTGCGAACTGGGTCTCGACGCCCGGGATGGCCGACGCGTTCCACGAGCTCGGCGACGCGTCGATCCCGCGCGTGCCGTTCGTGTTCGATCCCGGCGACGTGCTGGGGAGCGACCTCGACGACCACCGGGAGCTCCGCGAGGCCGTCCGCGCACTGGGCAACCGCGTCGACGCCGTGCTCTCGGTCAACCCCACCGAGCTCCGGGCGCTCGCCGCGGCGGTGCCCGACCCGCCCGCGCCGCCGGTCGACGACGCGGACCGCCTGCTCGCCGTCCGCGACGCGTTCGACGCCGCGGCGGTCGTGAAACACGGCAAACAGGAGGCGCTGGCGGCGACCGACGGGGGCGTCGCCCGCGTCGAGAACCCCACCGTCGACTCCCGCCGGCAGGTCGGCGGCGGCGACCGCTTCGACGGCGGGCTGGCGGTCGGACTGGGTGCCGGCTGGGACTGGCCGGTCGCGCTGGCCTGCGGGAACGCCTGCGCCAGCCACTACGTCGCGACCAGCGAGACGGCGTCGGCAGGGGGGCTCCGAAAATGGCTCCTCGACCGCGACCTCGCGTAGAACCGACGAGTGACGCGTCGGTCCGGTTACTGCTCGGCGACGATCCGCTCCACGGCCGCGCGCGAGACGGTCACTGACTCGCCCGTGAGCGTCCGCGCCAGCGCCGCGGCCGCGGCCCCCCACGCGAGCGCGTCGCCGACGCCGGGCGGCGACCCGTCGCCCGCCGGTGGCTCGCCGGCGCCGTCGTTCCGGTGGGCGTCAGCCCCCGTGGCGGCGGCGTCCGCGGTCCGCTTCGCGTGGAACGCGCCGACGAACGCGTCCCGGGCGCCCGCGCCGTCGATGGACTCCCCCCGGACCGCGTCGGTCTCGTGGACCTCGTCGCCGTGGACCGCGAGCGCGCCGCCGTCGGTCCGGAGCAACACGACCGTCTCGAGGTCGTGCTTCGTGCGGAGCGCGTGGGCGATCTCGATCGGATCGCCCTCCTCGCCGAGCACCGATTCCGCGGCCGTCGAGGAGACGAACAGCACGTCGACGGCGGGGAAGAGGGACTCGCAGGTCTCGCGTGCGGCCGCGGGCGGCCAGTCGCGTTCCCGGTAGCGCAGGTCGAACGCGGTGGTCGTGTCGCCCTCGACGGCCGCGGCCAGCAGCGACTCCGTCGCCGCCGCGGTCTGTTCCGACCGGGCGACCGTGGCGCCGGCGACGTGGAAACGCTCGGCGTTCCCCACCGCGTTCAGCGGGAGGTTCTCGGCGTGGATCCCCTCGAACGCGGCGTCGTCGGCGTCGCGGACGATCGTGCGCCCGCGCGGTTCGGGCCCGGCCTCGACGAACGCCGTCGCGAGCCGTGCGTCGGCGTCGGCCCACGAGACGCCCGTTCTGACCCCGTGGCGCCGCAGGTCCGCGACGACGCGGTCGCCCAGCGGCGAGTCGGGGAGCCGCGAGAGCCAGACGGCGTCGGCGCCCAGCCCCGACGCCGCGACGAGGGCGTTCCGCTCCGGCCCACCGACGCCGGCGGCGAAGGAGTCGGTGTCACCGAGCTGGCGCCCGCGCTCGGCGCGCAGTCGTAGCGTCGCCTCGCCGAACCCCACGAGGTCGAACATGTCCGAGGGCTCGACCGGTCGGGTGAAAAAGCCTCGGCGGCTACTCGGCATCGTGTTTAGTTAAGGGAATTCCACCAGACGGCGAAGGCTTGCAGCCATGTTTCTGCCGTCGTCGGCTGCACGTTGCTGAAACTATTACTAAACGAAGAAGTACGTCGTTTTACTTCTCTAAATATACGTTCAACAGCATTCCGATTTCCATGACGAACCGTCTGAAATCGGATCCCTGCTCGGCGGAGTGCTGTCGCTAGATGCTGAGCGTAATCGACGAGAAACACGGCGTCGGAGACGTCGTGTTTCTCCTGCAGCTCCCGCAGAAACTGCTGTGTTAATACGGTCGTAGTGGTCGTAAACAGCCGTATATGCAGGAACTTGTTCGTCTCTGGATCGACAGCAGCGTACAGCCAGAACTGCT
>NZ_FOXI01000009.1 GCF_900115675.1 Halolamina pelagica | reverse complement strand
CTACCGAGTGGATCGACTTGGATTTTGTGGAGCGAGAGCGGACACCCCGCGAGATCATTGAAAAGGGTATTCGGTACCATCTTGCGGGACTGTCACTTTCGAATACAGTTACGCTTCTTGAGGATTTGGGTGTCGAACGGAGTCGCGTCGCTGTGCACAACTGGGTGCAGAAAGCCGATCTACAGCCATCTGCTGGTGAACGTCCGGTTCGGGTTGCGGTCGATCAGAAGTCGATCCGAATCAACGACGAGCAGTATTGGCTGTACGCCGCTGTCGATCCAGAGACGAACAAGTTCCTGCATATACGGCTGTTCCCGACGTATACAATCTCGATTGCTCGTGAATTTCTGACCGAGTTAGCCGAGAAACACGACGTCAAAGACGCCGTGTTTCTCGTCGATAACGCTGACGATCTGATCGGTGGACTCCGCCGAGAAAGACTCAGTTACCGCGTCCAGCAACACGGCTTCAGAAACGCAGTCGAACGTGTTTTCAGAGAAGTAGAACGCAGAACATCTTCATTTTCAAACTGTTTCAGCCACGTCGATCCAGCAACTGCTGAAACGTGGTTACAAGCCCACGCCGTCTGGTGGAACCATGCCTAAGTTAACACGACCGCACGACCGGACTTTATGCCGATCCCGCCCGAACCCCCGATCATGTTCCAGAACCGTCACGACGCGGGCCGACAGCTCGCAGATCTGGTCGCCGAGCGCGTCCCGGACGCGGACCTCGTGCTCGGCATCCCGCGGGGTGGGCTGCCGGTAGCCCGTCCGGTCGCCGAACGGCTGAACGTACCGCTGGACATCGTCGCCGCGAAGAAGATGGGGATGCCCGGCAACCCCGAGCTCGCCATCGGCGCCGCCGCGAGCGACGGGAGCGCCTGGGTCGACGACGACGTTGTCGAGCGGTACGACATCGAATCGGAGTACCTTGAAACGGAGCGGAAGCGCGCAGCCGAAACCGCCCGCGAGAAGACCGAGACCTACCGCGACGGCCGGTCCGCCCCCGAGATGGCGGGCGAGACCGTCGTGATCGTCGACGACGGCGTCGCGACCGGCGCCACCGCGCGGGCCTGTCTCCGCCAAGTCACCGACGCGGACGCCGAGCGAGTCGTCCTCGCGGTCCCGGTCGGTCCGCCCGAGTCGCTGGCCGATCTGGCGAGCGAGGCCGACGAGGTGGTGGCCGTCGAGGAGCCGGAACGGTTCGGCGCGGTCGGCGCCCACTACCGGGAGTTCGGGCAGGTGTCCGACGAGGAGGCGGCCGACTACCTCGACTGGGAGCCAGCGGAGTAGCTAGCCGAGGTGGTCGACGAACCAGTCGGCCGCGTGGTCGGCGACCTCCTCCAGTTGCCCCGGGCCCTCGAACAGGTGGCCCGCGCCCTCGACGATTTCGAGGCGCTTCTCACAGGTCAACTCGGCCAGCGTCTCCTCGTTGAGTTCCAGCACGTCCGTGTCCTCGCTGCCGACGATGAACAGACACGGGGCGTCGATATCCATCGCCGCATCGCCGGCCATATCGACCCGGCCGCCGCGGGAGATGACGGCGTCGACGTTGGTCTCGTCCTCGCTCGCCGCCCGGAATGCTGCGGCGGCGCCGGTGCTTGCACCGAAATAGCCCACTGGGAGGTCGTCCGTCTCGGGGTGGTCAGCGACCCACTCGGTCGCCCCGGCGAGGCGCTCGGTGAGCAGCGGGATGTCGAACCGCGTCTGCCGGACCACGTCCTCCTCCTCGGTCAGCAGGTCGAACAGCAGCGTGGCCAGTCCGTCCTCGCGCAGGCGGTCGGCGACCGCGTTGTTCCGTGGGCTGTGCCGGCTGCTGCCGCTCCCGTGGGCGAACAGGACGATTCCCTCGGGCTCCTCGGGGACGATCAGTTCGCCCTCCAGGGCCACCTCGTCCAGCGGTATCTCGACGACCTGTTGGAAACGCGTCATACCGGTAGATCGGTCGGCAGCGTCGAAAAACCGACGGCCGCTGCGCGGCGTTCGCAGGGGTCAGAGCCCGTGCGGGTACAGTTCGGGGATGCGCTCGCGGTCGGGGTGGAGTTCCACCGGATGGAGCGCGCCGGTCTCGTCGACGTGGATGAACGCGTCGTACCGGTCGGGCAGTACCGTCGGCACGTAGTTACCCGCCTCGTGGTTCGGGTGGTAGACGACACCGATGGCGCGGTGGCCCCGCGGCTCCGCTAGCGGGCCGTCGTCCGGCAGGTCGTCGCTGAACAGCAGCACGTTTTCCGGGTCGCCGTGGTGGAACACGTGTTCATAGCTCCCGTCCCTGCCCGGCGGCACGTCCTTGGTCCGCATCTCCGAGCCCCAGGAGTTCGCCGCGATTACCTCGCCGCGGTGGGTGCCGAAGCCGACGACGTACGTGTCGCCGATCGTCTCCTGCTCCCGGACCAGTTGGCCGATGTTGATCCGGTCCTGCTGGGGCATATCCGTCGCCCGGGCGTCGCCGACGTGGGTGTTGTGGGCCCAGACGATGCCTTTCGCGTCGTCACCGTGGTGGTCGAACAGGCGATTCAGCGTCTCGGTCATGTGCCGATCCCGGACGTTCCAGGAGTTCTCCTCGGCGGTGACGGTCGCACGGTAGTACGCCTCCGCGTTGTGAGTCACCAGCGCGTTCTGCTCGGCGTCGAAGCGGTCGTCGGGCGTCGCCTCGCCGTACGTCGCCGCGCGCTCGCGCACGTCGAGCAGCAGGTCGATCACCTCCTCCTGACAGGACTCGGGCACCGTCCGCAGCGCGCGGGCGTACCGCTGGGCGTCGCGGCCGTACGGCTCGAAACACCGGGCGGCCTCCCGGGCCTCTTCGGCGGCCTCGGGGTCGACCTCCTCGAGGTAGTCGACGACGGCCTCCAGCGACTCGTAGAGGCCGTAGACGTCCAGTCCGTAGAACCCCGCCTGCTCGTCGACAGGGCGGCCGTCGTTGAGCGTGTGCAGCCACCGGAAGAACCCCTCCATCTCCCAGTTTCCCCACATCCACGTCGGCCAGCGGTCGAACGCCGACAGCGTCTCGCGGGCGTCGGGTGCGGCGTCGGGGTAGTCCTTCACGAACCGGTTGGCCTCGTAGCAGCTCGTCCAGTCGCCCTCGACGGCGACGAAGTCGAAGCCGTAGTCCCGGAGTAGTCGGGCCGTGAGCTGTGCGCGCCAGCGGTAGAACTCTGAGGTGCCGTGGGATGACTCCCCCAGCAGCACGCAGTCGGCGTCCGCGAGGCGGTCGACGAGCACGTCGAGGTCGCGGGGGCCGTCGACCGCGTGGGCGTGTCGGTTCACCGCGGCGACGGCGCGGTCCGCCTCTGTCGGCCCGCGGAACGAGCCGCGTTGGTCCATGTCGGTCATCGTTGCTACCCCTTGGGTTCGAGAACCGAGGCGTATTGATCCGGGAGTTGGGCCTCGGCACGCTCGTGTTCGGGCGCGGTCGTCACCTCCCCTTCGGCCTTCCAGATGTTCGCCGCGTAGTGTTCGGGCAGGTTCTTCGCGATCTCGCGGCGGTCGCCGGGGGAGACCGGCGCCCCTAGCGCCTCCAGCGTCGCGCTGATCGTTCGGTCCGCCGCCTTCGTCGACTCGCAGGCCAGGCCGAGACGTTCGGAGTCTGACATCCCGCTAGTGTTTTGACTCGCATCGTCCTTAATTGCTTCAGCCGACCCTTTCGGAACGGGGACGTTCGGCCGGCGATGCCGACGGTTCCGCGACCCAAGCGATGAACTCCCCCACGCCCAAAGACCGGGTATGGGTGAACTTCTCGTACTCAACAAGGACGAAGACACCGTCGACTACCTCGACGCCGACACCGGCGAGACGCTCGCCACCGTCGAGACCGACTTCAACCCCCACGAAGTCGCCATCTCGCCCGACTGCGAGACGGCCTACGTCACCTGCTCGCTGGGGAACTCGCTGCTCTTTCTCGACAACGAGGCCCGCGAGGTCCGGGACCGCTTCGAGCACGAGCTGTTCGAGTTCCCCCACGGGCTCGCAGTCCGCGAGTCCGCGGGCGAACTCTGGCTGGCGTCGACGTACAGCAGCCAGCTGTTCGTGTTCGACATCGAGACGGAGGAACTCCTGACGACGTTCCCGACCCACCAGGAGTACTCCCACATGGTCACGTTCGGGCCCGACGAGGCGACGGCCTACGTCGCCAACATCGGGAGCGACTCGGTGACCGTCGTCGACGCCGACGAGCGTCGCGTCGTCGCCGACCCGCCCGTCGGCGAGGGGCCGGAGGGGTTCGCGGTCGACCCGGACACGGGCGAACTGTTGGTGGCGAACCAGGACGACGACGAACTCTCCGTCCTCGACGGCGAGACCTACGAGGAGACGAGCACCGCGATGCTCGGGACGACGCCGGTCAGGCTGGTGTTCGACCCGGAGGGGCGCTACGCGCTGACGGCCAACCGCGAGGGCGACGACGTCTCCGTCGTCGACACGGAGTTCGTCCGCGACGGCGAGCGCCGACCCTGGGAGGTCAAGCGCATCCCGGTCGGGGTCTGGCCCGGCGGCACCGTCTTCGAGCCCTCGGGCGATCGGGCGTTCGTCGCGAACAACAAGACCAACGACGTCTCGGTCATCGACACGGAAGCGTTCGAGGAGGTCGAACGCTTCGACGCGGGGATCCACCCTGACGGCATCGCCTACCTGGCTGACTGACGGCGAACCCCCGGTCGCTCGGGTGCTTCGCCATGCTTTTGAGAACGCGGCACCGACGTACTGGACATGAGCGCAGACGAGGACAAGTATCCCGCCGAATCCGGGCGACGGCGGTTTGTCAAGGGCGTCGTGGGCGGCGCTGGGCTGGCCGCCGTCGGGACGACCGGCGCGGTCGGTATCAACTCCGCGACCCAGTCGCCGGGGTCGGGCGGTGGCTCGACGACGGCGATGGCCATCGAGAACACCGCGGGCCCCGCACCGCGTGGGATGCCCCAGATCCCGGTCGAGATCGACGACGAGGGCTACCTCAAGGGCGTCTGGCCCGAGGTCAAGGAGGTCGACCAGGGCGGCCGGACGATCGAGGTTGCCCAGACCGACATGGGCGGCCAGACCTACTCCTCCGAGTGGTTCCAGTACTGCGGCGTCGAGTCCTACCAGGGGATCGTCCCGAGCTACGAGTCGGATAACTACTTCCGCTCGGACTCGGGCCCCGCCTACGACTGGCAGAGCGAGGAGCTCGAAGGCGGTGACCGGCTCAACGTCGACATGTTCGAGAACTACGAGGAGTGGGGCAACGGGGTCGGGCAGGCCGGCCTCGGCAAGCCCGCGACCGGTCGCTGGCGCTCCGAGGACACCGAGAACACCATCCCGATCCAGGTGATCCGGAGTCCGATCATCGAGGACATCGCCAACGGCAACACCGACGCCGAGCAGTCGATCGTCGACTGGCTCAGCGCCAGCACGCAGAAGGGGTTCATCGCGTGGCTGAACAAGTGTACTCACTTCTGTTGTGTGCCCGGCTACAAGCAGACCCAGTCCTCCGCCTCCTTCGGCGGCGAGGACGGCGTCTACTGCGCCTGCCACCAGTCGGTGTACGACCCGTTCAGCATCGTCCAGACGCTGTTCGTCGCCCGACCGCGCCCCGACTGATTCCCGTGGTCGACGACACCCGCGAGGACGGCGACGACGAGCACGCTACTGACGCCGACCACGATGCCGGTAGCCGTGGAGACGAGGAGTTCGCCCGCCGCGTGGAGGAGGCCCGCGACCTGATCGGCGAGGACGCCACCGCCCTCTACGTCGGCGTCGTCCGCGAGGGCCGGGAGGTCGACTCCACCTTCGCCCAGCAGGCCGACGATCACCAGCAGGAGGGGATGCAGGCGCTCTCCCTGCTCGCCTCGCACATCCGCCTCGTCTCCGACGAGGCCGGCGTCGACTACACCACCGTCGCCGCCGACGCGGTGACGCTGGCCGAACAGCTGGACGAGTCCGAGTAGCCCGGTCGTCGACGCCACGCGACACGGACTGCCGGGCTGCAAACGCTCGGTCTCCGACCGCGTCGTTTGACAGGACTTTTTGTTCACACGGTACGGACAGTGTCCACGGACGACCCGCCGGCGTCGGGGGCGACTCCCAGATCATGAGCGAGTTCGACATCATCCCACCCGAGGCGATCGAGTCAGGCGACGCGACGGACGCCTACTTCGACCGAACGGCCGAGACTCTGCAGCACGCGGGGCGGAACCCCCATGTCGTCGCCGAGGTCACGGCCGACCAGTTCCCGACGGGCGAGTTCGAACTCCTCGCCGGAGTGCGAGACGCCGGCCACCTGCTCGAGGGACTGCCCATCGACGCCGACGCGCTCCCCGAGGGCACCCTCTTCGACGGCGGCCCGGTGCTCCGAATCGAGGGAAGCTACCTCGACTTCGCGCGGTACGAGACGGCGCTGCTGGGCTTTCTCTCCCACGCCTCCGCGGTCGCGACCCACGCGCTCCGGACGCGGCGGGCGGCGCCGGACTCGACGGTTCTGAGCTTCGGCACCCGACACGTCCACCCCTCGATCGGCGCGATGGTCGAGCGGTCGGCGCTGGTCGGCGGCCTCGACGGCATCTCCAACGTCGCCGCGGGCGAAGTGCTCGATCGCGAGGCCGGCGGCACGATGCCCCACGCGCTGCTCATCTGTTTCGGCCGGGGCAACCAGGCGGACGCCTGGCGCGCGTTCGACGCCGCCGCCGCCCCGGACGTGCCCCGGGTCGCGCTCTGTGACACCTACTCCGACGAGGTCGACGAGGTGCTCCGCGCCGTCGAGGCGCTGGGCGACGATCTCGACAGCGTCCGCCTCGACACGACGGGCTCCCGCCGCGGGGACTTCCGGCACATCGTCCGGGAGGTGCAGTGGGAGCTCGACGCCCGCGGGCACGCCGACGTGGACGTGTTCGTCAGCGGCGGCATCGACCCGGCGTCGATGCGCGAGCTGCGGGACGTGGCCGACGGCTTCGGCGTCGGCGGCTACGTCAGCAACGCCGACCCCGTCGACTTCGCGCTGGACATCGTCGAGGTCGACGGCGAACCCGCGGCGAAACGCGGCAAGCTCTCGGGGGCGAAGGCGGTCTACCGCACGCCCGACGGCGGCCACCATATCGGTCTGCGCGGTCGCAAGGGTCCCGACGACGCCGAGTCGCTCATGGAGCCGCTGCTGCGGGACGGCGAGCTGGTCCGGGAGTTCGACATCGACGCCGCGGCAGAGCAGGCACAGGCCGACGCCGAGCAAGCTAGCTTCCCGCGCGAGGACTAGGGCGGGACCGACGCGACGAAGAACGTGCCGTAGACCGACACCCCGAGCAGCAGGACACCCACGAGGAGGAGGACGACCCCGCCGAACCGGAACGTCCACCGCCGGTGCTCGCGGGTGTCCTCGTAGTAGTCGGGGTGTTCGGAGGGCGGTGCCCAGCTGAGCCGTTCCGCGACCCGTTTCTGGAGGGCGAGTGCGGTCTCGGTCCGGAACACGAAGGTGGCGCCGACGCCGAGCGTGGCGAGCGCGAGGAGCCAGAGTGCGACCTGTGTCGGTGCCACCATCTCGGTCCCTCCGTCGGCGAGAACCGTGTTGAAACCCCCGGCTTAGCGACCGACTCGTCGCCGGAGCGCTACCCGCCGCTGACCGGCGGGAACAGCGCCAGTTCGTCGCCGGCGGCGACGGTCGCGTCCGCGTCGACGTTCTCGCCGTTCTTGAGGAGGTTCACGTCCCCGCGGAGCTCGCCGTCCTCGTTCAGCGCCCGGTCGCGGAGCGCCGGCTTCGCGGCCAGTAGCGCCTCGAGCGCGTCGCCGACGCTCGCGTCGTCGTCGACGTCGACCGCGACGGTGCGCTCGCCGGCCGCCTCGGCGAGATCAGCGAAGAGCTTCCACTGCATACCCGCGGGTCGGCGGCGGGCGGAAAAGAGGGTTGCGCTCACCCACTACGCGCCCGCTCCTCCAGCGACCGCAGCACGTCCGGCCGGCCGATGGCGTACACCGAGTCACCCGGCTCCAGCACGCGCTCCGAACCCGGCAGCGCGTCGATCGCCCCCCGCCCGCTCCGGACCGCGACGACCGTCGAATCGAGGTCGCCGACCGTCGTGCCGCCGAGCGGGCTCCCCTCGGGGATCGGCACCACGCCCAGCGTCTCGTCGACGCCCCGCAACAGCGACGCGAACTCCTGGTCGGCCCGCGTGCTCACGGGGAGCGTCACCAGCCGATAGCGCTCGTCGGGCGACAGCGCCGCGGCGTCGGTCTCGTCGACCACCAGCGTCACCGTCTCGCCCGCGGTCGCGCGCAGTTCCGCGGTGGTTACGCGACGCGGCGACGCCGACTCGGTCGTTGCCTGCGGGCTCGCGTCGTCGGCGTCCTCGGCCGTGGAGGACGCGGCGGCGGGCGTCGTCCACACCTGCACGATGTCGCCCGGGCCGGCGTCGGTCGCGGGGTCGGCCTCGACGGCGACGGCGCAGGTGCCCGGGCCGAGCGTGGGGCCGATCCCCGACAGCCGCGAGCCGAGCGCGAGGTAGGTCACCGTCCCGTCGGCCGCGAGTTCGGCGTCGACGTAGCCGACGCCGTAGTCCTCCTTCAACCGGGTCACCAGCCGCTCCCGGAGCGCGTCGGGGCTGGACCGCGGGAACAGCAGCGTCTTGCCGCCCAGTTCCGACTTCACCTCCGCGGGGACGGGGTCGTGGCTCTGCATGTCCTCGATCGCCTCGGCCGGGGGGAGCTCCACCGCCGAGAGGCGGGCCACGCCGCGGAGCGCGCGCCCCACGCTGGCGTTGACTTCGCGAGCGCCCGCGGCGGTGGCCAGATCCGTCCGGAGCGCGTCGCCGAGCCGGCGGCCGGGGGCGGTCGCGACGAACGCCACGAGCAGCGTGAGCAGGTCGACGCCGATCCCGGCCGCGTCGAAGGGGTCCGCCCCGGGCGTGCCGATCACCCGGCCCAGGAGCCCCACGGTGTTGAGGTAGAGCGCGACGGCGGCGACGCCGAACAGCGCCGCCAGCCCCCGCGGGATCGGCTCCCGGAAGTACCAGCGGTACCCGAGCGAGGCCGTCCCCGACACCAGGAAGGCGAGCACGGAGAGCCCGAACAGCTGGCCGACCGCCGGGAGGAGGTCGATCTCCCCGAGCAGCATCTGGAGGATCACGCCGCCACCTCCGCGAACGCGTCGAGGTCGGCGGCCGTGCCGACGACGAACAGTTCCTGCCCGGCCTCGGGGACGTACCCACCACCGGGGACGAGCGTCCAGCCGCCGTCGCCGCGGGCCGCGAGCACGACGACGCCGTACTGCGAGTGGACGCCGACCTCGCCCAGCCCGTGGCCGTCGAGCGCGCCGCCCTCGCGGACCGTCACCCGGCGGAGCCGCTTGCCCGAGCGCCGCAGCAGCGCCAGCAGTTCGAACTCCCGGCGCTCGCCCCGGGAGCGAACGGTGAGGCCGGTCACCTCGCGTTCGAGCAGCGCCCCCGCGGCCTCGCGGGCCACCGCGACGGTCACGCGGTCACGCCCCCCCGCGGCGGTCTTGGCTGCGGGCGTCGAGGGTGCCTCGACTTCGGCACCCCCGTCTGTCACGGCGGGTAGCTCGCCGCTCTCTTTCGCCGGACGGACGCTGACGACGGTCCCCTCGTACGTCGATTCGGCCGTACGGATCGCCACCTCGTCGCCGGCAGCGGTGCCGGTTGGGACCATCGTCGTCAGCGACACCGCACGCTTGCCGGCAGGGACGCGCTTGGAGAGGCCGGCGGTCGGTGGCGCCGCGGCGACGCTCGCGTGTCCGCGCTCGTCGATCCGGACTGACACGTCCGCGAGGTCGAAATCGCTCCGGAGGCGGTCCTCGGCGCGGTGTTCGAGTTCGGAGATGGGCAGGTCCGCCGGCAGCGCGATCGACGCCTCCCGGATCTCCCGTCGGAGTTCGGTGGGCAGCGGCGGGTACCCCTCCACGTCTCCCACCTCGCCGGTGATCTGCAGGTTCACCTCGCCGCGGCCGCCGACGAAATCGACTACGTCGGCCGAGAGCGTGCGGTCGGCGAGCTTCTTCAGCGTGAGCCGTTTGGGCGTCGCCGCCCCCATCTGGTCGCCCTTGGCGTGGGCGTACATCGACAGCATCAGCACGACGACGATCGCGACGAGGACGGCGACGCCGTTGGCGCCGCCGACGATCGCCCGGTCGTTGAGCGCGAGCAGACCGCCGTTGACGCCCGCGATGGCGAGTGCGAGCACGATCACCCCGAAGCCGGGGATGGAGACGTTGGTGAAGTACTTGAACGTGAAACCGAGCACCCACGCCACCAGCGCGGGCACGATCCCCGTCACCAGCCCGAGATACACCCCGAGCAGGATCTGGAGCGGGAACGAGGCCATACAGCGAGGGAGCGGCGGCGAGTGTATAGACGTACCGGCGGCGGCGACCGAATCGGCTGCCCATTTAAGCCCACGGCCCGTTTCCGCCCGTGTATGCAGTGGGACCGGGATTGGATTGGCGTCCGCGCCTCCATCTGGCTGACGTTCGCGGTGGCCGCGCTCTCGGTGGCGACGGGGATCATCAACATCTCGACGACCACCGTCGCCGGCCCGCTCGCCGAGTACGTCCCGCCGATGGTGCGCCAGACGGCGGGCTTCACGGGCGTGCTGACGGGCTTTCTCACGCTCGCCGGCGCGTTCATGCTCCGGAAGCGCTACCGCGCGGGCTGGTACCTCACCGTGGCGATGTTCCCGGTCACGGCCGTCCAGGGACTGTTGCAGGCCAGCAACTACTCCTACCCGCTGGTGGCGCTGTCGCTGCTCGCGCTGCCCGTCGTCGCGCTCAACTACCGGACGTTCGACCACGAACTCGACCTGACGACCACCCAACTCGCGGCGCTGGGGGCGCTCGTGGCCGCGCAGGTGTACGGCACCGCGGGCACCTACGCGCTCCGGGAGGGGTTCCAGGGCGTCAACAGCCTCATCGACGCGTTCTACTACACCCTGGTCACCGGCAGCACCGTGGGCTACGGCGACATCTACGCCCAGACGCAGCAGGCGCGGCTGTTCGCCATGTCGGCGATCCTGCTCTCGGTGGCCTCGTTCGCGATCGCGCTCGGGGTGGTGCTGACGCCGATGATCGAGGCCCGATTCTCCGCGGCACTCGGACGCATGACCGAACAACAACTCGACACGCTCGAGAACCACGTGCTGGTTCTCGGCTACGGCGACCTGACCGAACCGATCCTCGAAGAACTCGAATCCCAGACGAAGTTCGTCGTCGTCACCGAAGACGAGACGGTGACGCGGCGACTCACCAACCACGACGTCCACGTGTTGACGGCCAACCCCAGCGACGAGGAGCCGCTGAAGAGCGCCGGCATCGATCGGGCTCGGGCGGTCATCGCCGCCACCAACAACGACGCCAACGACGCGCTCTCGATCCTCACCGCGCGCGAGCTCAACCCCGACATCCACATCGCGGTCGGGGTGACCCAGCGCGAGAACGTGAGCAAGCTCAAACGCGCCGGCGCGGACACCGTGATCAGCCCCGCGGTCATCGGCGGCCACCTGCTCGTCGAGGCGGCGATGGGCCGGGGCGACAGCGAGCGCGAGGCCAGCGATCTGTTGGGCGAGTCGGAGTGAGCACTCACCGCCCCGCCTCGCCCCGATCCACGACGGCCACGTCGCAGTCCACGTCCCGGAGCTGGCGGAACGTCGGCGGCGAGATCAGCCGGGACGCGGTCGACCGCTCCCCTGAGGAGCCGAGCATCACGAGGTCGTAGGCCTTGGCGTTCTCCTGGATGTACGCCGTGATCTCGGCGCGGGCGACCCGGGTCTCCACCGGCGCGTCGAACGCCTCGACCACGTTGGCGAGCCGGTGTTCCGCCCCCCGACGGGCGTTCTCGGTGCCGATACACGTACAGACGCTGACCCGGCCGTCGTCGCCGGCGAGCCGGGTCGCGAAGTCGACCATCGCGTGGGCGGTGTCGCCGGGGCGGGCGACGGGCACCATCACGCGCCGCCAGTCGGCCGCCCCGGTCGAGCGGTGGGCGACGGCGTCGACGGGCCCCGAGAGCACCCGCCGGACGTACGGCGAGAGCGCGCCGTCCTCGGTCTCGTAGGGCGTCACCACGAGGTCGCAGTTGGCCCGGTCGGCGGTGTCGAGCGTCGTCGATGCGGGGTCGCCGCTGGCGACGATCACCTCGCAGGAGACGCCCGTCGCCTCCCGGAGTCGGGTGGCGGTTTCGTCCAGTCGCTCCACGGCCTTCCGGACGCGTTCGGCGCCGGCCTCGTCGACGGCCGCGGGGTCGCCCTCGCCGCGGTGGGCGGCCAGCACGTCCGGGTCCACCCCCTCCAGCACGTCGAGCAGGACCACCTTGCCGGCGTCGTGGGCGGCGGCGATCCGGGCGGCCATCGTCGCCGTCTCGACGCCGTCGTCCCCGCGCATCGGGACGAGCACGTGGTCGTCGCCGTGGGTCGTGCCGTAGAGGTACGTCGCCCGGCGCTCGTAGAACGTCTTGTCCCAGACGACGAAGGCGGCGGCGACGAGCGCCGTCGAGAGCAGGACGCTGAGGACGTAGGCCGACCGGGGCGAGAGCCGGATCACCAGCAGCGAAAGCGGGCGGAGCGTGATCACGCCGGTGCCCATCTCGACGACCAGCACCAGCAGCGCCGAGGAGAACGCCGACGGCTCCTCCAGGTCGAGGGCCCAGGTCACGATCGCCGTGAGCGCGATGGCGCCGGCCGCGGCCGCCGGCGGGACGGTGAACGCCGGCGCCGCCGGGAACAGTCGCTCGGCGGCGATAAACGCGATCCAGCCACAGAGCGCGCCGAGCGTGATGCCGCCGACGAAGCGCCGGGGCGAGGCGTAGCGGCTCTCGGGGCGGACGAACAGCGTGTACGCGCCCGACGCCAGCGGCGGGAAGAGGAGGTACGGCAGCGCCTCGACCGCGTTCGAGAGCAGCGTCACCAGCCCGATCAGCAGCGGGACGAACACCAGCACCGAGAGGTGGACGAGGTTGTCGGTGTTCTCGACCCACCGGAGGAACTCGCCCACTTCGCGGCGCTCGGCGGACCGGAGTCGGCGAAGCGCGGCGCGAACTCGTTCCCGGCGCCGACCCATCCTCAGAGCGCGGCGACGGCGTCGAGGGCGATGCCGATGGCGCGCTCGACGTTGTTCTTCGCCTTCTCGGGCAGCTCCTCGCCCTCGGTCTCACCCTTCTGGGTGCCCTTCACGAGGTTGCCGTCGACGGTGCAGATGGCGCCCGCCTGCATCCCGCGGCGGCGAGCCAGCGAGAACACGGCGGCGGCCTCCATCTCGATACAGAACAGGCCGGCGTCCTCCCAGTCGGCGACGAACTCGTCGCTCTCGTTGTAGAACGCGTCGTCGGAGACGATCGGCCCCACGTGCACGTCCTCGTCGTTGGCCTCGGAGGCGTCGACAAGCCGGGAGAGCACGTCGTAGTCCGGCACGGCGGGGTAGGTCGCGGACTCGTAGCGCTTGCTCGTCCCCTCCTCCTTGGCGGCGCCGGTGGCGACGACCATGTCGCCGATCTCGATGTCCTCCTGCAGCGCGCCCGTGGTGCCGACCCGCAGGACGGTCTCGACGCCGACGTTGTGGAGCTCCTCGATCGCGATCGCAGCGGAGGGACAGCCGATCCCGGTCGAGCAGATGGTCAGGTCGGTGCCCTCGTACTCGGCGTTGACGACCTTGTACTCGCGGTTCTCGGAAACCTCCTCGACGTTCTCACACTGTTTGGCGATGCGGTCGACGCGCCCGGGGTCGCCCGGGATGAGCGCGATCTCGTTCACGTCACCCTCGCCGACGAGCAGGTGGGGCTGTTTGGCCATACTCGCGGTTGCCGGCGGCGTCGTCAAAAACACCGCGGTCCGGCCGCTCCGCCCGGGCAAGCTTTCTTGCCCCCCGCCGCCGTGCTCGGACCCATGTCGGCACGCGAGCCGCGTCGCTCCCGCGCGCTGCGGGCGTACTTCCGGCCGCGTCCGCCCGACCGCCTTGAGCGACTGCTGTTCGACTCGGGGCGGCCCGGGCGCCCGAGCCTCGGCGAACGCCTGCTCGCCCGCCTCGACGAGCTCCTGATCGTCGCCGGCCTCCGCCTGCTCGCGATCGCGCTGTTCGTCGATCTGGTCACCCAGGAGTACCTCGCACTCACCGCGTTCAACGTGGCGATCAGCCTCCCCGTGTTCGCGCTCGCGACCTACCAGTTCGTCGCGGACTCGGGCCACGGGATGCTGGAGGGCTCGGTGCGCTCCCGCCTGCGGCGCTGGGGGCGCGATCGCGAGTGGTACAGCAAGCGCCGCCGCGGTCGGCTCTAGCCCATAATCGAGAACAGCAGCAGGTTGTGCGCGGCCGGGCCGAGCCCCACGGCGGCGACGAACACGAGCAGCAGGCGACCCTGCCGGGGCACCTCACGCACTGACTCGGCCAGCAGCGCGGTGATCCCGGCGCCGAGCGCGAGTTTCACCAGCACGAACAGCCACGCGCTCCCGAGCAGGTCCGCGGTCGGCAGCGTCGCGCCGAACTCGATGATCGTCCGCGAGAGCGGCGTGCGCTCGGTCGCGCCGAGCACGTCGATCCCGATCGCGGTCGAGATCCCGTCGAGGCTGTGGGCGGTGACTGCCAGCGCGCCCGCGGCGCCCGCGTCGCCGACGCCGGGGTACGCGCGCCGGAGGCCGCGCCAGACCGCGATTCCGACGACGACGCCGAGGACGGCCGCGACGGCGGGCCACGCGGGCGAGAACGTGCCCTCGGCGACCCCCCACTGGATGCCGACCGCGAGAACCAGCGCCGCGACTCCCGTGCCGGCCGCGGCGAACGCTCGCTCGGTGGCGACGTCCCGGGCGTCGACGGCCAGCCAGACGGCGCCCGCGAGGATCGCCGTCGTGAGGTAGGCCGCGGGGGTGCCGAGCAGCGGGTCGATCCAGTCGGGTGCAGCGCCGACGACGTGGAGGACGTGGAGCCACGCGCCCGCGAGCATCCACGGCACGAGCGCGAGCACGAGGCGGTCCGGGACCGAGGGGTCCCGGCGCCACAGCGCGGCGACGACGGCGCCGCCGGCGAGCAGCAGCGCAAGCAGGTACGGCAGCGGCGGCAGCGCGAAGCCGGCGGGGAGTACCATGGTACTCGGGCGGAGCGGCCGGGCGGAAAGCGTTTCGGAGCGCGCGGAGCGGCGGTGTTTTTCACCTCGGCGGCCCCAGCGGGGGGTATGCACCGCGACGAACTCGCCGCCCGGATCGACCACACCGTCCTCGGCCCCGGGACGACGTGGGCCGACACGAAGCGCGTGCTCGACGAGGCGGCCGAACACGGCATGAACGCCTGTATCCCGCCGTGCTACGTGGCCGCCGCCGCCGAGTACGCGCCCGACGTGACGCTGGCGACGGTGATCGGCTTCCCGCACGGCCAGCACGCCCCGGCCGCCAAGCGCGAGGAGGCGGTCGTCGCCGACGCCGACGGCGCCGACGAACTCGACGTCGTGATCAACGTCGGCCGGCTGCAGGCCGGCGAGACCGACGCCGTCCAGGAGGAACTGGGGGGGATCGTCGCCGCGACGCCGCTGCCGGTGAAGGTGATCATCGAGACGGCGCTGCTCTCCGACGACGAGAAACACGCCGCCTGCGAGGCCGCCGAGGCCGCGGGCGCCGACATGGTGAAGACGTCGACGGGGTTCGCCGACGGCGGCGCCGCGGTGGCGGACGTGGAACTGATGAGCGAGTACCTGCCCGTGAAAGCCTCCGGCGGCGTCGGTAGTTACGAGGACGCGATGGCGATGCTCGACGCCGGCGCCGAGCGCATCGGTGCGAGTTCGGGCGTGGAGATCCTCAGCGGCGCGCCGGAGTAGCTACTCCAGCGCGAGCAGGCGCTCCTCCCCGCTTCCCGAGTCAGTCACGCCGGCGAACAGCGCGCCGTCGGCCGGCGTCACCCCCATCGCCGCGGCGTCCTCACCGATGCCGTACCGGAACCGCGCCGCGTTCACCCGGCTCCCGCCGACGCCGATCCCGCCCGAGAGCGGCCGTGCGATCACTGCGCCGTCGGCGCCGACGTAGAGCGTGTCGCCCGCCGCCGCGAGGGCGTAGGTGTCGTCGCCGAGCTGCCAGTCGTGGCTCCCGTCGTCGGCGTCCAGGCGGTCGACGCCCGCGAGGTCGCCGCCGAACACGGCGCCGTCGGCCAGCACGAGCGCGCCGTCGGCGACCGGCCCGTTCTCGGCGTGCCAGGCGGTTCGCCCCGCGTGGGCTCCCGTCCGGAGTTTGAGGACGCCGCCGCCGAACGTGGCCACGAACAGGTCGTTCCCGCTCTGCGCGGCGATCGCGGTCACCTGGCCCGGGACTTTCTTCCGCCAGAGCCCGCGGCCTTGGTACAGCGTGAACACCTCCCCGCCGCTGGTGGCGGCGGTGACGCCGGCGACGGTGGGCGTGACCAGGTGGGTCACCTCGCCGTAGACGGTGGCTCGCCACTCGATCTCGCCGTCGTCGCGGACCTGGAGCACCTCCCCATGGTCGCTCCCGACGTAGATGGGGTCCCAGTCGTGGCCGGGCGCCGGCGACGCGGTGACGTTGCCGTCGGTCTCGACGCGCCAGTTCTCCTCGCCGCTCGCGGCGTCGATGGCGACCAACCCGGCCTCGGTGCCGGCGTAGACGACGCCGTCGTGGGCCGCGGGCGGCGGGTAGTAGCTGGCGCCCTCGTCGCCCTCGGCCCGGTAGGTCCACAGCTTCTCGCCGCTCTTGGCGTCGATCGCCTCGATCCCCGCCCACGTGGACTGGAACACGCGGCCGCCGGCGACGATCGGTCGCCCGCGCGGCGTGCCGTCGAGGGGCGTCTCGAAGCGCTGTTCGGGCGCCGAGCGCGGTGCCGCGGCGTCGGGCACGGACGCGCTCCCGTAGCGGTCGTAGTTGCGCATCGGCCACTCGGTCGACTCGTCGGTGCCGGGCGAGGGGGCGGCGCCGTCGGCGCCGTCGAGACAGCCGGCGACGCCGAGGGCGGTGCCGCTCGCGACTGCAGCCAAGTAGGCGCGTCTGGAGGGCATCGTGATCCGTTCGTTCTGCCGGAAATTTAACCTCTTCGTGACCCAGGCGGCCTCACGCACGAACCTGCCCGCGTCGGTCTGCCGGAGGCCAAAGTAATTGTACCGGGGTCGAGATAGCCCGCGTATCCAGGCATGCGTCTCGTTCGCATCCTCGTGCGATACGAGGACCAGTACAAGCTCACGTCGGTGCTCGAGTCGAAGGACGTCGACTTCGTCCTTACCCCGACTGAGAGCCCCCAGAACTACTGCGTGGTGGAGTTCCCCGTCCCCGTCGGCGCCGTCGAGGACGTCCTCGACGAGGTGCGGGCACAGGGGATAGATGTCGGGAAGTACACCGTGGTGACCTCCCTGGAGACGGCGACGACGCGACACCTCTCAGAGCTCGAGGAGGAGTACGTCGAGGAGTCGTCGGGGGTGAAGCGTATCTCCCACGCGGAACTGCGCGTCGAAGCGCAGGAGCACAAACCCCAAATCTGGACGTTCGTCATTCTCTCCACGTTGAGCGCGATGGTCGCCGCCGCCGGACTGCTCCTCGACTCCGCTATCGTCATCACCGGGGCGATGGTGCTGGCGCCGTTTCTCAGTACCATCGTCTCGGGGAGCGTCGGGCTCACGATCGACGACCGGTCGCTCATCGTCGAGAGCATGACCCACCAACCGATGGGGCTGGGGATGGCGATCCTCGGCGGCGGCGTTGCGGGCTTTGTCTTCCGGTACATCGACGTTGTGCCCGGGACGCTGTCCCTCAGCGCGCTCGACCAGATGACGAGTTTCAGCACGCCGAACGCGATGATCGTCACCATCGCGATCATCGCCGGGGTCGCGGTCGGGCTTACGGTCGCCGCCGACATCTCCTCGGCCTTCGCCGGCATCGCCGTGGCGGCGGCGATCGTCCCGTCGGCGGCCACCATCGGTATCGGCCTCGTGTGGCGCACCCCATCCGTCGCGTTCGGCGCGCTCGTGCTACTGCTCGTCAACGTCGCGACGGTCAACGTCGTCTCGTTTCTCACGTTCTTCGCGCTCGGGTACCGATCGGAGATCCTTCGCAACATCCAACCCGGGTTGACGCTGTCACTTCGGACGACCGGGATCATCCTGGTCGTGCTCGTCATGGTGCTGGTGCTCGGTTTCACGGCGGCCGCCACGTACCAGTACGTCGCGTTCGATCGGGCGGTCAATCAGGAGGTTGAGGCGGTCCTCGAGCAGCCCGCGTACGCGGAACTGCAGCTCGTCGAGGTCAGCACTGAGAACCAGCTGGCTCTCTCCGGGGCCAACCCGGGAGTCACGGTTGTCGTTTCCACTGAGGGCGGCGGTCGGTACCCGGCGTTGCCGGCCGTCCTGCAACGGGCGGTCGAATCGAACGTCGAGCAACGTGTCCACCTCCGCGTCCGCCTGATCGAGTACCGCTCCCCCGCTCCGGCGGCGAAGGTATCCTCCCACGGGTACGCTGGCGGGGAGCTCGCTACCGTACTCTGACGCCGACCACTCGCGTGACCCGGCCCCCTGTACAGCACGCCGAAAACGCCCGTTAGCGCGACCGCGGGTCCAGCCACGCGCTCGCGAGGTCGCAGACGATGCTGCCGCCGATGCCGACCGCGACGAGCACCATCGTCGCCCCGAGGATCAGCGGGATGTCGTTCTCCTGCGTGGCTTCGTAGGTGAGCCAGCCCACGCCCTCGATCCCGATCAGCGACTCGAGCACGACCGCCGAGAGCACGAGCACGGAGAACAGTTCCGCGGCGGTCATCGAGAGCACGGGCACGACCACGTTCCGGAACACGCGGCGGTCGATGCCGCGGTCGGTGAGCCCCTTCGCCCGGAGGTAGCGCACGTAGTCGGCGTCGAACTCGTCGACGCTGCGCGAGCGCGTCAGGCTCACCTGGCCGGCCAACAGCGCCGCGGCGACGGCGCCGCCGGGGACGATCACGGTGCGGGTCAGCGGGCCGCCGCCGTCGAGGGCGACGAGCGCGACGGCCGCGAGCCAGAACCCCGGCAGCCCGAACAGGACGTACGTCGCCAGTCGGCCGAGCCGGTCGAACCGGCTCCCGCGCTCCCGGGCCGACCGGATGCCGACCGCGACGCCGGCGATCCACGCCGTCACCGCGCCGGGGACGAGATACTTCGCCGTCTCGAGGGTGGCGGCACCGACGACCTGGGTCACCGGTTCGCCCATGCTCGCGGAGAGGCCCCAGCGGAACAGGGTGATGTTGACGACCCAGTCGAGGTAGCGCCTGTACAGCGGCTGGTCTCGGCCGCGAGCCGCGATGTACGTCTCGCGCATCTGCTCCATCTCGGCGGGGGAGGCGCCGGACCACAGCGCGGTGCCGAGCATCCCGCGGAGGTTGGTGTCCGGCGTGAGCACGACGACGAGGAACGTCAGCGTGATCACGAGGTACACCGCGACGACGGCGAAGCCGAACCGGGCGAGCAGCCGTGACCGGAAACTCATCGGTCGCGGATCCGGCGGAGGGGGGACTGGCGAACGGGCACGCTCACTGCGTGGGGCGACTGGCTGTTAAACGTTACCGACCGCGAAGGTTTATCACGGGCGAACCGAACTACACCGTACCGTCAATGTCCCCGTCGCTTGACTGGCGACGCCGCCGGATCCCGCTCTCCATCGTGGTGCTGGCCGTCGTCGCCGCCTTCGCCCTCTACGACACGCAGGTGAACGACGGCTACACCGTCGGCACCTGGCTCGCGTCGCCGCTGGACTGGCTGTTCGTCCTCGCGAACGTCGTGTTGCTGTTCTACGGCGTGCTCCCGATCCTCGCGGACCGCGAGCGGGCGGCGACGCTGTGGCAGCGCTTCCGCGAGAAGCCCGAGGCCATCGCCGGCGCGGTGTGGCTCGGGGTGGTGTACCTGCTCGGCACGGTCGGCCTCATGCTCGTGCCGGCGCCGAAACTGGACTTCCTCTACGGGAACCAGCCGCCGATCTGGGGGACGATCCCGGCCGACCGGCTCCCGCACAACTGCGCCGGCCCGGTCGTCGACGGGCTCTGCCACGGGAGCTGGCAGTACCCCCTCGGGACCGACATCAACGGCTACGCGATGGAGATCCTGCTGTTGCAGGGGCTGCACGTCACGCTGTACGTCGCCGTCATCGCGCTGGCGCTGATCGTGCCGCTGGCGCTGGTGGTCGGCACCGTCGCCGGCTACCACGGCGGGCTGGTCGACAACGTGTCGATGCGCGCCGTCGAGGTGCAGGACGCGGTGCCGCCGCTGGTGATGTACCTGCTGCTGATCTGGATCACCGGCGAGTCGCTGCTGGTGATCATCCTGCTGTTCGGCTTCCTCGGCTGGGGCGGCGCCGCCCGGGTCGTCCGGAGCGAGGCCCGACGGCTGCGCGACACCGAGTTCGTCCAGGCCGCGAAGGTGCTCGGCGGCGACGACCGCCACGTCCTGCGGAAACACGTTCTCCCCGCGGTGTCGGTCGTGGCGATCCCGACCGCGACCCAGCAGGCGCCCGTGCTGCTGTTGACGGAGGCCGGGCTGGCGTTCTTGGGCTTGGAGGCGTTTGACCTCCAGTCGCTGGGGAACGTCATCGCCCGCGGGCTCACCGGCGAGGTGCCGATGACGACGAAGTGGTGGGTGTCGGTGTTCCCGGCGTTCGCGCTGGCGGCGACGGTGGTGTCGTTCAAACTCGTCGGCGACGCGCTGGTCGAGGCGCTGGATCCGCGGCTGGGCTAGCCAACGCCCCGAACGGCGGGTGGAACCGTCGCCCTTTTGCGCGCCGCTCGCCCAGTTCCGACAGGCATGGCCCGTTACCACATCGAGACGTACGGCTGTACGTCGAACCGGGGTGAGAGTCGGTCGATCGAGAGCGCGCTGCGTGACGCCGGCCACTACCGGGTGGACGGGCCCAAAGCCGCCGACGTGTCGATCCTCAACTCCTGTACGGTCGTCGAGAAGACCGAGCGGAACATGCTGCGGCGCGCCGAGGAGCTCGACGAGCAGACCGCCGACCTGATCGTCACTGGCTGCATGGCGCTGGCCCAGAGCGAGGAGTTCCAGCAGGCCGACATCGACGCGCAGGTGCTCCACTGGGACGACGTGCCCGAAGCGGTCACCAACGGCGAGTGCCCGACGCCCGGGCCGGGCGTCGAACCCGTCCTCGACGGCGTCGTCGGCATCCTCCCCATCGCCCGGGGCTGCATGAGCAACTGTTCGTACTGCATCACCAAGCAGGCAACCGGCCGGATCGACTCGCCCTCGATCGAGGAGAACCTCGAGAAGGCCCGTGCACTCGTCCACGCCGGGGCGAAGGAGCTCCGCGTCACGGGACAGGACACCGGCGTCTACGGCTGGGACGACGGCGAGCGCGACCTGCCGGAGCTACTCGACCGCATCTGCGACATCGACGGCGAGTTCCGGGTCCGCGTCGGGATGGCCAACCCCGGCGGCGTCCACGGGATCCGGGAGGAACTGGCCGAGGTGTTCGCCGCGAACGAGAAGCTCTACGACTTCCTCCACGCGCCCGTCCAGTCCGGCAGCGACGAGGTGCTCGAAGACATGCGCCGCCAGCACCGCGTGGACAAGTTCCTCGACATCGTGGAGACGTTCGACGGGACGCTCGACCACTGGACGCTCTCGACGGACTTCATCGTCGGCTTCCCCACCGAGACCGAGGCCGACCACGAGCAGTCGATGGCGCTGTTCCGCGAGGTCCGCCCGGAGAAGGTAAACGTCACCCGGTTCTCCAAGCGGCCCGGGACCGACGCCGCGGAGATGAAGGGCCTCGGCGGCCAGACGAAGAAGGACCGCTCGAAGGCGATGAGCGAACTCAAGCGGGAGGTCGTCGCCGAGGCGTACGAGGAACTGATCGGCACCACCCGCGAGGTGCTGGTCGTCGAGGAGGGCACCGGCGACTCGGTGAAGTGCCGCGACTCCGCCTACCGGCAGATCATCGTCCAGAACGCCGACGAGCACGGCCTCGAACCCGGCGACTTCGCCGAGGTCGAGGTGACGAGCCACCAGACCGTCTACGCGTTCGGGACGCCGGTCTGAGGCGCCGTCGCCGACCGACCCTGCGGGCGCCCACAAGGCTTGTTACGGTCGGCGCCCCCACTTTCGGGTGATGCCCTCCACCAGACGACGGTTCCTCGCGAGTAGCCTCGGCGTCGCCGCGGCGCTGGCGACCGCCGGCTGTATCGGCGACTCGCCCGGGACGAACACCGATTCGCCGACCGACTCGCCGAACGGGTCCCCGTCCGAGACCGAGGTCCCGCCGCCGGCGTCGTCCGATCGAACGGTCGGCGGCGACGCCGTCGCCGTGTTCGACATCGTCGCCGAGAAGGCCGTGACCTACGAGTCCATCATGGGCTCCGGCGGCGTCGTCGCTCCCGAGGGGCGGCAGTTCGTCGTCGCCTCGGTCCGCAGCGACGCCGAACTCGAGACGGACGCGTTCAGCCTCCACGCGGGCGGCGAGACGTGGGCGGCGGTCGATCCGGGCGACGAAGGCGCCCAGAACTACGCCGTCGCCGGACACGAGGGCGGGATCGTCGGGAGCCCCGACCTCGCCGGCGGCGACGCCCCGCGCTACGTCGCGTTCGAACTCGACTCGCCGCTCGATGCCGAGGACCCGCGGATCGTCCTCGAACGCGGCGGCGAGTCGGCGGAGTGGTCCCTGCCCGACGACGCCCGCGAGACGCTGGCGGCGTCGGCGCCGACGTTCGAACTCGACTCGCTGTCGGCGCCCGAGAGCGTCCAGCAGGGCGAGGCGATGACTGTCGAACTGACGGTGACCAACACCAGCGACACGGACGGCCGGTTCCTCGCGGCCGTCTACTGGCCGACCGAGCTCATCGCCGACGACGACGAGTCCCACCTCGTCGAGGAGACGGTCGCCGCCGGCGCGTCGACGACGGCGACGCTCGACATCGACACGGCCTACACCACCGACGAGGACGGCCCGATCACGCTCCGCGTCGAGGGGCACGTGAGCGCGGAACGGGAGATCACCGTCGAGGACGCCTCGACGCCGGCCTGATCGCTCAGCTTCGGAAGTACTCCCCGTGGAACCCGAACGGGACGACGTGAGGCAGCGGCGCTCGCGCCAACTCCGTCAGCTCCCCGTCACAGACCAGCAGGAACGACCGTTCGGCGTCGGCGTCGAGACAGAGCGAGAGCACGACGCCGTCCGCCTCTTCGGTGCCGTCCGGGTGGGGGACGAAGATCGGTTCACCCGAGTAGACCCCCGCTTCTTCCCACCGTTCTGCGACGCCGGCGTCGTCTCCCGTGCCGTCGCCCGCGTCCACGCGAACCAGCGCGTTGCCGCCCTCCATCTCCGTCGACTGCGCGAACACGTGCTCGTACTCCCGGGTGTGGACCTCGGGAGAGAACCGCGGCATCTCCACGTCGTCGGCGAGGTGGTCGTACGCGGGATCGCCCCCGTCGAGCGGGAGCCGGTAGCGCCGGAGTTCGCCCGAGGGGAAGCCGGCGTCCCCGCCCCGGAGCGCCGCGATCGAGAGGTCCGTGACCGCGCTGTCGTCGTCGTAGGCCACGAGATCGACGACGAGTGCCGTGGCGTCGTCGTTCTCGCCGGCCGTCTCGAACGCGTTCGCGGTGTGGAACGTGAAAAACGCCGGGACGGTCGCCTCGCGGACCAGTTCCCCCGAGTCGCGGCGGAAAACCAGGAACCGCGTCCCGCGGTCGGGGTGCCAGTCGTAGTTGTCGATGAACCCGCCCGAGCCGGGGAGCAGGAACCTCGCCGGATGGGTGGTCAGCGGCGGCTCGACCAGCACCGCGTACTCGGCGGTGAGGGCGAAGCTGTGCATGTACGCCGGGCGGTCGACGGCGACGCTCGCGACCTGCTCGCGGCGGGTGGTGCCCTCGGGGATCCGGAAGAGGACGTACTCGGTCGTCCGGCCGAACCGGGTGAAGTAGCCCCAGTGATCCCCCGTCTCGGGATCCCGTCGGAGGTGGGCGGTGACGTGGTGGGCGGTGAGGTCGTCGCCGTACGTGATCGTTCCCCGGTTTTCGAGGCTCTCGGGGTCGATCCGGAGCCAGTTCGGGGTCTCGGTCAGCGCGACGAGGTCGCCGCCGAGCCGGGCGACGTGGACGTTCGCGTTGTCGGTCGACTCGCCGGCGAGCATCGACTTCACCCGGGCGAGGTAGCCGTCGGTCGAGGAGAACTGCCCGGCGAAGCTCTCCTCCTCCATCGCGGCGCGGTAGGCGCTCGTCCGGGGGAATCGGTTGGTGTACCGCACCCCGCCGTCGTCGAACTCGAACCGGGTGAGGTGGGCGAGCCCGTCGAACCAGTGGTCGGCCTCGGCGTCGCCGACCGACCAGCGCGCCGGGCCGTTCCGGTAGAGCGCGCCGTCGAGCCAGTCCGGGATCGACCCCTCGACCGGGAGGTCGCGGTCCCGGTGCTCCTCGGTCAGGTCGCGAAAGCCCGCCTCGTAGCCGCCCATGGGGGTGCTGGGGTGCGGAAGCGAATAAGCGCTGGCCCGCGGAACCCGCGGCTCGCGAGCGCTGGCCCGCTCACTCGCGGCTCACGCGCTCGTCGCGCCAGCGGTCCTCCTCCTTCCACTCGCCGAGCTCCTTCGGGTCGACGTGGACGAACGCGTCGTCGACCTCCGGGAGCTCCCGGATCGACTGGATCACCGCCGTCTCGATGTCGTGGGCCTCCCGGAGCGTCATGTCGCCCTCGACCTCGATGTGGAGGCTCACGTCCACCTCGGGACCGACGTAGTGGGCGACCACGTCGTGGGCGCCCTGTACCTCCGGGTGCGAGAACGCGGCGTCGACGATGTCCTGTCGGAGGTCCTCCGGCGGCGCGGCGCCGACGAGGTAGCCGACGTTGTCCCGGACGATGTCGACGCCGGTGAGGAACACGCCGATCGCGACGACGATGGCGGCGATCGGGTCGAGCACCGGGTAGCCGACCGCGGCGCCGCCGGCGCCGACCAGCGCCGCGAGTGCGGTCAGTACGTCCGTCCGGTTGTCCTTCGCGGTCGCGACCAGTGCGGGCGAGTGGTGGGTCTCGCCGACGCCCAGACAGTAGCGATAGAGCGCGAACTTCGCGACGGCGCCGACGCCGAGGACGACCGCCGCGAGCGGCGGGACCGCGGAGTACGACCCCGCGAGCAGCGAACTGATGCCGGACCACGCCACCGCGACGCCGGCGCCGAGGACGCCGACGGCGACGAACAGCGAGACGAACGGCTCGATGCGCTCGTGGCCGTGTGGGTGCTCGAAGTCCGGCGGTTGGGTGGTGAGGTAGAGGCCGGCGACGACGACGGCGCTGTACAGCGCGTCGGAGCCGCTGTTGACCGCCTCGCTCACCAGCGCGAGGCTGCCGGTCTCCAGCCAGACGCCCGCCTTCAGCACTGCGAGCCCGAGGTTGGCGAGGAGGACGACGACGCCAACCCGGCGGACGACCTGCGTGCGCTCCATTCGGGTAGAGTGGGTGCGCCGTCGTACTTGAAAGGTGGCTCTGCAAACCGGCAGTAATTTGTAGCAGAGGCCTGCCTTGCGGAGACATGGCACAACGAGAAACATGGACGACGCGCGCGGGGTTCATCCTCGCTGCGGTCGGGAGCGCAGTCGGGTTGGGGAACATCTGGCAGTTCCCGTTCAAAACCGCCACGAACGGCGGGGCGGCGTTCGTGTTCGTTTATCTACTCGCGGCGGTGCTGATCGGTCTACCGACGATCCTGGGCGAGTTCGCGATCGGCCGGCGGGCGAAGATCAACGCCGTCGAGGCGTTCGAGCGGCTGGACCACCCCGCCTGGACGGTCGTCGGCGGGCTCGGACTGTTCACGGGGCTGTGGATCCTGTCGTACTACAGCGTCGTCGGCGGCTGGGTGATCCGCTACACGATCGGGAGCCTGACCGGCGGCTACTTCACCGACACCGCGGCCTACTTCGGCGCCGTCTCCACCGGCTGGGAGGCGATCGCGTTCCACGCGCTGTTCATGTCGGTTACCGCCGGCATCGTCGCCTTCGGCGTCGAGGACGGCATCGAGAAGGCGACCAAGCTGATGGTTCCGTCGGTGGTGCTGATGCTGCTCGGCCTCGCCGTCTACGCGGTCACGCTCGACGGCAGCGGCCCGGCGTACGGCTACTACCTCTCGCCGGACCTGGATTTCCTCGCGAACAACCTGGGATCGGTGGTCCCCTTCGCTGTGAGTCAGGCGTTCTTCTCGCTCTCGCTGGGGATGGGCGCGATGATCACCTACGCCTCATACATCGGTGAGGACGAGAGCCTGCCCGCCGACGGCGGGCTCGTCGTCGGTCTCAACACCGCCATCGGCGTCCTGGCGGGGCTGGTCGTGATCCCGCTCCTGTTCGTCCAGTTCGGGACGTTGCCGGAAGGCGCCGCCGCCGGCGGTCCGGGAGCGCTGTTCGTCTCGGTCGCCCAGGCCTTCGCGAACCTGGGGGTGGCGGGCCGGGTCGTCGGCGCGCTGTTCTTCTTCGTCGTGCTGATCGCGGCGCTGTCCTCGGCGATCAGCCTGCTCGAAGTGGTCACGTCCTACTGCGTCGACAAGTACGAGTGGGACCGCAAGGCGACCGCCTTCGGCTTCGGCGGCGTGTTGTTCCTGCTCGGCACGCTCTCGGCGTGGAACACCGCGTGGCTGGGCTGGTTCGACACGCTGGCCTACAGCGTGCTGCTGCCGGCGTCGGTGCTACTGGGCGTGATCTTCGTCGGCTGGGTGTACGGGCCCGAAGCGATCGACGAGGTCCAGCAGGGTTCGAACGCTAACGCGGTGTACGCCCGCCTCTGGGTCTGGTGGCTCCGAACGGTCGTGTTCGTCGGCGTGCTGACGACGCTGTACCTCGGCGTCACGTCGATCTACGCCTCGCCGGGGTTCCCGTTCCTCTAGTCGAACCGGAGCGCTAGTTGCTCTCGTCGAACCGGAGTTCGACCGCGTCCGTTTTTTCGACACCGTCCGTCGACGCCGGCAGCGCCGCGAACGCCTCGTGGAGCTTGTCGTAGCTCGCCTCCAGCGCCTCGACGATCACTTTCGTGTCCGAGACGATCGGCATGAAGTTCGTGTCCCCCTCCCAGCGCGGGATCAGGTGGGTGTGGAGGTGGTCGCCGATCGAGCCGCCGGCGGCGGCGCCGCCGAGGTTCTCGCCGGCGTTGACGCCGCTGGGGTCGAAGCCGGCCTCCAGCGCGTCGATGGCCGCGACCTTCAGCTTCGCGTGATCGAGCAGTTCGGCGTCGGCGAGGTCGGCCCACTCGCCCGTGTGGCGGTCGGGGATGACCATCACGTGCCCCGGGGCGTACGGGGCGTTGTTGAGGATCACGAAGGAGTGCTCGCTGCGGGCGACGATGCGGCTCTCCCGGTCGGCGTCGCGCTCGGGGAGGACACAGAACGGGCAGCCGTCGATCTCGTCGTCCTCCGGATCGCGCTCGACCCAGTCGATTCGCCACGGGGCGAACAGTTGGTCCATGCCCGGAGGATCGGCCGGCCGGCGGTTAGTGGTTCTGTTCGATTCCGCTCCCCCGGTCGAATCGGCGTTAAACGCGGTTAACTCGGCCCCAACCCGGCTGTAGCGCTTGCCCGGTTTATTCCCCTCCCGCCCGTGGACCGATACGCAATGAACTCGAAACTCATCGTCGGCGCCCTCGGGGCGCTCCTGCTGCTGAGCGTCGTCGCGATGCCCGCGGCAGCCGCGCCGGGGGCCGTCGACGGCCCGGCCGAACAGGTCAACGACTGCGAGAACGCCGAGAACGGCCCGGACGGTGACGGACCGCCGGGGTTCGTCGCTGATCTGGTTCCCGACTTCGTCTCGGGGCTGATGGGCGACCTGCCGGTGCCGAACTTCGTGAAGTCGGCGTTCGGTGCCGAGACCTGCTGACTGACGGTATTTTTCGACGCCAGCGGTCGTCACGCGACGCGATTCCGGAGCGACGCGTCGGACTGGTACTGGTGGAAGATTTCCTCGACGAGTACCGCGAGGTCGGAGTGGTACTGGTTCGTGGTCGACCCCTCGTGGGGGGAGACGAGCACCTCTTCGAACCCCCACAACGGCGAGTCCTCCGGGAGCGGTTCGGTCTCGAACACGTCGAGGCCCGCGCCGGCGATCGTCCCGGCCTCGAGCGCGTCGACCAGCGCGGCCTCGTCGACGACCGGCCCCCGAGCGACGTTGACGAGGTAGGCGTCGTCGCGCATCTCCTCGAACTCGGGGCGGGAGAACATTCCCTCCGTCTCCGGCGTCTGCGGCACGGCGAGGACGACGAACCGGGCGTCGTCGATGGCCGCGTGCAACTCCGCCGGCGAATACACCGTCGACACGCCGTCGACCGGCGCCCCCGACCGACGCACGCCGACCACGTCCATTCCCAGTCCCCGTGCTCGATCCGCGACGCCCCGGCCGATGGTCCCGAGGCCAACGACACACACCATCTCCCCGTCGACGGTGAACGGTTGCTCGTACGGCGGGTCGTACCACTCCCGCCGGTTCTGGTGGTCGCGGTAGACGTGCAGGCGCCGGGCGAGCGTCAGCATGTAGCCGGCGACCAGTTCGCCCACCGTCGTGTCGTGGATGCCCGTGCTGTTCGTCAGCGGCGTCCCGGCCGCCGCGTAGCGGTCCGTGTCGAACTCGTCGTAGCCGGCGCGGAGACAGTGCACCCACCCCGCGTCGACGAACCAGTCCCGCGGGCGGTAGGTGGCGACGGCGTCGCCCTCGCCGACTGCGTCGTCGTCACCGACCACCTCGACGGGGACGGGGAGATCCGAGAGGGCGTCGACGAACGCCCCGATCGGGACTTTCTCGTCGGTGCTCTCGTGGACGCAGAGTCGGTCGAGTGGCTCGCGGGGCATCTCAGATGACGTCCCGTTCGCGCAGTCGGTCGTACGTCTCGCCGTCCAGCGATAGCTCCTCGCGGAACACCTCGTCGTTGTGCTCCCCCCGTTTCGGGCCCGTGTGTCGCACCGACCCGGGCGTTCGGGAGAACTTCGGGAGCGTGGCCGCCATCCGGACGGTCCCGAGGTCCTCGTCCTCGACGGCGATTATGTCCCCACGGGCGGCGTACTGCTCGTCCTCGAAGATGTCCGAGACGTCGTGGACCGGCCCGACGACGGCGTCGGCCGCCTCCATCTCCTCGATCGCCTGCTCGGTCGACCGCTTGCGGGTCCAGGCCTCGATGACCTCGTCGAGTGCGTCGTTGTGTTCGACCCGGGCGTCGTTATCGGCGAACCGCGGGTCGTCGACGAGGTCCGGGCGGTCGATGGCGTCCATCAGGTTCTCGAAGATGCTCTGTGAGGAGGCCGACAGCGTCATGTAGCCGTCCTCGGTCTCGTAGACGTTCCGTGGGGCGGCGCTGGCGTGATGGTTCCCGGTCCGTTCCGGCACTTTCCCGAGTCGGTCGTACCCCGCGACGTCGCCGACGAACAGCCGGAACAGCGACTCGTAGAGGCTGACGTCGATGACCTGGCCCTCGCCGCTGCCGCCGCGGCCGACGTCGCGTTCGAAAATCGCGAACATAGTCGCCTGCACTGCGAACTGCGCGGCCGTCAGGTCGGCGAGGCTGATCGGCGGCAGGAGGGGTTTGCTGTCCGGGAACCCGTTGACCGCCGCCCAACCGGAGAGCCCCTCGGCGACCGTACCGAACCCGGGTTTCCGGGCCCGCGGCCCGGTCTGGCCGTAGCCCGAGAGCCGAACGACGACGAGTTCCGGGTTCTCCGCCCGCAGCGTCTCGGGGCCGACGCCCCACTCCTCCATCGTCCCCGGACGGAAGTTCTCGAACAGGACGTCGGCGTCCTCGACGAGGTCGAGGAGGAGCGCGCTCCCCTCCTCGGTACTGAGGTCCAGGGTTACGCAGCGCTTGTTCCGGGCCAGCGACTTCCACCACAGCGACTCGCCCTCGTCGAACGGCGGCCACTCGCGTATCGGGTCCGGGTGTTCGGGGTGCTCGACCATGACCACGTCGGCGCCGAAGTCGGCGAGTTGGACCGTCGCGAACCCGCCGCTGATCATGCCCGAGCAGTCGATGACGCGCAACCCGTCCAGCGGACCGCTAGCGTGTTCAGAAGACATTGAAAGAAGCGTCGGTTGGCCCCGGTCAGGCCTCCACTTGGTCGTCAGGCTGGTCGCCGCGGCGCGTGCTGTGGGCGACGGTGGTCCCCGTCGCACCGTCGAACAGGTAGGAGCGTTCGACGTCGACGGCGACGGTGTCGCCCTCCTCGATGGGGGTTCGCTCGATGTCGACGACGGCGCGGATCTCGCCGACCTCCGTGTCGATATAGAGGATGTTCTCGTCGCCGACGGCCTCGACCAGCGCGACTTCCCCGCCGAGGCCGTCTAGGTCCTCGACGGGTTCGACGTTCGTGTGTCGCGGCCGGAAGCCGAACGTCACGTTCTCCGGAACGCCCTGGCTCGCGATGCCGGTCTCGATGTTCCAGCCCGTGTCGTCGACGGTGACGGTCCCACCGGTGTCGTCCCGACACGTCGCCGAGAGGAGGTTTATCTCCGGCGAGCCGATGAACTGCGCGACGAACACGTTGTTCGGCTCGTGGTAGACCTGCTGTGGCGACCCGAACTGCTGGATCTCGCCGTCGTCCATGACGATCATCCGGTCGGACAGCGTCATCGCCTCCTCCTGGTCGTGGGTGACGTACACCATCGTCCCCCCGACCTGCTGCTGGATGCGCTGGAGTTCGACGCGCATCTCCTTTTTCAGCTTGGCGTCGAGGTCGCTCATCGGCTCGTCGAGCAGGTACGCCCGTGGCGAGCGGATGATTGACCGACCGATGGCGACCCGCTGTTGCTGGCCGCCGGAGAGATCGCCGGGGTACATGTCCAGCAGCTCCCCGATCTGGATGGTGTCCGCGACCTCCTGTGCTCGCTCGTAGCGGGTGTCGGCATCGACCCCGTCGAGCTTCAGCGGGTAGGAGATGTTCTCCCACACTTTCATGTGGGGGTAGAGGGTGATGTCCTGGAACACGAACGCCAGGTTCCGGTTCTGCGGCGGGATGTCGGTCACCTCCTCGCCGGCGAGGGTGATGCTCCCGCTCGTGGGGCGTTCGAGTCCCGCGATACACCGGAGGAGCGTCGTCTTCCCACAGCCGGACGGGCCGACGATACAGACGAACTCGCCGTCCTCGACAGTGAAGGAGACGTCGTTGACTGCAACTATCGGACCACCGTCACTCGAGAACTCCTTGCGGAGCGTATCGACCTGAATATCTGACATAGTTGTTGAATTATTTCGTTGTTACGCCGTTGCTTTGTAGCCTTCGAGCAGGTACTTCTGGAGGAAGTACACCATCAGGAACGCCGGAATGACCATCGTCAGCACGACGGCCATCACCTGGTTCCAGAACACGAAGTTCTGGACGGCGTACTGGGTGAGCCCGGTCGTGAGCGGCCGGAGCGAGTCCTGGGAGATGAGCACCTTCGGGTACGTGTAGTTGTTCCACGACGACTGGAACGCGAAGATGCCGACCGCAACCATCCCCGGGGCCGCCTGTGGGAGTGCGATGTCCTTGAAGGAGTGCCAGCGCGACCCGCCGGCCATCCAGACCGACTCCTCGTAGTCGATCGGAACCGTCTGGAAGAACAGCCACATCGTCCAGATGCCGAACGGAAGCGGCACCGACGACTCGGCGAACACCAGTCCGAGCAGCGAGTTGAGCAGCCCGAGCTGGTCCCAAATCTGGTACATGGGAATCGAGAGCAGCAGCGGCGGGAACATGTAGCCGAACAGGATGAAGCGGGCGAGCCACTTCTTGCCCCGGAACTGGACTCTCGTGAGGCCGTAGCCCGCCAGCGTCGAGGCGACGACGGTGAACACCACCACGCCGGCGGCGACGACAAGGCTGTTCCGGTAGTAGACCATGAAGTTCGACGCGAAGAACACGTCCCGCAGCGGCTGGGTCGTGAAGCTCCCGAGGATGCGCGAGAGGTTCCCGGCGAGCAGCGCGTCCAGACCGCTGAACGTGCCGATGATCACCCAGATGATGGGCAGCATCAACGCCAGCAGCGCCGCCCAGACGACGATCTGGTACGAGATCGACTTGATGCGGGCAGCCTGTCCGTACGTGATGTAGTTGCCGACGATTTGGGTCATGCGACACGCACCTCCTCTTCGGGCCGTGCGACACGGAAGTACACGATCGACCAGAGGGCGAGGAACACGAACATCAGCGCGGCGATGCCCGCGGCCTGGCCGAGGTCGTACTGGTTGAACGCGACTTCGTAGGCGTGCAGCGGGATGGTCGTCGTCTCCTCACCCGGGCCGCCACGGGTCATGATGTAGATGATGTCGAACTTGTTGAACATCCAGAGCGTCCGGAGCAAGGCGGCGATGAGGATGACGTTCTTGATTCGGGGCAGGGTGACGTCCCGGAACTTCTGGTAGGCGTTGGCGCCACACATCGTCGCCCCCTCGTAGAAGTTCTCGGGGATGGACTGGAGCCGTGCGAGCGTCAGCAGCGTCACGAACACCGCGAACTTCCAGGAACCGACGACCATCACCGTCGCCATCGCTGTTTCGGGAAGCCCGAGGAACGCGACTGGGTTGTTCAGGATCCCCACGCGGATGAGCACGAGGTTGATGATGCCGTACTGGGCGTTGAGCATGAACTGCCCGACCATCCCGATGGCGACTGCCGGGACCATGTAGGGGAGTAGCGCTACCGCGCGTGCGAGGACGGCCCCCTTGAACTCCCGGTTGACCAGCAGCGCGAGCGAGACCCCGACGACGATCTGGAAGGCGACGGAGCCGAACCCGAAGATCAGGCTCCGTCCGAACGCCGCCTGGAACGCCCCCGAGGTGAGGATGTCCACGAGCCGTCCCGGACCGGTCCACTCCCAGACGGGGTTCAGCGTCGACACCTCGTAGAGGCTGAGGTTGAACGCCCACAGCATCGGGAGGATGGCGACCAGGACGTACAGCGCGAGCGCGGGCGTCAGACACACCGCCAGCAGTCGCCTGTCGTCCTCGAAAACCCCCGACAGTATCTCGTTGCTTCGCTGCCACCACCGTGTCGGGACGAGGGCAGTGACGCGATCGCTCACTACCGACATGTCATTCCATGCCGGTGTTGTCGCGCAGGACCGACGCCGCCTCGTCGATGGCGTCGTCGATGTTCATCCCGCCTTCCGTCACGTCGTAGAACATCTGCCCGAGCTGGAAGGACGTGAACGCGGGGGAGGCGTAGGGGTTGGCCGGTTCGGTTTCGGCGGTGAACGGCTGGGTCTCGTCCGAGAACAGCGCCTGCCGCTCGCCCTGGATCGTCTCCTCGTCGAAGTTGTCGTTCAGGTAGTCCCAGCCGTCGCGGTACGCCGACCCCGGCTCGTACCAGCTTTCGTAGATGGGGATGTTGTGGAACCGCAGCGCCCGCGCGTACTCGACGAGCCGCTCGCCGGTGACCATGTACTGGATGAACTCCTTTGCCCCCTCGGGATTAGCCGAACCCTGGACGAGAGCGTACCCTGTCGCGGCCGAGTTGCCGAGCGACGCGTTGCGGTTGGAGCTGTTGTACGGGTTCGAGACCCGCTTGGTCGCGTCGGCCCACGGGCGGTCCTGCCCGATGGACTGCGTTTTCGGGCGGCCACCGGAGTAGATGGCCGTGGCCGTCGTCCCGCCGGCGTAGGACTCGTAAATCTCCCCCCAGTCCCAGTTGGTCGCCGTCGGCGAGTACTCGACCATCTGTTGGGCGCGTTCGAGCACTTCACGGACGCGGTCGCGGTTCTGGCCGCTGTCGAGCGCGACGTTGACAGTATCGCCGTCGCGGGCCGCGACCTTCGCGTCGTTCCCCCAGAGTCGCGTCCAGGCGTGGTAGGAGCCGTACACCGTCGCTGACGTGGTGTAGCCGAGCCCGTAGAGGTCGTTGTCCGCCTCCGTGATGGCCTGGGCGGCCTCCCGCTCACGCTCCCACGTCGTGGGCGGTTCCAGCCCCATCTCGTCGTAGATGTCCGAGCGGTACCAGTTGTTCGTCACCGACGCGACCGCCGGCACGAGCCGGTTGCTCCCGTCGTAAACGAACCCGAACTTCTCGGGGACCTCCTCCTCCTCCTCCTCGACGGCGTCGATCACGTCGTCGACGGGCCGGAGGATGTCCTGCGTCGCGTACGCGCCGATACGGAACTGTTCGGCGTTGATGATGTCCGGCGGGTTCCCGCCTTGAATCAGTTGGCTGACCCGCTGGCCGTAGTCGCCACCGATCTCGGTGAACTCGATGTCGACTTCGATGTCTCGCTCCTCCTCGAAGTCCTCCGCGAACCCGCGGAGCATCTCCTTGAACTGCGGGGAGTTGTTGTTGGAGATGTACTTCACCGGTTCCGAACTCCCGCTCCCACCCAGTCCGAGACAGCCCGCCAATCCGGTCGAAAGGCCGCCGACGCCCGCCGCTGCGACGACAGCCCGTCGTGATAAGTGCGGTGTGCTACCGTCCGTGTTGGGGGATTCTCCCATGGAACACGCTAATTTTCCTCTGCATCATAAAGGTTGGTTTTATTTAGAACCTGATAATTAACCGCGCGCATCAGATACACGTCAAGCCCCTACCATTAGGGCGGTTCGACGAGTAAACGTTTACTTACTTTCGAGTAATTTATCGTTCTCCTTTCATAAGCGAGCCTCGACGTCCCGGGCGACTTCGAACGTCGACGCCTCGCCGCCGAGATCCGGCGTTCGGGGGGCGGCCGGGGCCGCCAACTGTGCCCGGACGGCGTCGCGAACACCTGCCGCAGCCTCGGGTTCGCCGACGTGTTCGAGCAGCATCGCCCCCGAGAGAACCGTCGCAAGGGGGTTCGCGATCTCCCGGCCGACGATGTCCGGTGCGGAGCCGTGGACCGGTTCGAACAGCGAGGGGTACTCCCCCTCGGGATTCACGTTCGCGGAGGGCGCCAGCCCCATGCTCCCGGAGATGACGGCACCGATATCGGTGAGGATGTCGCCGAAGAGGTTGGATGCCACGAGAACGTCGAACTCCTCGGGGCGTCGCACGAGATCCATGCTCGCGGCGTCGACGAGCAGTCGCTCGACGGTCACGTCGGGGAACTCCGTGGCCACCTCCTCGACGATATCGTCCCAGAGCACCATCCCGTACGCCTGCGCGTTTGACTTGGTGACGTTCGTCAACTTGCCCCGGCGCCGGCTCGCCGCTCGGAACGCCTGCCGGACGATCCGCTCCACGCCCTGCCGGGTGAACAGCGCCGACTGGATGGCGACGTCGTTGTCGAACCCGCGGTGTTCCCGGCCGCCGATATCGGCGTACTCTCCCTCGGTGTTCTCCCGGTAAACGACGAAGTCGATGTCGCCGCCGTCATACCCCCGGAGTGGGCTCTCGACACCCTCGTAGAGCACTGTCGGCCGCTTGCAGACGTACTGGTTGAACGCCTTCCGAATCGGGAGCAGGAGGCCGTGGAGCGTCACGTGGTCCGGCACGTCCGGGTGGCCGACGGCGCCGAGCAGTATCGCGTCCCGCGGTTCCAGTTGCTCGAGCGCGTCGTCGGGCATCATCGCGCCCTCCTCGCGGTAGCGCTCGGTCCCCCAGTCGTACGCCGTCACGTCGAACTCGAACCCGTAGACGTCGCCGGCTTCCCGGAGCACCGGCAGCGCCGCCTCGACGACCGTCTGTCCGATTCCGTCGCCGGGTATCGTCGCGATGTCGTAGGTCACGGCGGACCCTATCAGACACCCGATGGAAAAGAGTGTTCATCGTTCACACGCAACCATCGGCGGGAAGTCACGGCATCGGTCCCGGGACCGCTCTCTACCGTCATCGCTGGGTTTAATCGCCGAGTCGCCCAAGCTTGACGCGTCATGACGAAAGTCAGCGTAGTCGGTGCGGCAGGAACCGTCGGCGCGGCGGCCGGGTACAACCTCGCGCTCCGCGATGTCGTCGACGAACTCGTCTACGTCGACATCCCCGAGCAGGAGGACGTGACGGTCGGCCAGGCCGCCGACGCCAACCACGGCGTCGCCTACGACTCGAACACCACCGTCCGGCAGGGCACCTACGCCGACACCGCCGGCTCGGACGTGGTCATCATCACCGCCGGCATCCCCCGGGAGCCGGGGCAGACCCGGATCGACCTCGCGGGCGACAACGCCCCGATCATGGACGACATCGGCGCCTCGCTCGCCGAGCACAACGACGACTTCGTCACCATCACCACCTCCAACCCCGTCGACCTGCTCAACCGCCACCTGTACGAGACGGGCGACCGCGACCGGTCGAAGGTGATCGGCTTCGGCGGCCGGCTGGACTCCGCGCGGTTCCGCTACGTCCTCTCCGAGCGCTTCGACACCGAGGTGGGGAACGTCGAGGCGACGATCCTGGGCGAGCACGGCGACGCGCAGGTGCCCGTGTTCTCGAAGGTGCGTGTCGACGGCCGGGACCCCGAGTTCACCGCCGACGAGCGCGAGGAGATCCTGGGCGACCTCAAGCAGTCGGCGATGGACGTGATCGAGCGCAAAGGGGCGACTGAATGGGGGCCGGCGACCGGCGTCGCCCACATGGCCGAGGCGGTCATCCGCGACACCGGCGAGGTCCTCCCCGGCAGCATCGTCCTCGACGGCGAGTTCGGCTACGAGGACACCGCCTTCGGCGTCCCGGTCAAACTCGGCGAAAACGGCGTCGAGGAGGTCGTCGAGTGGGAGCTCTCCGACTACGAGGCCGACCTGATGGACGAGGCCGCCGAGAAGCTGCGGGACCAGTACGCGAAGATCGAGTAGGCTCGGCAACGTTTTTGCTGGCCGCGGGTGCACCGACGGGGTATGAACGATCGGTTACGGGCGCCGGCGGCGCTGCAGCGCCGCCGGATCGCCGTCTTCCTCCTCGTCGCCTTCGGCGTCTCGTGGGCGACGGCGCTGGTGATCTGGGTCACGGGCGCACTCACCGACAGCCCCGAACTCGCCGAGGGGATCACGCTCGCGACCGTCCTGCTGCCGACCGCCTACATGTTCGGCCCCGCGCTCGGCAACGTCGCCGCCCGACTCGCGACGGGCGAGGGCTGGGAACGCCACCGGCTCTCCCCCGACTTCGACGGGACCGTGTGGACCTACGCCGCCGCGTGGGTCGCGCCGGCGGTGCTGACCGTCGTCGGCGGCGCGCTCTACTTCGCGGCGTTCCCCGGGCAGTTCGATCCCACGATGGCCGCGTTCCGCGCCCAAGTAGCGAGCATGGGCGTCGGGATCGACCCGTGGCTGCTGGCGGCGATCCAGATCCTGAGCGCGCTCACGATCGCGCCGATCATCAACGGGCTGTTCGCGTTCGGCGAGGAGTTCGGCTGGCGGGCGTACCTGCTGCCGAAACTCGCCCCGCTGGGGCGCCGCCGGGCGATCGTGCTGACCGGCGTGGTCTGGGGGATCTGGCACTGGCCGATCCTGGCGATGGGGTACAACTACGGCTTCGCCTACCCCGGCTTCCCGTGGACCGGGATGCTGGCCTTCCTCGCCTTCACCGTCGGCGCCGGCACGTTCCTGGCCGTCCTGACCGAGCGCGAGGGGAGCGTCTGGCCCGCGAGCGTCGGCCACGGCGCCATCAACGCGATCGCGGGCGTCGCCGTCCTGTTCGTCGCCGGCCAGCCCAACAGCCTGCTCGGGCCGACGCCGGTGGGACTGTTGGCCGCGCTCCCGTGGCTCGTCGTCGCCGCGTGGCTGCTCCGGGAGTAGCACGGGAGCTATACACTCCCGAACCGAGCCGCCGGTATACGCCGCCGTGCCCTCCTCGCGCGCACTGCCCTCCTGACCACCGCTGGCGGCCTCGCCGGCTGTGCCGGCTCCAGCGACGGGACCGAACCGACGGCGGAAAGCCGGACCGACCGCCCCACGCCGACCCCGACGCCGGCGACGGTCCGGATCCCCGATACCGGTCCCCTCGACGTGGTCGAACACGAACTGAGCCGCTCGAACGAGGGGAGCGACGGCGAACTGGTCGCCGTCGACGCCGTGATCGAGAACGGGGGCGAGTCAGCCGTGACCGACGTACGCGCCGTCGCCCGCTTCGTCGACGACGACGGGGAACTGCTCGACGAGAACGAGGCTCGCGCCGACCGCATCGCCGCGGGCGGGCGCTGGGAAGTCGAACTGGTCTCCCCCGGCAACGGCGCCGACGCCCGGGCCGTCGCCGACTACTGGTTCGTGGTCGAACTGGTCGACTGAGCCGCCGCTGGGCGGTCAGTATCGCGCCGGGAAAAACGGGGGATCGCGGTAACCGGAGCGCGGTTACTCGTCCAACTCGTCGTCGGACTCGTTTCTCGTGAGCTCGTACTGGAACCCGATCGTGTTGTCGGGCATGATCTCGGCGGTCCACTCACCCGCGTCGGGCGAATCGAGCACGTAGACGAACTCGGTCTGCCCGCTGTGGGTCGCGTAGGCGCCGTCCTCGGTCGCGCCCTGCTGGCGCTGGGCGCCCAGGTTGACGGAGCCGCGCTCGGTGACCTGCACGCGCTCGGCGTCGATGCGCTCGCCGTCGGGCGAGACGAACGTCACGTCGAAGCTCGGGTCGTCGGCGTTCTCGGCCGCGCGGTAGTTCCGGGGGTTGAGCGTCAGCGTGACGTTGTCGGTGCGCTCGCTGACCGTGAAGTCGGCCTCGTAGGGCTCCTCGGGTTGCTCCCACACGACGAAGTTCAGGTTGACTTCCTGCCAGTAGGTGTTGTCGTCACGCCGGTTGGGGTCGTCGAGCCCCAGGTCGATCGAGGTGTCGTAGCGGCCGCGGTCGGCCTCGGCGTCGGGCGAGAGGGTGATCGTCACCGTCGCGGTCTCACCCGGCGCGATCTGGTTCGGCGCGTCGATCTCGATCCAGGACTGGTCGACCTGCTGCGGGCAGTGCGTACCGTAACAGTGACCCCGCTGCTCGGCGCGCTCGGGGCTCAGCGGCACCGACTCGTCGCCGGTGTTCTCGATCACGATCTGCTTGGTGACCGAGTCGCCGGCCTCGACCTGCGTGTTGATGTACGTCTCCGAGAGGATCTCGACGGTCGGCTCCTTCCAGACCTCGACGCTCATGTGGGCCGCGTGGACCGGTCGATCCGGTCGGTTGGGCGCCGTCGCGACGGTCTGGTCCGTGAACGCGATCATGCCGGAGTAGCGCGCGATCTCGGTGTCCTCGGGGACCTCGACGCTCACTTCGTACTCGGCTTCCTCACCCGAGTCGATGCTGTCGGGGCCGTCGATCTCGACCCACGACGACTCGATCGGGCTCCGGTCGGTCGGCGAGGTGAACACGTGGGGGTTCACGTCGACCGCCTCGTCCTCGTCGTTCTCGACGGTGACGGTGAACGTCTCGCTCTCGCCCGGCTTCAGGTCGAGGTAGCTGTTCTGTGCGTCGACGTAGAGCCGCGTGAAGTTCTGTGGCTCGTCGTCGCCACCGTCGTCGCCGGTGGCGGTCGTCGTCGATACCGCGTCGTTCTGAGCGGGGATCGTCGCGCCCGTCCCACCGTCGGCCGGTGCGACTGCCGTCGCGACTGGCACGCTGGCCAGCGCGACGAGTAGCACGATCAGTATGACTCGTTTCATGGTTTGGCGTACGCCGATGACTCGCCATGGAGGGCGGAGGGCGGCGAACGGGCGGCGGTTCGTTCCCTCCTGACAAGTAGTTACTGTAGTCTAAAACGACGGTTTGTGTCACCGGGTCACAGCCGTCGCGCGATCCGCTCGGCCGTCGTCGGTCCGACGCCCTCCACGTCCCGGAGCGCCGCCTCGCCGGCCTCGCGGACGGCGTCGACCGAGCCGAACCGGCGGAGCAGCCGCCGGCGCGTCTGGGGGCCGATCCCCTCGACCTCGTCGAGCGCCGTCGACACCTCGTCACGGACGCTCTGGTGGTACTGGACCGCGAAGCGGTGGGCCTCGTCGCGCACGCGCTGGAGTAGGTGGAGGTGGGGCGCGTCGTCGTCGAAGCGCTCGACACCGTCGGGCGTGACGACCAGCTCCTCCGACTTCGCCAGCGCGATGCAGGGCACGTCCCAGCCGGTTTCGGCCAGCGCGTCCCGGGCGGCGGCCAACTGCCCCTCGCCGCCGTCGACGAGCAGGAGGTCCGGATCGGGGCGGTCGTCACGCCCCTCGACGGCGCGCTCGGCCCGCCAGCGCACCAGGTCGCGCATGTTGGCGTAGTCGTCGTTGCGGTCGGCCAGCTTCTTCCGGCGGTAGTCGGCCTTCTCGGCGCTGCCGCCGACGAAGCACACGTCGCTGCCGACGACGGCTTTCCCCTGGGCGTGGCTCACGTCGAACCCCTCGATGCGCTCGGGCCGGGGGACGTCGAGCGCCCGGCCGAGCGCCCCCACCGGGTCGTCGGCGCCGCCCACGCCGCTGCGGGCGTTCTTCAGCGCCAGTTCGACGAGCTTCCCCTCCCGTCCCGCGCCGGGAACGGACACCTCGACGCCCGCGCCCTCCAGCCAGTCGAGCACGTCCGCGTCGTCCGGGCGCTCGGAGAGCAGGATCGCGTCCGGGAGCTCCCGTTCGGCGTAGTACTGGGTCAGGAAGGCCGAGAGCAGGCCGGCGACGCGGTCCTCGCCGTCGGGCGCGTCGAGGCGGTGGCGGGAGCGATCGACCAACTGGCCGGCGTCGGCGTGGAGCCGCGCGACGGTGGCGTCGCCGCCTTCGACTACCGCCGCGAGCACGTCGACCTCGCGCCGGCTGCCGGGCGAGGAGACCGCCTCGCCGCCCTCGCCGTGGAACGACTCGACCGCTTCGAGCCGGTCGCGGGCGTTGGCCGCGCGCTCGAACTCCTCGTCCTGGGCGGCGCGCTCCATCTCCCGCCGGAGCGGGTCGGCCAGTACGCCCGTCTCGCCCTCGAAGAACCGGATCGCGCTCCCCACGTCCTCGGCGTAGCCCGCGGCGTCGATGGCGTCGACGCAGGGCGCCGAGCACAGCCCCATCTCGTGGTCCAGACAGGGCCGGTCGCGGTTCCGGAACTTGTGGTCCGAACAGCCCCGCAAGCCGTACGTTTCCCGGATCGCCTTCACGACCGTCTCGACTTCGCCCTTCCGGGTGTACGGCCCGAAGACGGTGGCGGCGTCGTCCGGGTCGCGGGTGATCTCGATGCGGGGGTACTCGTGCTCGGTGAGTTGGACCAGCGGGTAGGACTTGTCGTCCTTCAGCCGGACGTTGTACCGGGGCTGGTGGCGCTTGATGAGGTTCGCTTCCAGGAGGAGGGCCTGGGTCTCGGTGTCGGTGACGGCGGTGTCGACGGCGTCCGCCCGGCCGACCATCTTCCGGATGCGGTCGCTGCGCGGGTCCGCGTAGGAGCGCACGCGGTCGCGGATGTCGACCGCCTTCCCCACGTAGAGCACGGTGTCGGCGTCGCCGTCCCGCTCGAGGAACTGGTAGACGCCGGGCTCCCGGGGCAGGCCGGCGGCACGCTCGCGCACCTCGCTCGCGTCCATCTATCCGGGGTAGGGGGTCGGCGCGTTTCAGCGTGACGCCCGCGGTGTCGCGGCGGCGTGAACGACCGCCGGCTACAAACCGCCCGCAGCGTAAGGACTTACCATGACCCGCGTCTGGCTCGTCGACCGCGACGTCGACAGCCGCAACCTCGTGACGATGACCTACGCCACGCCGGACGGCGAGCGCGCGTTCACCCGGCAGGCCGCGCTGGACAGCCTCGCCCGCCGGGACGGCCCGACGGCCGCACTCGACGTGGAGGACGACCGGCTCGACCCCGTCGACGACCCCGAGACCGTCGCGCGCTACGCCGCCGAGGCCGAACGCGTCGCCGAGAGCCACGACCCGGACGACGAACTCTGACTCGACACCGTCCCGATTCTCCGCCGGCGTGCCGATCACGCGGCCGAAACCCTTTATCCGGAACCGAGGCAAGCCGGCCCATGACCGCCATCGAACTCGACGGGGTCACCAAGCGGTTCGGCGACGTGACCGCCGTCGAGGAACTCGACCTGACGGTACCGGAGGGCGAGGTGTTCGGCTTCCTCGGCCCCAACGGCGCCGGGAAGTCGACGACGATCAACGTCCTGCTCGACTTCGTCCGCCCGACCGCGGGGCGGGTTGAGGTACTGGGGATGGACCCGCAGGCCGACAGCGTCGCGGTCCGGGAACGGACCGGCGTGCTCCCGGAGGGGTTCTCGACCTACGACCGCCTGACGGGGCGGGAGCACGTCGAGTTCGCCATCGAGTCGAAGGGGGTCGACGCCGATCCCGACGCCGTGCTCGACCGCGTGGGGCTCGCCGGCGACGGCGACCGCAAGGCCGGCGGCTACTCGAAGGGGATGGCCCAGCGCCTCGCACTCGGGATGGCGCTCGTGGGCGACCCCGACCTGTTGATCCTCGACGAGCCTTCCTCGGGGCTCGACCCTGCGGGGGCGAAGGAGATGCGCGACATCGTACGCGAGGAGGCCGACCGCGGCGCGACCGTCTTCTTCTCCAGCCACGTGCTGGGGCAGGTCGAGGCGGTCTGTGACAGCGTGGGCATCCTGCGCGACGGGAAACTGGTCGCCCGCGACTCCATCGAGGGGCTCCGCGAGGCGGTCGGGACCGGTGCGACCCTGGAGATCACGGCCGGGGGCGTCACGGACGACGACCTCGGTGCGGTGCGTGCCCTCGACGGCGTCGACGCCGCGTCGACCGACGGCAGCACGGTCACGGTGCAGTGTGACTCCGAAGCCAAGACGGCCGTCATCGGCGCGCTCGAGGACGCGGGGGTCGCCGTCGAGGACTTCTCGACCCGGGAGTCCTCGCTCGAGGACCTGTTCCTCGCGTACACGGAGGGCGAGGCCCCGAGCGACGCGGCGGGCGATGCCGCTGAGGGGGTGGACGCATGAGCTGGGAGGCCGTCGCCCGGAAGGACTTCCAGGACGCGGTGCGCTCCCGGTGGCTCTGGGTGCTGTCGGCGCTCTCGGTGCTGGTGTTCGCCGGCGCCGCCGTCGGGCGACTCTACGTCGGCGGCGGCAACCAGCAGGAGGCAGCCGCGATCCTCCGGGGGTTCCTCTTCTACCTGAAGCAGGGGACGGCGATCATCATCCCGCTGACCGCGCTGGTGGTCACCTACGCCTCGATCACCCGCGAACGGGAGTCGGGGACGATCAAACTCCTGCTCTCGCTGCCGCACTCCCGGGACGACGTGGTGCTCGGGAAGTTCCTCGGCCGCAGCGCCGTCGTCACGCTCCCGGTGCTGATCGGCTTCGTCGTCGCCCTCCTGGCGTTGCTGCCGGCGGCGTCGGGACTGGACATCCTCGTCTACGTCCAGTTCGCGCTGCTGACGGCGCTGTTGGGCGTCGTGTTCGTCGGGATCGCCGTCGGCGTCTCGGCGGCCGCGAACACGAACCAGCAGGCGTTGGTCGGCGCCGGCGGGCTGTTCGCGATCTTCTGGTTCCTCTGGAACTTCTTCGTTACCGGCGTCAACCGCGCGGCGACCGACCTGTTCGGGCTGTCGACGCCCGACCAGTTCCGGCTCCGCCTGGCACTCAAGATCCTGAACCCGATCCAGGCGTACAAGACTCTCGTGGACAGCCTGTTCATGAGCGACCTGGAGGCCCGCATCCGCATGTTCAGCATGCTCTTCGGGATGATCCCGAACCAGCAGGCCGCACGGGCGCTCGGGCCGGAGCTCTCGCCGGCGTTCGGCGACGCCGTCGTGCTGGCGGCGATGCTGCTCTGGCTGGTGATCCCGCTGGCGGTGGGGATCGTCTGGTTCCGGGAGGCGGAGCTGTAGCGGATCGAACGTTCGACCGGGAGGCGTTTTCGAACCCGACGCCCTGTCGGCGTACGACGGAGGCGCCCGAGAGGCGGTGTACGGCCCCGTCGAGGCGCTGGCCGAACACGGGCCGACCCCAGCGAGCGCTACTGGCGCTCGATCTCGTGGCGACCGAACCCGTAGCGGAGGCGGTTCGCCAGCCGCCGGGCGAACCGCCCCTCGTCGGGCGCCCGCGAGCCGAATCGCTCGGCGAGCGCCTGGTAGATCAGCGGCACCGGAATCTCCTGCTCCAGCGCCTCCTGTACCGTCCACGTCCCCGTCGATCCGCCGGCGACGTGGTCGGCCACGTCGCCGAGGTCGTTGCCCTCCTCGCGGAACGCCTCCTCGCAGAGTTCGAGCAGCCACGAGCGGATGACGGCGCCGTTGTTCCACGTGTTGGCGACGGCTTCGAGGTCGAGGTCGTAGCGCCCGTTCGCGAGCAGTTCGAACCCCTCCCCGTAGGCCTGCATCAGCGCGTACTCGACGCCGTTGTGGACCATCTTCACGTAGTGGCCCGACCCCGCGGGCCCCATGCGGTCGTGACCCTCGTGGCCGGTCGCGACGGCGTCGAACACGGGGACCATCGCCTCGTAGGCCCACTCGGGCCCGCCGACCATCAGCGAGAAGCCGAGGTGGGCGCCCGCCGGGCCGCCCGAGGTGCCGCAGTCGAGGTACGCGGCGTCGGTCTCCTCGGCCCGGCGGACCGATTCCTCGAAGTGGGAGTTGCCGCCGTCGACCACCACGTCGTCCTCGCCGATGTGGGGTTCGAGGTCGTCGAGCGTGGCGTCGACGGGGTCGCCCGCCGGCACCATCAGCCAGATTCGCTTCTCCGCGCCGAGCCGGTTACAGAGGTCGTCGACGCCGTCCGCCGGGGTCGCGCCCGCCCCCGCGGCCTCGGCGGTGGCCTCCGCGCTCAGGTCGAACGCGACCACGTCGTGGCCCGCGTCGAGGCACCGGTCGACGACGATCTGTCCCATCCGTCCGAGTCCGATGACGCCCAGTTGCATGCGTGTGGGTGTGAGCGAAGTACGGGTAGCCGTTGCGGTTCCGTGGCCGGGGGCGGCTACTCGCCGTACCGGACCGCGCCCCAGAGGTCGGGATGTGGCTCCAGTGCGTCCGCCGCGTCGACGCGATCGAGTGCGGTCCCCGCGGCCGCCGCGGCGTCGTCGAGCACCGCTTCGACGGTCGGTGCCTCGGGGGCGACGACCGCCCCGTCACGCAGCCGGACCGCGCCGTCGGCCATCACGAACGACACGTCGCCCCCGTCGGCGTAGTTGACCAGCCTGGGGACGGTCTGTCCTGTATCGAGGTGGGGGCCGAGCTTCGCGGAGCGGCGGTCGATCGCCACCACGTCGGCACGCTTGCCGGGAGTGAGCGACCCCACTTCGTCCCCGAGACCGAGGGCGGCCGCGGCGTCGACGGTCATCGCTTCCAGCACGCGGCCGGCCGGGAGGAGGCTCGTGTCCCCGTGGTGGGCCCGCTGGAGCTGTGCCGCGATGCGGCCCTGCGAGAGCAGGTCGAACGAGCGGTCCGGCGCGCTGCCGTCGGTCGAGACGGCGACGGTGACGCCCTGCTCCATGGCTTCGACGACCGGGAACCGGTCCCACGCGTAGGCGTGCGTCAGCGGGCCGTGTGAGGCGGCCACGCCGTTCTCGGCCATGAGTGCCACCTCCTCGCTGTCGATGCCCGCACAGTGTGCGAGCGACAGGCGCTCGGTCAGGACCTCCGGGTCGGCCGCGTCGGCCGCAGCGATCTCGCCCTCGTAAGCGTGGGCGTGAATGGCCAGATCCTCCCGCTCGGCGAACTCAGTGACCCGTCGGAGTTGATCCACGCTCGCTTCGGTCGCGTTCCCGGCCTCGTCCATCTCGGGAACGAGCGAGGAGGGCGCGACCGCGACCTGAATCCGCCCGTCGGCGTTGCCGTGGAGGTCGTCGACGACGGCCCCGGTCGTCGCCATCGCCCGGTCGAGGTCGACCGTCGTTTCGGTGCCGGCCTCCGGGTCCGCGCAGTCGACGGGCAGGCCGTCCGGCGGCCCCACGGCGACGACGTGGCGCAGGCCGAACTCGCGGTAGCCAGTCGCCGCCGCGGCGGCGAACCTCGGATCGTCGACGCGGGGCATCGACCCGACGTACGACAGCGAGGTCGTCACGCCGGCGCGGAGCCGTTCGAGCGCGGCCAATCGCCCCTCCGCCCGCCAGAACGGCGTCCCGGTCGCTTCGAAGTAGATCTCCTTGACCAGATCGAGCCAGTCGTCGCCGGCGCCGTCGGCGAGGTTCTTCGTCAGGCTGTGGCCGGCGTGGCCGTGGCTGTCGACCAGGCCCGGGAGCAGGACGTGGTCGGCCAGGTCGATGCGGTCGGCGTCGGGGTGCTCGGCGAGAACCTGTTCGCGCGGGCCGACGGCGACGATGGCGTCGCCATCGACGGCGACGGCGCCGGGATCGAGCACGCGCCGGTCGGCATCGACGGTCACGACGGTGCCGCCGACGAGGACGGTTCGAGCCATGGGCGGCGTTCGGATGGTCCGTTCCTCAATCTTCCCCCCGCAGGCAGTCGGACTGGAGGCGGGGGGAGCTACCGGGTGATCCCGGCGGGTATCCCGCGGGTATTTTGCCGACCCACCCCACGCCCCGAGCATGGACGACCGCATCCGCGAACACGCCGAGACGCTCGTCGACTGGAGCGCCCGGATCGAGGCGGGCGACGACGTGGTGCTCTCCGTCTCGGAGGGCGCCCACGACCTCGCCGTCGCCGTCGCCGAGGAGTTGGGGAAGCGCGACGCCAACGTGGTGACGCTGTACGACGCCGACGAGATCGACCGCGCACACGCGCTGGCCCACAGCGGCGAGTTCGACGCGGACCCCGAGTACGAGCGCGCCCTGTACGAGCACGCCGACAGTGTGCTCCGCCTCGGCGGCGGCCGCAACACGACTGCCAGCGCCGACGTGCCGGCCGCGAAGCGCCAGGCGAAAAAGCGTGCCCGGGAGGGGATCCGCGAGGCGCGGATGGACACCGACTGGGTGTCGACGGTCCACCCGACCCGCGCGCTGGCCCAGCAGGCCGGCATGAGCTACGAGGCGTACCAGGCGTTCGTCTACGACGCCGTCATCCGGGACTGGGAGGAGCTCGCCGACGAGATGGCCCGGATGAAGGAGCTGCTCGACGAGGGGAGCGAGGTCCGCATCGTGAAGGCGGACACCGACCTCACGATGTCCATCGAGGGGCGGACGGCGGTCAACTCCGCGGCCAGCGTCGTCTACGACTCGCACAACCTCCCCTCCGGCGAGGTGTTCACCGCCCCCCACGCGACGGAGGGCGAGGTGTTCTTCGACGTGCCGATGACGATCAACAGCCAGCGCGTCCGGAACGTCCACCTCACCTTCGAGGACGGCGAGGTCGTCGACTTCGCGGCCGAACAGAACGAGGACGCCGTCGCGGAGGTGCTCGACACCGACGAGGGCGCCAAACGGCTGGGCGAACTCGGCATCGGGATGAACCGCGGTATCGACCAGTTCACCGACAGCATCCTCTTCGACGAGAAGATGGGCGACACGGTCCACCTCGCGCTCGGTCGGGCCTACGAGTCGAACCTCCCCGAGGGCAGCGAGGACGAGGCCAACGACTCCGCGGTCCACGTCGACATGATCACGGACATGAGCGAGGACTCGCGGATGGAGGTAGACGGCGAAGTCGTGCAGTGCAACGGGATGTTCCGGTGGGAAGACGGGTTCGAGGGGTAGCGATACTGCGAAAAACGACCGAGATTCAGCCGGAGTCCCCCGTCTCGACGACTACTCCGTCTCGTGGACGTGCCCACACTCGGGGCACTTGACCTCCTCGCCGCGCACCTGCGCGGAGGCTTCCCGCACCTCGCGCATCACCTGCGAGATCTCGTCTTCGGCTTCGAGTTCCTCCTCCACCGAGAGGTCGACGCCCTCGACCTCCAGCAGGAACTTCGCGATCTCGGTCACCTCGTACATGGTGTCGTCCAGTTCCTCGGCGGTGTAGAACCCCGACATCGCGCCGTAGAGGAAGGTCGCCCCCGCTTTGGTGACCTTCTCCTCGAAGGAGGCCCGGGCCTGATTCACCGCCTGCGGGCTGTAGGTGTCCGTCATGAACGGCACCAGTCGCGGGAGATTCTCGCCGATCTTGGTCATCTCGACGCCGGTCTCCGTTCGGAAGTCCGCACAGAGCCGCGCGATCGCCCACTCGCGGGCGGTGATGTACGTCCGCTCGCGGAGGAACTCGTTGACGCGGTCGTAGTCCGCGCGGTCCATCTTGGTGAAGCGTTCGTACTCCTGGACGTCCTCGGGCACGTCGGCGAGGGGGTCCGATTCGGGGCCCTGCTCCACGTCGCCCGCGCCGTTCGTGGCGGCGTCGTCGCGGTCGAACTCGTCGTCGGTCGCCCCGTCGTCGCTCGGCGCCTCGTCGCCCCCAGCGTCGCGGTCGGCCGCCTCCCCCGTCGGCGTCGGATCGTCGCTCATGCACCCACCTGACACACCCACGGACATAGGGTTGTTCACCGGCGCCGGCCCGCGGGGTTTATCAGCCGAGCGGTCGTGCGGCCGGCCATGAAGGTGCTGCTCGGGATCGGCGGAAGCGACGACTCCGTACGGGCGCTGGAACGGGTAGTCGCCCGGACGGCCGAGGTGGGCGACGACCTCACGGTCGCGATCGTCGAGAACCCGCGGTCGCCCCGCTCGCGCGAGGAGATCGCCGAGCGGACTCGGGCGGAACTCGACGACGCCGGTATCGATGCCGAGATCCGACAGGTCGAGGGCGATCCGGGGAGCGAACTGGTCGACATCGCCGAGCGCGAGGAGTTCGACGAGATCGCGCTGGGCGGCGGCCAGACCAGCCCGATGGGGAAGATCAACGTGGGCAGTATCGCGGAGTTCGTCCTGTTGAACGCCCACACGAGCGTCAAGCTGGTCCGGTGAGCATGACCGGACCAGAGCGCTATCCCGACGACCGGGCCGGCGGCTTCCCGTCGCCGCCCCGGACCGTCGAGGACGCCGAGGGTCGAACGATCGAGCTCCGGGTGTACGACGGGACCGACGCGGACCGCGAGGCGCTGCGAGCGATGTACGAGGCGTTCGACCCCGCCGACCGCGCACAGGGGATCCCGCCGAGTCGCCCCTCGAAGCTGGGGGACTGGCTCGATCGCATCCTCGACGACGACTGCTACAACGTCTTCGCGTGGGACGGCGACGACGTGGTCGGCCACGTGACGCTCGTCCCCGAGAACGGCACGGACTCGCCGTACGAGCTCGCGATCTTCGTGCTGCAGTCCCACCAGGGCGCGGGCATCGGGACGGCGCTGATCGAGACGACGCTGGGCTACGGCGCCGAGCAGGGGATCTCGGAGGTCTGGCTCACTGTCGAGCGCTGGAACCGGGCCGCCGTGGGGCTGTACGAGAAGATCGGGTTCGAGACGACCGACGCCGAGAGCTTCGAGTTGGAGATGGCGATCCGACTCGACGATCAGACCGAGAGTACGGGCTGACTCGCGTAGCAGAGCACGTACTCCGCAGTTTTCTCCAGTACCGCCGCCCGGCTGCCGGTCTGTGGTTCCCGGGGGAGGACGATGAAGTCCGCGCCGCGCTCCTCGGCGGCGTCGAGGACGACGCTGCCGGGGTGCTGGGAGAGGCGACTCTTCGAGAACCCCGAGACGGTGCTGGTCCCGATCCCGACGCCGCGCTCGTCGGCGATCTCCTCGGCGGTTTCGGCGTACCCTTCGTCCTCGTAGTTCTCCGCGACGTCCTCGCCGAGCACGTAGGCGACGTGGACCGCGGCGTCGTAGGCGTCGGCGACTTCCACGGCGTACTCAACGGCCCGAGTGGACTCCTCACTCCCGTCGACGGCCACGAGCACGAGGTCGAACGGATCCATGGGTGGGAGTCAGGCCGCCGACGCAAAACCGTTTCCGTCGGAAGCGAGGTGGGGAAACACCGCGACCGAAGGGAGCGGTGGCAAACCACCTCGAAGCGAACGGCGAACGAAGTGAGCCGTGAGCCGCGGTCAGTAGTCGCAGCAAACACCGCGACCGAAGGGAGCGGTGGCAAACCACCTCGAAGCGAACGGCGAACGAAGTGAGCCGTGAGCCGCGAGCAGCGATTCAGAGCGACTCGGCCACGTCCTCCGCGAAGTAGGTGAGGATCAGGTCCGCGCCGGCGCGCTTGATCGACAGCAGCGACTCGTGAGCGACCGCGTCGAGGTCGAGCCAGCCCTTCTCGGCGGCGGCGTGCAGCATCGCGTACTCCCCGGAGACGTTGTACGCCGCGACGGGGTGGTCGTGTTCGCGGCGCACGTCCGCGACCACGTCGAGGTACGGGAGCGCGGGCTTGACCATAAGCACGTCCGCGCCCTCCCCCACGTCCAGTTCGACCTCGCGGCGGGCCTCCCGAGCGTTGGCGGGGTCCATCTGGTAGTGCCGGCGGTCGCCGAAGGCGGGCGCGCCGTCGGCGGCGTCGCGGAACGGCCCGTAGAACGCCGACTCGTACTTGGCGGCGTAGGACATGATCGGCAGGTTCCGGAACCCCCCCTCGTCCAGCCCGTCGCGGATCGCGCCGACCATGCCGTCGAGGCTGGCCGAGGGCGCGACCATGTCCGCGCCCGCCTCGGCATGGGAGACCGCGGTCGCCGCGAGCAGGTCGACGCTCTCGTCGTTCTCGACGGTGAGGTGGGGGTCCTCCTCGGCGCCGGGTTCGACGATGCCGCAGTGGCCGTGCTCGGTGTACTCACAGAGACACACGTCGGTGATCACGTAGGCGTCGGTCTCCGCGGTGATCTGCCGGACGGCGCGCTGGACGACGCCGGTCTCGGCGTAGGCGCGGGTGCCGCGGTCGTCCTTGAACTCGGGGATCCCGAACACCATCACGGCCTCCACGCCGGTCGCGAGCACCTCCTCGACGCGGGCGACGGCGTCGTCGACGGGAACTCGCTCGTGGCCGGGCATCGAGTCGATCGGGACGCGCTCGTCGGTCGTGGCGTCGACGAACACGGGGGCGATCAGGTCCGACGCCGAGAGGCCGGTCTCCGAGACGAGCGAGCGGACGCCGTCGGCCCGCAGGCGGCGGGGCCGCCGGGCGTCGTCGCGGCCGGGACGGGGCGTGTTGTTCATGCCGCCACCAGAGCCTCCGGCGGCAAAACCGCGTCGCTCCGGCGGCCGCTACCCGCGTTCTTAACCGAGTGGGGCGTGTACCTGTGAGTATGAAGTGCCACTACTGCGAGGACGACGCCATCTACGCCGCGGAGACGGACGGCGTCAAAGTCGGCCTCTGTGAGCAGCACTTCCAGGAGCGCGTCGAGGAGTTAGCCGACGACGAGCGACTGCAAGCGCTGCGCGAGCGGACCGAGATCGACCGTGCGGAGTAAGCTACCAGAGCACGTCGACGCCGAAGACGTAGAGCCCGGCGAGTGCCGACTCGAACACTAGCGTCCCGACCGCCGACAGTGCCACGAACCGTTTCGGGTCCATCTTCGCCAGCCCCGCGGGAACCGTCAGCATCCCGCGGGTGAACAGCATCGCGTTGCTGCCGGCGACCGCGGGGGCGCCCCAGCGGTCGAACCAGCCGTCGAATCGGGTGAGCGCCCGCTCGCTCACGCGGAACCACCGCTTCTGGAGCAGGTACTCCCGGCCGGCGCGCTCGGCGACGAGAAACAGCGCGAACTGGCCGACGGTCGCACCGAGTACGGCGACGCCCAGCACCGGCAGCAGCGTCTCGGGGCTGTGCCCCAGTAGCGCGAGCGATCCGGGGACGATCAGCTCGCTGGGGACGAAGTACATCAGCATCGCGCCCTCGAGCACGAACACGCCGAACAGGACGACCAGCGCCCAGTCGGAGTTCAACAGCGACTGGAGCCACCCCGGCATCTCGGCGACGATCCCCTCGTTCACGCTCCGGCGCTACCGGAGTCGCGGGTAAATCAGTTTCTCTCCCCCGGCAGCATTCTCGCTTGCAGCGACCGCGCGATCAGACCGTTTCGACCGGCTCGGGCAGGCGATCGCGCACGCGCTCCCACGCCGTCTGCGGGAGGCCGTCGACGGCCAACTCCCCCTCGTGGGCGTCGGTGCCGCCGGTCGCCAGCAGGTCGTGGTCGGCGATGGTGGCCTCGACGGGCCGCAGGTCGAGCGCGTCCTCGCCGTCCGGTGAGACCGGCCGGTCGTAGGGGTAGTAGCGCTCGACGGCGTCGAGATCGGAAGCCAGTTCCAGTGCGGCCGCGGGGTCGTCGTACCGTAACGGGTGTGCGAGGCCGACGAACGCACAGGCCTCCTCGAGCAGTTCCCGGCCCGTCTCGAAGTCGGGCACTTCGCGGGCGACGTAACACGGGCCGTCGTCGCCGATCAGGTCCTCGAAGACGGCGCCGACGGTGTCGTAGTCGGCGTCGCTCTCGACGACTGCGCGGGCGATGTGGGGCCGGCCCAGTCCCTCGTGGGGTTCGATCCCGAGGTCGACGCCCAACTCCGCCTCGACGTGCTCGACGATCCGGCGCCCGCGGTCGATGCGGTCCTGCTGGAGGCGCTCGACCTCCGCGGTCAGCGCGTCGGTCGGTTCGAGGCCGTAGCCGAGCAGGTCGACGCGCTCCGCGGGGGTCTCGACGCGGAGTTCGATCCCCCGTACGACGAGCATGTCATCGCGGCGCTCGACGGGGACAGACAGCTCGGGGTGGTAGCGGTCGTGGTCGGTGACGGCGACGGCGTCCAGCCCCTCCGCACGGGCGGTCTCGACCAGCGCGTCCAGCGAGAACGTCCCGTCGGAGACGGTGGTGTGTGTGTGGAGGTCGGCGACGACGCTCATTGGCGGACCGTGTCGGCGCCGGGAGAAACCGCTTGCGATGCCGAGTCAGTCGTCGATCCACTCGACCGCGTCGCCCAGGTCCAGCGGGAGCCCGCCCTTCCGGTAGGCTTCGACGTGGCCTGAGGGGCGGAGGCGGAACACGACCGCCGGCCGGTGGCGCACCTCCGGCTGCTCGCCGGCGATGGCCAGCCAGTCGTCGTCGGGGAACGAGGAGCAGTCGACGAACAGCGTGACGCCGCCGCCGTGCTCCTCGAGCTGGCCCGAAGATTTCGTCTCGGCCGTCTCCCGGATCGCGGTGATCGGCGAACCCGCGGCGCGGTGCTTCGGCGGCAGGGGCCGGGTCACCTCGACCAGCGACGCCTCCTCGTCGCCGTCGCGGCTGGCGCGGTAGTCGATCGAGTGGCCCGTCGTCACCGCCGCCTCGGGGGTCACGTCGTAGCCGGCCTCGAGGAGGAGGTAGGCGGCGTTGAACTCGCCCATCGTCGCCGTCATCCGGGTGAGGTCCATCGTCTCGGAGGTGCCGAGCTTCCCGGCCATCGTCTCGCGGTAGGGGTCCAGTGCGCCCGTCGAGAGCAGGTCCTCGTAGAACGACAGCGCTTCGTCCCGGCCGGCGTCGGGGAACCCGGCGGCGTGGTCGTGGAAGAACTCCCGGGTGGTGTGTCGGCCGTCCTTCGAGAGGAAGACGGGGAGGAAGAACCACGAGACGTGGGGGTATTCGTCGAGCCACGGCGACTCCTCGGCCAGTTGGGCCAACAGTTCCCGTTCGGCCCAGCGCTGGATCGGGTGGGGAACCTCCTCGAGCCCCTGCTTGTTGGTGCGCCAGAGCACCGAGGGCGTCTCGGTGTTGCCCAGCCAGTAGCCGGCGTCGTCGTCCCAGCAGAACAGTGCCACGTCGCCGTTGTCCATCTCGAACCGGACGGCGTCGAAGCCCGTCGGCGACTGATACCACGGATCGCGCATCTCCGCCCCGATGTTGGCCTGCAGCGCCTGCAAGAGCTCGTTGCGAACGCGCGCCTCGGACCACGACCCGGGGGCGTATCGGAACCGAAGCGGCTTTGCCACACGTTCTCTCGGTGATGCGGGGGTTTACAGTTTTCGAGCCATGCCGGCTCCGTCCGGGTAACTAGCGTGCCCGTGGCGTCTGGTACCCACGTGGGTCGGGGGTGAAACTAACCGACACGTATATGCGAGGTAACCACAAAGGGACTAGTTACCATGTCATTTGGTGCCTATGACGAAGGTGAACACGAACGCCGCGAGCGACTGACCTCACAGGCGGACGCCGAGTTCGAGGAAGCCCCAGAGGAGTTCAGCGGCACCGTCAGTTACGACTCCGGCGACTCGGCCGAGGCACTGCTCGACCAGTTCGAGGAGATCAAAGAAGACTGATCAGCACTCCCCTTCCTCCGGCAGCCTCCCCCGCCCAGCCGCGGCACCGCCGTTCGCGCCGGTCGCGGCGCGAGCAGGCCCCCGCCGGAGCGCCTAACCGACTCGCGCTCGAAGCGTCGCCGATGGCCACTCAGCGCTGTGACGGCTGCGACCGGCGGACCCGAATCGGCGGGGGGATCGGCGACTTCTGGACGTTCGCGGGCGGGTCGACTGAGGGGATGGATCTGGAACTCGCCGACGGCTCGGAGTTCTTCCTCTGTTTCGACTGTATCGAACGACTGCCCGACGATCGCGACGCGACACGCGCAGACGTCGACGCGCTCTCGAGTCGGGCCGAGGAGTGAGTCGGGAGAACCGAGGGGAACGCGTCGCTTATTCGGGCTTCAGACCGCCGTCCTGGACGCGCATGACCGCCTCGCCGTCGGCGAGGTTTGGCGCGTCGACGAGGCGGACGATCCGCTTGTCACCCTTCGACTTGCGCAGGTAGATGCGGAACGTGGACTTGTGGCCGAGGATGTTCCCGCCGATGGGCTGGGTCGGGTCGCCGAAGTAGGAGTCGGGGTTGGAGGCGACCTGGTTCGTGACGAGGACGGCGACGTTGTGGAGGTTGCCGACCTTGTCGAGTTCGTGGAGGTGCTTGTTGAGCTTCTGCTGGCGCTCGGCGAGTTCGCCACGGCCGACGTACTCCGCTCGGAAGTGCGCCGTGAGGGAGTCGACACAGAGCAGGCGGACCGGCCAGTCGTCCTCCTCGTGTTCCTTCGTGAGTTCGAGGGCCTTCTCGGCCAGCAGCATCTGGTGGTTGGCGTTGAACGCCTTCGCGACGTGGATGTTGTCGAGGAACGACTCGAGCAGCTGTTCCATCGCCTCCTCGTCGCCGGGTTCGCCCTCGATCCCGCGGCGTTCGAGCTCTTCGGCGATGACCTCGTCGTCGAGCCCCCGGATCATGTCGTCGATCCGCTCGGGGCGGAACGTGTCCTCGGTGTCGATGAAGATCGCGCCGCCGTCGAGCCCGCCGTTCTCCTTCGAGAGCTGGACGTTGACGGACATCTGGTGGGTGACCTGGGACTTCCCGGTACCGAACTCGCCGTACACCTCGGTGATGGACTGGGTCTCCATCCCGCCGCCGAGCAGGTCGTCCACGTCGTCGATCAGCCAGGAGAGCTTGCCGATGCGCTCGCGGCGTTCGAGCACGGTCGCGCCGGTCTCGAAGCCGCCGACGTCGGCGGCCTCGCGGGCGGCGTTGATCACGTCGGCGGCCGTGGAGTCGCCCACGTCCGCGGAGTTCGAGAGTTCGCCGGGGCTCGCGACGGCGATGCTCTGGAAGCTGTCGAACCCAGCATCGGTGAGCTTGTCTGCGGTTGCGGGGCCGACGCCGGGTAGGCTTTCGAGGTCGTCTTCTGCCATACACCTGCGTTGTGCGTCCCCGGGGATAAACCCTCGTTAACAGCAAGGTGAAAGTGAAATAGCCGCCCGATAGAGAGGGCGGACCGATCGAGTGTGAACGTTGAAACAGGACGACGCGGCGCCATGGGCGTGACGCCGACTCGGCTGTCGGGGGAGTCGAGCGGAGCTGCAGCTCAGTGGCGGCGCCAGAGCAGGTAGGCTCCACCGACGGCCAGTATCGCGCCACCGAGTCGATCGCCGGCGGGGTGGATCGCGAGCGCGACGCCGGCGAGAAGCAGCAGGCCCGCGAGGTAGTCGGGCAGTTCGAAGCGCGGATCGGGGTCGCTCGCGGGCGTGAACGCGCGATCGAGTCGCTGGCGACTGACGTGCCGGAGGTCGCCGGTCGCTTCGCGGCTCCCGTCCCGGTCGGTGAGCCGGAGTAGCGTCACCTCGTCGACGGCCTCGGACTGCGTCCGGTCGGCAGTCGAGGTTCGGGCGTCGACGCCGACGACCCGGAAGATCGCGCCGGCGTCCTCGCCCTCGGTCGAGCGATAGTGGTCGGAAACTGCGGGCCCGTCGCCCATCCTCACTCCCAGGGGTGGCCGCCGGGCGAGTCGGGCCAGAGCGGGTACCAGTGGGACTCGTCGTCCTCGACGTCGAGTTCCCCGTCGAGCACCGAGCGGAGTTTGAACTCCGCCTTGGTGTTGCGGTCGTGGTCGCCGCTGGGGCAGAAGGGGTAGTAGGCGCCGCGGCGGAACGAGTAGATCCAGTAGGCCTGCTCGGTGCTGGCGCTGGTGGCGCTCGCGCCACACTCTCCCTGTTTCCCGCCAGCGTCGGCAGCGTCGCTGTCGCCCTTCTCGAAGCCGAAGACGGCGGCCAGCAGTCGGGAGCCGAAGCCCTGCTCGATGAACTCGTCGGCCGCGAAGTGGACGCTCGTCACGAGGTCCTCCGGGTCGTCGTCGACGAGGATGACCCAGTGGTAGCCGTGGTCGTCCTCGTGACGGCGGAACTCGGTTCCCGTCTCCGCCTCGCCCGCACGGAGGATCGTTTCCACCTCGTCGACGGCGTCGGCGAAGGCGGTGCTGTCGACCCGGGAGAAACAGAGCGCGGCCGCGCCGGCCGAGCGGTAGCCGAGTTCCGCCTCCATCGTGACGTAGGCGGTGCTCATACCGAACAGCGCCTCGGGGTCGGCCGCGCTCGACGCGTCGGCCTCCGCACGCACGCCGAGTACGGACTTCAGCGAGTCGAGAATGCCCATACCGTCCGTTCGCCCGCGGGGCCGTTAGTCCTCCGGTCACACAGGGCCGATCACTCGCCCGTCCGACTCCGGGCGACCTGCTGTTCGCCGTCCACCCCGTCGTGGGTGACCGTCGTCGTCCCCGGGAGCCCGCCGTCGAACTCGACGGTGACGGTGTAGCCGCGTTCGACGAGCTGTTGCGTGCACATCTCGTCCTCGTCGGACTCGTCGCGGGTCGCCACGCGTACCCCGAGTTCGTCCGCGTCGGCGTCGTAGGTCGCCGACGCGAGCGACGCCACCATGCAGCCGTTCTTGCCGACGATGCAGCCGTCGACGGTGACGGTGGTTCCGTCCGTGGAGACCGTGGCGCTCCCGGGCTGCTCACAGTCCTGTCGCGGTTCGAGCGACCGGGCGATGATCGTCGGCGCCGCCGGTGTCGGCGTCGGCGTGTCGGTCGCCGCGGGACCGTCGTCGGGCGTCTCCGGGGCCGACCCAACACAGCCGGCGATCGTCGCGAGCGCCCCGGCGGCGCCCGTGAGGAACGTTCTGCGTTCCATAGTGTTCCCGACGACGAGTGGTTGCATAAGCGCGCGGTATGGACAAAACCTGCTTTGTTCCTTCGCCCCACGCCGCCCGGGAACCGGAACCGACTTATGCGGGTCGGGCGTTTGTGGAGATGAGTCCGGGTAGGGTAGTGGACTATCCTCTTGGCTTGCGGAGCCAGGGACCGGAGTTCAAATCTCCGTCCGGACGTTCCTTCACTCACTTCGTTCGTTCAGTCACGACCGGACGTGCCCACGCTCGCTCCGCTCGCGTGGACTCCGTCCGGACGTTTTCGACGAACTACGACGACGAGCGACAGCGAGGAGTCCGTGAGTCGAACGGCTGTCACGTTTTCACGGAGCAACGCGACGAACGGATTGTGCAGCGACGCTATCACTCCTAACGTATCCGGTCGCCGCCACTCCGACACCGACCGACCCGACCCGCACACACTCTGTGACGCCCTGAGAGCGGAGGGGAAGCGTTTTACGCGCCACGCCCAGCGTATCGGTATGACCGTCGAGCTGCCGTTCGCCCCCGTCGACGCGATCATCCGTCGCAACGCGGACGGACTCCGCGTCAGCGCCGACGCGGCAGAGGAACTGGCGGCCCGCATCCAGGACCGCGGCGCCGAACTCGCCGTCGAAGCGGCCGAGGAAGCCACGGAGGACGGCCGGAAGACCCTCATGGCCGAGGACTTCGGCGTCGGCAAGGTCGTCGACCGCGACGCCGTCGGCCTCCCGGTCGCGCCCGTCGACCGCATCGCCCGCCTGCACATCGACGACCGGTACCGGGTGTCGATGGAGGCCCGCATCGCGCTGGCGGACATTCTGGAGGACTACGCCGACAACGTCGCCCGCGCGGCCGCGAAACTCGCCCGCCACGCGGACCGCCGAACCGTACAGGCCGAGGACATCGAGACGTACTTCGCCCTGTTCGAGTAATGCAGTTCGGCTACTCTGACCGCTGTCTCGACCACGACACCGGCCCCCGACACCCCGAGTCGCCCGACCGGATGCGGGCGATCCGCGAGACGCTGAAGGACCGTCACTGCGTCGAGTACGTCGACGCGCCCGCGGCCGACCGCGAGGCGCTCGAACGCGCCCACGACCCCGAGTACGTCGACGAGATCAGGGAGTTCTGCGAGGGCGGCGGCGGCGAGTGGGACCCGGACACCGTCGCCGGCGAGGACACCTACGACGTGGCGCGCAAGTCCGCGGGACTCGCGATCTGGGCCGCGCAGGCGGCCGTCGACGGCGCCGACGGCCGTGACACTCCCTTCGCCATCGGCCGGCCCCCGGGCCACCACGCCGAGTCAGACGAGGCGATGGGGTTCTGCTTCTTCAACAACGCGGCCGTCGCTGCGCGGGCGGCCATCGACGCCAACGAGGCGGTCGACCGCGTGGCGATCTGGGACTGGGACGTCCACCACGGCAACGGAATCCAGGAGATCTGTGCCGACGATCCGGACGTGTTCTACGCCTCGACCCACGAGGAGGGGCTCTACCCGGGCACCGGCGCGGTCGAGGAGACCGGCGACGGGGCGGGCGAGGGGGCGACGCTCAATGTGCCGCTCTCGGCCGGCTGTGGCGACGCAGAGTACCGCCACACGTTCGAGCAAGCTATCGCCCCCGCCTTCGAGCGGTTCGACCCCGACCTGGTGCTGGTCTCCGCGGGCTTCGACGCCCACCGCCACGACCCCATCTCGCGGATGCGCGTCTCCACCGAGGGGTACGCCCAGTTCACCGACGCGGTCCGGGAGCTGACCGACGATCTCGACGCCGCGCTGGCGTTCGTCCTCGAGGGCGGGTACGGCCTCGACACGCTCTCGGAGAGCGTCGCCGTCGTCCACGAGACGTTCGACGGCCGCGACCCGATCCCCGGGGACGACGAGCCGACCGACGAGGTCGTGACGCTGATCGACGAGATCCGCGATATCCACGATCTCTGAGCCGGCAGCGCGCGAACTGGTTCAGACCTCGGGCTCGACGTAGTTCCGGAGCTCCTCGCCGAACGTCCCAGCGAGGGTTGCCACGTCGTCGCCGACGAGCACCTCGTACTGGTCTTCGAGGGCGGTCTCGACGTGGGTCCCGAGCGCCACGTCGAACAGCGCGTCGCTCCGGAGGAACGCCTCGGGCGAGCGGTGGTCGCGCTCGCGCTCGACCACGTAGCGATCGTCCTCGACGAACGGGCCGTACACCGACGGATCGTCGGCGTAGGCGTCGTAGAACGAGGCCGCGTGTTCGCCGACGTGGACTGGCGGTCCCTCGTGGCGTTCGACTGCGGGAAGTTCGTCGACGACGGTTTCCACGAACAGTACCGACCGCCCGGCGGCGTCCTCGCCCACGCCGTCGGCGAACGTCGTCGCCCGCAGGGTGTCGAACCCCCGTCGGTCGAGTTCGTCGGTGACGCCGCCGAGCGAGCGCCGGAGCTGGGGGTAGAGCTGGTCCTCGACCACGTCGGGCGTGTCGAAGGCCACCGCGACCGCGTGGGTCCCGCGTCGGTCGAGATGCTCGCGGACGCTATCGGCGTCGATCGGGTCGGCGGGCTCCGGGAAGAACAGCGACTCCCGGGGCCCGTCGAGGAGCTCGCGGCAGTAGTGCTGGAACCGCGCGAGGTTGGCCGTCGAGAGCACGGCGGCCACGTTGCGGTCGGGATCCGTGGGGTCGATGACCACCAGCGGGTCGTCGAACGCGGCGGCCTCGGCCTCCTCGGGCGGGACCTCGGCCGGCCCCCCGCTCCCGCGCAGATCGAACTGAACCGGCGGGTGCCACTCGGCGGCGGCTTCGACGAGCGGGACGAACCCGCCGTACTCCAAGGTTAGGAGTTCGACCAGGTAGCCGGAGAACCCCTCGGTGCGGAGGTCGCTCCCGTAGACGCCGACGCCCTTCATGAAGCGCTTGCAGAGGCGGGCGCCCGCGGCGAGTTCGGGCGTGTATCGGGCCTGGAGGTACGCGTCGTGGAACGGCGTCCGGTCCACCGCCGACCGGATCTCCCGTGCGGAGTCGACGGCGTAGCACGGCACCAGATCCACGTCGAACCCGTCGTGCTCGCCCTTGACGTAGGGGTGTTCGGCGTACTCCTCGTGGCCGTCCGGGAGGACCGCGTGGCCCACGTCGAGGCCGTACCGCTCCAGTTCCGCGCGGTCGACCGAGGTGGGGAAGCGGACGAACAGGTCGATGTCCCGATCGCCGGCGAGCCACGTCGAGCGGGCGCTGGAGCCGACCTGGGTCACGTCGGCGTCGACGGGCAGGTCGTCGATGGCGGCCTCGGCGCGCGCGGTCAGTTCCGCGGTGACGGCGCGCAGGCGCTCGCGCTCGTCGGCGTCGGGCGTGACGCGCTCGCTCACGCGGTCGAGCACGGCGTCGAGGGCGTCGTCGGTCATGCGCGAGCGTATTCCGGGACGCGGGGAAACCGTGTCGGTCGGTCGGCGGTGTCGCGGGGAAACGAAACCCATATGAGTGAAACCGCGGTACGTGGGAATGAGCCGTCGTAGCTCAGCTGGTAGAGCACCACGCTGTTAACGTGGTTGTCCCAGGTTCGAGCCCTGGCGACGGCGTCGATCCTTTCGAAGGTACGTCTGTCCCGGCCAGATGCTTTTGTCACATCAGGAGTCGAACTACCAACATGCCCCCGTCCGGCGGCCAGTGGTCCCATCAGGCTTTGGTCGAAGTCACGCAGGATCTCGCCGAAGAACTCGGCCGCTCCCCTACGACAGCGGAAGCAGCAGCTGACGACCGGTTTCCTTCTCTTTCGACGATCTACAAATACGCGGACGGGAACTGGCTCGACGTTCTAGCGGACGCTGGATTGGAGGAAACGCAGGTACTTGCGTACGGGAATACGGAAGAGCCTCGGATGTGCAGGGATCTTGCTGGGGCGTATATGGCGGTTGAAACGCCACATTTGACGCATCGACAGTACGACGATCTCGGTGTATATCCGACGAGCGTAATAAAGAAACAGTTCGGTTCTTGGCGGGATGCCTGTAACGCCGCCGGAGTGCCCGCCGGGGAAAAGCACGGAACCAGTTGTTCGGGCCCGAAAGGAGAGGAGTTAGCGAGTACCCAAGAGGAACGTGTTGCAAAAGCGCTATTCGAGCGAGAGATCGAGTACGTTCCACATCCTCCGATCGAAGACACGGAGTGGATTGCGGACTTTCACCTTCCGGAACAGGACCTTTGGATCGAGGTGGACGGGTACGCTGATAGTACTCGACCGAACGAGGATGGGTTCGAGGACAAGATCTCACACCTCCAGGAAGCCGGGGAGGAGGTCGTGGTGATCCAACGCGGGGAGGCACCTATCGAGGCTCTACTACTGAAGAGTAGTTTGTGACGGACCGATAGCCTAAAGCGGTTCGCGGTTCGATCCGAAAGACGGGGCCCTTAGCTTAGTCTGGTCTCAGAGCACCCGGCTCATATCAGATCGTCGATACACTCGTGTCGGCACTGTGGGACACCGGGCGATCGGTGGTTCAAATCCGCCAGGGCCCATCCAGAATCTGAATGATCGTTAGCCGATGGAATTGCTTCATTCAGGCCTTCTAACGCTGCTTTGGCCATTTCACCGTGATTTCTCAGGGCCATTCTCGTTCGGAGTTCAACCATACGTTATACGCGGATACCCGCTCTCCGGGCTTCTGAGATATACGAAGGGGGGTTGTGACTAAATCAATCGGTCATTTCGGGTATTAGCTTTCTCTGACATTCTCCTACAACGGCCTGCGAAGTATCGCGCGCGAGTTCTACTGATTGGCTTTACTGAAATCCTCACTATAGGACTAGTACTCGAATCCCTAAGTACAGTCAAGCTACCTATCGTTTAATACAGGTATCCCCTATGGTTCCTCGTAAGTATCAAACGGATCACCAAGCTCACCGAACGCGTGCCAGATATGCTGCATGAACTCTTTCGTCACCTCCTTCGCATTCCTCTCGTAGGATTCTAGAGTTACAACCGGCAATGTAGCAACCTCTCGATCCAACTTCTTTGAGTCTCGATTCTTATCTGAAGTGGTTACGAACCCTTCTGCATCGACGAAGGTCAGATAGAGGAAGATAGGTGGAGAAACATCGCGCTCCGCTAAGAATCCAGTATAGTCTGGTAACCGGTCAAAGAGGATTTCATAGAGCGTCCAGAAACCGATCTTATCGTCTTCGGAAAATTCACTCCTGAAGTGGAATGAGTGAACGGCCTCGATACGACCGTCATTAAATATTTGGACGTATTCTGACTGGGGTTCATCTTCTTCCGAGGTCTTGCGGAAGTCACCAATATCCTGTGAGTTCACAATCCCATCGACATTCCGACGAGCGTGTGAATACGTCTGACCGCCCTTATCCCGGTGGAATAGCGGCAATCCATTGGACGCATTACTACCACTCGAACTGATGTCGATTTCCGCTCGCAGGTTGAACGCGGTCGCCGGGATTGCGTGCAGTACCATACATGGCCCTGGTTCGAATGGAGCAGGTGTATCCCCGCTACGAATCTTGGCGATTCGATCTGTCAGAAAGCCTTCTACCTCTTCGCGGAGACTATACTGCTCTATGAACTTCTCCCGAAGTTGTCCAGCATCGAACTGGTATTTGCCGGCGGAGTTCCGTCCGTAGAACGGTTTTTTCGAACCAAGTGTAACGCGGTGCGGTGAGACCGTACTGGCCTGGACACGAACGATGGCGACGAATCCAGTTCCATCAGGGTTGGGTAGTGTCCGTATCTCGTGAGTTCGCAGGCGGGGATCGGTACTAGTGCGAATCAAGTTTTCCCAATCCAGCTTGTATTTGTCGCGGTCGTAGTCGGTAATCCACCAGAGGTCGGCTTCGTCTTCTTCGTCAACATCTTCAGGATCCGGAATCCCGATAATTAGGTCGCCACCAGTAGTGTTAGCGAAAGAAGTGACTTCGGCCAGGAATTTTTCTTTGTGACTTTTGTTTCGTGGATCGAGTTGACGTTTGAATTCGAGCTCCTGTTTCTCCGGTACCCCTGTTTCCACAAGTTGTCGGAGATCTTCAACTGAGAGGTCGTCAAGACTGGGCGGAATCATATTGCTATGGTTATGCTTTGATATTAAATATCCTCGCCTATACAGGGGTTCAGATTAGGGAAGCTCGTAGAATACGCACACCCACTTACCGGTGTATCTGTTCTCTGAGAAAAATCTTCACGACCGGTATCCACTCAATCCGTTTCAACTCCGAGACGGTATCCGTGAAGAGCTTGGTAGTGAAATCACGTGGGCTCGGTGTAAGGCGGTAATGAAGGAAATCGGTGTTCTTGACGACCGTGACTACCATCGGGAAGAAATTTCTCTCGGTGAGGGAGATTCAAGAGAGGGGTTCACCAACGAAACAGTTGACAGGGTCGTTGAAGCGATTGAGGCTGGATTAGATCCGGATGACGCTTGGGACAAACACGGGGAGGAAGTCTGGCATTAGTCCGATTACTGCGTCAAATACGTCAGCTGGGACTCTATTCAGGACATTTGCTGAAACGTTCACGTGCTGAGAGTTTCACCAAGAGCACCAACCACTACTTTCACCGTGGTTGGGCCGTCTTTTTGCTGCTAGCTCTCCAAGTGCCGTTGGAGCCTGGAATCTAGTGTGACACGCTCCAGTGCTCCATTCCCCCTAATGTCGATCACAAGCCTCGGAAGCTGTCCGGTCTGCGGGAACGACATTCCGACAGATCTCCTGCTCATCGAATACGAAACCGGCGTCTTCGCTGAGTGCCCGCAGTGCCGAGAACCAGTGCATCCTGAATAGCCGTAAACCAGTAATTGTGGCGAGTCAGCCCGCCTCACCTAGTGGCAAGGCGAGTTAGTATCGTAGGCTCAATCAGCGATTGACCAACTACCTGCACTCCCAAGCCCATACTGCAATGCCAATTGACCTCGTAGCTAGTACCGTATCAACCGATTCGCTGGACCAGCCTGAACGAGGAAATCATGCTTGTAGCGAAAAGTAACACTCTCCAACAGGCTGTTCTCGGGACAGAGCTACACCCTGAAACCTGCGAAACGGATCGGCAACTCATCGGAGACATTCGTTGCCTAATCTGCGGTAAACCGGTGAAATACAACCACGACAGAGGTAACGATTTATTCGGTTGTTTTCGTCACGCGGACGGGTCTTCGGACTGCTTTGCATCCGATGGCAGCTCTAAGGAGCATCGATTAGCGGTGGAAGTTACAGCGAAAGACCTCTACAACCATATCCAGGAAGTTGCAGGACCTCCAGTCGAAATTGATGTTGAAAAGTGGGTTGGTGAACGACCGAGCTTCGTCATTACGGACATTCGAATTTCTCGCCCGTTGAAAATCGCTGTTGAGGTCTACTACATGATCAACGCACTCGGACTTCATCGCCGGCTTGAAACGATGTTCGATAATGATTATCGTGCTTATCTAATCTTCCACCCTGGTGGAAGGCATTCGGTTGATCGAGTAGAACGGCACATTCACAAGATCACCTCGCTTCAAGTGGGCCGTTTTGACCGCGCAACATTTGATGTGGCATTTGGCGACTTATTCACTAAAGAGCGTATTGACTTGAGTAACCTCAACGAAGAACGGTTACCAAGGTATATTGTTCGGTGATTAATAGGTTACTTCCGAAGGATGTCGTACAGTTACCACACCGCAGAGCGGGTGAACGTGGAGGTGGGGTGAGTTCAGTGACCCTGCAAGCTACTCAATCATCACCGTCTCACCGCAAGTAGGACAGGTAGGATCTTTCTGTGCTTTTTTGAGCTCGGACTGTTGTCCAGTCCATCCACAGACTGGACACTGTATTGGGTCGGATCCAGGCACAGGACAGGAGTACTATACTTTGCCAAGTCCAAAGTAGTGGTGTCTGTATCGGCCGTGAATCTTGAATATGGAGCGGGTATGAAGAGAAAATTGCCTTCTAGCCTCGTTGAGTAAACCGTGATGTTATAACGAGAGAAAGAAGACGATCGGCTATGAAGTGTGAACGGTGCGGGGATACCACCAATGTCGAGCGTTACGATATTGATGGCTTCACAGGCTATCTATGCGATGATTGCCGGGATGTGTGGGATGAAATCCGCAACGACAGCTGAATCCTTTGTACTTAGCGAAGCGACTTTGCACGACGAGAGGGATTCTCACATCTAATTCAGAGTGAAACAGCCACTCAGTAGGTGTGCGTAGTTAGCAGCCGATTCTATTTTATTCGGCCAACACAAAACTTAGATTATATATCAGTCCAACAGACAAGTCTACTGTAGCAAAATTAGTCGAAACCTTTCCATTCTACTGGATCTTGAATCTCGACGTTTTCAAGACCGCTAACAAATTCCTCGATAACCTCCAGTAACCAATTTCGATCGTGGAGTATCCGATGAAATTCTTCGCCGCTTACTGCATCGCTGTCGGTTGGCCCCTCAGAAATATTCTCCTCATCAGCAGTCACAGACCAGTGCACGAATTGGCTATCATCAATGTGGATCTCATGCTTAAATAGTGATATTTCCGAATTTCCCAGAGTTGTAAATTTGAATTTTATATCCGCCATATCAGCATCTTGTCGTCCATCTAACACTGACAAGGAGCATTTTCCACTCTCATAGTGATCAACCCAACCAATACCGTATCTCAATGCTCCATCTTCTGGTCTGATATACTCGAAATCGCGCGGGTGTTTATCAAATTCTCGAAGTGATTCTTTATGCCCTGACACTTCAGAAATTGATTCGTAGTATTCCTCATAGCTAATCTGCCCTATTTCTTCTTCAACCAGCTCAGGGATATCCTCACCGACGTTTACTGGTTCGTTGTTTTGTAGTACTTCCTCAGATTCTGGAGAGAGTCCATTTCCACCACTGAAGAAGTCATCCGGATCAATATTGACTTCTCCTGCAGGTCCATCGCTCGGCGGTGATTTCGAATCTGATTGAAGATCAACATCTGAATTCAGACGGTTGAGATCTTCAGTCAGTTCTTCTTCCTTCTCTTCTGTTAGCCGGGGATGTTTCTTAATGAATTTACGAAGTTCCACCTCCTTCTTTGGTGGTAACTCCCCACCAGAATTAGTGGGAATACTCGGGGCTTGGTCAATTTCGACATCACCCGGGGATTCTTCATTTTCAAAATGAAGGTCACCTAAGATACGGAGTGGACGACAGAGACTATGTGGAATTTCGATCTCGTCTCCCTCATTGGGAACCAGATATCCCATATCTCGCAGCAGCCGCCGTGCTCGGTTAGTGATCTGGTATGTGCTCGGACGACCATGGTCGGGGTGGGGCTTCCAACGAATGAACCATCCCGGTTTCGTCGTCGCATTCCGGAGGGTCGGCATTGTTAGGCATTTATTCTACTATCATATGAACTTCAGGTTCTTCGGTTCCAAGCCCTTGAGACCGGTTTCTACGAGGAGCCATAATCTATCCAGTAGGTCTTTGAGCTGTGTTCAACAGCGCCTTCGAAAACGCCTTGACTTCTGTCAGAATTGACGTGATCGATACAGAGGTTGTACTTACCGACACCCAAATCTGTCACAGGCTGAGGGTTTCAACCCGGTCAAACAATTCCAATTTTGCAGGATACCGAGCCGACTACGATAATACGTTAGTAAATAGTACTAACTGAATAGATCGGAGACTGAATACCTGCTTTCGTCTCATCTACGCGTCACCGATATTGTTGAGCGCGCTGTTCAGCTCGAATAGTTCTTGGACGACGTCGCTGTCCGCGACTCGATACCGGCTCGGTGATGTGTTCGGTACTTCCTCAATAAGTTCGACCTCAAGCAGGAGATCAGTATAGTTGCCAACGGTTTGGCGCGTGACGCCAGCGTGCTCTGCAAGCTCGGTTTTGTTGAACTCGCGGTTCGGCGGGAGGTCGAGCAACGCGTCTACCAGGATGGGGACTGCGTCGTGCCGCGTAAGATAGAGCCACCCGCTGGGATGCTCCTTCCGGAGTTCCTTCTTCGCCCCTCGGTCGTCTGCCTGCTCCATATTGCTCATACAGAGAATAAACTCCCCTGCGTGTATAAGTGTTTCCACTACCGTTAACTGTCATTAACAGAGTTTATATAGAACGTGGATTATCCACTTGGTATGGAGAAGCCGTCGGTGAAATGTTCCCTCTTGGCGACGATGATAGCGAAACACAGATGGGGCACACCTATCACAGAGGACGCTCTCCTGAATCTCTCAGCAATCGATGATGACTATCCGACCGCCCGTGAGGTCTACGCTGACCTGCGGAGCGAACCCTACATCACCTACCGTGGAAACCGCGGTATCGAACTCGACAAAAGCAACTTCGACAAACTCGCCGACGTCCTCTACCACGAGTGTAACTGGGAATCTTGGGAGATCAACAGCCGTTTAAAACACTACGAAGGCATCAACAATCACGACTGGGCATGAGGAGCGTAATCCTGACTCTGGAGGTCAATCCTCCTACTCTCAACATACCCTCACACCCCCATTAGTCAAATAAATTAAAAGGGTAGATGGTAATAGTCTTCACAGGACTCGGGAGTCAACTGTGAGAGAGAGCATAAACGACGAAACAGAACAAGACGACAACAGGGCAGCGGAGACTGATCAGTATCTTGTTGAGGAAACTCCAGAACAAAAGCCCTCCCGGCAACAAGAACTCGATCATTCACCTGTGAAGTACACAACGGGGTACGATGCGTTCGGTGACACTCGTGTCGGGATCGGAAGCGCTGGCGGCGATATTGATAAACTCATCCGACACAACGAAGGCCGGCATCGGTCCGACGGAAACCACAGTACTCGTGAAGCTGCTCGTGACAAAAAGCGTATTACTGAATCGTTCTGCTCTGCTCTTGATCTTCCGACCCACCAGCAACGTATGGCGGTTGCTGCGATTACAACGATGAATCTGGATCGGTTTGGTCGGCAGAAACGGCTTGGAAAAGTTGCACTAGCAACAATTAAAGTGGTTGTCGAGTGGGACCGATCTCGGCGATACCCTGACGATGTCTTGTCCGATCTTGATGCGGATGACTTGCCGACACGGATGCTTGACGATTCAGACTACCGAGATCTACTAGATGAGCGTGATGTTTCGAAAGCGGATCTATATAGTGTGTCCCAGCTCGTCAAGCGAGAATTGAAAAAAGAGGCATTTTTTGGTCCGGATGAGTGGGACGAATCAGACGCTGCCACGGACACTAGTACCAAGGGAGAAGGTGGTTGATACAGTCTGTTTGCCATATATGCGCTATAAGAATCAATACTTCATCTACTATTCCTTCAAGTAATTTCTGTTTAAGTATTCCTTGCGACAATATGCGCAGTGAGGGTCGTCGGTTCCGCCATAAGGCGGAGAGACGGCTTGGCTGCCAGTTAATGCGCGAATTGTCTCCCCAAACCATTCGGGGTCCTTCGAAAATTCTGATCCCCTCTTCGGGTTTCGAAAGAGGCTTCGATGCCCATTACGCGCGGGAGATTGATCGCTTCGCCCAGTCAGGCGAACCCCTTCGTACGTACCTTAGTCCGTACGCGCGATTCGCGCCCGCATCGTTCTCGTCGTTAGCCAGCGACACCCCATAGAGGTCCTTCGACACATCGCCGAGAGGTATCAGTCCTTGTCGAAGCGCTGTTTCGTCGGGTCTCAATCACCATAGCACATATCGACGCGGCTAGTGGCAACGCTGGCCAACGTTCGATATGTTCTACTGGCAGCCACTGGCTCCCAGACGGCGACGAACTGTTCCAAACAATCCATTCGATAGATGTCCGTACTCATCAACCTCGACCAGACGTATCTCCCGCTAATCAAACAACACGCCCGTGACCGCTGGCACGAACGAACCCCTGCAGACCAACCGCTCGCATCAGCCTGGTTCAGCGCCACACCCGTTGACGCGCCAGCAGCCGAGTGCAGCCACGCACGGCTCTACGAACCCACAGACGCACTGATGCTCGTCCGTGATGGGTGGCTACGAACCGTACTCATCAACGACGGCCGCCTCCAACACAGCGGCCTCGTGATGTGCGATGCGTGCGATGACCTCATAGACCCGATCACTCACACGCACTGTCCCACCTGCGGTAGCCCACAACCCGCCGTCCAAACCTGTGGTCAGGTCACCGTCGTTCACGGTGGTGAGAACCGATGAGTAGCCCGCCGTTCATCCACATTGACGAGTTCGACGGAACGAACGGGTTTGTCAAGACGAAAGCGTTCGTCAACTACACCATCGATCTCCGAAATCACGAACCGCACCAGAAGGTCATGCTCGGGAACAGCGACAGAGGCGATGTCCAGCGACCCTGTGTGGTGTTCAACGACGATATCACACTTGACGAAGGCTGTGGCTACATGTTCGGCGGGTTCGACAACCAGTGGGATGACGGCGAAGAAATCCAATTAAAACTTTCAGAAGGATCCTGGGTCCGGAAGATCTACGACCCGGACGAATAATAGCACGCATGCCGCACCAGCCTTCTCGCAACACCCACGACTTAGCCATTCAAATCTTATTGGTCAGACACTAGCGAAGCGGTTCGCCACATCGAGTCGGATTACACCTGGGGATTCAGTGTGAAACAGTCGGTAAGTGGGGTTGCATGTTTCCGGCAGACTATTATTTACATCTCTGATAGAATACGCTATGGCTGTCCTGTCGGCGTCGCCACTATTTGTACTCTACGTCTGTTTGTTCACCGTGGCTGCACTAGCCTGTTTTGTAAGCCTCACCCAACTTCAGCGTATCACCGACTCCGACACGCGACGTGGATTATGGGCACTCCTGCTGACGAGCGGTAGCTGGGCGACTGCCCATGTTGGATTTCTCGTGTCCCCGACGACGGAACTCAAACTCGGGTGGTATACAATTGGACTAGTGGTGGGTCTCGCAGCTGTCGGCGCATGGCTCTATTTCTGCTCTGCGTACACCGGTCGGACGTACCACCAAAATCCGACATATCGTCGCCTTGCTGTCGTTGTCTACGTCGTACTTGTCGCGGTGAAGGTCACCAACCCTCTCCACCATGCATATTTCACGACAACAGCCGTTGCCACCCCGTTCCCCCATCTATCTGTGTACACAGGTCCGCTTCACTGGACTGCAATGGGGCTCTCGTATGCACTGGCCTTTGTCGGCTACTTCATGCTACTAGAACTGTTCACCCAAATTGACCTCGACACACGTGCGCTCTTTGCGCTCGTTGGAATCACCGGGCTCCCAGTCGTGTTCGACATCGCCGGGTACACGACGCCTCTCCTCATCGACATCACTTACGAGCCGCTCGGAGTGGCCGTCTTCGCTGTCGGTGTCGCATTCGTCTACATTGATCGGTTCGACGCTGTGCAACTAGCCGGTGAACGGGACGTACCAATCATCGCGCTCGACGCGGACAACCACATCCGAGACACGAATCGTGCTGCACGGACCTTGTTTCCCGACCTCGACGGTACAGAGGGTATCCATCTGGAGACGATACTCCCCGAGGTGGCCGATTGTCTCGATAGCGATAACCCGATTCTGAAGCTGCAGCAGGAGGGTTCCATACGGTATTACCGTGTTACAGAGGCCCCCTATGGGACGGCGAAAGCTGGGCTCGGTCGGACAATCGTACTCACCGATGTGACCGACCGTGAGATGTACCGTGAGGAGGTAGAGCGGCAGAACGAACGTCTTGAACGGTTCGCTAGTTTAGTGAGCCACGACCTCCGCAACCCGCTCAATGTGGCCACTGGCCGGTTCGAGTTGCTGCGCGAGGAGGAAGGGATGGCAGCAGATAATCCCCATGCGGAGGCTGTTGATCGGGCCTTAACCCGGATGGACGACCTAATTGAGCAAATTCTCACGCTCGCCCGTGAGGGAAACCCGGTCGATCAGTGGGATGCAGTGTCACTCTCGTCGGTTGCAAGCAGCTGTTGGAAGATGGTGGAAACAAATACTGCGGAATTGCGGGTCGCTGACGACTTAGAGTTCAAAGCGGACCCGACCCGTCTGCAGCGACTGTTCGAAAACCTGTTTCGAAACGCTGTGGATCACGGTGGCCCGGATGTGACGGTCACGGTTGGTGCGTTGCCTGACCAGGAAGGATTCTACATATCCGATGATGGCCCGGGGATATCCGAGAGTGACCGTGACTCCGTGTTCGAGCCGGGATATACAACCCGCGAGGAGGGGACTGGGTTTGGGCTCGCTATCGTTGACGAAATGGTCGGTGCGCACGGGTGGGAGATTGAAGTGACTGAGAGTGATGTTGGTGGAGCTCGGTTCGAGATTACCGGTGTTGAAACCGTGGCGTGAACCCGTACTGAGTGAAGTGGACCGCTCTGCGAACTGTATCCTCTGTACTTACAGACCTTCCCCATATCTATCACGGGCTGAGGCTTTCAACAGAGCTAGATCCGGGTGCATCACCGAGAGTCATGTGCAACAAGACGTTGGAGTTCGTCAGGAATGTCGATAAGCCAGAGTCAAGCACTCTCGTCCGAACGACTTTACCAGATGCCTCGCTTCGAGAATGGCGACCGTGTTCGGGTAGACATTCCCGAGGAAACCGATCCCGATCACGATGAGCTACATGGGAAGCACGGAACTGTCGTTCGAATACTCGACGACGATGCCGGAGAAACCACGGGGAACGAACGAGACAGCCTGCTCTACCGGATCGAGATCGAGGACGATCAGATACACGACTTCCGAGAACACGATCTCCGACCGCCGATAGAGTAGTCAAAGGTCGTCTTCAGAGAACACCAGCCGAGCGCTGTTCTCGGTGAGCCACTCCGAGTGGTCTTCGTACTCGGGGTCATGCTCCGCGACGAGTGACCAGAACTCCGAGCTGTGGTTGGCCTCCCAGAGGTGGGCGAGTTCATGGACGACGACGTAATCGACGATCTCCGGCGGAGCCATCATTAGTCGCCAGTTCAGGCCGAGCGTTCCGTTCGAGGAACAACTTCCCCACTTAGTGCGCTGGTTCCGAACCTCGATCTGCTCGTACCCGACGCCCATCTGCTCCGCGAAGTAGTCCGCTCGTCGCTCGAACCGTTGTCGTGCGTTCCGTCGGTACAGCGTTTCCAGAGCGCGCTCGATGGAGGTGTCCTCGACGTGGTGTTTCGCAAGTCGAAGCGTTCCATCGACGACACTCGATGACGGGCGCTGTTCGACAACAACCTCGTGTTCCTCTCCGAGATACGGGAAGAACTCACCCTCCGCGAACCGGCGTTCTGGCACTTGCTCACGGTACTTCTCGAACCCTCTCGTCTTCTCGACGACCCACGCCGCGTTGTCGTGGAGAAGCTCGTCCGGCGTGACTGACGGAGACTCAGGAAGGACGACTGTGACGCCGTGAATATCCACGTCGATGCGGGGCTTCGAAGCGTCGGTGCTGTGGCGTACTTCGTACTTGATGGTGTTCCCCAACAGCTCGATCTCGTGGAGTTGTGCGTTAGCCATGGTTCTGGATGAGGTAGTTGCGTAGGGCGTCCACAAACTCGTCGTCCCGAATTAGGTGGCCGAGGTCGTGCTGATTAACTATCACGTCCAGCAGGATGCGTTCAATCTCCGAGATGGTCTGCTGGTTCGTCTTCCAGCCGGGGTAGTCGCGGTCAACGCGGTCATGAAACTGCGAGACGATCTCCTCAGCGATCTCCTCCGCTTGTTCCTCAGACTCGACAGCGTCGGGCGTCTCCTCGGTGAGGTGAGTGTAGATGGCGAACTCCGCGTCATCCATGCCTTCTTCCTCGGCATCTTCCTCGACGCTCATCACCGCGTCTTCGACCGACTTCAGTGCCTCAACAGCCTTCGGGTCGCTGATCTGCTCGTTCTGCCAGCGTTCGACTATGTCGGTCACGCGTTCGCTCAGGCGTTTGTACCGAGGGTTCTGGTTCTCCCGTGGATGAAGGTGTTCCCGAGTTGCGTGGGCGATCTGCGACGCCTTCACGCCGGGATTGTCGAGGTCTTCAACGTCTTCGAGGTACTCCTCCCCGAGCTTGTAGGTAGGGAATTCGTCCTTGATTTTTGTGATTTCGACGTTGTCGCTGATGATCTCCCGTGTCTTCTCCCGCATGTCCTCCTCGGGGTCGTCGTCGCCCGAGGTAGTGCGCTTGAAGGCGACATGGACTCGGCTCAGCCACTTGTAGTCGTCCTCGATACCTTCGCTCACCAAGCGACCATCCGGGGCGACAGCCTCGTAGAGGTTCTCTAGCCGACGGAAGCCCTGCTTGAACTCACGGCGTTCTGGATGAGTGCTTACCCGACTAACTGCCTCGTAAGTCGCTTCCTGCGTGTCGGCCTTCGGGATTCCGTCGAAGATCGCCATCACCGATTCGACCTGGTCAACGAGATCATCGAACAGTTCATCCTTGTCGCGGGCGGCGTACTCCTTCGTTTCAGCGTCGTAGTCCAGCGCCTCGTCGATGTTCTCGAACACGCCCTGGAAGTCCACGATCTCCCCGTTCTCCTTCCCCTCAGCAGGCCGGTTCGTCCGGGCAATAGCCTGCATGAGGTTGTGGTTCTTCAGGTTGCGGTCAAGGTACATCGTTTTGAGTATCGGCGCATCGAAGCCCGTCAGGAGCATGTTGTGGACGACGAGGAGTTCGGGATTCCCGTCCTCCTTGAATTCCTTCACGATCCTGTCGCGCTCCTCTGAGTCCGTGTGGAACTGCTCGATAATGTCGGGGTCGTCCTTCGTGGCGGTGTAGAGAACATCGACCGCATCCTCCCCACGCCGCTCGATGAGGCGTTCCCCGTACATCGCCGCCGACCGCCGACTCGGCGTGACGACCATCCCCTTCCAGCCGTTCGGGGCAACGTGCTGGTCATAGTGCTGGTCGATCTCCTCGACGGCGCGATCAACACGCGGCTCGATCTCCGCCAGCGTCGTCGCATTCACGTTGTCGCGGATGAACTCGCGCTTCTGCTCGGTAGTCATCCGCTGGAACTCCGACTCGAACTCTTCGTCCAGGCCCGTCTCGTCGATCTCCCACTCCATCTCGTGACGGAGTGTGAAGTACACCGGCAGAATCAGCCCGTCCTCGATACCCTGTTTCACGGAGTAGCGGTGCAGGTAGTCCTCACCCTCGGGAGAGAACTCCTGGAACGTGTTGCGGTCTTCGTGCTTCTCGCCCTCGCGGACGGGCGTACCGGTGAACCCGAAGTGGTAGCAGTCGGGTAAGGCCGCATCGAGGCGGCTACCGAGGTCAGCCTCCATGAAGCGGTGGGCCTCGTCGGACATGACGACGACCTCATCGTTTCCTTGGACGTCGGGGTCAACGTTCTCGAACTTCTGGATGGTCGTGAGAACCAGCTCGCTCTGCCCGCGCTCGATGAGTTCTTGCAGGTGGTCGATACTCTCCGCCTCCGTCCACCGCTCCAGCGAGAGGTTCGCCAGCTGGTCGCGCATCTGGCTATTGAGCTTGTCCGTATCGACGATGATGAACACCTGCGGGTTCTTCGCCACGTCGGAACGTTTGAGCAGGTTCTCGGCGGCGTACAGCATCGTGAACGACTTCCCCGACCCTTGGGTGTGCCAGATGAGGCCGCGTTTGTGGACACCTTCATCGACGCGGTCGAGGATTCGGTTCACCGCGTAGTACTGCATGTAGCGCGGGACGATCTTCGCGTCACCGCCAGCTCGTCGTTCGTAGAAGACGAAGTGCTTCACCAGATCGAGAAGCGTCGAAGGGTTGCACAGCGCCGTCACCGCCTGCCGCATCTCGTTATCGTCCTCGAACGTCGCCGGGGCGTCGTTCCACGGCTCGTAGAACTCCTTGGGCGCGCCGACAGCGCCGTACCGGAGTTCCATCGTGTCGGCGGCGACGTTGAACAGGCCGGGGACGAACAGCCGTGGCACGTCCTCCTGATACGCCAGCAGGTCGCTGACAGCGTCGTGCCAGTCGTTATCCTGTGCGAGACTCTTGAGTTCCATCGTCACCAGCGGAATCCCGTTGACGAACAGGTTCACGTCCGGGCGGATGGTCGTCTCGCGGGAGACGGAGAACTGATTCACCGCGTGGAAGCGATTGTCCTCAGGGTTCTCGTAGTCGATTAGGTCAACGTAGATCGTCTCGCTCGTGCCGTCGTCGCGCTGGACGGAGAAGGTCTTGCCCTTGGTGAGCAGTTGGTAGAACTCACGGTTGCCGTCCATGAGGTTCTCCGCATCGAGGTCGCGCTTCAGCGAGGAGATGAACTTCTCGACGTTCTCCTCGGTGACAGCGTCGTTGATCTCGACGACTTGCTCGGCGAGTAGGTTCCAGTAGATGACCTCGTGACTGTCGCGCCCATAGGCGTCGTCAAGGGTTTTCGCGCCTCTGTCGCCGTCTTGGCCGTGGGTTACCCATCCGACGCCGTCAAGCCACGAGAGGATGGAGCGTTCGACGCCGTACTCGGATGGGACGCTAACCATGTTGGGCGACTTCTTCGGGCACCTCTATGTTAGTGTCGGTAGTTTGGACTTTCCCCGAAAGGAGGTCTTGCATGAGACCGCGTTTGAGTCGCTGGAGATGGTTACGATATTCACGTTCAGACTCAAGGTGGTGATTAATGTCATCAAGCGAATCTACGATTGCTTGCTGTTCTTCCGGAGTTGGTACGGGGACTGGCAAGCGTTCCATCACCCCCACGTTGAAATTATCTTGTACACCTCCAGCTTTCCAAGAGTCAATGAAATCAAGCGCTTTCTCTGAATTGATGTAGTAACTATAGAACCGCTCGTTAACTTCCTCCTTTGGTCGGGAGATTATTAACGAGAAGCAGTTTGCGCCATCTAATTCAGCGGGGACGACACAGCTTGTTCCTGGTTCACCTGTCCGAACAGTAATCACATCGCCTTCGCGTAACTCTGAGCTATTCTGCTGTTCGTGAAATTCTTCAGATATGTATTTCAATGAGTCCTGTTCGATGTGATTTTCGTGAATATCTTGTGACCGTATGAACGGCACCCCTTCAGATGGTGAGACATAGGAGTCTGTCGCGCCTGTAACTACACCCACGGTAATTCCATCACACAAGTCAGCCGCCGACTCAATTTTCCACGACTCTGGTATCTTCCCAACTTGACTTTCTTGATGTGACTGGTGGTCAAAGTACCCCTTTGAAAAAACATCTTGCTTGAACCCCTTCTTGATACGACTCACTCTTCCGATAATCTCCTCAGTTTTCTCAGTTGCCCGGTCAACCGTGTAGAGGGCGGTGGCGATCTTGCGCTGTTCGGAGAGGGGTGGTATGTCGATCTCGAACTTCCGAATAATCCCCTGTCGAATGTTTTGTTGTCCAGAGCCTGCACGGAGAGAATAGAGACGGGGCTTTTCGTACTGCATCATCTGATGCAGAAATTCCGCATTGATAATATCCGTATTAGGGGATACACCACAACACGCCTGGTTAGTGGTTGCCTCTATCTCAAGTAACGCCGACTCACCCACAGTCGGCTCACCATACATTCCAATCAGGAGTGTCCCCGGCGGGAATCGTTTGGCAGTCGATTCTTCTAAACCAAGTTCTGTAATGTGCTTCTCAGTACTTCTGATATGTCTTTTTGTAAGTTCACCCGTCTGAACCCACGGAATATCTCCATCCCAATATTCATCATTTGAGGTTCTTGGTGTGCCTCCAGCATCTGTCCAAAGGCTGATTTCAGAAAGAGGCCTACGACCCCAATCATCCGGCCTTTCAGGGTTTTCCTCAGAACTCATTTCTTGAGCGGACTCGTCCAACTTAGCCTCCTCACTCATAGTTGAGAGCCTCCATGTGCCCCTTCATTGTCGCCTCAATCTCGTCACGCTCTGCCTGCAACTCACGTAGCTTCACCAGTTCTTCCTTCACGTCAATGTCCTCCTCTGGCTCGGTCGTATCGACGTACAGCGCGATATTCAGGTTGTAGTCGTTCTCTCGAATCTCGTCCAGCGACACCGTCCGACTCACGCGCTCCTCAGTCGCCCAATCGCGGAAGTTCTCGACTATGTGGTCAAGCCCGTCCTCGGTGAGTTCGTTCTGGTTCGACAGCTCCTCGTAGAAGTCCTCGTCGGCGGCGTGGATGAACTGCACTTCACCCTCACGCTCCTCCGCCTTGTCCGTATTCAGAACGAGAACCGCCGAGGGAATCGAGTTGTTCTGGAACAGGTTTTCGGGAAGGCCAACGATGGCCTCCACCATATCCTCCTCCAGCATATACTCCCGATACCGTGATTCGTGCTTGCGGAACAGCACGCCGTGCGGGGCAACGATGGCCGCTTTCCCACCAGCACCGTCCTGATCGGGACGCTTCAACTGCTTTGCCATGTGCATGATGAAGGCGTAGTCCCCTCGGTCAGCACGCGGGAGTTTCTCGTGCCAGTCGAAGCGTCCGTAGGGGTCGTCCTGAAGACTGTCCTTGTCCCAATCGGCGGAGAACGGGAAGTTCGCCAGCACGCGTTCGAAGCGCGTGAGTTCGTTCTCGTCGTCGTTTGTGAACGCGGGGGTGGAAAGTGAATCTTCGCGCTGAATATCCCCATCGAGGCCGTGGATGGAGAGGTTCATCTTCGCAATCGCGGCAATGTCGGGGTTGATCTCCTGCCCGGTGAACTTCATCTTCGACGGGTCGCCGCCCTGCTCCTCGCGGTAGTACCGCGCCGCCTCGATGAGCATCCCCCCGGAGCCGACAGTCGGGTCGTGGAACGTCATCCCGTCCTCGAACTCATCGACGAGCCGAACGCAGAGGTTGACGATGTGCGGCGGCGTGAAGAACTGCCCACCGGACTTGCCCTCCTCCTCCGCGAAGTGGCGCACCAAGTCCATGTACGCCTCCCCGAGCATGTCCGGGGGAACGCTGTCGCGGTCAAGGTCGTAGGTGTCCAGGTGTTCGATCAGCCGTCCGAGTCGGTCGTCGTCGAGGGCGTCGGCGTCAATGAAGTCAGCTCGGAAGACGCCAGAGAGTTCGGGGTTCTCCTCAACGAGCGCGTCGAAGGCCTCGTTCAGGGCTTGATCGACGTTGTCGCTGACGGCGCGGAGATCGTCCCACAGGTAGCCCTCGGGGACGACCGGAATGTCGTAGAGATTCTCTCTGCGGGCGAAGTCCTCACCGTACTCCTCGACGTTCTGTTCGTACTGCACCTCGAACTCGTCGGAGATGGATTTGTAGTAGACGAGCGGGAGGATGAACTCCTTGTAGTCGGTTGGGTCAACGGCGTCGCGGATTATGTCGGCGCATTTGAAGAGGTGAGATTCGAGTTCGTCTAAGGAGATGGCCATACACAGAGGTTCAAGCCAATCGATATATGCTCTGCGGTGAATTTGAATCGCTCTCGATTGAACCGTTCTTGAGATTCAAAACAGAATGACAAACCAGAAAGATTCAGAATCGACTGTTTAGTAAGACGTTCATTTGTTGTCGGAGTCGTTGCGAGGATCTCTCACAAGTTCGTGTAGGGCGGTCGGTTCGTGGTAGTAGCGAACCCACCCGTTTAGCCGCATCAGCTGCAGCCGATCGCGGATGTAGTTCGGGCTCTTGTCCAACTTATCAGAGAGAGAACCAGTCGTTTCACGACCCTCGCTAAGGAGGTCGATGATGGCGTGATCGGTGTCGTTCAGGTCGGCGGCGCTCTCCATCGTTATTGGCTGTGTTGGCATGGTGTTTCAACCTTGGTTTTGCATAACTACGGGTTAACAAATTGGGTAAGCAACTGTGCTTATCAGACATTTGGGTTCCCTAACAACTAAGTGGCTCCCTGAACAATCGGTAGGTGTAACCCCGTCAGGACGGAGGTAGGTTCGATCCCTACCACGGGCTTGGGGCTGTGGTGGGCCCCTCCCCTGTGAGAGTGTTCCCCTCTCCCACGATCCCCGTTATTTCCCCTGGTTGGCGCACCGCTGTTGATTCCGCGGCTAGGTTTGCGGTATGGAGAGTCGCCGACCCATACTAATTCTGTAGCATGAGAGACTACGAATTGGTCAGCAGGTCTTTTCAGAAATCGGACCAAGCATTCTGCACGGCATCCGCTCGTTCTTGTTTCCGGGTTTCCTTCACCCGCGGATCATAATGTCGTTTTATAATAGGGATTGAGACGTCGAACCGTTCGCTTGCTTTCCCGTGAGGCAAGTCTCCGTTCAAATGATTAACAATCGACCCTCGACGGACCGCATGAGGATAATACGAATACGGGCAGACGTCAGAATCGGGATCACAGGATCCATCGCACGTAACCTCTGTCGCATCTTCGTTGGCCCACCGGCAGCTCGTCGCTTGGTACGTCCATCTTCGGAGGGTTGAACGTGAAGCCCGCCCATGCTGTGTGCTGAACAAAGGTTCCCGGCCAAAATCTCCCGTCACATCTACCCTGTCTGTTGCGATGTACTCTTCCAGTGCATCCACGACTGTCGGCTTGAGTGTAATATTCCGCTCACCATCGCTATGGGAGCCGTGACTACTTGCCCCATTTTTGAGCCGTGTCCCCTCGTCTGGCCTGTGTCGGACATGTAAATCATTGCTCGCCGAAAGCAGATCCCCAACATCGAGTGAATGAACCTCCCCAATCCGTAGACCGGAATTGTAGAGTAACTCGATTAACGCGTGCTGTGCTGTCCCGTATCGTTGTGCCCGGTGCTTCTGAATGATATGCATGGCCTCTGATTCGGGCAGGGCCTCATCACGCGCATTCGGTGACAGTCCAAGTTCTTCCTTGTCGAGCAGGTCGCGTAAATTAGCCGGACAAAGATCCCGCTTGTTGAGCCAGTTCAACCATACGCGAACATTCTTCGTGTAGGTAATAATCGTAGCAGCAGCCTCGTACCTGGTAAATAACTCATCGACGAAAGCGTCGATGAGACTTTCAGATAATTCGGCTGGATACTTGACGCCCTTCTCGTCGGCGAAGTCAATGAACTCTGGAATCGTGCGTTTGTACTGGGAAATCGTTGATGGGCTCCGATCGCGTCGGCGGAGGAGGTACCGCTCGAATAACTCTTTGAGCGTACGCTGGTCAGGAACGGAATCAAAGTCATCCTCCCCCACGTCAAGTTCGTGAAGGAGTTGACTGATCGTTCCCGGATCGTCGATTTCAGCCAATGCCTCCGCCAACGCCTCCGACATTTATTCTCGTGAGAGCGCGAACCGCCGGATGTCAATCGGAGTTACAATACTATCCTGACCGTGTGATTTACTCGCCCGCTTTATCGATCGCCGGAGGGTATCGGTCGTAGCACGCCCTGCATGCGTCGTCAACAACGGTTCTGGGGTACTATCGATAGGATCACGCTCGTGATCTATATAGGTTGAAAGCGCTGTGAGAGTCTCCTCGGAGAGATTTTCGGTTCTGGTATCGGTTTGACTGCTGGGGGTCCCTCGCAGTTTTAGCGCGATGGTTCCGGCTACCCGGTCTAAGTCGTTCAGATTGAGCTGCTGAATTTGGTAAATTCTTCCATGGGTTTCAAGCAGTAGCTCGACAAGGACGTGCGCCCGGTTTCCGAATTCACAGCGCCGCAGTCTCGTTATGAATTCCTCTACCTGTTTGTGGTCGTAGTTGGGGTTCTGGACTACTGCGAGGTTTGGTCCTTGATTCGAATCATGATCTCCGTTCGTACCTTCCCGTTTAACCGCGGTTTTGATTTGAGCGGTGGCGATTTCAGGCGTAGTGTTCCAGGCTCCGGATAGGAAGCGGCCCAAGATTGCTATCTCACCTTGGACCGTTGAGGATGCTTTTGAATCCGCAGTAGTGAGGTGGAACTTAGCAGCTTGTTCGGGTGTTAGCTTCTCCTCAGTCAGGCCGTGGTTCTCGCAATACTGCCGGAAGGCTTGTAGAGTTGTTTTGTGCGACCTGACTGTGGCCTCGGTAAACGTGCGCGAGATGGAATCAAGATACTGCTCGACTGCGTCTTCCATTATTTCAGCACCTCCCCTTCTCTATTGGTACGTCCGTGCGCGCGTAGGTCGCCGCGTGACTGTTGCTCGGTACTCCGATTGTTTACCTCCCAGACGGTGGGAGACTGTTCGGCTTTATTCTGGTATCGCATCGCGTCTTAGTGTAGAGAGGCTATCATCAACCCCGCTTGCAAAACTGAGTTAGATATCAAAACATTCCGGTTGTGAGAATGTTCCTAGTTGATCTCCTCCCAATTGGTGCCAATCTGTTAGTGAGGGATGTGATGAGGAGACCGTCATGATTAATTAGTGATTGGTTCCAGCAATTGGCGATGGGAGAAGATTCAGCTGCAGGAGGAAGAGAACCGACCGTATCTGATTCTGAGTTATTAGAACTCTTTGATGATGCCGATGTGCCGGTTCTGAAAACGAGCGAACTCGCCGAGAAGATTCCCATTGGAGAACGCCAAGTTCGCTCCAGACTCGAAACTTTGAGCGAGGACGATCGAGTTGGGTCGCGGATGATTACGGCCCAGAATCGTGTTCGGTTGTGGTGGCACAGTCGAATCGGCGTAAAGCGAACATGGTCATCGACAGAGGCAGACCTCGAATCAATTGACGTCGAAGTAGTAGATTCGCTAGAGTTGCCAGGGAGGGGAGAAGCCCTTCAACAGCGGCGTCAAGCGGTTAACTCAGTATTCAAGTTCTTGTTTGATAATGAGAGCGATAGTGCAGGGAGGCTAAAATTGGTTGCGTGGGGCGCAGACCCTGATTCGTACTCATCACCCGAGAGCCTCTGGAATAACTGTGTCAAAAAAGCGCTTGATCAGTCTTGTTTTTTCAGGCTCTTTGAAACAGAGAAGGAGTGGCAGCTGACTGAGATGGCATCCTGGCTACGACAACATGGAGATTGTGCCTTATGGAACGATTGGGGCACTCATCGTGATCGCTTAGATTACGAATGTCACGACAGGTTATGGACACACGTCATTGGAAGACATGATTCTCTCGGGAAACCTTCACAGAATCATACTAGTGTACTAACTCAGGGTTTAGATTTCGAAGGTATTGATTTATATTACCTCTTAACTTCGGATGAGCCTATGTGGTCGGGTTCGTCTGCGAAACTAGGCCACGGGGTACAAATCCAAGATGATCCGGAAGTACTCCGAGAAATCGTTCAGTCAAAAGATCGTATTGAAGCAGCATTCAGTTTTACTGCGAATTGGCGTGACTTAATTGAGGAAGATTCGACTGTGTTAGTGGCCCGGACTCGTTCTCTCGACGTGGATCCAAATGAAGTATTTAAGGATGAAACTAGCCGTTCCCTCCGCAATGTGAAGAAATGGGTGGAAGAGACCCAGGACCAAGTGATTCGAGTTGTAGAGAATGAGATAACCGGATTTTGAGAGGCATTAGCTATACCTCCTATTAGAGCACGCTTCGTAGCGAATCGTATTCCCTACCCAAGTCCTGAATACGGTATTCACAGACTCTGTATGGGTTCTTAGCATCAGAATCCCAATTATTATATTCGATCGTCTACACCTCGTCTGAATGAATTTCTTACTAGCGGAAGGTTTTGATATCTCTGTCAGATTTGCCAGCGTGGTTGGTGTTCCAACCCCATCTCTCAAGTGTGGTAATCGAACCAAAGCAGCAACGTTCCGCGGGTCAAGTGCTTCGAGAGCGCCCGAAGCCGAGCCGCGTGAACACCACGGTAAAGGAACAGTTCTCTAGGCAAACCGGCAGCGAACTACGTCCGAGCAATAACCACGGCTGCGTGCGTCGGTATGATGGATCGAATCATACCTGCAAGGTGAATGGAGGTGATCATCGTGGCCGCAAGACACGATAGGTCCAATCAGTCAACAGAGATGGTGAGGCCGAACTTCACCATCACGCCGCGACACGACAACCTGCTGGATCGACTGGCAGAAGACCGGTATGCGTCTCGAAGTGAGGCGCTACGCGCTGCAATTGAGCACCTCAACAAATCTGTATCCGAAGACGGTGACACAGTTACTGAACAGCTTCTTTCCCGGATCGAACAGCTCACATCCCAGGTTCAGTCCCTCGAAGACCGGTTGGACGACATTTCAAGCATGAACCCTGGGAATAGCCAGCTCGGTGGTGCTTCTACTGGGTCTGCGAATCCTGCTGTTCAGAACTCGGTGAAGGCACGTGATACGGACGTGTCTGATGCTGTCCGAAACACCGTCTACTCAGCATTATTGGACAAGGGCGAACTGCCAGTTCAAGAACTCGCAGAAGTCTGCGATGAGTCGGTGACAGATGTTCATCAAGCAATCCAATCTCTCGTGGATGAAGGGCTCGTCACCAGTATCGACACCGACGACCAACACCGTTACGACATCAACACCCCTGATTAGGTAAATGACAGACGCTACAACGACACTCGACGACTTCACGAACAGCGAAGAATCACCACCTTCCACCACGGATAAGGATACTTCCGGTTCAGAAACCAGTACCCCTGAATCCGATTTCGATACCTGTCCGTGCTGGGCAGAAGAGAACGACAAGGATTGGCAAGATCTTATGGACGAAGCAGATCTCTACGACCCAGGTTGCGGACATGCCATTGACTACTTACGAGACAATACTAATGCGAAATTCAAAGAGAGTACTGCGAAAACATATTCGAGCCGACTCCGCTATTTCATAGAACATCTCCACGAGCACGAAACACTTCTTCAAAATGCGACTATGAAAGATGTGGGTAGATTTATGAAAAAGCTCGCTCGTTCCGGTCGTTCGGAATCAACGATCGAGATTTATCGGACTGTGATTACTGGGGTGATGAAACACATAGAACTCTACCGTCACGTGGAACCTGAAGTTCGTTGGGAAGTTGTCAGAGAGGAAATAACCCCCTCGTCATTTCAAACTCCGCCAGAAATGGAACGAGAGCCGCTTGACAAAGAGGAAGCCAAACGACTATTTAAGGAACTCAAGACATTCAGAAATCGGCTACTGGTACAAGCGGGTATTGAGTTAGGTCCCCGAAGTGAGGACCTTCGGACAATCGAGCTGGATGATATCGACATAGAAGGGCGGGAAATTGAACTGAAGAATACGAAGAGCGGAGGTCGATATACCCTTCCATTGAGTGAAGACTTGGCCCTCCGATTGCGACACTGGAGGTCCGTCGAACGACCTTCCCTTCCCGATGCAGAGGACAGTAAATACTTGTTCCCGAGTGAACAGGGAGGGGCATTGAGTGGTACACAGTTCAATGCGATTATCAAGAGAGCTGCTGAACGAGCTGGAATCCAAGAAGTAGTTGGGACGATGCCATTAACGGAGCGGCAGCAGGAAATCCTCGGGATAGGTCCTGAGAAACGATTTCACCGAGTTACCGCACATACCCTTCGTCACACCTTTTCGAACTTGTTGGCTGAAGAAGGATATGAATTGAAAGATATAAGTCTCGTCTTGTGTCATGATTCTATGGAGACGACACAAAAATATTATTTCGGAAACAATAGTGATATAAAAGAGGGTATGTCGAGTGCGTTCCCAAGCCCGGACGTGTGATACTAGATATATTTTGGTATCCTATTTAAAATTTATATAGCTCTTAGCAGGTTTTATTGACTAGTAGGGATTTGGTGGCGCTGTTTAAACCCCATTTTTCAGACACAAACTTTGGTAAATCTGTTGTATAGAGGTTTGAGCGAATCGAACATTCGCGCGAACCAGCGGTCCGAAGGACCCGGTAGTGAACGCGATTCACCGACTGCTCAGCCTTCGGCTTCGCCGTCGGCATTTGGCATGAACGGCTCTGTTGAAATCCTAAGCTGCTGATAGTTTTCAAGTGCTACTGAAGACGGAGCGTCTGTCGGCCAAGAGGTCGGAGTCAAATCGCTAAGTACAGAGCAACCGTTTACTGAATCACAACGGAGTATAAGTCAGGAACACCCTTTCATTTATTCCGTTCGATTTATAAATTGGAATATGGATTCGATGGGCCGCCGGTCAGCCATTCAGAAGTTCCCTGCTCTCGTTGTAGTCTCAATAGGAGGTTGCCTTGGAGATACCCCATCTTCTTCGACAGGCCCTCCTACCGAATCAAATCCAGTAAGGACGATTGGCCCGACTCAAACAGAGGGTAGTCTAATTGAAGTCTCTATGGGAAACACTTCTCTGGACGATATAGAGCAGGAATTGAGAAGGACTGTTTCAAACCGAACAGACTGTATCGTTGAGAAAATCCCTATCCAACCGTACGATTCGGGGATATTAGTAACCACCCGGACAATTGTACCGTCGATTGACAATGCGGATATTGAATTTCCTTCCCCCTCATATGACCTTCTGAAAAAGGTCGCGCCGAGCTCAATTATCGTCACTTCTGCAAGCGATTCACCGGATACAGAGGATGAGTATCCTGTCTATATCAAAGCCATTCTTCAGAAAGAAGAACGCGAAGAAATCATTCCTCGTATGAGTGATTCGTGTTAGGTGCGCAACCCCACTTACCGGGTGTTTCACAGCAGATGGTGTCTAACCAATAGGATTTCAACAGAGGCGCATGAACGGGTTTTCGCCGAGCGGTGCGCGAAGTGCGCCCGAGGCGAAAAGAAGTTCGTCTGTAGTTAGCGCTGTCCAGTTACCCCGTATTCCCGATCAAATGGATCTCAGAAGAACAGGTAGGTAAACCCCGTACTCAGGAGAGGCTCATGGATTATTGAGGAGCATTAGGGTGTAATAGTGGTCACTAAATGGGCATCTCAGGCCTAGAAACCCTGCTTTCAAGGGGTGAGGTGGTCATTCAATGACCATCGTTCAGTTCTGCCAGTTTCTCGCGCCTAAATTCCTGAGTTTGGGTAATATTGAGATTATAATATTTCGGTACTTGTCTTGTTGAAATATCTGTGAGTAACTCCTGTGACCAAATCGCCAGATTATCTATCAGCCGAAAAATGCTACAGTAGCTGTAAGAGAGATATAGTATATATCCTGGCAGTAAAATAGAGTATTCCAAAATCCCTCTCCGAGATGATCGAAATATCTTATTGAATAATTATCAGGTTAGAATGTACTATCAAGCAATACCTAATAGAACCTCTAGACGTGCTTCTATCTCACTCATCTTACTGGCAGAGAGTTCCCCCATCTTCCAAACATTGGGGTCCTCGCTTTGGTCCATGATTCTTCCCGGGACTGAAACAGCACTAAGTAGTCCGAGCTTTGCTATGGAGTCGTCGTCAACCTCTTCACTTGTTGAGGAAATTGCTACGTCTGCAAATTCTTCTTCTGATGACTGACTTGTGCTTAACGGAGCTACGATGGTTGTATCGTGTCTATGATTCCGGGTATCGTTCTGAACTATGATAGCTGGATGAGGATTTTCAAATTCTTCGTCGGGAATATCTTCTGGATCTGGAAAAGTTACCCAAACTACGTCCCCTCTAGATACCGTTGGCATAGACCCTATCTATCAACTTCATCAGTTCTCACGGCTAGTTTTGTCGTGATCGAATCAGCAGTAGCTTTTGTCCAAGGTTCTACATTTTGATTAGTGGTTTCGCATTTCTCTCTCTGTGGACCGTCATCTGGGCCATCTCTTGAGTACTCCGTATAGAGATTTCTTGCCACTGCTTGCCCCCTCAAACTATTGATTTCGTCATCAATGTCTCCCCGGAGCGTTTGAAGATTTCCATCGATTGCGTTCAACAGTTTGTCATCATTTTTGCCAGGGGAGAGATGAACAGTATTCTTCGAAATCAACAGGGCAGCATACTTCCAGACATCAGAGTAGAACAAATTAACGACTTTTTTAATAAACCGTTCTTGAACTGGCGTCAGGTCGTTTTTATCTGAAGCTTCTGCGATAACTCGTTTGAGGAGTTTTGAGTATTCACTATACGTATTGAACACCTCACTTAGTGCCTCAACTTTGAGCAACTCTCTATGTAATTCAGTAAGTTCGTGACTCAATGATTTGGAATAGTCCTCAGCCTCTGCATGCCATTGGTTATCTTCCTTAATATTATCAAGAATGACCTGCACCTGAACACTCTGTTTATACAAACTTCCATAGGGAGAGGGCGCATGATCTTCATAGAACTCGATCAGATACTCTTTGGTCGGGGTCTGGAGAATTCTATCGAAGTGAGTACAGTCTCTAGTGAAATAATAAGCGTACTCCTCGGGGCTGTAAAGTTCATCACCTGGATCAGGGAGACGTGACTCTTCCGATGCTTTAATTTCAGATTCTGGAGTCGCCTCAATCCGTGCAGTACTGGTATCAAATACAGGAGCTGGTCCGTATTTGTACCACCCGTAAGTAACAGGAACACCCAAATCTTGAATCGCAAAATGCGCTAACTTATTGACCTTGATTGGGTCAATAGAATCGGAAGAATATCCCTCCCAATCCATGGCGATCTGAATTCCCTCCTCAATATCCTTGAGGAGGTCATCCTCATCCCCTGGAGTGAGCATGGTTGCTAACGATAATTCTTTCCCCAGGTGTAAAATCTTTCCGTGCAGTACGAGAGGATTGTGTCCTAGATGACGGGCAACCCGTTTTACGTTGTTTGGAGCTTGAGCTTCTCTACTTCAGACTGATAGGCTAGGGAAAACCAAGCCGATGTTATCGAGGTCGAATTATTAGTTCCTACAAAGATGTCCCAATTGAACTTTACGCCGGTAAGTGAGTCCCCTGTACTTACCAGTCGATACCGTATTCGAACTATTCCATACAACCCGAAAGGAGAGAAAGATAAGCGACGTTCTCAGGGCAGATGTTTAAATAGGGGTGTTTCATTTGATTATGGGAATCATGTCTCAAGACACAGCGGTAGAGAGTATTGTTGAAAGAGTAGATGGGATAAGAGTTGATAGTGCTGATCTTTCGGGGGTCGCAGAGGTTGAAGTGACTGTTGATGAGAGTGATCTACCAGATGAGATTAAGCAGGTTAGGTCATGGGTCGAAAACGCCGTCGAAAGCTACATAGAAAAAGAATTTCGAGAGGCTGGCTATAAGGTTCGTTGTCAGGCTCGTGCGAGTGACATCACTGAAGACGACCCCGTTCTCTATTCGGACTTGGAAGCTAGTGAATCCAAATATTCTGTTTGGCTCCAGTTCGAGAAATCGAACTTCTAAACAAGAGACCCTGTTGAAATCCTCAACCAGTGATAAATTCCAACCGAATCACCGTGGTGGATCGAAACGGCTCCGAATCAGACTGAACGCCTCATTCTCTCCGTGAGTATATCCACGAGTAGTGTCTGAATCGGCATGGTTGGCGACCAACATCCGATAATTCAGATTCACCCCCGCGTCCTTTAGCAGCGTCACGAAGGAATGACGAAGAGTATGAACAGTAACCCGATGCCATTCTCGACACTCAACCTCCTTGCCATCTCCCTCCTGCTTTCGAACTTGGGACTCCCCGATTACTTCCTGAATCCCAGCTCGTTCTGCAGCAGTACGGATAATCGAGTTCAAACTCCCGTTTGCTTCTAAGCGTTCCCCACACTGACTTGGAAATAGATACGGACTTTCTGCTGCAGCGGAATAGCCAGGACGGTGGTGACGGTTCCAGTGCTGGATTTCGAACGCGAGTTCGTTACTAATGGGGACGTCGTAGGGCTTCGAGTTCTTCGGGTTTCGAACGTGAATGGTGTTCTCATCGATATCCTCAAGACGGAGATTCCGGATGTCGGAATTCCGTAGCCCAGTCTCAACACCTACGATCGCCATCAGACGGTTTCGGAAACTATCAAACGCGTCGAACAACCGCCGAATTTCATCCCGAGAAAGGGCGTCCCGTTCGATTGGCGGCGGTGTATTGAATTGATTCAGGTCGATCTCTTGGAACCGAATCGGATCCAACCCTAGCTCATCTCCAACATCCGTTCGAAGGCGGATGTACCTGTAGAGCTCACCGATTGTGGCGAGTTTTGAACTGAGGGTGCTTTTCCGGTTTCCGCGCCGAACACACCAGTCGAGATAGTCGAGGACATCTTGGAACTCCGCATTAACTACCGTTCGGTCACGCTGATCGAGAAATGAAACGTACTCCGTCAGATGCCCATCATACGTCTCGACAGATGATGAAGCGAGAGTCACCCCTTCGTTTCGACTGAGGTACTCCCGCGCATACTCGTCCGCGACTCTGTACGACTCCGAATCCTGCTGGTCACTACTCATACTTACCCTGTGTCCGATGATACCCGGCCAATTGGAACCGAGACGGGTGTTCATCTGTTCGAACGATGGTCCCTCTATCAAGTAGTGTTCCAAGTGCTGGTTGCAGTTCTGAGAGTGGCAGTTCGAGCCGTTCCTGTAAATCTTCTATCCGGACTGGTCTTTCTGCCTCTCGAATCGCATCCCGAGCTACATTGCAGGCGTATGAAGTCCCCCCATCACTCGGGTCTCGGTGGGGTTTCGCTACTTCTCTAGAATCTGCATCAGATAAGTCAAGTTCGTCGATGGCCGCTGAGAGTGAGTCCTGCCGGTCTGCCAACCGCTCCAGATCTTTCTGAATACCTCTCATCGTTTGTGCATCCCCGGTTCCGTTCAGTGTCTTCCGGTGGTCTTCGATCGCAGCACGAATACACAAGCTGATATTGCCCTGGTAGTGCTGTTGGGCGAGTTTAGCAAGAGTCTCGTCTAATGTCTCTGTGATGGTAAACTTCCGACGGGTGAAGGTAGACTCTGAATCATCTACCATCACATTTCCCCTCGCCACTGGGACTGCTGCTTAGCTGATTGTTGGGAAGTCATACTGCTTCCCCCGCGAGTTCATTTGCAGGGAGGAGTCGGAATATGTCCGTCCAGATCTCCCAGAATTCTTGGATTGTTCCTGTGCTCACGACTTCAGGGGAGTTTGTCTCGGTAAACCGGGGTGCTGTCCAGTCCTCTCGTGAGAGTTCGTAGTCTCGTAATTCGGCATCAAGGTACTCTACGAGCTGGTGTTCTAATGAGAGATGCCGAAACCCTCGGAGGCTCGCGGTAGTACTTCCGTTTGAGCACAACTCTCGTCGAAGAGTAGTAAGCATCCTGCTGGTGGGGGTGATCAGAATCGTTTCTTGGTAGCGGTAGGGTTCTAGTGCTTCTTCGAGATCTTCGATTAGTTCTGTGTTTGACTCGATTTGGCCACTGTCGAGTCGTTCAGCCTCTGTAGTGATGATTTGATCAGCGTTCCCTACTCCGAACTCCCAGTATACCGGAGCCTTTGGTTCACTTGGTTGTGCAGAATGGGCTTGGTCTCGGGATTGAATGATCAGGAAGATCCAAGTTTCTCGGAGAGTATCGACTTGGATCCAATCACGTGCCATCGGCAGCACCTCCTGTGAGTGGTTGCTGATCCACCGGTTGAGGGCCCGATAAGAATCTACGCTCACCTTGTTTCTCACATGAGGGACAGTGGGGTGGGCGGGTGTTCGAGGGACGCCATTCGATTGACTGCCATTCGTACGTCTCTCCGCATCCTCGGCAGGACCAGTCATGCACTGCGTGCTCTTCTGCTAAGTCGGAGAACGCATATGCCAGGGCTGGGGTGAGTTTTGCGTTACTGTGGGTGTCGAGGTATTCGGTGACTTTCTCACGCGGGTACTCGGTGAACAGCGGTAGTAGCCCGGTTGCTCCTTCGTCTTCGAATTCTCGTTCTCCCATCCCACAGCGCTCCGCGTAGCTACAGAATTCACACTCCCATGCGTATTCTGGATTTGCTGGCGGGAGCGTATTGTTCATTCGGTACGAAGTGTGCTGTGCCGCCCATTCAACTACTGTCTCTCGCCAAAACTCCGGGTCAAACTGGATATAGAACGGTGTGATGTCGAAGGTGGTTCGACTGCCATAGAGGAGGACAGCTTCTCGAACCTCTTCTTCGAACTTCTCGGAAAGGCCCTGCATGTACGCGTGCGCCTGGGCTTTGTGGTGTTTATTCGGTTGTTCGACGCCGTCTAGAGACCGTTTTGTCTTGATCTCCGTGAGGAGCACTGGGTCATAGTCAGGAGTGACGATTACAGGATCAGTTGCGCCCTTTATCCGGAGGTCTCCAACGTCGGTTGATACGGAGAAATCGATCCAAATCGAGTTCGTAACGTACTGGTCTGCAGTGATAACCTCTTGTTCGAGGAACGGAACGATGACATCTTCTTCGAACCTGGAGCCAGCCCAGAAAATCCCGGACGGGTCGTCCGACTCTTCTGGCGCGTTTTCCTGGCTGTAGTACACCTGCCGGCTGCATCGTAGCAATTTGTTCGGACTGTGCCGATGAGCGGGCGGGACTGGGCTTGCTCCGTTAAAATACGGTTGTCCATTACGGATGTTCCCGGCAACTTGGCGTTCCTGCCACCAATTCTTGAACGTATCCGGGTCGAGATTTCTGATCGCTTCATCAACCTCGGGAGAGGCTTCGACGGCATCTCCGGGACCGGTTTGGGTCGTCTCGCCCTTGTTCGTGAGTAGGACAAACTCGTTGTTCTCTGAGTCCATTCTGGTGGCATATTGCCTTCGAGGGTTATCATCAATCGTCGATTGTGCCGTCGAGTATCGCTTCCTCGTGGTCGGATTGGTCAACGATTGAAGAATAGAATATGAGTTCACTGACGGTGCAGCTGATTGATGCTGCCATGGCCAGCGCGACGAGGTTTTCGTCTGGCTTGACGGTCTTGCTCGTTGAATTGTAGTTCAGGGCACCTACCTCGGCTAATTTCGGGAGGTGTGTCTGTATAAGCGAATTATAGACGTTACGATATTTTTCCCCGGTTGCTTGGTCTTTTGAGATTCCTTCTTCGAGACTCGCTATCTCACGTGCGAGTTCTCGAACCGAAAGTGAGCAGGTGCCCCCATTCGAGAACTCCGTCTGGTCAGGTGCAACCCGTAATTGAGGGTGATAATGGATTAATAGGAAGATCGTATACCGGCGTCTTGAAGCGCGCAAGGTATGGTGGATTGTTGAGGCGGTTTCGTCAGTGTTCTTCGAGATGTGAGTGGGGTCGAACATTTCACGTTTCGTGCTTCCCTACAGCTGGTTGATTTCCTACTAGTGGTGACTGTCTGTGAGTTACCGATCGGTCCTGTGGGTGCACCTTTCACACCCACAAGGTCACACTAGCACCATTTAATTCCTTTGCAGGAATTAATACCTTCGAACGAGCGAATGACTTTCCCTGCGTAAAATCTCTCACCGGTAATGGCGGCTGGCCGGAAACCGACTGTATCTGATGAGGAAATTCTCGATGTCTTCCAACAATCTCCCGACCCTGTACTTACCACCCGTGATGTAGCTGAGGCCATCGATATGGGACGACGTGGAACCTACCAGCGATTAGAGGATCTTGCGGAATCAGGTACTATACAGAAGAAGAAGGTCGGTGAAACCGGGGCTGTTTGGTGGTCCGACCAAGCGCTCAAACAACGATTTTCAAACGAGTGACTCCATTTCTGTACATGGAAGTGCAGCTGGAGGGCAGTTGAATGACCCGTCTTCTTGAAAGTTTAGAGCGAGCGCAGAATGATGCCGAACAAGAGCACCATTTACGAATAGCACTTGACAACCTCCTTTCTCAAATCAAAGACGAGAGAATAGACGGAGTGGAAACCGTCGAAGACCGTCTTGGTGACCCATCAGCAGCCCCGGTATTCAAAGCCGTCCACTCCTACGCATATTGGAGGTTATCTACTGACGACGCATACGAGGAAGGGGCGAAGCCTGCAATTCAGCAGTTCCCAGTCGCGTTCGAAAATGCACGTGAGAACGAATGGAACAGCATTGCTACTCTCTGCCTTTCAGAACTCATCACCCTATACGGAGAACTCAACCACGATGACAACCTAGAACAGTGGCTCGAAAAATCAATTTCATTTCTGGAATCGGAATACACTAGTCGGAATGTCAACCTTGGGGATGTCGGCCGTCTTTTCGACACCCTGCAAGCGCATCGGTATGCTGGAACTGAAGCCACTCTGGAACGAGCCATCGACTATCTGAACGAACGAATAGATCACGCAAAACAACGGGAAGACTACAGTAATGAGCGTGAACTGTTGGAGGAGCTGATTGAGTTAAAATCGCATCTAGGGCTGGACATCACAGCAGAGCAAAAAGCAATCGCGGACTCATTCGAGGCAGAGGCAGAACAGAAAGGGAGGCGAAGCAACATGGTTCGTGCGTCGGTTCTCTCAAACGCGATTGAAAGGTGCGAAGAGTTCGTCGATGATCAACGAGTTGCAAGATGGAAACGGGAGGTACGTGAAGCAAATCGAACCGCCATTGAGGAGGAAATGCAGGAAATCACCCATGAACCAAGCGACGAGGAGCTGGAAGAACTAGAAGAAGGCGTTGAGTCGATGGTTGAGACGTACGAGCAGTGGGTAAACAAACGTGATCCGTGCTCTGCATTCAAATTAGCTCTTAGTCAGGAAGTGTTCATACCTGATTTGGAGACGTCCAGAGATATCGCAGAGGGGTCCATGATTAGTGAAATCGTGACGCGCAGTACTATCTCACCTGAGGGAGACACCGTCGCTGTTCGCAACCCCCGTGAGGAGTTCGATACTCAACCAGCAAATTACAGCGCAATGGAACAGCACACTAGTGCTATCCTTGGTTCTGTGCTATTTCGGCTGGTCACACGGGATATACTCAGAGAGCACCATTTCTATCGCTTGATTGAGGATGCACACTGGCTAACTGCTCATGATCAAGCGTTCCTCACCGACTTTGTGATCGCTTTCTTTTCTCACCGCTACGCTGAGGCACTCCATATCGGTGTTGCACGTCTTGAAGGGGTAATTGCGAGAACGCTGGAACATAATGGTGTCCCTGTAACGAACGTTGAGAATGAAGAAAGCGAGCAGCGGGCTCTCGGCGGTTTAATCCGTGAAATGAGCGGCGTTGTAGATGAGAACTTCCTCGCATATCTGAACTATCGGTACGTAGACCCTGCAGGAATGAATCTTCGAAACCGTATCTCACATGGGCAACTTCGGTACGGTATGGCGAATGTCCACCATACGTCCATCTGTCTTTTCGATATTTTCCGTTCAATCCAAAGAATTGAGACGTTTTACGAATAAAACCGCTCTTTTTCAATCCTAGGCCTTATTGAGCTCTCAATAAGTGACCGTTCTCAGAGGCTGTGCTCAATACAGGGCAAGCAGTTACCGAACCGTCGATTTCTCTATCCGAACTATTCACAAATGGGCTGCTGAGTATAGAGGGTCTATTCAGTAGGGGAAGGAGAGTCTGCTTCTCCAAAGAGACAGCGACTTCCAAGATATTTATGCATCGTCTCAAACGTTAACCTATGTCAGATAGCACGCCTCCGGTGGATTATCCTGAAGTACTGGAAGCTATCGGGGTAATAGAAGCAATACAGAAGAGGGAGGAGGATGAGTTTGTCGAAAAGTTCAATGAGATAGCGGTTAATCCCAGAGAAGATCTACCAGGAACTGACACAGAGACTCACCAACGGGTTACGACTACCGTGGGTACGACTTGTCATGAGATCTCCGTTGATGGTCTCCTGGATGAAGTCCTAGAAGCGGTTTATCTTCGAGGGCACTCATCTACGAATGAGTTAGTCCGGTGTGTTGTTTACGGGGTTGTTGACCAAGATGGATTCGCTGAGAGGCTTCAAGAGAAGCGTGAAGATGATATTGATTATATAGGCCATCAGTATCAGTCTGCGGGTGAGGTTTTGATGCAAGAGATTTCTGAGGCACTCAGCAATCTGATAGCAGATGATCTTGGAGTTGGCATATTCACAAAGAACAGAGAATCTTGGAGTTCTGGAAGAACGTCTATGCATCACCCAACCTTTTGGTCGTTCGATTTCTCGGATTCGACTCTGAACTCGTTTGAGGACTTCATGAGTGAGGAGGACCTCTTCTGGTATGGCATAGACGATATTCATGTCTCTAATCTGAACGAGGAGTTGATGCAGTACGGTGACAAGGAAAGATATGTTTTCCCTGGTCGTAGAAACTTTACAAGTTCTGTAGGCAGTTTTAGATTCAAAAGTATACTCGTGAACTTCTATCAAGAAGGAGCAGATAGTCGTTATAGTAGGGATGGTGATCCTACCGGTTCCATGTATACTCGTCGAGGATACAGCAACTTATCAATGATTTTTGAGAAGTTGCTATGGTCTCTCTATGGATATTACAAGTTCCATGCACAAGAGGACCCCGAGTATGAAGAATTATCAGACAATTCTGACGGTTATAAAGACCAATATGGTATCGTGAAGAACTTTCAGAGTAATCGTCAAGATATAAAGAAGAACTGGAGACGAGTATCGAGGCAAGTTGATAACATAAAGCACTCTTTTGAGAAGTCCAAACCGTTCGGGGAGCGTTCCGGTTTTATAGCCCAATTGGTTGATAACGCAATCGAGATCGAGACTTACGCTGAAGAGGAATATGAGGATCTGATTGAGAAATACGACGATGCTATTACGTTAGTTAGGTCTGATATCGAATTGAGCTCTACCATAGAAACGGTCGATCTTCAGAATAAGATTAAGTCCCAGAATGAGGCAGCAAAGAAATTACAGTGGATAGGTGGCATTCTCACTTTAGTGATTGCTGTGTCAAGTGCGATTTCCTTGTTGATTCAGTCTGGCTACTTGTAGATTCTGTATAAGGCTAGTGCCCATCACCGGATAGAAATGTCCAATACGCGCAGTCTATTCAGCACTCTCCCCTCAACATAAACGATATCTGGCAGAATCTGCAGTGGTAGGTCGGCAATCATACTTACCGGCTGTTTCACAGGAGATAGTATATGACAAATAGGAGTTCAATAGAGCCAACTATTCTGAAATCCGATAACGGCCTATCTCGTCGGACCCACAGTCCGGACATTCGTCAGCGCCCGGCGAAAGATTCGTCCCACACTGGCGGCACTCCCACACTACTTCCGTATTGTCACCGGGCAGTAACCGAGTGAGGACTGTGCGGACACCCATTGTCTCTCTTCCAACTAGCGGGACACATTAACCCTGGCGCACGACTCATTTTGATGGAAACCAGTGCGTTCAAGAGACAATACTACCGAAAACTTACGTTAGAGGGGGACAGAGATTCCAACGGAAGGAACCTGTGACACGCTCCTTCCACTCCCCTCTTGTATGAACGCCGACGAATCGTCACTCGGCCGGTGTCCGGACTGCAGCGAGCGTATCTCTGAAGCGTGGCTACTGGTTGAATACGAAAAGGACGACGGAACCAGCGGCGTGTGGGCTGAGTGTCCGGCGTGTGAGAGCGTAGTGGCCCCGGAGTAGGGGAAAAACAGTAGAGTCAAGTGTTCTTCGTCATCCATTCGGTATACCGTCTACAATGAAGATTTCAGAACAACTCCGCTGTCTGTTTTCTGCTACCGTCGAAAAGCGGGACGATTCCTACGTTGTCGAAGTCCCCAAGCAAGAGATTCAACTGGGCGACCTTCAGCAGGGCGAGACGTACCGTGTAGCCGTTGTTCCGTCACCCACGACCGAGGAATCCGACGATACTGACGCCGATTCACAGCCCGAGCAAGCGGCACAGTCGCCTCAGTCGCCGCAGACGCCACCCGTCGAGGAAGGCGAACAGCGAACCGTCGAAATCGAAGATATAGGGGAACAGGGCGACGGTATCACGCGTGTCGAGCGCGGTTTCGTCGTGATCATCCCCGACACCCAACAGGGCGAGCGTGTCACCGTCGAGATCACCGATGTGCGACAGAACGTTGCCTTTGGCGAGGTCATCAAGCGCTTCAACTACTACGAGTAGAGGACACCCTTACGCGGGATTCAGTCGCAGGGTTTGATAAAGCGCCGCTATGACGTGACAGAATAACATGGATAGGGACGCTGTTAGGAAGTATGTCGAACAATCTGAGGCGGTTCTTGACTCTTCGCCGCAGATGGACGAGGCCAACACGAAGGCGGCTGTCCTGCGCGACTTCTTAGAATTTCTCGACTGGCAGATTCCTCAGAACACTCAACTTGAGTACTCTGTCGAGGCGTTCGGGCAGACGTACAAGGTCGATTACGCGCTGGTTCTTGACGGAACGCCCGTCGCATTTCTCGAAGCGAAGGGCGCGGATACCTCCCTCACACACGACCACGAGGAACAGTTGTCGTCGTATATGATGAATCGGAACGTAAACTATGGTATCCTGTCGAACGGCAAGCAGTATCGCTTCTTTCAGCGTCGTGTAGACGCCTCGAACGTAGACGTCCAGCTGGTCGGTGACGTAAACCTCGAAGACCTCCCCAACCGTCTCGCCGTTCTGAAAGCCTACGAGAAGGACGCTATCAAGTCGGGCGAATCAGGGAAGATACTCGGTAGAATTAATGATCTCCGTGAAGCCCGCCGAACCCTCAAGGCGGACAAGGACGACTTAGCAGTCGAACTCTCGAACACGCTGGCTGACGAGGTTTCAAACTCTATCTCGTCACTGGCAGAAACACAGGCAAAAGAAATGATAGACCGGCTCGTGGAAGACATAGACTCGGAAATCGATGCCGACGGCGGAGGTGCTGATGAACCGGTTGGTGGCGGTAGTGGTGGTATTGAGCCAACAGGAAATCATATCGTCGGGACAATCCGACGGGCAGAGATTGACGGCAACGATGACGCGAAGGTAGCGGTGTTCCCGACGAAGGAGTCGGGTCTACCGTTTCTCAAGGAGAACAACGCGTGGGGATTCGTTCGGGTTGGAAGCGAGTTTGACTACGTTGCGATGTACGTGACCGGCGACGTGCGTCGGGTCAAATACTTCGCTAAGGTGGACGACGTTGTTCCGACTGAAGAGGCTGAATTATCTCGCCCAATCGAAGAGTACGCCGATGGCGCGAAAATCGCGGAGGACAAGATGGTTATTCGCTTCGAGCCGGAGAGCCTGTACGAGTTGGAAGACCCGGTTCCGTATGAGTCGAAGTATCCGCAGGGACTTCGTTATACCACACTCGGAGCGCTTCGGTCGGCAGAGACGACCGACGATATGTTCTAACCCTCTTTTCGGAATGGTTCTGTTGCCGAATCAGCTGCCGTGTTGAATAGCGGTGCTGACCGGAACGGCCGAAATTTGAGTCGGCTTGTCAAGGTCTGATGCTAGTGGTCTCAAGATCGGTGTCACTTCGCCGTGGCTCAGAGGACGCTATTCAACACAGCAGGAACGAAGAAAGACACAAGCCCAGCGCATCCCACTACTCAGATATGGCTGAAAAGAACGTAGGTGGCCGCGACCGACTCGTCCGTACACTACTCGCCGCCCTGTTGGCCGTTGTCGCAGTTAGTACGCTCCGAAAAGGGAAGCGCAAGACTGGCCTGCTTGCTTTCGTTGGGGCGCTTGGATTCGGGTTCAACGCCGTGACGTGTTTCTGTGGTGTGAACAAGACACTCGGTATTGACACCACGAGCGACGAATAGCATTAGTGTCTCTGTGTTACAATTGCTTGCACAGTGACCAATCCTGTGCTATGCCCAGCGTGTGGGTGGAGTGGCGAGAAAGCCGATTTAGAAGAAACCGCTGGATTCGTGTCATGTCCTGCGTGTGACACCGATATTAAGATTGGTGAGTAGTCACCATCATCCCAGTCGCAGATTCGTGAAACGACCACCCGCTCGAAGCCGCATAGTACACTTCAAACAATGGAACCTCAACCACTTGTGCGGTAACGACCGCGCTCACGATGTACTCGCGGCACTCTCACTGGGTGCTGGAAGGTAAGAGTCAGCCGTATCTGCCGAGAGTTGTACGCTGGACGGTCAATGCCATTGGATCTTAATCGATAAGAAGGTGATCCGAGGATCGCAATGACTCCCTCCACGAGGTGAACGAAAACATTAGTCGGCCAGATAGGGCACCATCCTAACTACTCATCATCTGGCAAATACTGGCGGCGTTGACGTAGTTTCTCCTCTTTCGTTCGTTCGTCGTAATGTCGGTCCAGCACATCCAAACCTAGATCCATTCGGGAACCGACGACAGGTTTCGGTGTATCCTGCTGCAGGTGATACGTGATAGATCCGCGCCGAATCGGATGGGGACTCAGTGAAGACGGGCACGAATGAGCCTGCGATGTAGGTAATGAGTCACAGGTATCCATATCCCGGTCGTGAGGGCAAGTACCGTCATACACGCAGGGGCGTGAATACTGATAGGCGATTGTCCGTCCACGATTCCGACTCAACCGATCACGGTTTGTAGCGAACAATGGGTCACGCCCATGATCATCAACGACACCAGGATGGTTCACCTCCAGCCAATCATCAAGAACGGTGCACACCCTATTATTGAGCGCGACCAATCGTTCACCGTTAGATCGATTCTTGAGTGACGTTCCTTCGTCGGGTCGGTGAACCAACTCAATGTACTGTTCTTCCGCACTGTAGTCGCCGATATCGAGTCCGATTGCTGCTCCAATTCTAAGCCCAGTATGCCAGAGCACAGTCAGAAGTGCGTGTTCAAGTGTCGCGTACCGGTACTGGTCAAGGTGCTCTAACACTTTCTGAGCCCGTTCCGGCTCTAACATCACCTCACGGGCATCATCAGCTGTAGTTGTCGGGAGGATGATTTTCTCATCGAGGCCTTGTTCGACACCATCGATACTGGCGCAGAACCGGAGGAACTTTCGAAGGGTGGCCAGTTGACCCTTCATCGTCGCGGTCGCAACGCCGTCCTCGTCCCTCCGTTTCACGCGGAAACGATGGATGTCGCGTCCGGAGAACTCGTTGAGATTTTCGATACCCTGGTCTTCGCACCATTCGACGAATTGTTTGAGTCGGTAGTGGTGGGACTGGAGCGTCGCCGAAGCGACTTCGTGGCGACGGTCGTCGAGATACATTTCCTTCGCGGTTCGCGGATCGAGGGGTTCGAGGCCGTCTGACATGGGTTGTTACCCTGAAGCCGCGAATAGCGGGTGATCTAAGCAGGCTCGTGAGAGCCTGTATTGACGTGGAACGTATGGCTGACAGTCCCGAAGGTTCTGGATTGTCCCCGCCAGGGCCCATCCGAGTGCTCCGAACGACAGTGAGGAGCCGAGGCTGTCGCCTGGCGATTTGAACCAGGGAGTGAAGCGAAGCGGAACGACTGAGGTTCAAATCCGCCAGGGCCCATCCTTCCGCGAGGGACCCGTTGTTGAGCCGTCCCATACTCAAACGCCTCTTTATCTCTGAGTGACGACTTTACCAGTCCGCCACGAACGCCCAGCCGTGTCACCGAACTCCCTCCCCCGTCGACGACTCCTCGCCGCCACAGCCGCCGGACTCACGACTGCCGTCGCCGGCTGTTCGAGTCTCCCGGGCACCGACGACAGCACGCCCGAGGACCTCCAGTTCGACGAACTCCACCAAACGCCCACCTACGTCGCCGACGGCGTCGACCTCTCGCTGCCCGACGAGGTGCCGACCGTGAGCGGGCGGAACAACGCCGACCTCCTGCTCCTGCCCGGGGACACGGGCGTCGACGCCGAGCAGGCGGCCGAGTGGCTCGCCGCCGACCGCGCGATCGGCCTGCTCGGCGACGACGCCGAACCGACGTGGCTCGACTGGGAGACCAGCGACGCCTTCAAGCAGACGTTCGAGAACGAGGGCGTCGCCGACAGCGATCCCGACCCGGACCTGCTGGTCGGCGTGACCTTCGAGAACCGCACGTCGACGTACGGCCGGACGTGGGCGGACGGCCCGCGGGAGCGGGACCTGATCCGCGCGCTGGACGAGATCGTGGCCGATATCGAAGCGCACACGCCGACCTGACCGATTCAGTACTGCCTCGACCGGAGGTGCAAAGTCCCCTGCGAACGACTTCCACGGTATGCACGACGCGGAGCGTATCACGTTGGCCCGACTCCCCTCGGGCGTCGAACTGGAGACAACGATCCACACGTACGGCGACGGCGACGGGCCGACGCTGTACGTGCAGGCGGCCCAGCACGGTCGCGAGATCAACGGGAGCGAGGTGCTCCGGCGACTCCACGCCGAACTCCTCGCTCGACGGGACGACTTCTCGGGCACGCTGGTCGCCGTCCCCGTGGCCGACCCGATCACGTTCGACCGCGTCTCCTACACCGCGCCGGAGCCGCTGGACTCGGTGAACGCGAACATGAACCGCTGCTGGCCCGGCGACGAG
>NZ_FOXI01000017.1 GCF_900115675.1 Halolamina pelagica | reverse complement strand
CGCCCAGCGCGGTTTGGACCTTCCCGGCGACCACCGCGAGGGTGTAGATGCCGACCGCGACGAGGACGACGACGCCGCCGGCGGTCGCGCCGGCGTAGTAGGAGATCGCGATCCCGAGCAGCACCGCGAGTTCCGCCAGTACCACCGAGAGCAGCAGCGACTCGGTGAAGCTCCGGGAGACCTGCGCCGCGCCCGCGACGGGGACGACCAGCATCGCGGCGACGAGGATCACGCCCATGATCTGCATCGCGCCGACGACGACCAGCGCGGTCAGCATCACCATGATCCGGTTGTACCAGCTCACCGAGAGCCCCGATACTTCGGCGGCCGTCTCGTCGAAGGTGACGTACAGCAGCTGGTTCCGGGTCACCGCGACGACGCCGACGACCACGGCGAACAGCACCAGCAGGATCGCGGCGCTCTGGCTGGTCACCGTCGAGAGGTTGCCGAACAGGTACTGATCGACGCTGACGGTCAGGCCGCCGGCGTTGATGCTGATCAGCGTCGTCCCGAGCGCGAACCCCGTCGAGAGCACGATCGCCATCGACACGTCGTTGTACGCGTCGGTCGTCTCCGAGATGAGTTCGATCAGCAGCGCCGCGAGCATCGCGACGATCACCGCCGTCAGGTACGGGCTCACCCCCAGGTCGATGACCGCGTTGAGGAACAGGCCGACGGCGACGCCCGCAAAGGCCGTATGCGCGAGCGCGTCGCCGATCAGCGCCAACTGCCGGTGGACGAGGAACGTCCCGATCAGCGGCGCGATGATGCCGACACAGAGGCCGACGAGGATCGCGCGGTGCATGAACCCGTACTGGAGCAGCCCCAGCCCGGTCACGTTTCCCAGCCACAACAGCAGCGCCGACCAGACCTCGAGGAACCAGTACAGCGGCGAGAGCACGGCGTCGAGTGCGCCCCCCTGCAGTACGGGAGCGTTCATTCCGCACCCCCGACGACGCTCGCGGCCCCGCCGAACGCCCGACCCAGCGCGTCGCTGTCGACGAACTCGTCGGTCGGGCCGTCGAAGTAGACCTCCTTGTTCAGACAGACCACGCGCTCGGCGTGGTTCGTGACGGCGCTCAGGTCGTGTTCGATCAGCAGGATGGTGATCCCCTGCTCGTTCAGCGACGCCAGCAGGTCGTAGAACGCCTCGACGGACTCGGCGTCGACGCCGACCGTGGGCTCGTCGAGGACGAGCAGGTCGGCCTCGCTCGCCAGCGCCCGGGCGATGAACGCCCGCTGGCGCTGCCCGCCGGAGAGTTGGGTCACTCGGCGGTCCGCGAACGCGGCCATCCCGACGGTGTCGAGTGCTTGATCAACTCGCTCCCAGTCCGACTTCGAGAGCCGGCCGAAGCCGACGTGGGGGAACCGACCCATCTTGACGACCTCCCTGACCGTGATGGGCATCTCCTTCGACGCGCTGGCGTGCTGGGCGACGTAGCCCAGCCGCGCGCCGTCGTCGAACTCGTGGGCCGGTTCGCCGAACAGGTTGGCAGTTCCCGAATCGGGCTGGAGCAGGCCGAGCATCAGCTTCATCAGCGTCGACTTGCCGCTGCCGTTCGGGCCGACGATGGCGAGGTACTCTCCCGGTTCGACCCGTAACGAGACGTCCCGCATCACCGGCGTCGCCGTGTAGCCGAACTCGACGCCCGAGAGGTCGACGACGGCGTCGGCGGTCATTCGAAGTTCCTCCACTTCTCGCCCCAGCCGTCGGGGCCGGCTTCCTCGGGCGATTTGTTGCCGAGGACGACCTCGAAGGTGGGCATGTTGATGTTGTACGCGATCTCCGCGTACCCCCAGTTCTCCTCGACCCAGTCCTCGCGGACGCCGGCGTAGGGAGTGACCGGGAAGTACGCCTCCGCGCGGGTCTCCTCGATCAACTGCCTCGCGGGCCGGCGAGCCTCGAAGACGCCGTTCGCGACGTAGCGGATGTCGTTCTCCGCGATGACCTCCTGGGCCTGTCGGATGTCCTGGGGGGCGACCTCGCCGCTCGCCGCGAGGTTCGTCACCAGCGGCCGCATCGCCACGTCGTAGCGTTCACCGACGTACTGGAACGCGTTGTGGGCCGCCAGTTGGACCACGTCGCGGTCGGCGGCGTCGAAGATCGCCTGGTAGGACGCGTCGATGTCGTCGATGGTCTCGGACTTGTAGCGCTCGGCGTTCGCCCGTAGGGTGTCTTCGGCGTCCGGCACGAGGTCGACCAGCCCCGCGGTGATGTTGTCGATCGAGAGTTTCGCGCGCTGGGGGTCCAGCCAGAAGTGGGGATCCTTCCCCTGTTGCTGGCCGACGCCCTCCTCCTCCCGGTCGAGGCTGGCGGCGAGGTCGAGCAGGTCGATGCCCTCGCGCGCGTTGATGAGCTCCGTGTCGACGTCGTCGTCCGCCATCGTCTGGATCGCGCGGTCGGCCCAGGGCTGGAACCCGTCGCCGACGTGGAGGAACGCGTCGGACTCGATGATCTCCCGCGTGATGCTCGCGTTCGGCTGCCAGCCGTGGCCGTGGAGCCCGGTCGGGACGAGGTTCTCCACCCGGATCGGGGTGCCGTCGGCGACGACGCGTGCGAAGTCGTAGAAGCTGAAAAACGACGCCGTGACGACCGGCCCCTCGTCCCCCGCGGTGCGCCCGGCACCGCTCGCACAGCCCGCGAGGCCGGTCGCGAGCGCCCCGGCACCGGCGCCGATGGCCGCCCGGCGCGAGAGTCGGTTCGTCGTCGACGATCGGTTCGTGTCGCTCATTGTCGAGTGAAGAGGAGTACCGAACACTCAAAATAGCTTCGGTGAATCAAAAGATTAGATATATCTAAACAAGTCAGTAGTGGCCGCCCTGAACAGGTATCGGCGGGGATACGCTGTGGTACCCCGCCGGTCACGGTGTTCGCCCCGGGGACCGTGTTCGCCGAAAAATTCTTCACGTGTTTCTCGTTGTATAGGTCATGGACTACGGACTGACCCAGGAGCAGGAGCAGCTCCGCGAGGAGGTACGCCGGTTCGCCGAGAACGAGATCGCGCCGGTCGCCGACGAGTACGACCGCGAGGAGAAGTACCCCGCCGAGATCGTCGAGAAGGCCGCGGAGATGGGGCTGACGGGCGCCCACTTCCCGATGGAGTACGGCGGCGTCGGCTACTCGACGCTGGACATGGCGCTCGTGACCGAGGAGCTGTTCGCGGTCGACCCCGGCATCGGGCTCTGTGTCACCAGCGCGGGCTTCGGCGCCGAGGCGATCATGGAGTTCGGCACCGAGGAGCAGAAGGAGGAGTACCTCCCGCCGATCGCCGAGGGCGAGGCGGTGATGGGCGCGGCGATCAGCGAGCCCCACGCCGGCTCGGACGTGAGTTCGCTGTCGACGCGCGCCGAGAAGGACGGCGACGAGTGGGTCGTGAACGGCTCGAAGATGTGGATCACCAACGGCTCGATCGGCGACTACTTCGTCGTCATGTGCGAGACCGACCCCGACGTGGGCGACCGCTACACCGGCTTCTCCCAGCTCCTGATCGAGCGCGACCGCGACGGGTTCGAGAGCGAGAAGATCACCGGGAAGCTGGGGATCCGCGCGAGCGACACCGCGGAACTCCGGTTCGACGACGTGCGCGTGCCCGAGGAGAACCTCGTCGGCCAGCGCGGGATGGGGTTCCCCCAGCTGATGCAGTTCTTCGACGAGACGCGGACGATGGTCGCCGCCCAGGCCGTCGGGATCGCGAAGGGGGCGAACGAGCGCGCGCTGGAGTACGCCGAGGAGCGCGAGCAGTTCGGCCGCCCCATCTCGGAGTTCCAAGCCATCCGGCACAAGCTCTCGGAGATGCACACCCGGACCGAGGCCGCCCGCCAGCTCACGTACAAGTCCGCCTGGAGCGTCGACAACGCCGAGGACGACCTCACGATGCTGGCGTCGATGGCCAAGGAGTTCGCCTCGGACGTGGCGACCGACGCCGCCGACGAGGCGGTCCAGATCCACGGCGGCGCCGGCTTCGTCGACGACTTCGACGTGGAACGGCTCTACCGCGACGCGAAGATCACCCAGATCTACGAGGGGACGACCGAGATCCAGAAGAACATCGTCGCTCGCGAGCTGCTCGACGAGGGGTACTGACCCCCCGCGGATGCGGAAGCGGGGCGGACGAACTGCGCGTGCGAGGTCGGTCGAACCGCGAGGGTCCCTCCCTCGGTCGACCCGGCCGGCTCCTGGCGGTCCCTCTCGCCTCGATCCGGGGTTAATCGGGCTGAAAGCGAGCCAATCCCGCCGGAGTATCTCCCGGGTTTACCCCCTCGTGGCCCCTCTGTGAGTCTGCATGCACGACACAACGACATCACGACGAACCTACCTCCGAGCGGCAGGCGCGGTCGGCCTCGCGGGCATCACGGCCCTCGCCGGCTGTTCGGGGAGCACGGCGACGGGCACGCTCGCGACGAAAGTGAAGGACGCGCCGGGGGACATCGACGACTTCGAGACCTGTGTCGTCACCATCCAGGGGTTCTGGGTGAAGGAGAGCGACGGCACGGAGACCGAGGAGAGCACCGACGAGAGTACTGAGACGGCTGAGGGAACCGAGGAGGTCGAACAGCAGGACGAGGAGGACGTCGACCGGAGCGACGAGCGGACGTACTACGAGTACGACGAGGCACAGGAGGCCGACCTCGTCCAGCTTCAGGACGGGGAGACCGCGCTCGTCGACGAACGCGAACTCGAGACGGACACGTACGCGTACCTCCAACTCGACGTCTCGGGCGTCGACGCCACGCTCTCCGACGGCAGCGACGCCGACGTGGGAACGCCCGGCGAGGCGCCGCTGCAGTTCAAGGAGCAGTTCGAGATCCGCGAGAACCAGCGCACGACGTTCACCGCCGACTTCACGCCGGTCAAACGCGGTCAGACCGGCTCCTACCTCCTCCAGCCGGTCGCCTCCGGCACCGAGGTCTCCTACTCGGACGTGACGAGCACCGAGGGGACGGCGACGCCGACGCCGAGCGAATAACGCACACGGCAGCTTTTGTTCCGCAGGAAGTACGGTAGGCACCGCCGTCCGACCGTCGGCCCCGGATCGGCGGCACGCTGGTCCGCTGCCCCCTCGACTGTTTGCCCGTGTTTCCTGATCGCCGGAGCCTCCAAGAACGCCGGTACGTAGACGCTCCACAGCCCACGTACGGACGAACGTGCCTTGATCCCGACTGGGCACGACGAACTGCAGTGGGCATATGGGCTCTCCCGGGGGTCCGGACGGAGGGGGGTTTACCCGTCGCTGGTGTGTAGCATACCGGGATGACTGGACTCGTACAACGAACTGCGGCGAGGATCGATAGCCTGTCCCGGTCGGTCTGGGACGATTCGAGCGGAACCGAGAAGCTGATCATCGCCGTCCTCCTCGTCGTCACGGGGCTGGCGATCCCCGTCGTCCCGATCGTCCTGATCGCCCGTTACATCGCGAACTGAGGGGAGTCGCTACTGCGTACGGGATGTGGCCTCGGCACTCATAGGGCTCGTCGTCGCCGGATGCCGAGTCCGGCTCGGCCCGGTGCTGTCGTCATCAGCCAGTCGGCGGTAGTGGCCGTGGGCTCAAAACGCCTCCGTCGCCGACGGCGCCGCCGCGGTCGGCGTTACAGCGCGTCGACGACGTTCAGGTAGCCGCCGCCGTAGTACGCCTTGTCGTAGCCCTCGGGTACCTCGGCCGCCTCCTTCAGCGCCGCTTCGACTTCGTTCGCGTCGTAGTCCGGGTTCGCGCTCTTGACGAGCGCCGCCGCGCCGGCGACGTTCGGCGCCGCCATCGAGGTTCCGGCCTTCCAGCCGTAGCCCGGCACCTGTGTGTTCGGTTCGTCGTCACCGTCCGTGTCCTCGTAGGTGAACACCGTGTTGAAGACGAGGTCGTTGAAGTACGGGACCCCAGTACCGATGGCGTCGAGGTCGGCGTCGCCGCCGGGCGCAGCGAGCGTTACGGCGTTCGTTCCGTAGTTCGTGTAGAACGCCGGGCTCTCCGGCGGGGACGCGAGGTCCGAGACCTCCCCGTCGCCGTCGGCGTCCCAGCCGTACCCGATCGGGCCGGTCGCGGACACCGACAGCGCCTGCGCGCCCTCGTTCGGGAGGCTGACGGCGTTCTTGTCGTGCTGGAGGTCGGCGCTGTCGTTGCCAGCCGCGATGACCAGCAGCGTCCCCTCCTTGTTCGCGTACGTCATCACGCTGTTGAGCACCTTCCCGTAGAACTGCCCGTTCGCCTGCCGCGGAACCGGGTACGCCCCCAGCGAGAGGTTCGCGACGTCGGCATCGACGTTCGCGCTGTAGACTACGGCGGCGAGGATGTCCGCGAATGACGCGCCGGCACCGGAGAACACCCGGCAGTCAACGAGATCAGTCTTCGGCGCGGTGCCGTTGACACCGATCCCGCCACCGTTGTCCGCGGCGACGATGCCGGCGACGTGGGTCCCGTGGTCGTCGCCGCCGACCGGGTTGTGGTCGCCGCCGTCGTCCGTGAAGTTCCGCGACAGGTCGAGGTTCAGCGGGCCAGCGAGGTCGGGATGGGTCTCCAGCACCCCGGAGTCGATGACCGCGACGCGTGTCCCCTCGCCCTCGGTCGTCCCGTGGGCCTCCGGGACGTTCAGGTCTGCCTTGTCCCACTGGAGGAAGTCACCAGGCTGCCCCTCGTAGTCGCTGGCGTCGAACGTCGGCACCTCCGCGTTCACCGACGGGCTGTCGAGTTCCAGTTCGATGTCGGGCGCGTACTCCCTGACGCGGTTCGCGGTCCGCACGTCACGTTCCTCGCCCCTGACGACCGCTAGGTCGACGCCCTCCATCTCGTGGACGACCTCGACGCCGCCCGGCGGCGTCTCGCTGCGCGTCTGGACGACGTACCGGTCGCCGGACGTCGCAGCGGTGACTGTCGTTCCGGCCGCGATCCCGCCGAGCAGCGCACCGCTGACCTCGATAACTTTCCTCCTGGTATAGCGTGGCATGGGGAAGTAAAACGGTGAGCATCAAATAAAATTTGTGTCTACATGGACAGATACTACGGTCAGCGGTCGTCACTCCCGACTGATCGACGAAAGGATCGACTCGGGGCCGCCGTCATCGCTTCCTCGACAGTCCCCACCGGTTCGGAAGCCTTCGTCCGAACCGTCCCCGGGCGTGGCGGCCCCGATCGCGTGGCGTCGCGTTCATGCCCCCCCGGAACCAGGATCCGGTATGGCTACCACGCTCGAAGGAACGATCCTCCGGGGCGAGTCGTTCGACCCCGTCGAGGGCCGAGTCGTCTTCGAGGGCGGCGAGATCGCCGCCGTCGAGGAGACGGCGACCGACTCGACCGACATCGTCCTCCCGGCGTTCGTCAACGCGCACACCCACATCGGCGACTCGATCGCGAAGGAGGCCGGCGGCGGCCTCTCGCTCGACGAACTGGTCGCGCCGCCGGACGGCCTCAAACACCGCCTGCTCCGACAGGCCAGTCGCGAGGAGAAGGTCGCGGCGATGGCCCGCAGCCTCCGGTTCATGGAGGACTCCGGCACCGCGGCGTTCCTGGAGTTCCGGGAGGGCGGCGTCGAGGGCGTCGATGCGATCCGCGACGCGCTGATCGACCGCGACATCGACCCCGTCATCTTCGGCCGCGAGAGCGCCGACGCCATGCGGGCCGCCGACGGGTTCGGCGCCAGCGGCGCCCGCGACAGCGAGTTCGGCGACCTGCGGGCGGCCTGCCGGGAGGAAGGCAAACCCTTCGCCATCCACGCCGGCGAGCGCGACCCGCACGACCTCACGCCCGCGATGGATCTCGATCCGGCGTTCCTGATCCACGTCGTCCATCCCAGAGACGAGCACCTCGACCGCATCGAGCGCGAGGAACTCCCGGTCGTCGTCTGCCCGCGATCGAACCTCGTGACCAACGTCGGCGTCGCGCCGATCCGCGAACTGGTCGAGCGGACGACCGTCGCGCTCGGGACGGACAACGTGATGCTCAACTCGCCGTCGATGTTCCGCGAGATGGAGTTCGCCGCCAAACTCGCCAACGTGAGCGCGACCGAGGTGCTCCGCATGGCGACCCGCAACGGCGCGAAACTGGCGGGGAAGGAGTACGGGCTGATCGAGGAAGGTCGGCCGGCGAAGCTGCTGACCCTCGACGGCGACTCGGACAACCTCGCGGGCGCCGAGGAGCCCGTGCGGGCTGTGGTTCGGCGGGCCGGCGAGGGCGACGTAAAGGACGTGACGCTATAGCGATTCCTGGGGTTAGACACAATCACGGCATGGCGCTCGGTAACTGGCCCACGGAGGGGCCAGTCGGTCGCTCGCCGTCACCAGAAATCTCCGATTTCTGGTTGGCTAACGGGAGCTTCGCTCCCGTGAACGTGGTTGGTTACGGGAACGGGTGGTACGCCCGCCCCGGCTTCGGCTCGTAGCCCATCGACGCCGCCACCGACGCCAGCCGGTCGCCGAAGAACGGCTCGCCGGTGAACAGCGGCTGGGCCTCCGGGATCACGACGCGGACGCCCTCGAACCCCAGCGCGGACACGTCCCGGGTCGTCGTCCGGGCGGCGTAGGGCGTGAGCCCGGCGTCGTCGACGCGGTCGACCAGCGCGGCGAGTGCGGCCTCGCCCGACAGGTCCGCCGCCTCGTCGGCGACCGAGTCGACCGGCACGGTCGTCTCGGGGTGGGTGAGCTCCCGGGCCCGGGCCGGGAAGTCGGCGTACTCGCCGATGGCGCCGCCCTCATCGCTCGCATGCTCGGGACCCATGTCCCGGAGTTCGGTCCAGTTCTGGAGCGCCTCCGCGAGCGCGCCCGTGGCGGCGTCGACGGGGTCGAGCGCGGCGCCCGAGCCGGCGGCGAAGCGGGGCCACTCGCCGTCCTCGCGGTGGACCGTCGCGGCGACGACCGGCACGTCGACGTCCTGGGTGAGCAGCGCGACCGAGACCGAGAGCCCCTCGCCCGCGGCTCGTTTCTCGAGGTCGCGGAACCCCTCGTCGTCGATAGAGAGGCCGAGCGGTTCGTAGTCCGAGTACCACGCGAGCATCGTCGCGTCGCGCTCGATCACCTCCGAGAGCCCGGAGACGGCGGCCTCGACGGTCGAACTCCCGAGGCCGAGCCCGGTGGTGATCGGCGGCTTGATCCGTCGTTCGGGCGGGGGGTACTGGACGACCTCCGCGGGGAGCCACACGCCCTCCTCGCTGGTCAGATCCAGTCCGGGCACCCACGGGCGCTCGGCGCTCGGGTCCGGGTCGTAGCCCTCCGCGGTGACGAAGCGGGTCGGGAACACCGCGTCGTCCAGCGCCGTCGCGGGTGCCCGGCGGAACTCGGCGTTGCGGTAGACGCCGGCGGCGTAGCGCTCCAGCCCCTCGCCCAGCGCCTTCATGTACGCCTCGTTCCAGTCGACGGCGGCGCCCGCGGCGTAGGGGGCGGCGCCCGCGTCGGAGAACCCCTCGGTCCCCGCGATGGCCGCAAGGTAGTACGGCAGCGGGAACGACGCCTGTTCGCCGACCCGCTCGATCAGGCCGATGCGGTCGTCGACGGCCGCCTCGGCGCGGGTGACCGCGTCGTCGAGGGTCGGCTCCCGGTGCTCGAGCGAGAGCGTGCGGTCGCGACCGGGCGAGCAGCCACAGAACGGGACCGGCTGGAACCGGCGGTGGGTGTCGACGCCGTCGCCGACCTCGACGAGGGTCCCGCCCAGATCCTCGCCGGTCAGGATCCGCGTGGCCCGTCGACCGGCCAGCGCGCCCGCGTAGCGCACGACGCTCGTGGGCACCGACGGCGTGTCGTCGCTGGCCTCGGTCGTGGCGGCGACGCGCTGTTCCAGACAGCGGTAGCAGGCGGAGTCCGGGGTGAACGCCGACACCGAGGCGTCGACGCCGTCGACGGTGCGGCCGCCGACGCCGCCGATCTCGACGGCGACCCAGCGGTCGAGCGCGCTGTCGGCCGCGGTGCCGAAGGCGTCCGCGCCCGCGGCGCCGACGACGAAACAGAACTCCACGTCGGCGAAGTCGTCGCTGCCGACGTCGACGATGCGGGCGTCGAGGTCGGCCATCGCCGCCTCGATCGCCTCGGCGGCGGGGCCGGTCCCGACGAGTCCGATATCCATGTCTCGGGGAGGGAGCGCCGCTCGCAAAAAGGAACGGATGCCGGCTCAGCCGGCGATCATCGACTGCGCGACGCTCGCGAGCTCCTCGGCGTCGGCGCCGTGGAGCCGCTCGTCGCCCAGCTTCAGGCGCAGGCGCGGGCGGCCGACGTCGATGGGCACCTTCTCGGTGTCGATCAGGCCGAGCTCCTCGAGGCGGGTCTTGGTGCGGGAGAACGTCGCCTTCGAGGCGATCCCCACGTCCTCGCCCCACTTGCTGATGTCGTAGAGCAGCACGTCGTTCTTCGCGGCGACCAGCAGCGAGATGGTCACCTCGTCGAGCCCGTCGCCGTCGCCGCGGGCGGTCTCGAGCGAACTCAACACGGTGTCGAAGTCGGCCCGTGACTGCTCGCCGATGTCCGCCTCCATCGTCTCGCGGACCCGCGTGATCGCGGGGGTGCGGAGGTTGTACGTCCCGGCGGCTTCGAAGCGGTCGCTGTAGTTCTCGTGGGCCAGCGCCACGAACTCCTCGTCGTCGGTCGCCAGCCCCGCGACGGCGTCGCCGGCGGTGACGATCGCGACGGTCCGGTCCTCGGTCACCAGCAGCGCGTTGTCGGTGTCCTCGTCGAGGTTCCGGAGTTCGAGGCTGCCGGCCTCGACCAGGTCCGCGGCGTTGCTCGCGACGAGGAAGTCGTCCATCACGTCTTTGAGCATCCGTTCGTCGGCCAGTACCTTCACCGTCGGCAGGTCGCCCTCGAACTCGGTGCCGAGTTCGATCAGCGCCTCGACGGCGTCGGCCGAGGGGTCCACGAACAACAGTTCGTCGTCGGTGGCTTCGATGCTCTCCCGGAGGATATCCTGGATTTCCTCGCCGAGTAAATTCGAACTCATTACTGGTAGAGTATATGCACCACACCGTATTTAATATTAACGGGAATATCGACGTCTCAGCGTTTCTAACGGAAGTTACTGGCAGAAAAAGCCGTGAAATCAATTCCTGACTGAGCTGTGCGTAACTAACGTAACCCTTTTTACAATTGGCCGGATCCACGTAGTATGGCACCACACAACGTGGTTGCGGAAGCCGGGACTCGGATCGGGGGAACCGTCTCGCGTCACCCGCGACTCGTCGCCGCGCTGCTGGCGGCACTCGTGCTCCTCGCACTCCAGGACGGCGCTGTCGCGACGGACGGGATGGTCGTAGACTCGACCGCCGAGGGCTCCGTCGACTTCGGTCCCGACCCGGACCGGGACTAGTGGTCGATGAGGTCGCGGGCGAGTTCGTCGGCTAGTTCGGTCGACCAGTGGATGTCGCCGCGGTAGATCACGGGGAACTCGCCGCGGCGGAGGAACGGGACGAGCTCGGCGGCGTCCATCTCGAACGTTCGGTCGTTGCCCAGAAGCATCGGTCGGTCCGTCCGGTCGAGGTTGACGTACGCGCGGGCGCCGGCCCGCCCCGGTGGCAACATCCCGTAGGTCAGCGAGAACCCGTCGTCGGTGCGAACCAGTTCGGCCTGTGCGCCCACGACCGTCTCCGTCTGTGCGAGGACGTGGGTGCCGTCGCCGACGACGGCGTAGTCCTTCCCCATGATCACCCGCCGGCGGGCGAGCTCGAGCGCCCGTTCGATGGCGTAGCCGTGGACCACTAGCCGGGCGAACATCGTCCCGACCTTCGCGGCGTGGCTGTCGAGCACCTTCTCGAAGGTGACCGCGCCGGCGACGCTGCCTTTTCGGACCAGCTCTTTCCCCTCCGCGTAGGAGCCACAGGCGTTCAGGAAGAACGTCTGGGCCCGCGAGCGATCGACCGAGGAGACCGGGAGCGTCCCGTCCGGACAGCGAAGCCCCGACGCCTCGCAGTGGCCGACGAAGTGGAGCAGGTCGTGGTGGCGCTCGATCGTCCGGGCCAGTTCCGCCGTGGACAGCGACTCGCGCACGTCGATGTCGATGTTGAGCCGTTCGGCCCGGCGCCGGTAGATCTCGGCGGCGCGGGAGTGTTCCTCGCTCATCTCGGACTCGTTGAGTACCGCGACCACCGAGATCGTCTCGTCGGAGCGCTCCCGGTAGATCGACCGGTTCTCGTACGCCGCCGGGAGCGTTTTGAACGTGTCGAGCGTGACGCCGTCGGCGAGCCAGCCGTGGTACCGGCTCGCCCCGAGGTCGGCGTTCCGGAGTTCGACCGGTTCCGGGGCCGCGTCGCCGTCCCGGTAGAACGCCGACAGCGAGCTGTCCAGCCGATCCTCGTCGCTCAGCGGGCTGCTCCGCGGGGTGAACAGCTGTGGGACGTCCTCGAGCAGGTGCGGGAGACACCGGACGTACTCCTCGCTGGGCTCGACGTACAGCGAGAGGTGCCACTCCGGCAGGTCCGCCGCGATCCCGTCGAGGTCGACCCCGCGGTAGGCCAGCAGGCGCTCGGCGATGCTGGCGTCGTAGAGCGCGTCGGCGTCGATCGCGAGGTCGTCGAGCAGATCGGTCTCGACCGTATTCGCGTCGTAGGGGCCGGCGGTCCGGACGAGACAGTCGAGCCAGAACGTCCGGCGCAGCAGCGACGCGACACGCCACTCGTACGCTCGTCCCGTCCCGAGGCCGATCCGCTCGCCCGCGGCTCGCAGCGTGGGATCGACGCCGTCGGCCACGGTCACCTCGGCGCCCAGGTAGTGTGCGAGCGGGGCGGCCGGCAGCAGCGCCGACAGCGAGCGGGGGAGCCGGAGCTCGATCGAGGTGTCGGGAACCTGCTCCCGGACGGCGTCGGGGATCGACGTCCGGTCGCCGAAGCGCAGTCGCGGCGGGCGCGTCCGCATCGAACTGAACGAGCGGTCGGCCGTCGTCGACTGGAACGCCGCCGGGAACGTCGACAGCGCCGTCGCCACGCCCTCTGGGCTTCGGGGGACGGTCACCGACGACAGCGCGGAGCCGGTCCGGCTGCGGAACCCCAGTCGGACCGCCGTCGGGGCCGGGAACGAGACGACCAGTCGGTCGAACTCAGGCTGGGCGAGGCTGAACGCCCCGTCGACGCGGACGTACGCCCGGACCGGCGCCGCGATCCGGAGCTCGTAGGCGCCCGGCGGGAACGAGATCGGTCCCTCGCGGCCGCCCATCGTCGTCGACTCCCCGGTGTCGACTTCGGTCACCGAGACGAACGCCGGGGGGAACTCCAGCCGGTCGGTCCGGCCGGTGACGGCGGCGTCGACGGGCGGATCGAGCGCCGGCGCGGTCGCTGTCGGCTCCCATCCGTCGGCCGCGACGCGGACGGTTGTTTTCGCTTCGTCGACGGCGCGAACGCCGTCGCCGTCGCGCTCGACCTCCATGTTCGGTCTGGGAGAAGGTACCCGCCCGCCGCTAAATCTCTGTCGGGGATCGCCGAGGTTTCACGCAGCGACGGGTGCCCGGTCGCCCGCCGCAAACGTGGGACCGATCGGGACGCGCTTTACTCGCCTCCGTGGGACCGCCGACAGTCAGGCTTAACCCGGAAGTGCCCCGCTGTGTGGGTATGCAGCACGACCACGTTCGCGGGGTCGACCCCGAGATCGCCGACGCGCTCGAAGCCGAAACCGACCGTCAGCGGGACACGCTCACGCTGATCGCCAGCGAGAACCACGTCTCCGAGGCCGTGATGGACGCCCAGTCCAGCACGCTCACCAACAAGTACGCCGAGGGCTACCCCGGCCGACGCTACTACGGCGGCTGTGAGCACGCCGACACCGTCGAGCGGCTGGCGATCGACCGCGCGAAGGAGCTCTGGGGCGCCGAGCACGTCAACGTGCAGCCCCACTCCGGCTCCCAGGCCAACATGGCGGTCTACATCGCCGCGCTGGAGCCCGGCGACAAGATTCTCAGTCTCGATCTGACCCACGGCGGCCACCTCAGCCACGGCCACCACGCGAACTTCGTCGGCGAGCACTTCGAGGTCCAGCACTACGAGTGCGACGACGAGACGGGCTACGTCGACTACGAGGGGCTCCGCGAGCAGGCCGAGGAGTTCGAGCCCGACATGATCGTCTCGGGCTACTCCGCCTACCCCCGCGAGGTCGAGTGGGAGCGCATCCAGGCGGCCGCCGACGCCGTCGACGCGCTCCACCTGGCGGACATCGCCCACATCACCGGCCTCGTCGCCGCCGGCGAACACGCGTCGCCGGTCGGTATCGCCGACTTCGTCACCGGCTCCACGCACAAGACCATCCGCGCCGGCCGCGGCGGGATGGTGATGTGCGGGGAGGAGTGGGCCGAGGCGGTCGACAAGGCGGTCATCCCCGGAATGCAGGGCGGGCCGCTGATGCACAACATCGCCGGCAAGGCCGTCGGCTTCAAGGAGGCCCTCACCCCCGAGTTCGAGGAGTACGCCGCCCGAGTCGTGACCAACGCCGAGGCGATGGCTGAGCGGCTCCAGGAGCGCGGGCTCGACCTCGTTTCGGGGGGGACCGACACGCACCTCGTGCTCGCTGACCTCCGACCTTCCCACCCCGACACGACCGGGAAGGACGTGGAGGAGGCGCTGGAGGAGACCGGGATCGTCCTCAACGCCAACACCGTGCCGGGCGAGACGCGCTCGCCGTTCAACCCCTCCGGGATCCGCGTCGGGACGCCCGCGATCACCACGCGGGGGTTCACCGCCAGCGACTGCCGGACCGTCGCCGACTGCATCGCCGACGTGGTCGACGCGCCCGAAGACGAGGCTGTGCTCGCGGCGGTCGCCGAGACGGTGGACGACCTGACCGACGAGCACCCGCTGTACGAGTAGCGACACGGAGCGGGCGGCTTTATTTATCGGGACCCACAGAAGACAGTAGATGAGCGAGAGCCTCCTCTGGATCGGTGCGGCGGCGCCACCCGCCGCGGTCGCCCGTCTCGCCGACCGCCACGGGTGGACGGTCCGGACGGCGGATCCGGGGGACGGCGTCGCGACCGCGACGAGTTCGGCGCCGGTCGCGATCCTCGTCGGCGCCGCCGGCGTCGACTTCGACCGGCTCCGTGCGGGCGGCGCCGAGACGCCGATCGCGTACTGTCCGTCCGCGACGACGGCCGACGGGGTCGCCGCGGCGGCCGGGGCGGACTTCGTCCTGCCGCAGGACGCCGAGGTGTGGGGCGTCGACGCGCTCGACGAACGGCTATCCGCGGTACGATCCCGCGACGCGCCCGTCGCCTCCGACGGCGGGGGGCCGATCGGGGTCACCCCGAGCGACGCCGGGGGGACGACCGACATCCGCCGGGAGCACGAGCGCCTGTGGACGCTGTTCGAGAACCTCCCGGACCCGGTCGTCGACGCCGAACACGTCGGCGAGGGGCCGGTGATCCGTGCGGCGAACGACGCCTTCGCCGAGGTGTTCGACTGCGACCGGGAGGCGATCGCCGGCTCCCGAATCGACGAGGTGCTGACCGCGCCCGGGGAAGCAGTCGCCGGGGACACGCCGCCGGAAGCGATCAACGAGCGGGTACGCGAGGGTGAGGTGACCGGGGCGAAAGTCCGCCGGGAGACCGCCAACGGCGCGCGGACGTTCCTGTTCCGGGGGATCCCCTACGCCGAGAACGGCACCGTCCGGGCGTTCGGCATCTACACCGACGTGACCGAAATCGAGCGCCGAGAACGCCACGTGAAGGTGCTCGATCGCCTCCTCCGGCACAACCTCCGGAACGATCTCGGCGTGGTGATCGGGCGGGCCGAGAACGTGATCGACCGGACCGACGACCCCGTGATCGAGGAGGAGGCGACGTCGCTCGTCGAGGCCGCCGATCGACTGATCGGCCTCAGCAACACCGCCAAGCGGATCCGCCGGATCATCGAGGACCCGATCGACGAGCGCTCCCGGACTGAACTCCCGACGCTGCTGGAGTCGGTCGCCGACGACGCCCGCGATCGGTTCCCCGACGCGACGATCGGGGTCGAGACCGACGCGGCCGATCTGGCCGTGTTGACCACCTCGGACCTGCGACTCGCGCTGGAGGAGTTAGTCGAGAACGCCGTCGTCCACGGGGGGGACGCGCCGACCGTCGAACTCCGGGCCGAGCCGTACGACGCGGCGCCCGACGAGTGGATCGACCTGCTCGTGATCGACGACGGGCCCGGGATTCCCGAGGCCGAACGCGCAGCCGTCACCGGTGACCGGGACATCACCCAGCTGCAGCACGGCAGCGGGTTGGGCCTCTGGCTCGTCCGGTGGGCGGTCGAGTCGGTCGGCGGCGACGTCGGGTTCGAGCGGCGGGACGATCGGACCGTCGTCCGACTGCGACTCCGCCGGGCTGGCGCGGAGTGATACACGTTCCTGTGTAGTCTGGTCTAAACCGGAGTCTATCTATGCACGTATCCGAGGGTTGAAGTCCTCCCGGTCCCCCGATTGAACCATGAGCGAGGCCATCAAGCGGCGGGCCGACCGCGCCGACGTGATCGACGGCGAGGCGGTCGCCGCGCAGGTACGCGAGACGGTCGCCGGGGCCGTCGAACGACTCGAGGCGGAGGGAGTGACCCCCGGGCTGGCGACCGTGCTGATGAGCGACGATCCCGCCAGCGAGACGTACGTCCGGATGAAGCAGCGCGACTGCGCGGACGTGGGGATCGAGAGCCGGCACGTCGAACTCGACACCGACGCGCCGCAGTCCGAACTGTTCGAGACCATCGACGACCTCAACGACGACCCCGCGATCGACGGGATCCTGATCCAGCGGCCGCTGACCGAGAGCGTCGACGAGCCGACGGCGCTGCGCCGCGTCGACCCGGAGAAGGACGTGGACGGGTTCCACCCGGAGAACGTCGGTCGGCTCGTGACCGGCGACCCGCGCTTCGTCCCCTGCACGCCGCTGGGGATCCAGCGGCTGCTGGTCGAGGCCGGCGTGGAGATCCCCGGCTCGGACGTCGTCGTCGTCGGCCGGTCGGAGCTGGTGGGCAAGCCCCTGGCGAACCTGCTGCTCAACCGCGGCGACGGCGCGGACGCGACGGTGACGGTCTGTCACTCGAAGACCGACGACCTCGCGGCGCACACGTCCCGCGCGGACGTGGTCGTCGTCGCCGCGGGCGTCCCCGAACTCGTCACCGGCGAGATGCTCTCGGCGGGATCGACCGTGATCGACGTGGGGATCAACGCGGTCGGCGAGGGTGACGATCGGGAGCTGATCGGCGACGTGGAGTACGAGAGCGCCTCGCAGGTCGCCGACGCCATCACGCCCGTTCCCGGCGGCGTCGGGCCGATGACCCGGGCGATGCTGCTCGAGAACACGGTACAGGCCGCGGCTCGACGGGCGGGCGTCGAGCTCGAAACGGAGTGACGCCGCCGGTTAGGCGGTAACGACCGTCACGGGTCCTTCGAAGTCGAGGATCACGCGCTGTGTCACGTCGCCGAAGATCGCCTTCCCGGTGGGCGAGCGGCGTTCGCCCGTCATGAACACGTGGTCGCAGTCGTGGTTCTCCGCCCCCTGGAGTACCGTCTCGGCCCGGTCGCCGACGGCGCCGGCGGTCTCGTACTCGATGTCGACGCCCTCCAGCACCTCGACGCCGATGTCGTTCGCGAAGCTCCGGGCGCCCTCGAGGGCCTGCCCGACCGAGTAGCTCACGTCGGCCTCCGGGATCGCCTCCAGGGCCTCCCGCTCGTCGGCGTACTCCTCCTCGCTGACGACACAGAGCAGGGTGAGGCTGGCGTCGACCCCCGCCGCGAGTTCGCCGGCTTCCCGAACCAGATCTTTCGCCACTTCCTCAGGTCCCACGACCGCGAGTGCGTGTTCCATACCTGCCCATACACAGGTCAGGGGATAAAACTGGGTGAAAACGTGCTACCACGTGACGAACTGGCGACGCGTGCGGCCCGACCGGCCCTACGCCGCCTCCCCGACCCTGGCGCCATCAGTCGAGTTCGTCGAGTCGCTGCCGCGCGGTCGCGAGCGCCCCCTCCTCGCCGTTCAGGTACCGCTCCAAGTCCCGGCAGGCGCGGACGAGCGACTCGACCGTTTCGGGCGGGAGGTCGCCGCCGAGCGCGTCGAGTCGTTTCTGCTGATCCCGGATCCGGCCGAGCAGTCGCCGTGCGTCCTCGTCGGGCTCGTCGTCCAGGTAGGTTGCCACGTCCTCGCGGTACGCCCCGATGGCCGTCGCGTACGCCAGCCCCCGGGCGGGCGCGAGCGCCTCGGGCACCTCAGCGGGTGCGGGTCGCTCCCCGCTATCGGCGCCCTGGACGAGGTCGAGGAGGTAGCCCTCGGCGGCGTCCCGGTCGGGGACGCTGCGGTCGCCGCCGACGCGCTCGGCCCGGCGGTAGTCCGCCAGCGCCGCGCGGAGCTCCTGTACCGCGAGGAACGTGTCGTCGAGCGGCAGCAGTTCGCCCTTCCGGATGAACCCGCGCTTGCGGAGGTACGCCCGGCAGTCGGACTCGATCCCCTCGGCGACGTCGACGAGGTCGGCGCCGTCGCCGAGCGCGCTCCGGTGGGGCGTGAGGTCGATCTCGGCGGGGCTGTCGGTGTGGCGTCGGCGCTCGTCGTCGACGGCGACGCTCCGGAGGCTCCCGCAGTCGGGGCAGGCGGTCTCGCCCGTCTCGTAGTAGGACCAGCGCGTGCCGCAGTTCTTGCACTCGCGCTCGCCGCGGATCTTCATGGGTCACGCTGGGGGCGCTGGCGGCAAAACGGCGGTGGTCGACGTGGCGGAGGACGTATCACTGCCCCGTCATCGCTAAGTGATCATCCCCCCAAACTAGCTCCACGATGTCACAGCCGACATCACTGGAGGATAGGGGAAGCCGTCAGCAGGCGGCTGATCGAGAAATCGGTCGACGTCGAGGCAGCCGGGGGCGACCGAGTGGTTCTGGGGCTCCCCGACGGCGAGCACCGGCTCTCCCGTGAGGCCGCGGGGCGCCTCCGCGACGAACTGACGGCGGCGCTGACGGGGCGACGGGAGTTCGTCCGGACCGCCGGCGAGCACCGCCCGGACGGGAGCTACGTCGTCGCCCGCGCGAACGCCGACTCGGCGGGTAACGCCAAGCAGTTCCGGGATTTCCGGGCACTGGAGCGGCTCTACGACCGACTCCCCCGGCGGTTCGACGCGGTCGCGGTCGGGAAGGCGGCCGTCGACGGCGACGGTTCGGTGTCGGGCACTCGCCGCCACTTGCTCGTCAGACACTTCGCCGAGCACCCCGCGTTCGACTGCGACCTGATCGCTCAGCAGCCGTTGACTGCGAGGAAGGGCGGATCGGCGTCGGGGGGAACCCGGACCGCACGGGAGCGGGACGCGGCGTCGACGGGCTGAGTCGCTACCGGCCCGGCCAGTCTGTCGGGTGCCTGCCGCGGCGTCAACGCTTTTCTCGCTGCCCGCCGACCAACCGCTATGACGTTCTCAATCGTCGCGAAGGAAGGCGACGCCGTCGGGATCGCCGTGCAGTCGAAGTTCGTGAGCGTGGGCTCGGTGGTGCCCTTTGCCAGCGCCGACGCGGGCGCGATCGCCACACAGAGCTTCGCCAACGTCGCCTACGGGGCGGACGGGCTCGAGCACCTCCGGGACGGGCTCAGCGCCGAGGAGACGGTCGAGGAACTGACTGCCGGGGACGACGAGGCCGAGCGCCGGCAGGTCGGCGTCGTCGGCGCCGACGGCTCCGTCGCCGGCTTCACCGGCGGGGAGTGTTTCGACACCGCGCTCGACGTGCAGGGCGAGACCTACACCGCCCAGGGGAACATCCTCGAGAACGAGGCGACGATCCACGCGATGGCGGAGACGTTCGAGGAGGCCGACGGCGGTCTCCCCGAGCGCCTGCTCGCGGCGCTGAAAGCCGGCGACGAGGCGGGCGGCGACAGCCGGGGCAAGCAGGCGGCGGCGCTGTACGTCGTCAAGCCCGACGGCGGCTACGACGGCGGGAACGACCGCTGGATCGACGTGCGCGTCGACGACCACGAGACGCCGATTCGGGAGCTCGAACGGGTGTTCAAGCTCTACGACGTGACGCTGCTCGCCCGCGAGGAGCCCGCGGAGACCCGGGAGTTGACGGGCGGGACCGCCGGGGAAGTCGCGGCGACGCTGGCCTCGCTGGGCCACCTCGACGAGAGCGACGCCGAGGGCGTCACCGCCTTCGGCGACGCCCAGACCGAGGCGCTGGAGGCGTTCCGCGGGATGAACAACTTCGAGAACCACTCGCTGTCGGTGATCGAGGACGCACTCGCCCGCGGCTGGGAGGACGCCGACGGCACCGGCGAGGAACGGATGGTCGACGCCATCTGGCACGGGCTCCAGCGACTGGAGCGGCAGTAACGGAACCGGCGGCACGTCTCGCACCGTCAGCGCCGTCATACCCAAGCGCCCGCGGGCCCAACGGCGCCTATGCGCGACGAGTCGGAGATCCGAGAGCAGTACCAGTTCCTGCAGGAACAGCTCGACAGCGACGAGATGAACCACGAGTCCGTCAGAGAGATGTTCACTTACTACAAGCGGGCGCTGGGGTGGGTGCTCGAGGAGGAGCACATCTGAGGACGTGTCGGTTCGCGAGCAACGCTACGTTTAAGGGGTGCGATGGGTAAGTGCCGATGACGCTTCGTCTGGAGGGCCGAAGCGTCAGCGGGGACCGTTTCGGCGCCGGGCGCGGACGTTTTCTGTCCGGCTCGGCGCCTTCGTTTTCGACATCGAACAGCCGCGGCTCCGCCGTCCGATCGATCGGTACGTGCCGTCGACATGTCGACGAGACGGATCGGAACTGTTCACCCGAAACCCGCGGATCGTAGGCTTCTACGGCCGAAAAAAGGCGGAATTTGCGTAATCTTTATCAGGATACCAAAACAATAGTGACACAATCACATGCACGATCTCACCGGGTTCCAGCGCGACCTACTGTACGTCATCGCCGGGAAGGACGACCCCCACGGGCTCGCGATCAAGGACGAACTGGAGGAGTACTACGAGTCGGAGATCCACCACGGCCGGCTCTATCCGAACCTCGACACGCTGGTGGATAAGGGGTTGGTGGAGAAGGGCCAGCGCGATCGGCGGACCAACTACTACACGCTGACCCGGCGCGGCACTCGCGAGATCGAGGCCCGGCGGGAGTGGGAGGCGCAGTACGTCGACGTGGACTAGCCCTGGTCATCCGTCGCCGAGCCCGGTGGTTCCTCCGTCGCCGCGATCTCGACATCCCCGCTCTCGACGGTGACGTAGCTGGGGTCGACCGCGTACGGTTCGATCGGCGTCCCGTCGACGAGCTCCGGGAGGACGATCCGCGAGAAGTGAACGACGAACACCAACAGCATCGGCATCAGGAAGATGCCGTACCAGCCGAACAGCAGCGGGCCGAGCGTGTACGCCAGCATCAGCGCGCCGACGTGGAGCGAGCGCCCGGAGACGTACGGCCGGAGCACCAGGTCCGGGATGGTGTCGACGATCACGAACGAGACGACGGCGAAGGCGATCACGAACGCCAGCCCGCCGGCCGTCCCCGCGAGCAGGGACTGCGCGAGCAGCATCAGCGCGACGGGGAAGTAGACGAGCTTCATCCCGACGACGGGGACCAGGCTCGCGATGCCGGCGAGCATTCCCACCAGCGCGGGTGCCGGGATCGAGGCACCCGGCGGGGCGAACACGTTCAGCACCGAGTAGGCGATCACGCCGATGGTGCCGGTCAGGATCGCGTTGAGGATGTTGCCGAAGAAGATCGAGTTGAAGTCCCGATCCACCGCGTCGGCGAAACTCCGGACGGTGCCCCGGTCGTCGTCGAAGTGCCGGAGGAACCACCGGGCGAGCCGGTGGTCCTCGCGGAGCAGGTAGAACGCCAGCGCCAGCATCACGAACAGGTGGATCCCGGCGACGCCCAGCACCGCGGCGGTGCCGAAGGCCGACTCGACGGACTGTAGCACCTGCGAGAGGTTCGTCTCGGTGAGCATCTCGGCGGCGCCGTCCTGCAGCAGGCGCTCGGGGTCGGCGACGCGGTCGATCAGCGCCGGGTCGATCCCCAACCGGTCGATGTCCAGCGTGGTGTTCCCTGCGTACTTGTCGACCTCCTGGAGGACGATCGTCACCGCGTAGGCGACCAGTATCAGGGCCGGGAGGACGAGCGCGAACAGCGACACCCCCGCTGCAAGGCTGGGGCTGTCGAGCGCGCGTCGGAGTTGGCGGTAGATCGGCCGGGTGGCGTAGTAGACGAAGAGGCCGAACACGAGCGTGCCGACGAAGGAGTACGCGACGAACGTCAGCGCGCCCGCGAGGACGAGACCGAAGGCGCCCCACAGCACTCGCCCCTTGTCGACCTCCGAGTACTCCATGTCCCCGAAAGGTGTTGGCGCGAGTATAAGCGTGTGGGGGCGTCGACGACCGCGAGCCGGAGCCGTCCCCCACACCTATATAGCCGGAGGGCGGTACGTAGCGACCCATGCCGCCGGTACAGGCCGACGCGCTGTTCGCGGCGCCCCTCTCGGAGCCGGTGGTACAGCTCACCATCGCGGGCGCGCTGGGGCTGTTTCTCGGCCTCGAGCGCGAGTGGTCCGAGAAGTCGGCCGGAGTGCGGACGTTCTCGCTGCTGACGCTCTCGGGGGCGACGGCGACGCTGCTGGCCCGGCGCGTCGACGCCGCCGGGTCGCTTGTGGCGGTCGGCGGGCTGTTGGTCCTCCTGATGGGCGGCCTGCTCGCGGTCCGGGAGCTGCAGAGCGGCCACGAGGAGCCGTCGCTCTCGCTGACGACCAGCGTCTCGATGTTCGTCGCCTACGGCATCGGCGCGCTGGTCGCGGCGGGGCTGGTGATCGAGGGGGTGACGGTGGCGGTCGTCTCCTCGGCGCTGTTGGTGCTCAAGCGGGAGCTCCACTCCTTCGCGGGCGGGCTCGACCGCGAGGAGCTCCGGTCGGCGACGGAGTTCGCCGTGCTCGCCTTCGTGATCTACCCGCTGCTGCCGGCCGAGTCGGTGGAGCTGTTCGGCGTCGGCTTCCCGCCGCGGGTGGCGTGGCTGATGGTCGTCACCGTCGCGGGGATCGGGATCGCCAACTACGCGCTGGTGCGGACCTACGGCGGCCGGGGGGTCGCGATCACCGGATTCTTCGGCGGACTGGCGTCGTCGACGGCGGTCGTCGGCTCGATGCTGGATCACGTCCGCCAGCGGAGTTCCGTCACGGAGTACGCCGTCGCCGCCGTGCTGCTGGCCGACGCCGCGATGGCCGCCCGCAACCTCGCGATCGTGCTCTTCTTCACGCTGACCTCGGGGGTGCCCGTGCTCGTCGCGGCGGCGGCGCCGCTGGGCGCGCTGGTGCTCGCGAGCGTCGGCGCGGCCGCGCTGACCGCCGACTGGGACACCACGCTGGAGGTGGATCTGGAGAGCCCCTTCTCCCTGCGGAACGCGCTCGCGTTCGGCGGCGTGTTCGCGGTCATCCTGGTCGGCTCGGCGTTCGCACAGGCCCGCTTCGGCACCGCGGGGCTGTACGTCAGCGCGGCGATCTCGGGGCTGGTCTCCTCGGCCGGGGCGACCACGTCCGCGACGCTGCTGTACATCGGCGGCGGCGTCGCCGGCGGGCCCGCCGTGATCGCGGTGCTGCTCGCGTCGGCGTCGAGCATCGCGGTCAAGGCGGGACTCACGCTCTCGGGGCCGCGACAGTTCGGTCGCTCGGTGACGGTCTGGTCGGTGCTGCTGCTCGTCGTGACCGCGCTGGTCGCGGCGGCGTCGATGCTGTTCGGGTCGGGGTTCTGATCGACCGTCAGCTTAACAATAGCCGCCTCGCTCCGGTACGCATGGACCGGGATACCGTCGAGCCGGAGGTCACCGACCTCCCCGGCGACCGAGCGCAGGAGTGGGTCGACTACCACCACGAGTTCTCCGCACCCAGCACCTACGTCTACGAGTTCGTCTGGGACCACACCGCGCCCGCCGAGGGGCCGTTCTGTACCGACGTGGACGGCAACGTGCTGATGGACTTCACCAGCCACGTCGCCGCGGCGCCGCTGGGCTACAACAACCCGAAGCTGATGGAGCCGCTCTCGGAGTTCGACCTCGTTGATCCGCTGAAGATCGCGGGGCAGGACTTCTACGCCGCGGACGGGAAGGCGCCGGGCGAGGGGCTCCCGGGAGCCGCGGGGCTGATGGACCGCATCACCGACATCTCGTCGTCGTTCGACATGGACACGGTGTTCCTCTCGAACTCCGGCGCCGAGGCCGTCGAGAACGCGATGAAGGTCTCCTACGACCACAACCCGCTCGGGAAGTACGCCCTCACCTTCGACGGCGCCTTCCACGGGCGGACGCTGGGCGCGCTCTCGCTCAACCGCTCCAAGGAGGTGTACCGCCGACGCTTCCCCGAGATCGCGAGCGTCCACGACTTCCCGTTCTGTAGCTGCGGGGGCGCCCCCGAGGACTGCCAGTGTGGCTACTTCACCGGCGACACGACCGCGCTGCGGTCGAAACTCGACCCCAAGACGGGCCACGTCAACCCCGAGGAGGTCGCGTTCCTGATCATGGAGCCGATCCAGGGGGAGGGCGGCTACCGCTTCCCCAGCGAGGCGTTCGCCCGGGACGTGGCCGAGGTCACCGAGGAGTACGACATCACCCTGATCGCCGACGAGATCCAGTCCGGGCTGGGCCGCACCGGCGAGTGGTGGGCCTCCGAGCACTACCCGTTCGATCCGGACGTGATCACCTCCGCGAAGGGACTGCGCGTCGGTGCGACGGTCTCCGACACGGAGGTCTTCCCCGAGGAGACGGGCCGGCTCTCCTCGACGTGGGGCGCCGGCGACGTCGTCGCCGCCGCACAGGGGGCGTTCACCATCGACGCGATCGAGGAGTACGACCTGCTCGAGAACGCGACCCGGCGCGGCCGGCAGTTCCAGGAGCTCATGCACGACGCCGACCTCGACGGCGTCACCAGCGTGCGGGGCAAGGGCCTGATGCTCGGCCTCGACTTCGAGTCGAAGGACCTGCGTGACGACGTGGTCGACGCCGCGTTCGCCCGCGGGCTGCTGCTGCTCGCCTGCGGGAAGAAGACGATCCGCGTGCTGCCGCCGATGGACGTGACCGAGCGCGAGATCGAACTCGGCGCCGAGCTGTTCATCGACGCCATCGAGGCCGAGAACTGAGCGTCGTCGCGTACGCTGCCGTTGCTGCTGTCGCGGTCTGCAGACGGAGTTCTAGTTACCCTCCGGGAGCGAAGCGAGCGGGTCAAGGAGGCCCCGAAGGGGCCGACGCAGGCTTTTGGTCGAGCTTTTGCAAGGGCCCTCCGGGGGCCCGCAGCGAAAGCTCGAGTTACATCTGATAGCGCCGCTCGTCGTCGCGATCCGGGTACTGGTCGGCGCCGGTCATCTCCTCGTAGGTCGCGCCAGCGAGGTACTCGTCGTAGGTCACGTCGTAGCCGCTGCGCAGGTGGAAGTCGAGGTCGCCGCTCTGGACCGCCTGCTGGAACAGCGCGTGGACGCCGCGGCGGAGGAGTTCCCCGGTGTCGGTCCCCATCGCCGCCGACAGCATCGCGAGTTCGTTCCGCGTCTCGGGATCGAGGTCGACGGTCGTCTCCTCGCCCAACGCGGCGTAGTTCGCGGTCACGTTCTCGTCGAGGTCGTCGAGGCTCATACCCGTAGGTTCGTCGGCAGGCGAATACGGCTTGTGGCTCCGACCCGCACGCCGCGACCGCGCCGTTTTAGCGACGCCGGGCCCCAGCCCCGACCATGACCGACGCCGCCGACGCCGGCGACGACGCGGCCGCCGACGCGCCCCCACTCCCGCCGGACCTCGACCTCGACGCCATCCGCGAGGCGCTGATCGCGTGGTACGAGGCCGACCACCGGCCGTTCCCGTGGCGCGAGACCGACGACGCCTACGAGATCCACGTCAGCGAGGTGATGAGCCAGCAGACCCAACTCGACCGCGTCGTCTCGGCGTGGGAGGCGTTCCGGGATCGCTGGCCGACCGTCGACGCCCTCGCGGCCGCGGACCGCAGCGAGGTGGTGGCGTTCTGGACCGACCACTCGCTGGGCTACAACAACCGCGCGAAGTACCTCCACGAGGCCGCCAACCAGGTCGTCGACGAGTACGGCGGCGAGTACCCCGAATCGCCCGCCGAACTGGCGGAGCTGATGGGCGTCGGTCCCTACACCGCCAACGCGGTCGCGTCGTTCGCGTTCAACAACGGCAACGCCGTCGTCGACACGAACGTGGAGCGAGTCACCTACCGCGCGTTCGATACCCCGGACGACGATTCGGCGTTCGAGCAGGCAGCACGGCGGCTGATGCCCGAGGGGGAATCCCGGGTCTGGAACAACGCCATCATGGAGTTGGGTGGGGTGGCCTGCACGAAATCGCCCAACTGCGACGAGGCGGGGTGCCCGTGGCGCGAGTGGTGTGACGCCTATCAGACCGGCGACTTCACCGCCCCCGACGTGACCGAACAGCCGAGCTTCGAGGGGAGCCGGCGACAGTTCCGCGGCCGGATCGTCCGCGCGCTGAGCGACGGCGACGCCGTCGCCGTCGACGACCTCGGGCACCGGATCCGGGTGGACTACGCGCCCGACGGCGAACACGGCCGGGAGTGGCTCGACGGGCTACTCGACGATCTGGCCGATGACGGGCTGGTCGAGACCGAGGAGGCGGACGGCGAGCGCGTCGCGCGGCTGCGGTAGCAGGCGTTCCCCGGCGAGGCGGCCCTCACTCCTCGCTCCCGTCCGCCGGCGGCTGTTCCACCAGCCCCCGCGCCGCGAACAGCTCCTTCCCGCGCTCGTAGGCGCCGAAGCCGTACAGCCGCGAGGGGGTGAGCACGTAGCGCTGCTTCACGCCCCCCTCCGAGCGGTGCCGGACCACGAAGCGCGGCCGGGTCAGAAGCGGGAGCCCGTACTCCGGTTCGACGCTCTCGACGGTGTCGAACGGGATCACCACTTCCTTCTCCGGGTTCGCGCCGCGGAGCCGCGACCACACCACCCACGCGAGCAGCAGGCCGGCGGCGGCGCCCGAGAGCCACGCCGGGAGCGTCCGGATCGCGAGCGCGGCGCCGACGACGACGGCGACCAGAGAGAGCCCGACGCCCGCCCGGCGGACCGGCGGGATCTCGTCGTCGGTCAGCGCCTCGGAGAGCGTCCCGAGCGGTCCCCGCTCGCCCGACACGATGCGGAGGCGGTCCTCGGCGACGATGCAGCGGCCGTCGTGGGTGCGGAACTCGCCGACCGTCGCGTCCTCGGTCGACGCACTCTGTCGGTCGGTCATGATGCGGTGGAGACGATCTTGATCACGTCGCCCTCTTCGAGTTCGTGGTCCTCGCCGATCCGGCGGCCCGCGCGGGCGTCGACGGCGTGGAGGTACCCCTCGCCGATGTCGGAGTGGACGGCGTAGGCGAGGTCCTTCGGCGTCGATCCACGCGGGAGCAGGAACGCGTCGGGGAGGACGTTCCCCGTCCCGTCGGTCCACTTCGACTCGTTCTGGACGGGGTAGGCGGTGATGCGGTCGAGCAGGCCGTAGACGGCCTCGTTCAGGGCCTGTTGAACGCCCGTGCCGCCGTGGTCGGCCATCGTCCCCCGGATCGTTTCGAGCCCCCGCTGTTGGCTCTCGCTCAGGTCGCCCAGGATCTCGAAGTCGGCGTCGCCGGGGTCGTAGTCGACGACGCCCGCCTCGGCCCCGTTTCTGAGCGCGAGTTCGCCGTCGGCGGTGCAGGGGACGACCGGTTTGTCGGTCTGCCGCAGCGCCTCGACGTTCTCCTCGGGGGCGATGTCGACCTTGTTGGCGACGAGGACGATCGGCTTCGTGCGGGCGCGCAGGTCCCGGGCGAGCGTCTCGCGGTGGTCGTCGGTCCAGTCCCGGGGATTGTCGGGGTACGCCATCCCGCGGAGCGTGGCGGTCACGTCGTACTCGTCGGCGCCGAAGCCGGTGAGGAGGTCGTGCAGCGCCTCGTCGATGTCGAAGTCGGGCGAGCGGGACTTCCGTTCGACGCTCTCCCAGTTGCGGTCGACGATGCCCGCCAGCCAGCGGTCCATCTCTTCCTCGATGAACGTGGCCTCCTCCGTGGGGTCGTAGGTCCCGACCTCGACCGGTTCGCCCTCCTCGTCGGTCGCGCCGGCGGCGTCGACGACGTTGAGGATCACGTCGGCGTCGGTCAGCGCGTCGAGGAACTGGTTGCCCAGCCCCCGCCCCTCGTGGGCGCCGGGGACGAGGCCCGCCACGTCCAGCAGTTCGATCGGGACGTAGCGCTTCCCGTCGCGGCAGTTGTCGCTGTCGCAGCGCTCGTCGCGGTCGAGACAGGGACACTCGGTACGGACGTGGCTGACGCCGCGGTTCGGGTCGATCGTGGTGAACGGGTAGTTCCCCACGTCGACCTCCGCCATCGTGGCGGCCTTGAAGAACGTGGACTTGCCGGCGTTCGGCTTGCCGGCGAGCGCGACCGAGAGCATTCGTTGGGCGTGGATTCAGCGGACGGTGGGAACTGCCTTTCGGTCGAACCGCTCGGCGTCAGAAGTCGGGGGTCCGCTCCTGGGGGTTCTCCCCGGGTTCCGGCCCGTCGTCGGACTGCACCAACTGGATCTCGCCGTCGGCGCGCATCGTCCCCTCGACGTTCGCGCGCTCGTGGACCCGCAGGTCGACGCAGGACACGTCCCCGCGGACGCTGGCGCCGGCGTCGATGGTGACGGCGCCGTCGCGGGTGGTCACGTCGCCGTGGATCACGCTGCCGGCGTGGAGGTGCACGTCGCCGCGGGCGCGGACGCTGCCGAACAGCTCCGATCGCTCCTCGACCGTGACCTCGGTCGCGCGGACGTTGCCGTGGAGCCGGCACTCCGAACCGATGCTCGCGGGCGTGGAGACCCGCCAGGCGTCGTCCGAAACCGACGACCCCCGCGGGATCACCAGCGGCTGCTGCTCGGCCTCGCCGCCGTCGGCCAGCGCGTACGCCAGGTCGTCGGCGGCCTCCTCCTCGCCCAGCCGGAGGAGCTGGGAGAGCACGATGAAGTAGAACACCAGCGTCGGCATCGGGTTCCGGATGGTGATCCAGCCGTTGGCCTCGAACCCCTCCTCGATCTCCACGTCGTCGCCGATGTCCAGGTCGCCCGAGACCATCAGCTGGCCGCCGATGTGGGCGCGCTCGCCGAGGTAGGCGTCCTCGCCGACGAGCACGTCGCCGTCCACGTCGGTCCACATGTCCAGCCGACAGTCGTTCTCGGCCTCGATGTGGCCACCGAAGCTGCTCCGTTCGCCGGCCGCGACCGAGCGGCCGCGGACTCCGAACTCGACGGTCGACTGCCCACCGACCAGCACGTCGCTGTCGGTCACCAGGTCGTGTTCCTCGACCACGGTGCCGCTGGGGATGGTCAGTTCGTCGAGCGGGTCCTGGCGGAGCGACATACACGCGGTCAGTGGGTCCCTACGCGTAAAAGGCTCCGTCAGACATTAGTCGAGAATCGGATAGGTATCTCGTTGAACCGGCGAGAGCGCGGGTGCGACCGGTGGTTCCGCCGTCGGAGTCGGAAGCGTGGGGTTAACCCCGACGGATCCGTAGGCCGCCGCATGACCGCACTGTCGTTCGACGAGGAGGGCGTCGACGTCGTCTACGAGGGGACGGAGTTCCGACTGGAGAAGGCGCTGATCGAGGAGGCGACCGAGAAGTCCTACCCGGACGTGACCGATCACGAGGTACTGAAGCTGGTCGAGGAGGACCCGGCCATCTCGGGTGAGCCCCGCCGGATCGGCGACATCGTCCGGACGATCTGACGCCGCGGGTCGGTCAGCTCAGGCCGTACTCGTCGTGTTCCTCTTCGAGTTCGCCGGCCTTCGCGACGAGGTGGCCCATCAGGTCGCGGGCGCTCTCCTCGACGGTCTCGAGGTCGTCGTCGGAGCAGCCCGTGACCGTGACTGCGAGGTCCTCCAGCACCAGGTCAACGCGCGGTACGGTCTCGTCGTCGCCGGGGTCGCTCGGGGCTCGTCGTCGGGGGTCGTCGTCGGTGCTCCGGTCGTCGCCGTCGTCTCCCATACCCAGGGGGCTCTGTCGGATCGTACAAAAGTCCGTGGGAGGGTGGCACGTGTCCGGGCCACGACCACGGCGGGGACGCCGTGGCCGTGACGGCGCGTCACGGCGGCTCGCGAGCCGTTGTCCCTTCAGCCGTCGACGAACGTCCGGCGATCCAGTCGCCGGGTCGCCTCGTCGGCCAGCGCCCGCAGGTTGACGGCGTCCTCGCGGTTGTAGGAGATCAGCGTCTCCAGCGAGCCGTCCTCGCCGCGCTCGTGCTCCTTCCAGAGGCGCACGGCGTCCCGTCCGGAGATGTCCGGGCGGTCGCGCTCGATGCCGATCTCCCGTTCGATCGGCTTGAGCCCGCCCGAGAGGTCGAGCTTCTTGCAGGTGTACATCAGGTCGAGGTGGGGGGTGTCCACGTCCAGCCCCAGCGAGGTCTCGAGGAACGGCACGTCGAAGCGCTTCCCGTTGAACGTCACCAGCAGGTCGGCGGCGTCGAACTCCGCGCGAACGTTCTCGGCGGTCAGGTCGTCGCCCTGGACGAGCGTCGTCGTCTCGCCGTCGCAGTGGAACGAGACCGTCGTCACCTCGTTCCGGTCGTGATCGAGGCCGGTGGTCTCGATGTCGAAGAAGCAGGCCGACTCCCGGAAGTTCTCGTAGAGGCGCCAGCGCTCGCCGCTCGGGAACGCTTGGTCGAAGAAGGCGGCGTCGCCGGCGTCGAGGCGGGGGCGGGCCTCGTCGATGAAGGACTCGACGCGCTCGCCGGTCTTCCGGCCGACGGCGCCCGGGTGGAAGTCGTCCCAGTGGGTGATGTCGTCCTGCCAGAGGCGACGCTCGGTCGCCTCGCCGACGCCGCGGACGGGGATGAAGGAGTTCTCGATACCGATGTTCGTACGTTGTTTAGACATGGTGAGTTGGGAAGATTGGGGGGTTGGAGAGGCTCCGTGGATCGTTCATCGACGGCTATGTCAAACGCGGAGAAAAGCCTGCGGGTTGTCCGGGTCGGTGAGGACTGCCTGAACGCTCCGCCATGGCCGGGCGTCAACGACAACAGTTTCCTCCCCCCAACTGTTCATCCTGAACTGAATGGTCGACTCGCTGTGGTACCCCTCGGTCGGGGATGTCGTCGACATCCACGAGGACATCGTCTCGGAGTACCCCGAGACCGATGGAGGGGTTCGAAACCGGGGAGACATCGAGTTCGCCCTCGGCTACGTCGAGAGCGGGAGCTTCGGTGAAGCGCCGGATGGAATACACGAGAAGGCGTTCCACCTGCTCCGACTGCTCGTCGCCAATCACCCGTTCGTCGACGCGAACAAGCGAACGGCGCTGAACACGACGAGCGTCTTCTACTTCCTCAACGGCTACCGGTTTACTTACGACCACGAAATCCGCACGTTCCTCAAGCAGTTCGCCGTCGACGAGGCGGCTGTCGACGAGTCGGCGGCCATCGAGTACCTCCAGTCACACACTGAACAACTGGACCTCGCCGCCGAGATCGAGAACTGGCGTGAGGATCTCGTTCAGTTCGGCGTCGACGAACTCACGGGCAGCCGGGACGACCCGAACGATTAACCGCGTACGTGTGATACATCGCCTATGGCGACGGAAGAAGGAGTCGAGCCGGAGTCCCCCTTGGACGAGGTGATGGCGGACATCAGACAGGAGCTCGTCCGCCGGGTCGCGGCCGCCGACCGCGACGAGAACCGCGACGTCTACGACGCGCTCGAAGACGAGTAGCCACTGCCCCGGCAGTTCGACGGGCTGAGGATGAAGGCGTTCTCGACGCGCATGCTCGGAGTGGGGCGGTTCCCGGTGATAAAGTCGGCGCTCCCCGCGACGGGGCAGTGACTACTCCCGCAGCCGTTCCCGCTCCTGCTCGTTCTCGGTCTCCCTGTACGCCTCACACACCATGCTCACGCCCTCCTCGAAGCTGATCTCGGGCTCCCAGCCCGTGGCCCCCTTGAACTTCGAGGCGTCCGCGTGGGTGTGGTAGACGTAGTTGTCGAGGGGGACCGGCTCGTAGACGGGATCGACGTCGGTGCCCAGTTCCTCGTTGATCATGTCGACCATCTCGTTGAACGTGTAGGGGTCGCCGACGCCGAGGTTGTAGACGCCGTCGAGTTCGTTCTCGGCGGCGAGTTCGAGGCCGCGGACGATGTCGTCGACGTGGGTGAAATCGCGCGTCTGGGTGCCGTCGCCCCAGAGCACCGGCGACTCGCCGTCGGCGATGGCGTCGGCGAACTGCGAGATGGTGTTGGCGTACTCGCCCTTGTGTCCCTCGTTGCCGCCGTAGCCCTGGTAGACGGAGAAGAAGCGCATGCCGGCGAGCGTCAGGTCGTGGAAGTCCGAGTAGTACTCCGCGTAGCGCTCCCGGCCCATCATCGACGCGTCGTACCCCGTCGACGCCTCCACGGGCATCTCCTCGGTGCAGGGCTCCTGCTGGCTGCCGTAGATCGAGGAGGTCGAGGCGTAGACGAACGTCTCACAGCCGTCGTCCATCGCCTGCTCGACGACGTTGACGAACCCCTCGATGTTGACCCGGGCGCCCTGCCGGGGGTTCTCCTCCAGCATCTGGCGGGAGGAGAGCGCCGCGAGGTGGAACACGGCGTCAACGTCGGTCGGCAGGTCGTCGTCCAGTACGTCCGCCTCCACGAACCGGACCTCGTCGTCGAGGTTCTCGGGGGTGCCGAGGTAGCAGTTGTCCAGCGCGATCACCTCGTTGTCGGTCGCGAGGTGGTTCGAGAGGTTCGACCCGATGAACCCCGCGCCGCCGGTGACCAGCACGCGCTTGCCGTTCATGTCGGTGGATCCTTCCGGCGGCGGCAAAGGCCTGTCGTTCGGCGATACCCACGCGTGTCCGGGCTTGGCCGAAGTTTTGAACGAATACGGCAGTTTTCTGCCGTCTCCTTCGAAACTCTTTCCAAGCTCTCCGGAATCGGCCCCAGATTTATGTACTCCCATGGGCAATCAAGCAACAAATGTCTTCGATCGAGCTAACAGCCAGCCAGCGCACGATTCTCAGGGCGCTCGTCAACCTCCACGGGGAGGAGGAGTCCGCGGTGAAAGGCGAGGCGATCGCCGATGAGGTGGGCCGCAACCCCGGCACGATCCGGAACCAGATGCAGAGCCTGAAGGCGCTCCAGCTGGTCGAGGGCGTCCCGGGCCCGAAGGGCGGCTACAAGCCGACGACCAACGCCTTCGACGCCCTCGACGTCCAGCGGATGGACGACCCGGCGTCGGTGCCGCTGAGCCACGAGGGCGAGCCGGCGGACGGGGTCAACGTCGAGGAGATCCGACTCACCAGCGTCCACAACCCCGACCTCTGCCGGGCGGAGCTCCACCTCCGCGGGTCGGTCAAGGCGTTCCACGAGGGCGATCAGGTGCGAGCAGGCCCGACGCCCCTCTCGGCGCTGGTCGTCGAGGGCACCGTCGACGGCAAGGACGCGACCGCGAACGTGCTGGTCCTCGAGATCGAGTCGATGGAGGCGCCGGCCGGCGGGACCGCGCACTGAGACGCCGCCCGGCTTCCGACTACCCCTCCTGCTCGTCCAGTACGACCGGTACGCCGCGCTTGGCCACGTCTCGCGCGAACTCGCCCGAGTCCGCCTGTAGGATCTCGATCGTGTTGTAGTGGACCGGCAGCACGAGGTCCGGGTCCATCCGTTCGGCCAGCTCGGCGGACTCGTCGGCGCTGCTGACGACGGTGCCGGCGATGTTCGCGAGGAACAGCGACACCGACAGCTCCGCGAACGCGTCGAGCGCGTCGCTGTCGCCCGGCCAGAACACCGACGTGCCCCCGAGGGCGAGGCGGTAGCCGACGCCGAACCCTTTCGGGTGGCCGTTGCGCGGGCCGTCCGGCTCGTTGTACGCCGGCATCGACCAGACGTCCGCACCCCCGTCGACGCCGTCGACGGCGAGGTGGTCCTCCTCGCCGATACGGACGACCTCGCCCGGCAACTCGGAGACGGGGTCCACGTCGCGGTCGATCCCCGCCGGATCGACGGCCTCGTAGACGACCACCGTCGTCCCGTCGTTCGCGACGCGCCGGATCCCCTCCGAGTCGTAGTGGTGGTCGTGGGTGACACAGACCAGATCGGCGTCCCCGGGCCGGTACTCGGTCGAACGCGGGTGGGCGGCTTCCTTCGGGTTGCCGCCGCCGATCGGCGTCCACTCGCCCGTCAGCACGCCGTAGCGTCCCGGGTCGAGGTAGGCGACGAAGCCGCCCTCGGTCTCGATACGCGTGGTCGCGTAGCCGAACCACGTCACCTGCAGGCCGTCGTGGCGAACAGTCATGCGCGGGGGTCGGGACGGGCCGGCCTTAGGCGTACTCCTCGGGGGCCGCGCTGCCGGTTCAGTTCTCGGCGGCGCTGTCGGGCGCTTCGCCGTGGTCAGCACCATCAGCAGCCGCGTCGTCGGCGTCCGCGTCAGCACCGTCGTCGACGCCACCGTTCGCCAGCCGTTCCACGCGCTCGACGGTGTCGGCGTCCTCGGGATCCTTGTCCTGGCGTACCTCCACGAAGCGCGGGAACCGCAGCGCGTACCCGGCGCCGTAGGTCGGCGACGCCTGGATCTCCTCGTACCCGACCTCGAACACCACCTCGGGCCGGAACTCGACGGTCTGGCCGTCCTCGCTGACCACGTGGGGTTCGAGTAGGTCGGTGAGTTCGGCGAGTCGCTCGTCGGTGATCCCGGTCGCGACCTTCCCGACCGTCTCGTAGCCGTCGTCGCCGCCGACCGCGAGGAGGAACGTGCCGAACTCGTTGGCGCGACGCCCCTCGCCCCACTCGGCACCCGTAACCACGCAGTCCAGCGTCTCCACGTCGGGCTTGCGCTTGAGCCAGTCCTGGCCGCGGTCGCCGGGAGTGTACGCGGAGTCGGGGCGCTTGAGCATGATGCCCTCGTGGCCCGCCGAGAGCGCTTCCTGCTCGAACGCCTCGATCGCCTCGGCGGCGTCGCTGTACAGCACCTCGCTGGCGGCCTCGGGCAGGAGGTCGGCCAGGTGGCCGTGGCGCTCGCGGAACGGCTCGTCGAGCAGGTCGGTCCCGGCCGTCCCGTCGCGGCCGTCGAGCAGGCAGTCGAACGCGTGGAGCTCGAGTTCGACCTCCTCGCGCATCCGGTCCACGTCGTGTTTCCGGCGGAAGCGCCGCAGCACCTCCTGGAACGGCAGGGGCCCGCCGTCGTCGTCGACGGCGACGACCTCGCCGTCGAGGATCGCCGGCGCGTCGAGGCGCTCCTCGGCGAACTCCCGGATCTCCGGGAGGGCGTCGGTCACTTCCGACGTGTTCCGGGAGTAGAGCCGGACCGTCGGGTCGTCGGGCGCGGGCTCGCGATCGGCGTCCGGCGGCGCGATCCCGTCGGGGTGGTGGTGGAGCTGCACGCGCGCCCCGTCGAACTTGATCTCCGCGGCGACCTCGTCCCACGACTCCAGCGCGCCGGTGACGGTGCCTGCCTGGGCCAGCATCGACTGGACGGGCCGGCCGACGGTGAGACTCGTCTCCCGGAGCCCGTCCTCGCCCTCGTCGCGGGCGATCCGGGCGACGCGGCCGTAGTCGTTGCTCACCTGGAGCGCGTCGGCGACGAGCGCCGGATCGACGTCGAACGCCTCCGCGATCGCGTCGCGGACGGTGCCCTCGCCGACGCCGAGTCGCATCTCGCCCAGCACCAGCCGGACGAGGTAGCGCGCCTCCGCGTCGCTGACGCGGGAGAACAGGCCGAACAGCGTCGCGAGCTTGGTGTCCTCGCTGCCGTCGCCCTCGGTGGCGGCGACCGCCCGGAGTTCGTCGTCGACCTCGGCGAGGGTCGGGTCGTCGCGTCCAGCGTCCCCGCCCGCGGCGAACGCGCCCAGCCCCTGCTGGCCCCCGAGGTCGAGGTTCGCGGCGACGGTACCGATCTCGCCCTCGTCGGCGAGTCGCTCCTCCACGTCGTCGGCGGTGACGTTCGTCCCCGCCGCCTTCGCCAGCGCTTCGTAACAGAGCGCGGGCCCCACGTCGAGCGTGCGGGCGTCCCAGCCCGGGAACACACGGCCCTGGAGGAAGCGAGCGACCGTGCCGATGTCGTCGCCGGCGTCACGGAGCAGGTCCGCGACCAGCGCGACGGTCTCGAGGTCGGCGGGCTCTGCCTCCAGTTCGGCGGCGCGGTCGGCGAAGGCGGCGAACTGCATCTGGCCGGGGTAGGGAGAACGGCCCAAAAAGGCCGCCGATGCCGCGCGGCCGGTGCCCCCGACGGCCCCCGAGTACTTCCCGCTCCGCGTACACAACCTCGAGCATGGAGGAGACGCTCGCCGACCGTGTCAGGGAGGTGCTGTCGGTCGACGCCGACGCGTTCGCCCAGCAGGCCGCACAGGACGCCGAAGTCGTCAAGTCGCTGCTGCGGGAGGGCGCGTTCGACAACCACCGCTCGGTCGTCGGACTGGAGTACGAGTTCTACGCCGCCGCCGACGGCCGGTGGGCCGAGGAGGAGGCGACCGACTGCACGCTGATGCGGGTGCCCCGGCGGCTGTTCGACCTGATCGACTTCGAGAAGGAGCTGGGGCTGCACAACGCCGAGATGACCACCAGCCCCCAGCCGTTCAACGGCTACGGGATGGCCGCCCAGGCCGCGGAGGTCCGCTCGCACCTCCAGAACGCCCGCGACTTGACGAAGGCCGAGGGGATGCGGCTGGTGAGCGACGGGATCTGGACGATCCCGCCGGCCGGCGAGACCGCCCGCGAGTACCTCACCGACAGCGTGGTCGACGACGGCGTCCGGGTCGCCGTGAACATGAGCGACGCCGTGCGCTACCACGCGATGTCCAACAGCGGCGCGATCGATCCGCCGATGGCCGTCGACGCGCCCCACGTCGACCTCGAGGCCGACACGGTGATGCCCGAGAGCCTGATCACGTCGATCCAGCCCCACTACCAGATGAGCCGCGCGGCCGACCTGCCGCGGCACCACACCTACGCGCTCCGTATCGCCGGCCCGCTGCTCGCCCTGGGGGTCAACGCCCCGTTCTTCCCCCCGGATCTCTACGCCGACGGCGTCGACGCCGAGACGATCCTCGCCGATTCGTACATGGAGAACCGCATCGCGGTGTTCGAGTCGGTGCTCAACGCCGGCGACGCCGAGAAAGTGACCTTCCCCGAGGACGTCGAGACCGTCGAGCAGACGGTCGACCGCATCGCGGGCGACGACGTGGTGGTGCCGATACCGGTCGAGGAGGACGGCGACCGCTTCGACGACCAGTTCCCGACGTTCCGAGCCAAACACGGTACCTACTGGCGGTGGGTCCGGCCGGTCTTCGGCGGCGCGACGCGCTCCGGGGCCAACGCCCGCATCGAGTTCCGGCCGCTGCCGGGCCAGCCGACCGTCTCCGATACGGTGGCCTTCCTCGCGGCCTTTGCGGGGCTGATGGAACAGCTCCCGCGCCAGGGCCACCCCCTCGACGAGCTCGACTGGGCCGACGCCGAGTCGAACTTCTACGCGGCGATGCGGGAGGGGCTGGACGCCGACCTGCGCTGGATCACCACCGACGGCGAGCCTACCGGCGACCTCGACGAGATCTACGATGACCTGCTCGCGAACGCGAGTGCGGGGCTGCAGGCCGCGGGCTGTTCGGAAGCGGCGGCCGAGGAGTACCTCGCCCCCCTCCGGTATCGCGTCGACGACCGCGTCACCCCGGCGTCGTGGAAGGTCGACCGCGTCCGCTCACGCGTGGCCGACGGGGAGTCATTCGACGACGCGGTGACCGCGACCAAACGCGAGTACGTCCACAATCAGAGCGAGACGCTGTTGCAGGGGACGTTCGCGAACTGGGACTGACGCGAGCCGGCGTCGACGCCGTCGACGGCGCGAGCGCTATCTGGGAGTGAAAACGGGGAACGACGGCGTCCGCCGCGGCGTCTACAGGAGGGACTCGATGTCCTTCTCTTTCGTCACGTCGACGCCCTCGTCGGTGACGACGGCGATGTTGATCCCGTTGCCGGAGGCGGTGTCGCGCTCCATCGCGCTCTTGATACACTTCGTGGCGACGTCCTTCGCGGCCTCGACGCCCATGTCGTCTTCGTACTGCTGTTCCAGGACGCCGAGGGCGAACTGCGAGCCGGAGCCGGAGACGGCGTAGTCCTCCTCGGTCGTGCCGCCGAGGGCGTCGATGGCGTAGACGTGCGAGCCCTTGTCGTCGACGCCGCCCAGGATGGGCGAGACGATGTAGAACGCGCCCGAGCGCAGGAGGTTGCCCGTCAGCGTGGAGAGCGCCTGCATCGACATCTGCTTGCTGCGGCGGACCTCGAACAGGTTCGACTCGGCTTTCAGCGTCTCGATCAGCGACTGGGCGGCGGAGACCGAGCCCGCGATGGTGAGCGCGCCGGTCGGGTGGATCTGTTCCACCTTCTGGACGTCCTTGCTGGAGACCATGTTGCCCATGCTGGCGCGCATGTCCGTGGCCAGCACGACGGCGTCGCCGGCGTCGATGCCGACGGTCGTGGTCCCGGTCTTCATCCCGTCGTCGGTCGCCGCCTGGGCCCGGCGGTCGTCGGCGTGGGGGAAGTCGCCGATTTCGGGGCCGAAGACGTCGGACTGGTCGCCGCTCAGCGGGTCGAGCCCTGACTGATCAGCAGGTGTTCGCATTGACGAACGCTAGTCGGGGAACGCTGATAAAGCCACCCCTTCGGGGAGAACGGGCCGGCTTCGAAACCCGGGTAGCGCGGCTGGGCGGTGGTGTGTGTTCGGAAAACTGGACGCGTTACTCCGTCGTCTCGTAGGCCGCCTTCGCGCCGTCGACGGCCCGACCCAGCGGGAGCGGGACGCCCAGCCGGCGGGTGAACATCGCCACCGGGAGCAGCGCGATCCCGAGCAGGACCGTGATCTGGTAGAGTGCGAACAGCGCGGCGCGGCGGATAGTTCGGCTCATCTCCGTGGTGGTCCCCATCCCGTCTCGGTATAAGTACTTGTCGGGAGCGGCGCCCAGTTCACCCCGGCGCAGTCGTGCGTTTCTACCACAGTTGTGCTGGGACAAAGCTGAGTGGTGGAACCGATAAAGACGGCCGATAACGTGCGGGACTAACCGAATCCATCGCTGTAAGTTATGGGTAGGCGCTAGCGGGGGTGCGCGTCCGGCGTCGACGGCTCACGACCCCCGTGTCCCGGTGACGAGACGACGCCGTCGACGTCGGCCACGACCGCTAGCGCGTCAACCCCGGCGCCGCTGGGGAAACCCTGAAACGCACGGTCGGCGTAGGGCCCAGCATGAGCGAGTCAGACTGGACCGACGCCATCGTCGGCGAGCGGATGGCGGTCGATCAGCAGTTCGCCGCGGAGGTGCGTGACTCCCCGTTCACCAACCAGGAGTGGGGGTTGATCATGACCGCGGCGGAGTTCGACATCGTCGACGCCGACGATCCGGAGAACGCCCGCATCGTCCCGGACACCTCGAAGGTCGCGGGCATCATGCCCGAGGTCGAGAAGATGGAGGGGGCGATGGGCGGCGCCCCCGGCGGGGCCGGGGGCGACGACGACGGCGGAATGTTCTCGTCGGTCAAGGAGAGCCTCGGCCTCGGCGGCGGCGACGGCGGCAGTGACCGAACCGAGGACGCCGAGGAGCTGTTGGAGCGCTACGCGGAGATGCTGCAGGCGCATCTGGCCGAGAAGGGTCGCTGGGAACAGGTCCGCATCGCGTACCAGGAGTAGGGGCGCTCCCGACTCCGGAGTTAGCTGTTGGCGATCTCGGCGTCGTCGAGCGGGAAGTCGACGTCGACCTCCTCCCGACTCTCCTCGACCATCGTCAGCTCGAGCGTCTGTCCGCAATCCGGACAGGGGACGACCACGTCGATGCGGAAGGATTCGTCCGAGCCGTACATGTCCGTGATCGCGGCGTCGCTTCGGGTCAGATACTCGCCGTCGAGATCGTGGTTACAAGCCATACCGGATCTTGTGCGGCCACTGGCTTCAGTACACCGGCCGAGCCCCGCCACGGCCCGACTCCTTTTTTAGCCTCTCGCGATCAACCGTGGCCATGAGCGATTTCGGCCTCGACCTCACCCGTGCGGAGGAAGAACTCGACGACGACGCCGCGGGCGAGGTGGTTCTGGGGGTGTTAGACGGCTCGACCGACGCCGCGGAGTGGATCGATGCCGTCCGGTCCGGCGACGTGCTCGTCCTCGCCGTCGAGGGCGACCTGAACCGGCTGGCGGCCGGGTTCGCCCGGGAGATCCGTGAGCGCGGCGGCTCACTCACCCACTTCCGGGGCTTTCTCGTCGTGACACCCGAGGGCGTCGATATCGACACCGACAGGCTGTGAGCGCGGGCGCGCCGAAGCGTTATCCCTGCCCGGATCCATCCCCGACGTATGCCGACGTACACCCGGCGCACCCGCGTCGACGCGCCGCTGTCGGAGGTCTGGGCGTTCCACTCGCGAGTCGACGGGCTGGAGGCGCTCACGCCCGGGTTCATGAACCTCGAGGTGGAGGAGATTCGCGGGCCGGACGGCGAACCGGATCCGGACGTGCTGCTGCCCGGCAGCGAGATCGACATGGCGATGCGTCCCTTCGGCGTCGGCCCGCGCCAGCGCTGGACCTCCGTGATCACCGACCGGGAGGAGGGTGACGGCGTCGCGTGGTTCCGCGACGAGATGCGCGACGGCCCGTTCCCGCGCTGGCGACACACCCACCGGTTCCGCGCCCACGGCGACGAGACCGTCGTCGAGGACCGGCTCGTCTACCAGCTCCCGCTCGGCGGGCTGGGGAAGGTGCTGGGGCCGCTGGGCGTCGTCGGCTTCGAGCCGATGTTCCGCTACCGCCACCGGCAGACGAAGCAGCTTCTGGAGTAGTCAGACCGCCGCCGGCAGCAGCGCCGTCACGAACACCACGACGAGCCAGCCGGCGGCGTTCCACCACGGGACGCCACACAGGCGCGGTCCGGGGATCACGTCCGCGTACGCCCACGCGCCTGCGGCGACCGCGCGTGGCTCGATCACGGCATCCACGAGCGTCGCCAACACCGCCGCCGTTCCCGCGACCGCGAGCGGACCGTCGACGACCAGCGACGCGGCTCGGACGGCGAGGTAGACCACCGCGGGCCAGGCGAGTAGGATCGAGACGGGCACCCCGACGATCTGTGGCCGGAGGGAGTGGGTGAACAGCCCGGCCCGGATCGCGGGCGCCTCGAGGGCGAACGCGACGACGGCGCCGCCGACGAACAGCGCCGCGGTCTCCGCGAGCGGCCACGTCAGGAGTGCGTGCGCGAGCGTGAGAAGGAACAGTCCGAGTTGGCCGGCGACGTACCGCCGCGCCGTGGCGGCGTCGATTGGGTGGTCGGCGACGGCGCCGCTATCCAGGTCAGTCACGGTCCCGGGCAGCCGCGGTGATGTAGATGCCGAGCAGTACGACGGCGCCGCCGACGATCGTCGTCGGCGTCGGGATCTCGCCCGGGAGCAGCAGCAGCGCGAGCACGGTACTCCCCACGGGTTCGCCCAGCAGGCTGACCGAGACGACGCCGGACTCGACGTGGGCCAGCGCCCAGTTGATGACCGTGTGGCCGAAGATCCCCGGGCCGAGCGCCATCCCGAGGAAGAGCAGCCACTCCCGGCGCGGGTAGTCGACGAGCGGGGCGTTCTGGGCGACCGCGATCGCGAGCAGGACGGCCGCACAGGCGACGTACACCACGACGACGTAGGGGACGAGCGAGACCCGCTGGCGGAGCGACCGCCCGGCGAGGACGTACGCCGCGGCGCAGACGGCGCCGACGAGCGCGAGCGCGTTGCCCAGCATCCCCGTGCCGGCGAGGGCCTCGGCGTCGCCGAGGCCCAGCAGCGCCAGCGCGGGGTCGCCCAGCGACATCGCGGCGGCGCCGAACAGCGCGACGAAGATGCCGGCGAGCATCCGCCGGGTCAGGCGTTCGTCGAGCAGCGCCCACGCGCCGACGGCGACGAACAGCGGCTGGGTCTGGACCAGCGTGACGCTGGCGGCGACGGAGGTGTGGTTCAGGCTCTCGAACCACGCGGCGAAGTGGAGCGCGAGCGCGACGCCGGTGAGGCCGGCGATCCCCAGGTCCTGGGGCTTCATCTGCCGGAACTCGCCGCGGTAGCGACCGAGCGCCCACGGGAGCAGGAGCGCGGTGGTGAACACCACGCGGTAGAACGCCTTGACGACGCTGGGGGCGCTCGACCAGCGGATCAGGATCGCGCTGGTGCTGACCGCGAGGACGGCGACGGCGAGGCCGGCCATCGGCGGCACGCGCTCCTCGATTGCGGCGAGTGACACGGGGAACGCTCCCCACTCCGCGTGTTTACCGGTTTCGAAGCCGGGGATCCGAGGGGCGTGCCGGCGGGCGATACCGACCCACGTGGCGGAGCCAAGAGACAATCCTTAAGTCCGAACCAGCTTCTACGTACGAGTGCCCGCCCTTAGCTCAGACTGGTAGAGCAGCCGACTGTAGATCGGCTTGCCCCCCGTTCAAATCGGGGAGGGCGGACTGACTTCGACATCCGTGAGCGACAGCGAACGGTATCGAACGTGAGGGACAACCGACCCGTTTGAGCAGGTCAGTCGCAGCCCCGGAACGGCGCGAAGCGCCGCATGCCCGGAACGTCTGACCGCGTTCAATATCGGGGAGGGCGGACTCGTTTTCCCGCCGATTCGGAGTCGAGTACCCCTCAGCACTGCGACTACGACTCCGGACCGGCCCACGGGTCGTCGGCGTCCGTCGGTTCCAGCGCGCGCTCGATGTCGGCCTCGTCGAACTCCGTCGACGACAGCACCATCGCGAGTCGCTGCCAGCGGGCGCTCAGGTCGCTCTCCCCCTCGGGCCCGACGCGGGCGCCGTGGGTCTTGAAGAACTCCGTCCCGCGGCCGCGGCGCGAGCCCTCGCCCGTGTGGCCGTCGAAGACGGCGTCGAAGCGACCCTCGGGTTCGAGATCGCCGACCGGGAAATCGTGGCTCGGCTCCTCCCCGCGCTCTCGGGCCTCGGCCCGGTGGTCCGCGACGGCGCCGAAGTACTCGTCGGCGTTGGCGGCCTCGCGGGACGACTGCGCGCGGGCACACGCGAGCGCCGCGTGCACGGCACAGAGGCGGCCGCGCCACTCGTCGGCCTCCCAGCGCTCGGTCGCCAGTTCCTCGTAGCGCGCGACCTGGGTCGCGACGTCCTGGCCGGCCCGGAGGTCCTCGACGACGTAGAGGTTCAGCCGCTCCCAGAGGTTCCAGCCGAACCCCGAGCGCGCGAGCTCCCAGGCCGCCCACGCCGCGACCTCCTCGTCGGACCGCCGCACCGCCTTCTGGAGCAGGCTGGAGACGACGTACCGGCTGAACCCGCCGTCGGTCTCGTCCGGGTCCTTCTCCTCGCCGAAGTCGTCCTCCCCCGCGGCCTCCGGGGGTCGGTCCGTCTCCAGCGAGCCGTCGGTTCCGAACGTCGCCTGTCGCTCGTCGTCCATGGGTCCGTCGCCGGCGGCCGGCGCCTAAACGCTCCCGATACGCCGGGTCGCCGGCCGCACGTCGGGCGACTACTCCGGCGTCGCGTCGTCGTCAGTCAGTTCCCCCTCGCCGCCGCTCGCTTCTTCCGCCTCGTCGATCGCTTCTCCCTCGTTCCCGCTCGCCTCCTCGGCGTCGCCCACGACGGTCTCGTGGACGCGGACCCCCTTCTCCGCGAGGTGGCGCATCTGCTTGCGGGCGAACTCCTCCTCTCTGGTGCCGTGGGTCGCGAGCACGACCACCTCCGCGCGCCCGACCGGGCGCATCGTGCGTCCCGCGCGCTGGGCGCCCTGCCGGCGGGAGCCGCCGAGGCCGGAGGCGACGACGGCGAGTTCGGCGTTCGGGAGGTCGATCCCCTCGTCGCCGACGCGGGAGACAACCAGCGCCTCGCGCTCGCCCGTGCGGAACGACTCGAACAGCTTCTCGCGCCGGTGGTGGGGGGTCTCCCCCGAGACGAACGCCGCGTCGAGTTCCTCGGCGATCGCCTCACCCTGGTCGAGGTAGTCGACGAACACCAGCGCCTTGCCGTCGTGGTCGGCCAGCAGCTTCCGGGTCTCCTCGATCTTCCGGGGGTTGGAGCCGGCGAGGACGTGGCGCTCGCGGCCGTGGGCGCTTCCCCACTCGTTCTCGGCCAGCTCGTCGTCCCACGGGAGGTAGCGGAGTTCGACCTCGGGTTCGGCGACGAAGCCGGCGTCGAACAGCGCCGACCAGTCGGTCCCGAGCGGCGGGCCGATCAGGGTGTAGATGTCGGTCTCGTCGTCGCTCTCGCGGACCGGGGTCGCCGTCAGGCCCAGACGGTGTTTGCTCTGGAGCGCGGCGGACTGGCGGAACACGGGTGCGGGGACGTGGTGCGCTTCGTCGAAGACTATCAGGCCCCACTCGCGCTCGTCGAACAGCTTCCGGTGGCGGTCCATCCCGGCGATCTGGTAGGTGGCGATGGTGATCGGCCGGAGCTGTTTGGTGCCGCCGTGGTACTCGCCGACCTGGTCGGCGTCGACGGTGGTGTGGCGCTCGATCTCCTGGCGCCACTGGCCGGCGAGTTCACGGGAGGGGACGAGGATCAGCGTCTCGCCGCCGACCTCGGCGAGCGCACCGAGTGCGGCGACGGTCTTGCCGGACCCGGGCGGACCGACGAGGACGCCGGCCTGCTTCTCGAGGAAGCTGTCGACCCAGGACTGCTGGTACTCCCGGAGCTCCGTGGTGAGGTCGGCGTCGATGGGGTCGCCGCGCTCGAGGTCCCGGTCGTCGACGACGGGGTAGCCCGCCTCGTAGAGCGCGCGCTTGATGCCGGCGATGGCGTCCTCGTTGACCCACGCCTCCGTGTCGGAGATGGGCGCACGGACCGCGTCCTCGTCGAGCTTCTCCATCGCGACGTTGCCGAGGAGGTCGTCGGTCGCCGCCGAGAGCACGACGTAGCCGTCCTCGTGGGTGTAGAGGCGGAAGCGGTTGGCGCGTTTCCACTGGCTCTCGACCCACTCCTCCAGTCCCTCGTAGCGCCGGGGGAAGATGCCCCGCATCGTGAGGATCAGGTCCGCGACGCCGTCGAAGGGCGCGGACCACACGTCCTCGGGGCGGATGCGGTAGAGGTACCCCCGCGTGCCGGGCTCGGTGCCGGTGGTGTCGACGAGGTGGGCGAACTGCGAGAGGCGGGCCTGGGTGTACTGGGTGGGTCGGTCGACGACGATCTCCCGGCGTTCAGGGAAGACGACCACGCGCTCGCGCGAGGCGAGCTCGCCCCACTCGGTCGGGTACCAGACCACGGGGTCGCTCTCCACGTCGACGCGTTCGAGCAGCCCCTGATCCGCGAGCCGGGAGAGCGCCTCGTCGGCGTCGGCCTGAGACTCCTCGAGTCGCCGGGCGAACTCGTCGGCCGTGAGCAGCGGCCGTCCCTCCGCCTCGACGGCGTCGTAGAACTCAGAGAGCGAGAGATCCGTCATTACGCGTGGTTGGCGGTCGGCGGGAATACGGCTTGTGACTGCGCGCGCGTCAGCGCGAGCAGCGCGCGCGGTCGAGTTCGCCCTTCGAGCGGAAGCGACCGTGACAGTCGACACAGCGCAGGTGGCCGTCGCCGGGCTCGGTGACCAGGTGGTGGCCGCGGACGTAGAACGGGCGGGGAACGTCGCGCGGGCGGATGTGCTCGGGCACGTGCTCGTCGGAGCGCTCCGAGAGCGTGCTGCGGAGGCGGATCGTCTCGATGTCGGTCCGGTCCCAGCGGTCGGAGGCCTCGGCGGCGCCGATGTCGTGGATCTCCGTCCAGGCGGTGACGACGACCGGGGAGGCGGTCTCGGTGTCACAGACGACGACGACGAACCGGACGCCGTCCTCGACGCGGGCGAACCGCCAGCCGTCGCTGGTGTTCCAGCGGAGTTGGCCCTCGCGGATGGCGGCGTCGATGCCGTCGAGGGTGACGTAGCGCCCACCCTGAGCGAGTCGCTCGCGGACGTGGTCAGTCAGCGAGTACTGACCCGGGTTCCGGATGGGCGGATCCTCGGGTCGCCGCCGGGCCGCCTCGGGGGTCGTCGCCTGGTCGGCCGTGCGGTGCTGCGTGTCTGGGCCCGGGGCGCCCCGGCCGTCCGGGCCGTGGTCACGGGATGCCACTATCGGCGCGTTTGCGCCCGAGGGTTATGCCTCTTGTGCCGGTGCCACGGCGAAAAACGGGTCGGAAGAAGCGTGCTCGACGGTTCAGCTGAGGAGGCCGAGCCCCTCGATCCGCTCGACGATCTGCTCGACGGCCTCCTGGGCGTCCTCGGTGCGTTTCCCCCCCGTGATGACGATCTTCCCGGAGCCGAACAGGAGGATCACCACGTCGGGCTCGTCCATGCGGTAGACGAGCCCCGGGAACTGCTCGGGCTCGTACTCCACGTCCTCGAGCCCGAGGCCGATCGCGAGCGCGTTGAGGTTGAGGTTGTGCCCCAGGTCCGCGCTCGAGACGATGTTCTGGACGGTGATCTCGGGGTCGTCCTCGACCGGGATGGTGAGGTCTCGGAGCTTCTCGAAGATGATGCCCAGCGCCTCGTGGACGTCGTCGATGCTCTTCGCGCCCGTGCAGACGATCTTCCCCGACCGGAAGATCAGTGCGGCCGCCTTCGGACTCTGGGTCCGGTAGACGAGACCGGGAAAGTTGTCCGGGTTGAAGTCGGCACCGGGGAGGTCTTCGGCCAACGCTTCGAGGTCGAGCTCCTGCCCGATGCCCGTCGATGCCACCACGTTCTGGATCTCGATTGAGTCTGCCGGCGAACTCATCGTTCAGCCTTTAATGCTCACCCAGTCCTTATAAAGAGTTCCCTTATATACTGTTTCCGCGGCGTCGAGCTGTCGAAGCGTCGACAGTGTGAACGAAAACCGCACGACAACGCGACTCAGTACGGTATCGAAACATCAGGGTTAAGTAGTACACACCCATCAAATGGAATGCGAAGAACGCGCCGCGGCCCGGGGCGACTCGGGACGGTGCGTGGGCCCGGATCGCTTCCGATGGGTTTATGCCCGGTCGGGCGAAACATTCGGGTCCGAAGAAAGATGAGGACGCCGCCCCCGTGGTCCGCCACAGGACGGCTTCTGATGCGAGCCTTGGTAGTTCGGTGTCCCCCGGTTCGGCCGGCGGGCAGCGAACGGTAACCGATACGCAAGACCAGATGGTAACGATCACGTACTGTGATCCGACCCGCCACCCACGTGCAGATGCACGTACACATTCCGGTTGATCCTGCCGGAGGTCATTGCTATCGGGGTCCGATTTAGCCATGCTAGTCGCGCGGGTTAGACCCGCGGCGTATAGCTCAGTAACACGTGGCCAAACTACCCTACAGACGAGAACAACCTCGGGAAACTGAGGCTAACACTCGATACGCGTTGACCGTTTGAACACGTCGACGCTCAAACGCTCCGGCGCTGTAGGATGTGGCTGCGGCCGATTAGGTAGGCGGTGGGGTAACGGCCCACCGTGCCGATAATCGGTACGGGTTGTGAGAGCAAGAGCCCGGAGACGGAATCTGAGACAAGATTCCGGGCCCTACGGGGCGCAGCAGGCGCGAAACCTTTACACTGCACGCCAGTGCGATAAGGGGACCCCGAGTGAAAGGGCATATCGCCCTTTCTTTTCTGAACCGTAGGGAGGTTCAGGAACAAGAGCTGGGCAAGACCGGTGCC
>NZ_FOXI01000001.1 GCF_900115675.1 Halolamina pelagica | reverse complement strand
CCCTCGCGTGCTGAACTGGCCGCCCGCGTCGAGGAGCTCGAGGAGGAACTCGCCGACGTGGCCGCCGAGACCGGCGAGGACGAGAAGAAGATGTCCATCATCGCCACGAAGGGCACGCTGGACATGGCGTACCCGCCGCTGATCCTCGCGAGTACGGCAGCGGCGTTCGGCTACGAGGTCACCGTGTTCCACACGTTCTGGGGGCTGGAAATCCTCCACGAGGAGCGTTCGAAAGACCTCAAGCTCAGTTCGGTCGGTAACCCCAACATGCCGGTTCCGAACGTGATCGGCGCGATCCCGGGGATGGACCGCATGACGACGAAGATGATGGAGAAGAAGATCGACGACAACGAGACCGCCTCGATCGAGGAGCTCATCGAGACCTCCCTCGATATGGGCGTGGAGTTCCAGGCCTGTCAGATGACCATCGACCTGATGGACTACGACGAGGAGAACTTCTACGACGGCGTCACCACCGGCGTCGGCGCCGCCACCGCCATCCAAGACATGGCCGAAGCCGACATCCAACTGCTGATCTGACGGGGCCGGAGTTTTCTACGGCGCGCGAACGACGAGGAGGAACGTCTCCGAGCGACTCGCCCCGAACTCGACGTCGAAGCCGCCGGCCCGGAACTGCCGTTTGGCGTCGTCGAGTCCGAACCGCTCCGACACCGGCGGGCCCGCCTCGCCGTCGCCCGTGGCCGACCAGTCGGCGACGGCGACGCGGCCGCCCGTTTCGACGACGCGGGCGACCTCGTCGATCGCGTCCTCGGCCGCGAACTCGTGGAACGTCATCGTCGAGAACGCGCCGTCGAGCTCCCCCTCGTCGAAGGGGAGGTCCGCCACCTCGGCGGTGACGAGTTCCACGTTCTCGGGCGTTCCCTTCCCGCGGTAGTACTCGTGCATCTCCGCCTGGACGTCGACGCCGTACACGGTCCCGGCCGTGGCCGCCACGTCGTCGGTGTAGAAGCCCGTTCCGCTGCCGAGATCAGCGAGGACGTCGGTCCCGTCGGCGCCGACCGCCCAGCCGAGTTCTTCGGCCGACACGTACCGATACCGGGCGGCGGCGTCGTCGAGGTTCTCCGCGTTCGCCGCGTCGAACGTGTGAAATCCCATCGTTTCGACGTCGGTACGGACGGGGAAATGGGTACCGCTCTCCGCAGGAAAGGGCGACGTCGCGATGTTCGGAACGTGGCACCGCGGGTACGGGGAACTCGACGACAGTACGACCGGCCGAGAGGGCTGAACCCGTCGCGTTACACCCGTTCGAAGCGGTGCCGGACGATCTCGCTGTCGTCGTCCCACTCGAAGTCGTCGTGGGACATCCGGAGGATCTGCTTGTAGTGGTCGAGGTCGCGTGCGCCCTCCGAGCGGGCGTCCTCCTCGGTCAGATCGCCCAGCGTGCGTTCGGTCACCTCGACGACCTCGAACTGCTCGCCGTCGATGTCGAAGCGGTCCCCTTCCGCCGCGTACGCCTGCCCGCGGTGGATCTGGGTGACCTCGCCCCCGAGTGCCTGTTCGCGCATCCGCTCGTTCGGCAGCAGCGTGTCGGCGTGGGCCTCACTCATCGACTGTATCAGGGGACGCGCACCGTAAATAGGTCCGGACGCCGGAACGTGTGCCGTTCAGGGACGTCGACGACGCGCGCCACGGGCGCGGGACGTAAGCCCCTCCAGCGCCTAGACCCAGTATGAGCAAAGCCTCAGCGAAACCGCACCGACTCGACACCGGCGACGAACTCGACGCCCTCGTCGCCGAGCACGAGGTGGTGCTCGTGGACTTCTACACCAAGGGCTGCACGCTGTGTCAGTCGATCGAGCCGATCGTCGGCAACGTCGCTCGCGCGACGACCGCGACGGTCGCGATGCTGAACCCTCAGACGGATCTGGACCTCGTCGACGAGTACGACATCAAGAGCGTGCCGACGCTGCTGCTGTTCGAGGACGGCGAGGTCGTGGGGCGGATGGCCAGCGGCTTCGAGGGGACGGAGTCGATCGTCGAGTTCGTGACCGAGAGCAGTTCGGCGGAGCGACAGTGAGCCGTCGAACCCACCGCGGGATTCATGCCCACGGATCACCAACGTCGGCCATGGACGAAACCGGGGTGACAGCCAGCTATCCCTGTTGATCGTGCCGTCGTCGCCAAGCGCGTCGACGAAGGAGCGGCCGACCTCGAGGAGATCACGGAACTGACCCGCGCCGCCGGCTACGAGGTCGTCGGCGAACTCACCCAGCGGCGCACACAGGACGCCGCCTACCACTTCGGCGAAGGGAAGGTCGACGAACTCGCCGCCCTCGTGCGGGAAACCGGCGCCGACACCGTCGTCGTCGACAACGAGATGGGCCCGTTCCAGACGTACAACGTGGGCCAGAAGCTCCCCGAGGGCGTCGACGTGCTCGACCGCTTCACCCTCATCCTCGAGGTGTTCGGCCAGCGCGCCCAGACGCGCAAGGCCCAGCTCCAGGTCGAACTCGCGGAACTGCGCTACGAACTCCCGCGGGCCGAGGCCAAAGCCAGCCTCGCCAAGCGCGACGAGCGCCCCGGGTTCATGGGGCTCGGCGAGTACGACGAGTCCCGCGAACAGGACATCAAGAACCAGATCTCCCGGATCTCCGAGGAGCTCGACCAGATCGCCGAGAAGGAGGAGAAGCGCCGGTCCCAGCGCCGCGATCAGGGGTTCGACCTCGTCGCGCTGGCGGGCTACACCAACGCCGGGAAGTCGACGCTGCTCCGCCGGCTCGCGAGCGAACTCGACGTCGACGAGAACGAGGACCGCCACCCGGACCTCGACGCGACCGCCGAGTCCGAGGACCGGCTGTTCACCACGCTCGGCACCACCACCCGGAAGGCCGACACCGGCACCCGGGAGGTGCTGCTGACCGACACCGTCGGGTTCGTCTCGGACCTCCCCCACTGGCTGGTGGAGTCGTTCAAGTCCACGCTGGACTCGGTGTACCACGCCGACCTCGTGCTGCTGGTCGTCGACGCCTCCGAGCCGGTCGAGGAGATGCGACAGAAGCTGGTGACCTCCCACGACACGCTCGGCGACCGCAACGAGGCGCCGATCGTCACGGTGTTCAACAAGGCGGACAAGCTGACCGACCCCGAGATCGAGCGCCGGAAGCGCGCGCTCTCGGCGCTCGCCCCCAACCCCGTGGTCGTTTCGGGCAAGACCGGCGAGCACGTCGACGCCCTCCGCGACCGCGTCGAGCGCGAACTGCCCGACTGGGAGCGGGAGCGCCTCCTGCTCCCGGTCAGCGACGAGGCGATGAGCGTCGTCTCGTGGATCCACGACAACGGCAACGTCCACGAGGAGAGTTACGGCGAGGAGCAGGTCGTGCTCGAGTTCGAAGCGCCGCCGGCGGTGGTCTCGAAGGCGCGTTCGAAGGCTGCCGAGGTCGAACGGCCGGCCGTCGACGCCGAGGCCGGCGAGGCCTGACCACCGGAGCCCCGTTACCCCGTTCAGGACGATGCTGGACGCCGACGTGCGCCCCGACGGCCGAAGCGTTCGTCCGTGGCACTCTCTTTCCCGTAGTTTGACGTTGTGCCTGCTCGACCCTCCAAGTGATGGTCGATCCACTCACGGATCCGCTCACTGAGGTCCTCTTCCATCTCCTCGTCGGTGTCACACTCGGCGCACTCGTGGGGTTGGAACGGGAACAGAGCGAGTCGGGAGGGACGTTCGCCGGGAGTCGGACCTTCCCCCTGTTCGCGCTTTACGGGGCGCTCGTCGGGGCCTTCTTCCCGAGGGCCCTCCCGATCGCACTCGGCCTGCTCGTCGTCCCGCTGACCGTCGCGTACGCCGGAAAGGTCTGGCACGAGCAGGACCTCGGGCTGACGACACTGATGGCCGCGCTGCTCACCGCCGTACTGGGCGCGACTGCGATGCACTCCGATTCGGGCGCAGTCACCGCGATCATCGTCGGCGGCGGCGTCACGGTGCTCCTCTCGGTCAAGGAGCGGATCCACGGGTTCGCCGACCAGTTCGACGAGACCGAACGCCTGGCCACCGCGAAGTTCATCCTCGTGGCCTTGGTCGTTCTGCCGGCGCTCCCGGGGCGGTCACTCGACGTGCTCTACGGCCTCAATCCCCGGTTCATCTGGCTGATGGTCGTGTTCGTCACCGGACTGGGGTTCGTCGCGTACGTGCTCGGGCGGTTCCTCGGGCCGACACGGAGCATCGCAGTGACCGGGATCATCGGCGGCTTCGTTTCCTCGACGGCGACGACGGTCTCGATGGCGGAGAAGGCGACCCAGAACGAGGGACTGCATCACGTCTGTGCGTTCGCGGTCGTGATCGCGTCCATCGTGATGTTCCCGAGGGCGCTCATCGAGGTTGCGGTCGTCAACCCGCGTCTGCTCCCGCGTGTCGCGGTCCCGCTGGGAGTGATGACGCTCGTCGGGATCGTCGCTGCCGGAGCGTTGTACTGGCACACGAGGACCGACGAGACGGTCCAACCCGACGAGTTGCGGAACCCGTTCCGACTCCGGTCGGCGCTCCTCTTCGGCGCGATCTTCGCGGTCGTGCTCCTCGTCTCCGAGTCCGCACACGAGTGGTTGGGAACGTCGGGCATCTACGCCACGGCGTTCCTCTCCGGGCTGGCGGACGTGGACGCGATGACGATCACGTTGAGCAAACTCGCTGCTGAGGGGACGATCTCGACGCAGGTCGCGACCACGGGGATCGTGATCGCGGCAACCGCGAACACGTTCCTCAAGGCCGCGTTGGCGTGGGTCCTCGGCACCTACCGCCTCGGGAGGCTCGTCTCCCTGGTCCTCGGTGTGGTCGTCGCGAGTGGGCTCGTTCTCGTCGCCGTGTAGCTTCCCGCGAGTTCCACGGACGGCCCCAGAGTGGGGACTCGACGACTACCGCGACAGTTCGCGTTTCTCCTTCGATACGACTTCGACGCCCGAGATCTCGGTGCCGGGGTAGCCACTCGCCTCGACATCGTCCCCGTCGTCGACGACCTCCTTCTCCGCCGCTTTCACCATGTCCCAGACGACGCCGAGCCCGGTCGTCACGCCCTGAATCGCCTCCATCTCGCAGCCGGTCTTTCCGGTGGTCTCGACGGCGACCTCGAGTTCGATCCGGTCGTCGGCGACCGAAAAGTCGGTCCCGACGTTCGTGATCGGGATCTGGTGACACATCGGGATGGTCTCCCACGTGTGCTTCACGGCCTGGATCGCGCCGATCCGGGCGGTCGCGAGCACGTCGCCCTTCCCGATCCCGTCGGCGCGGACGGCGTCGATCGTCGACGCCGTCAGGTGGATCTCGCCGCGCGCGACCGCGCGCCGTCCGGTGTCCGGTTTCTCGCCCACGTCGACCATCTGCACGTCGCCCGAGTCGCTGGTGTGGGTCAGTTCTCCGTCGGGGGGGTCGGCGTCCTCACTCATCGTCGCCCCCTTCGAGCGCCACCGGGATGGTCTCTTGGAGTTCCGTCGCGCGCAGGCCGTCGCCCCGATCGAGCAGTTCCGCGGCGCGCCCGTTGACGTAGCTCCCCACGCAGGCGGCCTCGAACGGTGGCGCACGGGCGAGCAGTGCGGCCACGATACCCGCGAGCGTGTCGCCGGTGCCGCCGACGGTCATCCCCGGCGTGCCGGCCCGACAGCGCCGAACCGTCTCGCCGTCGGTGATCACGTCGACCTTCCCTTTCGCGAGGACGACGTGACCCAAGTCAGCAGCGAGGTCGCGGATCTCGTCGGCGTGGCTTACGAGGTCGCCCACGTCCGGCCCGCCGAGTTCCGCCAACTCCGATCGGTTCGGCGTGAGCACCAGCGTCGCCTCGGTGTCGACCTCGGGCACCAGCGCCAGCGCGTCGGCGTCGACGACCGCCGTCCCCGAGAACTCGGCGAGGAACGCCGCGGCCGCCGCCTCGGTCTCGGGGTGTCGACCCAGCCCCGGCCCGAGGATCACGATGTCGTCGTGGTCCTCGGCCGTCCCGACGAGCTCCGGGACGTCTTCGGGCGCGAGGTGGTCGGTTTCGCCGCCCCCGTCGGCTCCATCGGCGCCGTAGGGCTGGACGATCAGGTCCTCCGAGTAGCCCGCGATCGGGTCGAACACCGACTCGGGACAGGCGACGAACGCGAGGTCGGCGCCCGCCGAGAGCGACGCCCCGGCGGCGAGGGCGGGCGCGCCGGTGTAAGGCCCGCCGCCGATGACGAACGTCCGACCGCTCTCGCCCTTCCGGTCGCCGCCGGCGCCCAGAACTGCCACGTCGCCCGGGCCGACCCGTTCCTCCGCGGCGGCCGGGATGCCGATGTCGGCGACGGTCACGTCCGTGTGGTCGGCGATGCCGGGCTTCAGGTCGTGGAACGTGACGACGTGATCGGCCTCGACGGCGGCGCCAGGGGCCCCTCCCGAGTCGGCGTCGACCCCCGAGGGCACGTCGACCGCGAGCACGGGCGCCCCGTCGTCGTCGATGGCGTGGGCGACGCTGGCCTCCGGCTCCCGGAGGTCGCCCGTGATCCCGGTGCCGAGCATCGCGTCGACGATCAGGTCCGGGTCGTCGAGCGCGAACGCGCGGGAGTCCGTGACGGTCTCCGTGGGGATCCCGGCCGCCGCCAGCGCGTCCCAGTTCGCCCGGGCGATGTCGGTCGCGATACTCTCTGGGCGGCCCAGCAAGTGGACGGCCACGTCCCTGTCCTCGAGGAAGCGCGCGGCGACGAGGCCGTCGCCGCCGTTGTTCCCGCGGCCACAGACCAGCGCCACGCTGTCGTCGGGCGTCGTCAGTTCCCGGATCCGCCGGGCGACGGCGTTGCCCGAGGACTCCATCAGCACGCGCAGGGGGACGCCGAGCGCCGCGGCGTTGCGGTCGACCGCGGCCATGCGTCTGCTCGTGATCATGCATCCGGCTTCGGGGTGGCCCGGATTAAGGGTGGTGGGGTGGCAGACGCCGGAACGCATACCCGGCCGGCCGCCGGAGGGCCGGTGTGAAGGAGTTCCCGCCCCTCCCGGCCGTCGACGACGACGCGGCCCCGACGTTCGACGGGCACCTCTGGCTGCTCGAGTTCGTCGAGGGGACGCCGCTCCGGTTCCAACTGCGGGCGTCCGGCGCGATCCGGTTCGGCGGCGAGCGCCGCACGTACGACGACTCGATCCCGCGGCCCTGTCGGCGCGCTGTCCGGCACGTGCGGGAGCGACTCGACCGCGAGGCGCTGCGGGGCGCCGTCGACGACGTGACGGACCTGACGTTCCTGGGTCGGGCGACCCACCGGGAGCGAATCGACTACGACTGGGACCGCCTGCCGCCGTTCCTGGGGGTGGACGTGTGGTCGGCCGACGCCGGGGCGTTCCGCCCGCCGGGGGCCGTCGAGGCCATCTTCGAGCGACTCGGCCTCGATCCAGTCACCGCGGTCGAACGCGAGGTCAACAGTCGGGATTTCGACCCTGTGGGCTACGAGATGCCCGAATCGGCGTGGTACGACGGCCCGGCGGCCGGGGTCGTGATTCGTGACAAGCGCGGGAATCGCGCGCTGGTCGAAAATTCCGAGATTTCTACACAGTCCGACGCCGGCGTCGACGCCGCGGACGCGGAGTCGCTGGCGGACACAGTCGCGACCGAGCAGCGCTTCGGGCGGGTCGCCGCGCGACTCCGGGAACGCGGGCGAGAACCGACCGTCGACGGCCTCCGGGAGCGACTGCTGGAGGACGCGTATCGCGAAGAACACGGCCGGCTGTTCGACGGGGGGCAGGCGGTCGACGAGTCGGCGTTCCGGACCGCCGTCGCGAGACGTGCACAGCGGTTCCTGGGCGAGTGACCGTCGACGGCTTCAGGTCGCCCCCCACGCGACGGCCGTGGGATCCGTCGTCTGGACGAGGCGCTCGATCTCGGCGGGCGAGAGCGCTTCCCCGTAGAGTCGGGCGTCGTACAGCCGACCCTCGTAGGTCGGGTCGTGGACGCCGGTGTCCCTGTCCCGGTAATGATAGCCCAGCGCGGCGCCGATCTCGTCGACGCGCAGGGGGTAGTCGTCCTCGGTCTCGTCGACGAGTTCGCCGTCGACGTACAGGCGGGCGACCGACTCGTCGTACGTGTAGGCGACGTGCTGCCAGCGGTTCCCCGCGAGGTCGGTGAGCGGGACCGCGGTGAACGCGCGCTGCTCGGCGTCGTCGGGGTCGTACACGTTCCCGTGGAGTTCCCCGCGCCGCAGCGCGACGACGAGGTAGTCCCACTTCAGCAGGATCTGCCAGCCGCCGGCGAGGTCGGTGGGCCGCATCCAGAACGCCACCGTACAGGCGCCTTCGGTGCCGTAGGCCGGCGTCCGGAGCTTGCCGCCGTCGGTCGCGTAGCCGCTCGCGAGTAGTTCGTCCGCCGGCCCGTCGGCGTCAGCGGAGCCGGCTGCGACCGCGGAGGGCTCGCCGAACGGTGGCGTGGCGTCGCCGACGCCGCCGAACCCGGCGTCGGCCTCGAGCTCGCGGACCTCCTCCCGTCGGTCCGTCACGTCGCTCCGGATCGTCCCGAACCGCTCCTCGGCCCACGCGGCCGCCGCGCCGTCGTTTCGAAGGACGGCGTGGAGTCGGCCGTCGTCGTACGTGAGCAGGAACGCCTCGCGCTCGTCGCCGGCCCGACAGACGACGAGGGCGTACCCCGGCACGGTGCCGACCGAGACGCTCCCGTTCTCGCCCAGCGCCACCGCGCGGAGCCACTCGGGGAACCTCGACGACAGCGTCTCGAACAGCGACTGCGAGACGACGATGTCGGTCTCGCCGCCGGCGCTGGCCCGCGCGTACAGCGTCTCCAGCTGCTCGGGCCGGGCGATCCGCGGGAGCACCGCCCGGATCTCGTCGGCGGTCCGCATCGCCGACCCCAGGGCCGCGAGGAGTCGCACGCCGTCGGCGGCGGCAACCAGCGACACGTCCGCGCCGCGGAGGAACTCGACGGCCACGTCGCTCTCCTTCCAGAGCGGCGTCAGCGCCGGCGCCGTCGTCGCGATGGCGTCGGCGTCGCGCTCGAACTCGCGGGCGCGTTCGAGTGCGAGCACGCCCACGAGGGTCGTCTCGTAGCCGCCGCTGACCTCGCGGACCATCTCGTGGTCGATCAGTTCCTCGATCGCGCGGTCGATCGTGGACCGCGACGCCGCCACGCGATCCAGCAGGTCGCGCTTGTCGAGCGGGCCGTCCCGCAGGTAGTCGAGGATGGTCGACCGACGCTGTGCGACGTGGAGTATCGTCATGTGGATGCGGGATCGAACGAGCGCAACCGCGTCCCGCGGAAAGATAAACCCGTTGACACCGCGAGCGCTCAGCCCGTGACGAACTTCGTCACCCGGTGAGGTAAGGCCGCCGAGTCGCCGACCTCTACACGTCGCCGCGGGGAGGCGGGGACCGACGACGAGCGAACCCGACGGACCACCGTCGTCGCGGCTGTTCTCCGAAACCGCGCCGACGACCCGTTTTCCGGGCGTCGACGACAGCCCTCCGATCAGACTTCGACGACCGGGTTGACCAGTTCGCCGATCCCCTCGATGTCGATCCGGACGCTGTCGCCCGGCTGGAGCGTGAACTCTCCTTCGGGGACGAGCGAGGTGCCGGTGAGCAGCACGCCCATCTCCGGCACCGCGTTGTGGGCCCGCCAGTACGCGGCCAGTTCCTCGCAGGTGCGGGCCATCTCGGCGGTCGAGGTCGCGTCGTCGAACACCGTCTCGCCGTCGCGCTCGATGCGCATCGAGATCCCGAGGTCGTGGGGGTCGTCGACGCCGCCGGCGCCGACGACGCAGGGACCGAGCGCACAGCAGCGGTCGTACACCTTCGCCTGCGGGAGGTAGAGCGGGTTCTCACCCTCGATGGCGCGGCTGCTCACGTCGTTGCCGACCGTGTAGCCGACGGTCTCGCCGTCGTAGAGCACCAGTCCGAGTTCGGGTTCGGGGACGTTCCAGTCCGAGTCGCCCCGGACGCCGACGGCCTCGCGCGGCCCGACGGTTCGGCTCGGGGTGGCTTTGAAGAAGATCTCGGGGCGCTCGGCGTCGTACACGTCGAGGTACACGTCGGCCATCCCGCTCTCTTCCTCGCGGGCCTGCTCGCTGATCTCGTAGGTCACGCCCGCGGCCCACACCTCCTCGGCGCGGACCGGGACCTCGAGATCGACGACGGAGAACTCGACGACCGGGGCGTCGTCGAGCAGGGCGGCGGCCAGCGCGTCGACGCTGCTGTCGGCCACGTCGGCGGCCGCGGCGAGGTCGCGGAACGACCGCAGTCGGGGTTTGACCGCGGTGAGGTCGTGGGCGCGGTCGCGGGCGACGACGAGCAGGCGCGCGTCGCCGTTGCGTTCGGTGCGGTAGTAGCGCATGCGGGACCTGGGGAGCGTGGTGGACATAAACCTCCTGTCACCTGCCCCGCGGCGTAAAGGGTTATCCCCGAACCGCCACAACCGTGGGGCATGCCGAGCAGATCGAACTTCATCGACGGCGAGTGGATCGACGCCGAGAGCGGCGACACGTTCGACACGCACGATCCAGCGAACCCCGACGCGGTCGTCGGGACGTACGCCCAGTCCGGGGCTGTCGACGCCGAGCGCGCGATCGAGGCCGCCCTCGTCGCGAGCGACGAGTGGGCCGATACCCCCGGCCCCCAACGCGGCCGGATCCTCTCGCGAGCGAGTCGGGTCCTCGCCGAGAGGAAGGAGGAACTGACCGAACTGCTGGTCCGCGAGGAGGGCAAGACCCAACCCGAGGCCGCCGGCGAGGTCCAGCGCGCCATCGACATCTTCGACTACTACGGCGCGAAGGCCCGCGACGTCGGCGGCACGGTGAAGGGGGCCAGCGGCCCCGACACGACCCTGCGGACGAAGACCGAACCGCTGGGCGTCGCCGGCCTGATCACGCCGTGGAACTACCCCATCGCCATCCCAACCTGGAAGATCGCGCCGGCGCTGGCGGCGGGCAACGCGGCCGTGATCAAGCCCGCGACGCTCGCCCCCGGCTGTACCTACGAGATCGCCGAGGCGCTCGCTGAGGCCGGCCTGCCCGAGGGCGTCCTGAACGTCGTCACCGGCCCCGGGGGCGAGGTGGGCGACACGATCGCCAGCCACCCCGACGTGGACGCCGTCTCCTTCACCGGCAGCACCGGCGTCGGCAACGCCGTCTACGACACGGCGACCGAGGACGGCAAGCGCGTCCAGTTGGAGATGGGCGGGAAGAATCCCATCGTCGTCTCGGACACCGCCGACGTAGCCGAGGCCGCGAGCATCGTCGCCGGGGGCGCCTTCGGCGTGACCGGCCAGGCCTGTACGGCGACCTCGCGGGCGATCGTCTACGAGGACGTGTACGACGAGTTCGTCGACGCCGTCGTCGCCGAGGCCGAGGGGATCGAGCCCGGTAACGGCCTCGAGGGCGGCGAGATGGGGCCGCAGGTCAGCGCGTCGGAACTCGAGGGCACGCTCGACTACGTCACGGTCGGGAAGCAGGAGGGAGCGACCCTCGAGACCGGCGGCGACGCGCTCGACCGCGACGGCCACTTCGTCGAGCCGACGGTGTTCGCCGACGTGGACGCCGACAGCCGGATCGCCCAGGAGGAGATCTTCGGCCCGGTGCTGTCGGTGATCCCCGTCGGCGGCTACCACGAGGCGCTCGCGGTCGCGAACGGCGTCGAGTACGGCCTCTCGGCCGGGATCGTCACCGACGACCACACCGAGGCCAACCGCTTCGTCGACGACATCGAGGCGGGCGTCGTGAAGGTCAACGAGAAGACCACGGGCGTCGAACTCCACGTCCCCTTCGGCGGGATGAAGGCCTCCTCCAGCGAGACCTACCGCGAGCAGGGTGAGGCCGGCATCGACTTCTACAGCATCACCAAGACCGTCTACGACAACTACTGAGGCGGTCCCGCCGTCGACGACGGCGGCCGGCACAACGGTTTTGCCACGCGAGCGAGACCGCCCGGCATGGATATCGAGACGCTCGCCGACGGGTTCGACCGGCGGGACTGGCAGGAGGTCGAGGCGACCGACGACCCGGTTCGCTTCGCGATGATCGGCGTCGGCTGGTGGACCCGCGAGCAGGCGATGCCGGCGGTCGCGAACGCCGAGTTGTGCGAGACGACCGTTCTCGTCAGCGGCGACAGCGAGAAGGCCGAAGCCGTGGCCGCCGACTCCGAGACCGTCGAGCACGCCATCACCTACGACGAGTTCCACGACGGCGAAGCGAGCGACGCCTACGACGCGGTCTACGTGGTGACGCCGAACGCGCTCCACCTCCCGTTCGTCGAGACCGCCGCGGAGCTGGGGAAGGCGATCCTCTGTGAGAAGCCGATGGAGGCGACGGTCGAGCGCGCGGAACGGATGGTCGAGGTCGTCGACGAGCACGACGCGACGCTGATGATCGCCTACCGGATGCAGACCGAGCCGGCGGTCCGGCGGGCGAAGGAGTTCATCGACGACGGGCTGATCGGCGAGCCGGTGTTCGTCAACGGGAACATGACCGAGCCGATCCTCGAACTGGTTCCGGATCCCGATCAGTGGCGGCTGGACGGCGAACTCTCGGGCGGCTGTGCGGTGATGGACATCGGGCTCTACCCGCTGAACACCGCGCGGTTCCTGCTCGACGCCGATCCCGAGCGGGTGCGGGGGACGGTGGCGTCGGTCGACGAGGCGTTCGACGACGTGCCGGACGAGCACGGCGCGTTCCAACTCGACTTCCCCGGCCACGTCTACGCGGTCTGTACCGCGAGTCAGAACGCCCACATGGCGAGCCACATCGAGGTGCTCGGCACCGAGGGCCGGGTCCGGGTCGAACCGGCCTTCTACCCGTGGGACGACCGCGCCCTCACGATCGAGCGCGGGGACACGAGTTTCGACGTGTCGTTCGAGCAGATCGACCAGATGGAGGAGGAGTTCGAGTACTTCTCGCACTGCCTGCTGACCGGCGAGGAGCCCCACCCCGACGGCGAGCACGGGCTGACCGACATCCGGGCGATCAAGGCGGTGTACGAGGCGAGCGAGACGGGCGAGACGGTCGAACTGTAGCAGAAAGCGGCAGGAAGCGTGGCACGAGACGGACGACTGTCGCCGCGGCGGCCCAACGCCTTAAGTACCAACGGGCAGCACCACCGGCCATGACCGACGACTACGCGATCGAGGGGATCGAACTGAGCGACGATCGCTACACGGTCGAGCAGGGGCTGATCCGGACCAAGTTCCGCGCGCTCGACGCCGACGGGGACGTGGTGCTGCGCGGGAAACAGAAGATGCTGAAGCTGAAAGAGCAGTTCCCGTTCGTCAACGCCGACGGCGAGGACGTGTTCGAGGTCACCGCCGGCAGCATGCTCGACGTGGCCGGGGACTACACCCTGACCGACTCCCGGACCGGCGAGGACGTGGTGATCCTGGACAACGACTACTCGCTGCTGCAGGACACCTGGACGATCCGCGACGCCGACACCGAGGCTAAGCTCGCCGAGATCAACTCCAGGGGTGCGCTCACCACGATGGCGCGCAATACGCTCCCCTTCGGCGAGCTGATCCCCCACAAGTACGAGATCACCGACGCCGACGGGAACCACGTCGGGAACATCGAGGGGCAGGTCTCGCTGCGGGACCGCTACGAGGTGACCGTCGACGACGCGAGCGACGTGCCGACCGAACCGGTCGTCGCGGCCGCGATGGTGATCGACGCGATCCAGGACCACTGAGCGGGATCCTCGCGCAGAAGTGACCCCGACGCCGGCGTCAACGCTTTGCCACCCGCGCGCGAACGCCACGGGCATGGTTCACTCGACGTGGGGCGACTGGTTCGTCCGCGAGGAGATCGAGGCGGCCGACCCCGGCGACGGCGTGATCGGCTGGTACCTCGGCTGCAACGGGTTCGTGCTGCGCTCGGCGTCGACGACGCTGTACGTCGACCCGTACTTCGGCGACGGCGACCCGCCGAACATCGTCCGGATGATCCCCGTCCCGATCGACCCGGCGGACGCGGCCGACTGCGACGGCGTGCTCGTCACCCACGAGCACATCGACCACATGCATCCGCCATCCTACGGCCCGCTGGTCGAGGACCTCGACGCCGACCTCTACGCGCCCGAAGCGGCCTACGAGTCCCCGGACTACGAGGGCGACCTCGAAGTGTCCGACAACCGCAAGAACGTGATCGCCGCCGGCGGCGAGTTCGAGGTCGGCGACTTCACGGTCCACGTCCGCGGCGCGAACGACCCCGACGCGATCGAGCCGGTGAGCTACGTGATCGAACACGACTCGGGAACGTTCTTCCACGCCGGCGACAGCCGACCCGCGCCCGAGGCGTTCCCGGGCGTCGCCGACGAGTTCGACGTCGACGTGGGCGCGCTGGCGTTCGGTTCTGTCGGGGAGATCTACGAGTACGACCTCGGGCGGGGCGAGCGCACGCGCTGGTACATGGACGAGAACCAGGTGATCGAGGCGGCGAACCAGCTCGAACTGGACCGGCTGCTCCCCTCCCACCACGACATGTGGCAGGGCGTCGGCGCCGACCCGAAGGTGCTCCACGAACACGCGGCCTCGTTCCGCCATCCCCGGGTGCTGGAGATGCCACACGTCGGGTGCTCCTTCCGGCTCGACGAGCCCGGCCTCCGGCGGATGCGTGCGCTCGACGGTCGGTAGGCCGGGCGAAAGCTCTCGATGCCGAGGTGTTTTACCCCGGGCCCCCGGAGGGGACGGGCATGGCACCCACTATCACGGAGATCGAGAGCCGGGAGTTCGAGTACCCGCTGGCGGACGTGGGCACCGACGAGCACGGGTTCAACCTGGTGTACGAGCCCGGGGAAACGACCTACCGCAAGCTGTTCGGCGTCAAGATCCACACCGACGAGGGGATCACCGGCGAGTACGTCGGCGGGAACTCGCCGGCGGCGGCGCAGTACAACATCATCGCGGAGTACCTGATCGGGAAGAACCCGCTCGAACGCGAGAAACACTGGTCGGAGATCAAGCGCGCGCTCCGGAAGTACGACCGGATGGGAATGGGCCCCATCGACATCGCGCTGTGGGACTTCGCGGGCAAGTACTACGACGCCCCGATCCACGAACTGCTGGGCACCTACCGCACCGAGATCCCCGCCTACGCGTCGACGTACCACGGCGACGACGCCGGCGGCCTCGACTCGCCGGAGGCGTTCGCGGACTTCGCCGAGGAGTGCCGTGACCAGGGGTTCGGCGGGTTCAAGATCCACGGTTGGGGCGGCGGCGACGCCTCCCGCGACTTGGATCGGGAGGTCGCAGCGGTCCACGCCGTCGGCGAGCGCGTCGGCGACGAGCTGGACCTGATGCACGACCCGGCCTGTGAGTTGGAGACGTTCGCCGACGCGCTGGAACTCGGGAGGGCGATCGACGAACAGGACTTCTTCTGGTACGAGGACCCGTTCCGTGACGGCGGCATCTCCCAGCACGCCCACCGGAAACTGTCCCGGAAACTCGACACGCCGATCCTGCAGACCGAACACGTCCGCGGGCTGGAACTCAAGTCCGACTTCGCCGCGAACGACGCGACGGACTTCCTGCGGGCCGATCCGGAGTACGACGCCGGGATCACGGGCGCCATCAAGGTCGCCCGCGTCGCCGAGGCGTTCGGCCTCGACGTCGAGTTCCACGCGCCCGGGCCGGCCCAACGACACTGCATCGCCGCCTGCCGGAACTCCAACTACTACGAGATGGCGCTGGTCCACCCCGACTGCCAGAACACCCAGCCGCCGGTTTACGAGGGCGACTACTCCGACATGATGGCGGCCGTGGAAGGGGGGACGGTCTCGGTCCCGGAGGGGCCCGGCCTCGGTGTCGACTACGACTGGGGGTACATCGAGGACAACACGACCGGACCGATCCACACCTACCAGTAGCGGCATCGGTTCGGCGTCGCGAGTTTCGCGGGCCGAGAACCGCCGACGGATATATCGTTGTTTAGACGTAACCGTGTACGTATGAGTTCCGAGAAGGTCATCGACCTGCTGCGCAAGGCCTACGGCGACGAGATCGAGACCGTGATGAACTACCAGACCAACGCGATCGTCCTCGACGGCGTCCGCGCCGAGGAGATCAAGGAGAGCCTCCAAACGGACATTCAGGAGGAGTTGGGCCACGCCGAACAGATCGGCAACCGGCTCAAACAGCTGGACGCCCGGCCGCCCAGTTCCGCCGATTTCGTCGCGCGACAGGACTCCCTTCAGCCGCCGGAGGACTCGACGGACGTGCTCTCGGTGATCCGCGGGGTGCTCGACGCCGAGGAGGGCGCCATCGAAACCTACCGCGCGCTCATCGACGCCGCTGATGCCGCCGACGATCCGGTGACCGAGGACCTCGCAGTGACGCTCCTCGCCGACGAGGAGGCCCACCGGACGGAGTTCCGCGGGTTCGAGAAGGAGTATCAGGACGAGTAACGCGCGGTCCACCACGGACTGTCGGCGCCGCCATCCCCGTTTTTCACTCGGTTTGAGACGCCCGCCGACCGGTCGGTGTCGGTGACTGGGGGAGCTGTCGCGAGGAAGCCTTCCACCAGCGGAAGAAGATCGGCTCCGGAGAAGGTTTATTTCGAGTGGGCGCTTCAGGCTCATAGGCCCTCAGACGCCCTTAGAATTTCTCTCGTTCGGTTTGACGAACGGAGAGAAATCGCGGCGTTCAGATCGACCCGTTATCGGTTCGCGACTCACGACTATGAGTCTCGAACCAATCGATCCGGAGACAGCACTCGAGCTGTACCTCACGGACAAGGAAGCCGAACTCGCTGAGAGTTCGATTCAGTCGCACAAGTACCGTCTCAAGCACTTCCTGCGCTGGTGTGACAAGGAGAACATCGACAACCTCAACGATCTCACCGGCCGCAAGATTCAGCAGTACCGCCTCTGGCGGCGAGACGACGGGGACCTCTCTGTCGCCAGTGAGAAGACACAGATGGACACGCTGCGCGTGTTCATCCGCTGGGCCGAGTCGATCGACGCCGTCGAGCAGGACCTCTCGACGAAGGTTCGCTCGCCGTCGATGACGCCAGAGCAGAACACTCGTGACGAGATGCTCGACACCGAAGAGGCTGAAGCTGTCCTCGAGCATCTCGCGAAGTACCAGTACGCCTCCTGCCAACACGTCACCGTTGCGTTGATGTGGCATACGATGATGCGAGTGAGCAGCGTCCACGCGCTCGACGTCGACGACTATCACCGCGACGAGCAGTACATCGAGGTCCGACATAGTCCCCAGACGGACACCCCGATCAAGAACAAGAAGGACGGCGAGCGCCTGGTGGCGCTCTCGGACGATGTCTGCATGCTGCTCGACGACTGGCTCGAAGACCAGCGGCCGAACGTCACCGATGATTACGGACGTGAGCCCCTTGTCGCGACCACTCAGGGACGAGCGAACAAGACCACGCTACGGACCTACGTCTACCAGGCGACGCGCCCGTGCTTTCGCGGCGCCGACTGCCCCGAAGAACGTGATCCAGAAGAGTGTGAGGCGGCCATCAAGGACCAGCAAGCGTTCAGATGTCCCGCAAACGTTAGCCCCCATGCCATTCGTCGAGGCAGTATCACGCACTCACTCAACAGCGACCTCCCGGACAACGTCGTGAGTGACCGGGCGAACGTGAGTCCCGCGGTTATTGAACAGCACTACGATCGGCGCACCGAGAAAGAAAAGATGGAACAGCGCCGCGACTACCTAGAACTGTTGTAACAAACGCATTTATCCGTTTTTATTCTTTGGTATAGCTACTGGTCTCAGCTTGAGATAGAGTCAGCATTGAGTCCACCTCGTTAGACCTTCTACCCACTCATCGACGTAATTTGAGTCAGATGCTGATTTTATCACACCAGGTAAATCCTCCTTGAGTTCCTCTTGTTCCTCTTCAGAGAGATGATCCATTGCCGTAGAGATCACTATCTTCGCATAGTCGCCGAACTCATCGAACGGTGCCTCTGATAGGTCTTTCATCACCAGTACAACAAAATCAAACACAGCCTCAGAACCCTCTCTCTCAGACAACTTAGCGAGAACACTTTCTGAGACCTTTTGTGTGGAGCTCTCATTCTGGAAGTCAAGAACATATATTATTATTTTCGAATATAATAGTACAATACTGTAATCGAAATTATCAACATCTTGTTGTATAATAAAGGTGCAAATTATCTCATACACCCATTCGAACAATTCTGAGTCTGGAGCATTATCTGACATAAGAACGTGGGCACAACCACCAACCACAGCGTATTGAAGAGAATCGACCTCTCTTCCCAACTGTTTGAGGATATAACTGACAAAGTTCGTCTGTAAATCGACCTGAAAACATTCCGGAGCAACTACAAATGGTTCTGTGAGTACGACATCAGAATTCGCTTCAATCTCTTCTAAATTCGTAAGTTCGGTGGCATGATCAAAATACCACACCACCCACGTCTCGATGAATTCCTCATCATCAGTGGAAATAAGACTCTGAACCGCACGACAGAGCATCCAAGCGTAGCTCCGCAGTTCAACTAGTTCTGAAGAGTGTTTGTCTCCGACTTGGTCTCTCACCAATTCCACTAGCCGCTCAGTCCATGCCCCTGGTTCGGCGACATCTCTCTTTTCAAATATAACATCGCCCACAAACCTTGCCCATCCATCGTGAATTACCTCGTCGCCCGGATCTACTGCTGTCCCCTGTGAGTGTGCCGAGCTTTTTGCTCTATCAAACTCTTCGGCTAGCCGCTGTTCTGCCATTACAATCCACTCATCAGCCCAATCTGGAGAATGGAAGTCTGCGAGTTGTCCAAGTATGGCCGCCCATAGGGGGAGCGACATTATAACTTCATCTTCATCAGAGGATTCGGTTGGGCCATTACCCCGGTCTTCCAATCGGGACCTAAACCGTTTGAGTCGCGCTTCTGTATCCTCTATCCATTGGAGTCGGTCGGTCGGATCCCGTGGTGGATTAGTGATGATAGCACGGGCGAAAACCTGAACTACAACACGATCTGGACTCGTCTGGAATTGACGAGGTTTACCGGCGATTAATTCCTCGGGAGGCATGTCTAATCCTGTGAGGCCCTCAGGTTGCTCGTTAGCATCGGTAATGTCCTTGATGATGAAGTCGAGCCACTCACTGTAGTCCGCCGGACCTTCATCTACCTCAACATGAGGGGCGAGGATCTGGGAATAGAATTCAACCAGGAATACATCGTTGACGTCGCTACTGTTTTGAATACTCGCGGCCCTTTGTCTTACTTCTCTCACAAATGGTTTGACATCAGTGAGATCAAACGTACGAACTAACGGGGAAAGTACCCCGCAATAGTATCGAATGATCAGCAAGTTAGCCAATTCTGATTGAGAATATTCTGTATCTACAATTTCACGAAACAGATTTGTTCCAAGTGAGAGGAACGCTTCGGCACTCTGGTCATTATGATGGTATGCTGCGATGGTAACGCCCGCTAAGCCAGTAACAAACAAGTGATAATACTGGTGGGGTACCTCTTGTGATTCCCCATCTGAGGCCTTGAGAACCCCGTAAAGCGATTCATGAAGTCGATTCGAATCAGTGAGAACAGTCAGTTGAATTGGAACTTGATATATACCAACTGCTGCCAGAACTTGAGGAAATCTTGCGGGCCCAGATTGTTCAAGTATATCCTCAATACAGGATAAAACCAAATCAACGTTTTCTGTATCGGTTATACTTGACCCAGTTGATTCTAATTCTGCTAAATTAGTAGTTAGCCCAACTACATTTTGACTACTTGAATCATAGATTCGCTCTGTAAATCGCTCTCGTCTATCCGAAAGAACCCAATCACCACTCAACTCAGTGAACCATTCCAGTTCAAAGATTGTTAGAGCATAGATTCGAGGGGAAACAACTAGTCTTCCATCTGATCTCCTGTATATATAAGATGACATAGAGCCGGCCATATACCCCTTGACGCGGTTCTCACTGATGTTCAGCAGATTAGCAAGTTCTTTTTCGTCGTCTACTCCTCGAATAGCGGCAAGCATAACAAGAATATCCACTGGCTCCTCTCCATGATTCTCTTGAAGTTCTTGGAGTGCACCGCTCAATCGAGAGCGAATAAACTCCCGTCCTCGAACCCCACTAATCGATTCTACCCCATTCTCAAGGGCTTCTAATGTCGCCTCAACGGCGATCGTAGGGTTACCATCTGCTGTAACAGCAATTCGCTCTACAGAATCATCGTCAAGTGAACTAAGAGTCCGTGGGATTCGTTCCAATACTTCATTATCAACGTTTGAAAGCTGAATTTCTGCTCTAGGTTCTAATCGAGATTTAGCCGAGTCATATCTGATGTCACGGGTTTGTTCCCAGGAAGTTCTGATACTATCTATCTGTTCCTGACTACATTCAATAATTATCACATCATAGAATTCGAATACTTTCTCCCCAAATAAAATTTGGAAATTGTGTGGTGAAATTGATCTTTCCCGACCAACACTGTAGACCAACGCAAGGCCTTTAGAATCTGACTGCATTGAACGCAACTTTGATCGAAGAATTTCCGGGGTAGTGCTATTGACGACACCAATATCGTAACCGTCACGCGCGTAGTGCTCTAGTAACCCCTGAGCAAAAGTGGTTGTACCACCACCCATCTCGCCATAGACTAGCAACGCTCCTTGGTTAGGAGCAACGTTGTCATAATCTTCAGACAACTTCTCTTCCCGCAGAGACTTCGAAAACAGATCGTCGACCCTTCCTTTGGCTTCGGTCTCTGAAATATCCGCCGCTGATTTGAGTTCTTTTGTGATACGATCCTTTTGCTGTTGAGTCAGTGACTTAGGGGGGAGGACTGCATTATTAAATTCCTCTGAGATCAGCTCAGTGATGGGAATAGTCTCCGTAGCAAGCTGGTCAACTAATTCTACAAGCGAGTCGATGTCCTCCTCAACACAAATATCAGATTCTTGAATGAATGAGCGAAGCTCATCCTGTTCTTCAACCAGAGTGTCCAAATGATGGCCAGTAACCGGATCTGCAAATTTTCCAAATGTCTCAAAGGTTCGAGGTGGAAGTTCAGTTTCGCGTTCTAAGTTCTCTTGGTGATGCGGGAATAATTCATGTCCGAGCACCCGACCAAGATTTCGTTCGAATTCGTGCCCATCGTGAAGTGTTCGATTCAGAAGAATTGGAAGGACAGCGAATAGTGCGACTGCACCCACACCACTTGCTAAGGCTCCACCACCAACAGCACCACTCAGTGTTGCTGTCACCGAAGCAGGGAGATGGGTACTTGCCGATCTTGCGAACGAGCTGAGATCAGGGAGGTGATTACTTTCGGATCTTACGAACGAACTGAGATCGGACTGTTTAGCGAAGTTACTAATTTTCGCTGTGACAGAATCACCAGTAATAACATTCTCCACGGCTGCATTACTTGCTCTAACCGCACAATAGGGAAGATATGAATGATAATCTTTTATTGGCGCATGAGTGAAAGAGAACTCGTATTCGAGTGTGTCAACGAACCTCTTGATTTTACTCTCCGACAAAGATTCATCTACACGTTGTAACTTACTGATCGCCTCCTCTCGGGTATAAACCAAGGAAAGAAGTTGTATTGACTCAAAATCGAAGTTTATATTGTTCGACTGACTTACAACCCATTCTAATTCATACGGCCGAAAAACGTAGCAAACACCGGGTTCATGATTTTCAAGCGTGGTAATCAATTCTGCTGCATCTAATTCAGGATCGCTCAAAATCTGATACGCATTATCTAGAATAATTGGACGATTCGTATTGTGCTTTTTTATGTTATCGATTGTATTAATATACGTTATATCACTAGAGGACTTACAGATATTTGTTTTTCCGGTGCAGGGACCTCCAAGCAAGATGCTCTGTGTATCAGTAATATACCCCGGTATGTGCTCTGTCTTGGCTGGTGAAATCTCAATACGCGAATGGGTTGACACGATATAGCCATGTTATAGCGGGGAGATAAGAATTTGTGGTTGCTCTGAGACTGTACCCGAATTGTTCCAACTGAGAACACGATAGCAGACAAAACACTTTGTCAACTACAGTACACCTGTAACATATGGCGCAAATCAAGCTCGAAGTCGTCACAATCGAGGATGAGTATAATGGCAGCGAAAAAGAGGCCAGTACTGTTCGATGTCGTGACCTCGGAGGTCGCAGACGTATTCGATTCCTTCGAGCTCACAGAATTCGACGAAGTAGTTCAGTCGCTTTCGATGAGTGTCGACGGTTCCTTGCGTGGTGCTGCTCTCAGCCTTGCGGCGACTGAGGTACGCCTCGACGGCCTCATCGACGGCGACCTGAATTGGATCGCGTGCGTTCGATGGTTGCTGTCTGTTCGGCCTACTCATCTTCTCGCCCCCGCGCGAATTTCACGAACCTGACGATTGTTTTCATGTGACTATCGACTGTCGATTCGGCGAGTGTGTCGACTTCGCTGGCTGCATCGGTTCGTCGCCAGGACCGGTACTTGTCTGGATCGTGTGATGCCAGCTCGCTGATGGTGTTGATCCCCTGGTCGTCGCAGTAGTCCACGAGGTATGCGAGTCGTCGCTTCTCGAGGTCGACTGTGGTCTGTTTGAGACCGCAGTCGTTCTTTCGGTGATCGAGGTACTTCCTGACTGCTTCTCGGACCGTTGTGCCGGACTCGAAGGCGTTGAGCCGTTTCTGTTCATTCATTGTTGTTTCCCTCCTGATCTTCGTAGCGTGAGTAGCAACTCACGACCCCGGATGCCCGCTCAAACCGGGCGCTGCTGTCGTGGGTTGCGACCACTCGTTCTGTGCGCATCATCGCGATTGAGCTTACGTCAGTCAGACTGACTTAAGGGTTAGGTCAAATTTTCTGATAAGAATTCGGAAGAAGTGTAGATTATATCGAATAGAGCGGCCGTATTCGCCGAATTAGTTGATGGCAGCAAATCACGCTCTTATTTCTTGGAATATGATACGTCTCACACAGAGTGAGCACATCTCACTGCGCGTTAGACGGACTCGAGGTTTGTCGCACGCTCAGTGAAGTCACCGCACGCTGCGTGCGACTAACGAACTTAGCTGAAGCCAGATGTTCTCGCGCGCGCCCCACGGAACTGTACTGAGAGTCGGATCGATTCGCAAAGATTTAACACGATTCTAAACGTTTGGTATCCTGCGAACCGCATGACGGCGTCGACCCGCATCACGAAACATGATGAAATCTTCCGCGGTAAGCGGGGGGGGCGTTTTATAAATAACCCGCCGCTGTCTGTGGAATCCTAAGCATCATGAAAACGGATGGGCGCTGCAGGATTTGAACCCGCGGCAGCTTGGTCCGAAGCCAAGTACTCTGTCCAGGCTGAGCTAAGCGCCCCGTACCCTCTCATACTGTCGACCCACAAATAAGTGACTCGGTTCCGTCCGGGGGTTCCGGGCGCCGTCGGCGTCGACGCCCCCGCGGTAATCACAAAGAATAATAACGCGTCAGGGCATTTTCCAACTATCCGATGAATCCCGGGCAGGTCGTGTATCACGTGATCGGAGCCGCCAGCCCCCCCTGCTCCATCGCGTGATGTACGACCTCCATCCCCATCTCGACGCGGAGGTCCAGCCCGGGTCGAACATCCTCCTCACGGGCCCGCCGCTGGCCGGGAAACGCGCACGGTGTCTCGACCTCCTCGCCGCCGGCACCGAGCAGGGCGAGGGCTCGATCATCGTCACCACCAAAGACAGCGCCGACCGCATGCTGGAGCAGTTCGCCGAGCGCACGAGCTACGAGAGCCGGCCCGTGGCCGTCGTCGACTGCGTCACCAAACAGCAGGGTGACGACGTTCCCGAACGCGACCGAGTGAAGTACGCCTCCTCGCCGGTGGACATGACCGGCATCGGGATCCAGCTCTCGGAGTTCCTGCAGGCGTTCTACAAGGACCGGAACATCGAGCGCAACCGCGTGATGCTCCACTCGCTGACGACGCTGCTGATGTACTCGGACCTCCAGACCGTGTTCCGCTTCCTCCACGTGTTCACCGGTCGCGTCCAGAGCGTCGACGGCCTCGGGCTCTACTGCATCGACGAGACGGCCCACGATCAGCAGACGCTCAACACGCTCAAACAACTGTTCGACGGCGTCGTCGAACTCCAGGAGCACGCCGACCCGATCGTCCACCTCGCGGACGCCTGAGCCGACCCCTTTTGCCGGTGGCAGTCCAACCGCCACCGATGCCCATCACCGACGACGACAGCCTGCGCGCCCTGCTCGACGCCGACACCATCGCGGTCGTCGGCTGCTCGACCACCGAGGGGAAAGCCGCCCACGAGATCCCGAAGTACCTGCAGGAACACGGCTACCGGATCGTTCCGATCAACCCCTTCGCCGACGAGATCCTGGGCGAGACCGCGTACGACTCGCTCGCCGACGTCGAGGAGGAGATCGACCTCGTCGACGTGTTCCGGCCCAGCGAGGAGACCCCGGAGATCGTCGAGAACGTGATCGACCGCCACGAATCCCGCGGCGACGCCGGCACGGTCTGGCTCCAACTCGGCATCGCGAACGACGAGGCCGCCGACCTGGCCGAGAACGCGGGACTGGACTACGTACAGGACCGCTGCACCAAGGTCGAACACGACCGACTGGTCGCCTCGGTGTAGGCCGCCTACTCCGATTCCGCGATCGCGTCCTCGACGACCGTCTTCGCGGCTTCCGACAGCGTCTCCACGTCCTCGCTCTCCGCGTAGATCCGGAGGTACGGCTCCGTCCCGCTCGGCCGCACGAGCACCCACGACGCGTCCGGGAGCTCCAGCCGGACGCCGTACTCGTCGTCGACGCTCGCCTCCGGGAACCGGTCGGGCAGCGTCTCGGCCAGGCGCGCCATCGCGTCGACCTTCGCGTCGTCGTCGCAGGGGACGCTCACCTTCCGGTACGGTCGCTCGGGGATCGGTTCACGGCGCTCAGCGAGCGGCACGTCGGCGACGAGGCGGGCCAGCACGGCCGCCGAGGCGACGCCGTCGATCCAGCCGCCGAAGCGCGTGTGGACGTGCTTCCAGGGCTCGGCGGCGAAGGCCACGTCGGCGCCGCCCGCGCGGGCGTCGGCGATGCCGTCGTGGAGGTAGCCCAGCGCGACGCGTTCGACGCGGCCGCCGGCGGCGCGCACGCGCTCGTCGATGCGCGCGGAGGCGTTCGGCGTCGTCACGACCGTCGGATCCTCCGAGCTCGCGGCGGCGACGTACTCCTCGGCGAGCATCGCGAGCACGGTGTCCTCGTGGACCACCTCGCCGTCGCCCGTGAGCACGACGATCCGGTCGGCGTCGCCGTCGTGGGCGATGCCGAGGTCGAACTCCCCGTCTTGGAGGAAGCGGATGCAGTCGCCCAGCGTCCCCTCGGTGGGCTTGCTCCCGCGGCCTGGGAAGTGGCCGTCGACGTTGCCGTTGAGCGTGACGACCTCCGCGCCGAGTTCGCGGAGCACCTGCGGCGTCGCCAGCGACGCCATCCCGTTGCCGCAGTCGACGACCACCCGGAGCCCGTCGAGGTCGGCGCCGAACTGCCGGGCGTAGGCGACGACTGCGTCGCGGTAGTCGTCGAGTACCTCGGCCCGTTCGCGGGTGCCCCACGCGTCCCACTGCGTTGGCTCGGTGCCGCCCTCGATCCGGCCCTCGATGCGGGCCTCGGCCTCGCCGCTGTACTCCACGCCGTCGTCGAACAGCTTGATCCCGTTGTCCTCGGGCGGGTTGTGCGAGGCGGTGAGGGCGACGCCGTAGCGACCCTGACTCGCGTACGCAAGCGCGGGGGTCGGCGCCTGGCCGATCTCGACCACGTCAGCGCCGGCCGAGGCGAGCCCCGAGGCCATCGCGTCGACGAGCGCCTGCCCCGTCTCGCGGCCGTCGCGGGCGACCGCGAACTCGACCGACTCGTCGTCACCAGCCTGTTCCAGCGCGTCGGCCGCTGCCGCCTGCCCCACCTGGAGGGCCAGCGACGGCGTCACCCGTTCCCGAGCGTCGCCGCGGATCCCCGCCGTTCCGAACAGTTCCATGGTCGACGAGTCGGCGTGGGGCTACTTTGCCTGCCCGGTTCGCGAGCGCCACGCGACACCGGAGTTAAGTGTCGCTCAGCCGATCTACCGGGCATGAGCGATGCTGACCACGTCCGGGTACACGTCCACGTCAGCGGGAACGTACAGGGCGTCGGCTACCGGGCCAACACCGAGGAGACTGCCACGCGACGCGGGGTGAGTGGATGGGTTCGCAACCTGGCGGACGGCCGGGTCGAGGCGGTGTTCGAGGGCGACCCCCGGTCCGTCGAGTCGATGATCGGCTGGTGTCACACCGGCAGCCCGCGGGCGACCGTCGACGGCGTCGAGGTGGCATACGAGGAGCCCCAGGGCGTCGACGGGTTCGACGTGCGCTGGTCCGGGTGACCGCCGCCGGCTCCCCAGCCACGCTCGCCGCAGTCGGAACGACTTAGCCACGGGCGGGCGACGCACACGGTGATGCGACACGCACGCTTCCGGGATCCGAGTGGCGCGGTACGGCGCGGCGAGTGGCACGGCGACGCGGTCAGCTTCGCCGGCGACGAGTACGACCTCGACGAGGTCGACCTGCTCGCGCCCAGCGAGCCGAGCAAGGTGGTCTGTGTCGGGCGCAACTACGTCGCCCACGCCGAGGAACACGACGCCGACGTGCCGGACCGCCCGCTCCTGTTCCTGAAGGGCCCGAACACCGTTGCCGGCCACGGCGACACCGTGACGCTCCCGGCCGGCAAGGAGCGCGTCGAGTGGGAGGCCGAACTCGGCGTCGTCATCGGTGAGCAGGCCAAACACGTCGATGCCGACGAGGCGATGGAGTACGTCGCGGGCTACACCTGCGTCGACGACGTGTCGAACCGCGACGACCAGCGCAGCGAGTCCCAGTGGGTCCGCGGGAAGGCGTTCGACGGCGCCGCCCCGATCGGCCCCTGCGTCGCCGACCCCGAGCACGTCCCGGCGGACGCGACGATCCAGACCCGCGTCAACGGCGAGGTCGAACAGGACGCCACCATCGACCAGCTGGTGTTCGACGTGCCGGCCCTGATCGAGGAGGCGACCCAGTACATGACGCTCGAACCGGGCGACGTGATCGCCACCGGCACGCCGGAGGGCGTCGGCCCCTTCGAGGACGGCGACCGCGTCGAGATCGAGATCGAGGGCGTGGGCACCCTCGAACACGAGGTCACTCGGTGAGCGGGGATGCCGATCCGGCGGGCGGCCCGACCGCGGACGGGGGCGGCGCGATCGTCCGGGTCTGGCACGGCTGGACGGACCCCGAGGACGCCGACGAGTACGAGCGGTTCCTCGTCGACCCCGACGACGGACTGCTGGAGAACCTCTCGGGCGACGGCTACCGCGGCTACGACCTGCTGCGCAGGGAGGCCGGCGACGAGGTCGAGTTCGTCACCCAGATCCGGTTTGCGAACTACGACGCCGTCGCCGCGTTCGCGGGCGAGAACTACGGGCGGGCGCACGTGCCCGAGGAAGCCCGCGAGCTACTCGCTCGCTGGGACGCGGAAGCGACACATTACGACCACCGGGCGAGCGAGCGCCGCTGAGGCGGCGTCGACGACCGGCTCCGAGAACTACTTGCCGTACGTCAGCCGCTTCACGGCGGCGTTCAACCGCGCGGTGACGTTGCCCATCCACGCGACCGGCGACACCCGGCGGATCGACGACTCGTCGACCTCGATGCGCTCGTCGCCGAACGGGTCACGTGTCGGCCCGTCGCTGTTGGCGTCGACGGCGTCGACGACGGTGGTCATCGAACAGCGCCCGCAAGCCTCCGTCGGCTGTTCGTCGCTCATGAACGTGTGTTACAGTTCCACAGTGATAGGTTTGCCGCCGGCGGCCACGCGACGGGCTTTTGAGCCGCCGTGTGCCACAGTCGTGCATGACTCTCCGAACCGCCACGGGTGACCGCGACTGGGTCGTCGGGGGGCGCCGATGACCGAGGCCGACGCGCGCGACCCGGAGGAGCTCCCCGCGGAGATCCGCGAGGAGGTGCCGACGTGGGACGACGAGTACTTCGATCGGGTGGGCGACCGCCTGATGTTCAGCTACGACCTCGAACGGAACCACCGCGTCAGGGGGGAGTCGTTCGACCTCTACGGCGAGTTCCGGGTGCGCACCCAGAAGCAGTTCTTCCACCCCGCGCTGAGCTACGCCGACCACGACCGCGCGGAGTACCTGTTCGCCCGTCGGACCGCCCGCCCGGCCGTCGCCGACCTCGAGTCGCTGGTCGAGTTGGGCCACGACCTGGCAGACGACTGGATCGTCCCCAGCGAGGAACACTTCGGGACGGAGTTCACGTTCGTCGTCGTCGCCGACGAGCTCACCGACCCGGTCCGGGAGTTCGTCGAGGGGTTCCGCGAGCGGGAACTGCTCGCCTACGGCTACTACGGCCACTACGAGATCAACCTCGTCGTCGTCGCCCCCGACACCGAGACCGTGATCGCGAGCACCGAGGCCGACACCGCCGAGGCGTTCGCGCTCTGGGGCGACGTCGACCGCCCGAGCGAGAGCTTCCTCTCGCGGTTCGCCAAACGCTTCTGGACGTAGCTGTCGCTCGGGCGTTCCGGCGGAGGGAAGGTAATGGGGACCGTGACGGTCCGACCGCCCGGTGCGGCCGACCGGTGTCGCAGCGTCCGTCGCGGCCGACACTTCGCCACGACGGTCAGCGTGCGCGGCGTTCGCCGGGGTGACGACGACGGTCAGTCGTCGCCCGGTTCCGGCGTCATACCGCTGCCGCCGCGGACGTTGCTGATGTTGTCGTAGCCGATCTTGACCAGCGAGAGCGCCAGGTAGATCAGTACCAGCGCCAACACGATCCGGACCGACGCCGAGATCTGGGCACCGAGCCCGCTCGCGCCGCCCATGATCAGCTGGTCGTACAGCTGCTCCTTGAACGCGACCCACGAGAGGCCGAGCACCGTGATCGTCACCATCAGCGCCATCGGGACGCCAGTGCTGATCAGCTGCTTGGACTCGTCCCAGTTGGCGAGCCAGACTGTCGCGGTCAGCAGCGCGAGCGCCGCGAGCAGCTGGTTCGCGCCGCCGAACAGCGTCCACAGCGTCGCCCACTCGCCCGAGATGACCAGCACGTATCCGAGGCCACACTGGATGAGCGGGTTGGTGTAGCGGCCGCGAGCGATCGAGGCGGGGTCGGCGGACAGCCCGGTGTCGGTCCCGCTACCGGGCGTGCCGATGATCTCTTCCATCATGTACCGGCCGAGTCGGGCGGCCGTGTCCGTCGACGTGAGCAGGAAGCTCACGAGGACGAGCGCCATGAACGGCGCGCCGAAGCTCGCGGGGATCCCCAGACTGGTGAGGATGATCCCGCCGCCGCTCGCGAAGTTCGGCAGCGCGCCGCCGATCCCGCCGCCGGCGGCCGCTTGGGCCCCGCCAGCGATCGCGAGCGTCGACAGCGCCACCGCGGCGAGCAGCCCCTCACCGAGCATCCCGCCGTAGCCGATGAGGCGGGCGTCGCTCTCCTTGTTGAGCTGTTTCGCGGTCGTCCCGGAGGAGACCAGCGAGTGGAACCCGCTGATCGTCCCGCAGGCGATGGTCACGAACAGCATCGGGAACAGCGGGAACGGCGAGACCGCGTCGACGCCCAGGAACCCTTCGTAGGCGGCGATGCTGCTGTCTACCACCAGCGGCTCGGACGACGTGCCGAGCAGCGTGCCGGCGATGATCGCGATCAGCGCGCCGCCGACCCCCGCGTACAGGAGGAACGACGACAGGTAGTCACGCGGCTGGAGCAGCGTCCACACCGGGAGCGCGCTCGCGACCGCCGCGTAGATCAGGATCGTCGGCACCCACGCCGCAACGTTCGGCGTGAGGATGGCGCTCGACTCCAGCACCGCACCCGGGAGCCAGGCCCCGTTGCCGAGGAACCCCAGCAGGATGATCGTCCCGTCGGGGTAGGCCCCGGCTTCGACGGCCGGGAACAGCGCGATCGGGTTGTTGATACCGAACCAGACGCCCGCGAACACGCCCGCGACGAACACGATCGTCCCGGGGATGAACGGGCCGTCGAGCTGGTAGAGGTAGACGCCGAACACCACCGCCAGCGCGATGTACACGAAGCTCGCGGTCGCCGCCGACGGGAACGCGTTCAGCACGATCCCCACGACGAGCGCGAACACGGCGACGACCAGGATGATGGTGAGGAACGCGAACCACAGCAGCAGGTTCTTGCCCCGTTCACCCACGTACTCGCCGATGATGTAGCCGATCGACTTCCCCTCGTGCCGCATCGACCCCGACAGCGAGACGAAGTCGTGGACCGCGCCCATCAGGGGGTTCCCGATGGCCACCCACGCGAGGGCGGGCACCCAGCCCCAGATGGCGCCGGCCGTGATCGGGCCGACGATCGGCGCGCCGCCCGCGATGCTCGAGAAGTGGTGCCCGAGCAGCACTGGTTTCTTCGATGGAACGTACTCCTGCCCGTCTTCGTACTTGTGGGCCGGTGTCTCACGCGAGTCGTCGAGGTCGACGAACCGCGAGAGGTACTTCGAGTACCCGACGTACCCGACCGAGAACGTGATCAACACCGCCGCCACGATCCAAATTACCTGAGTCATTGTGTCACGTACCTTCGTGATAGAGATTGGTGTGCAGGACTTAAGCGTTGGCCAATCGTTACGCCAGCTCCGACCGCTGTTAAAAGGGCACGGCCCCTCAACGGTCGCGAATCACACGAACGTCGGTTCCTCGACGCCGACCGGCACGTCGAGTTCGGCGGCCACCTCGGCCAACAGGTCCCCCCGGATCTCCCGGGTTCGGGTCTCGATCTCCGCCAGGATCGGCGGGTCCAGCGACCCCCGGACCTGATCCAGTCGGTCCGTCTCCGTCTCGATCCGGTCGCGGAGGTAGCGCGCCCCGCGGCCGTTCTCGTCGTCGTCGGGCGCGGGGGTGAGCTTGTTCGCGATCAGGCCGTCGACGCCGAGCCCCTCGGCGTCCATGTCGTCGATGGCCCGGGTGGTCTCGTTGACAGAGAGCTGATCGGGGTTCAACACGAGGAAGAAGGCGGCGTCGTTCCGGAGTGCGCCGCCCGCGAACTCGAAGAACTCCTTGCGGTCCTGCAGGCGTTCGAGGACGGGATCGCCGTCCATCACGCGCCGCGGCTCGTTGTTGCCGATGGCGGCTTTCTCGAACAGGTCGATGCTCTGGCGGCGCTTGTACATCAGGCGGTCGACCCAGTCCTCGAGGAACTCCGGGAGCCCGAGCAGGCGCAGCGTCGACCCCGTGGGCGCGGTGTCGAACACGACGCGGTCGTAGGGGTCGCTCTGCCTCATCACCTCCACGAACCGATCGAACAGCGCCGACTCGTAGGCCCCCGGCGTCTGGTGTGCCATCTCCAACTGCTTGTTGATCTCGTTGACCATCGACGCCGACACCTGGTCCGAGAGCCGGTTCCGGATGTCGTCGAGGTGGGCGGTCACCTCCTCGTCGGGGTCGATCTCCAGCGCGTCGAGGCCGTCGACGCCGTCCACGGGCTCCGAGGTGTCGCCGAACTGCTGGTCGAACACGTCCGAGACGGAGTGCGCGGGGTCGGTCGAGACCACCAGCGTGTCCACGCCCGCGTCGGCGCACTTGCGGGCGTACGCACACGAGACGGTCGTCTTGCCGACGCCGCCCTTCCCGCCGAAGAAGACGAACGGCTCCATCAGAAGTGGTACTGCTGGCCCTTGCGTTCGATCATCGTGTTCCGGTCCCAGAGCCGTCGCTCCCACGCCTTGAACTCGTCCTCGATGTAGGGGAGGATTTCGGCGGTGTAGTACGACACCGGCGAAGGGATGCCGAAGGCGTCGGGGAAGCAGGCGAGCATGAACGCGTCCTCCAAGTCCTCGGCCTCCTTCTCGATCTTCTCGTAGGCCGGGTGGCTGATCATCCCGTGGTAGAGCCCCCTGAGCCACTCCTCCAGGGTGTCGAGGTAGGCGTCGATCCGTTCGGAGAGATCCATCGTCTCTGGTGGTAGGGGTTCGCGCGGTAAAAGCTGTCGTAGCCGCGGTGGCCAGTTCGGCGCCGCGTCGACGCTGTGGGCGGCGCCGGCCGCTGCCGAGGGGTTGAAAGGCGAGTGGCACCCACCCACACGCATGAGCGATCGCATCCCGGTCACGGTGCTCTCGGGGAGCCTCGGCGCCGGGAAGACCACGCTGCTGAACCACCTGTTGACAAACGCCGGCGACCGCGACATCGCCGTCCTCGTCAACGACATGGGCGACGTGAACGTCGACGCCGAACTCGTCGCCGAGGGGTCGGAGACCGACGTCGCCGGCGGCGTCGAGGAGCTCTCGAACGGCTGCATCTGCTGTGAACTGCAGGACGACCTCGAGACCGCCGTCGTCCGCCTCGCCCGCGACCGCGAGTTCGACCACCTGGTCGTGGAGTCCTCGGGCATCTCCGAGCCCGCGCCGGTCGCGCGGCTGTTCACCACCGAGTCCGCCGCGGCCGCGCGCTACCGCGTGAACGGGCTGGTGACCGTCGTCGACGCCCGGCTGTTCGTCGACACGTTCGGCGGCAAGGGGACGCCCGAGCGCACGGCCGCCGAGGAGGACGACCGCCCGCTGTCGGACCTCCTCGTCGAACAGATCGAGGTGTCGAACGCGGTCGTGCTCAACAAGGCCGACCTCTGTACCGACGACGAACTCGACGAGGCCGAGGCGCTAGTCGCGGCGCTCCAGCCGGACGCCGACACCGTGCGCACGTCGTTCTCGGCGGTCGATCCTGCCTGGCTGCTCGACGAGGAGCGGTTCGAGGAGCACGAGGTCAGTGACCTCCCGGGCTGGAAGCGAGCGCTGGACGACGCGGAGCACGGCGAGGATGACCACGAACACGACGGGGATCACGAACCCGCCGACGCCCGCCACGGCCACCGCCACCCGGACGAGGTGTACGGCGTCTCCTCGTTCACCTACCGGCGTCGACGCCCGTTCCACCCCGAGCGGATCGCCGCGGTGCTCCGTGACCTGCCCGCGGGCGTGGTGCGCTCGAAGGGGACGGTCTGGGTCGCGGGCAACGACCTCCGCCAGACAGTCGGGCAGGCGGGGTCGTCCGTGCGCGTGGAGGCACGCGGCCCGTGGATCGCGTCGCTCCCCGAGATCGAGCAGGACCTCTACCGGTCGAACCGACCGAACCTGGAGTGGGACGACGAGCACGGCGACCGGCGCACGGAGTACGTCGTCATCGGGACGGAGTTCGACGAGGGCGCGCTCCGGCAGCGCCTCGACGACGCGCTGGTCACGGACGAGGAGTGGGACCGACTCGACGATCTCCCCGCGGGGCCCTTCCCGACGGAGAACGAAGCCGAGACCGCCCTGCGGGAGCCGACGCCCGCGCCGGCCGAGTAGCCTCAGCAGGCACAGCCGTCGGCGTGGGAGCGCTCGAAGCGCATCGCCGACCCGCAGTCCGGACACTCCGGCGTCCCTTCGTCGTCGCGGTCCAGCCCCTCGGGCTCCACGTCGACGTCCCGAACCCGCACGTCGCAGTCGTCACACCAGTACGCGCCGGTCGATTTCGACTCCGGTTCCGTGCTCGGCGACGCCGACTCGGTCGTCAACGCGTCCTGAATCGTGCTAACGATACCCATAGTGGACGTATCGGCTCGACCGACTTAGCACTCCCGCCGGCGACCAACAGCTAAGTGCCCCGGTCCCGGGGTTACCGGGTATGAGCGACGACGACGGCCCGACGGGTCGGGACGGGTTCGAGACGGCGACGGAGCGCTCCGCGGGGAACCCGTGGGTGGTCCACGGGCTGAACCTGATACTGTCGACGCTGTTCGCGGTCACGATCGTCTGGGGGCTCGACTTCGTCGGGAGCGTCTCGTTCACGCTCGTCAACGTGGCGACGGCAGCGGTCGTCATCTTCACCGCCGCGTACCTGATGTCGGTCCGGTAGTCGACGAGCGTCGCCAACACCGGCGGTCGTGCGTGGATCCGACACACTGTAGAGGCCGTGCCCGAAACCCCCCGCCCATGGTGACACGAATCGGCATCCACGCCTCCATCGAGGCGCTGTTCCCGCCGGAAGTGCTCCGGGACCGACTCGCAGCCGTCGATCCCGAGGTGGTCGTGGTCGACACCGACGAGGTCGACGCCGTCGACGCGCTGGTGACGTTCGCGTACGAGGACGCCTTCCTCGACGCCGGCCTCGACTGGATCCACTCCGTCCAGGCCGGCATCGACCGGTTCCCGCTCGAGGAGTTCGAGGCGGCAGGGATCAACCTGACCAACAGCACCGGCACCCACGGCGACAGCGTCGGCGAGACCGTCGCGGGCTACATGCTGGCGTTCGCCCGCCGGCTCCACGAGTTCCGGAGCAAGCAGGAGCGGAAGGAGTGGGCGTGGGCCGAGTGGGACGCGCCGTTCACGCTCTCGGGGAGTTCCCTCTGTGTTGTCGGATTGGGCACCCTCGGCCGCGGGATCGCCGCCCGCGCGGACGCGCTGGGCATGGACGTGACGGGGGTCAAACGGACGCCGACGCCGGTGGACCACGTCGACACGGTCCACCCGAGTTCGGAGCTCCACGAGGCGATCGGGGGCGCGAAGTTCGTCGCGCTGGCCGTCCCGCTAACCGACGAGACCGAGGGGCTGATCGGCGCCGAGGAGTTGGCGCGGATGCGTGCGGACGCCGTGCTCGTGAACGTCGCCCGGGGCGGCGTCGTCGACCAGTCCGCGCTCGCCGACGCGCTCAGGGCGGACGATCTCGGCGGCGCCGCGCTCGACGTGTTCGAGACCGAGCCGCTGCCCGCGGACTCGCCGCTCTGGGACATGGACGACGTGATCGTGACGCCCCACAGCGCGGCCGCTCACCGCGAGTACCCCGACCGCATGGCCGCGCTGGTCCGGGAGAACCTCCGGCGCATCGACGACGGCGAACGGCTGGCGAACGGGGTCGTCTGAGTTCGAGCCACCGGAAGCGACACAAGCCTCCGCCCCTACCCCTCGAGTATGGTCGGACTCGGAAGCACCGCACAGAAGCTGCAGACCGTCGCGGAGAAGGCCGAGAAGGTGTACGAGCGGATGAACAAGCTCCGCGAGGAGGTCGAGGAGACTCAACAGACCGTCGACGAGACCAAGGAGCGCGTCGGCACCGTCGAGGACGAACTGGCCGAACAGCGCGCCGTCCTCGACGCCATCGCCGCGGAGTACGACATCGACGTCGACGCCGTCGCCGCCGAGGCCCACATCAGCGAGGCCGAGGACGAGCCGGCACCCAACGAGGACACGGCGACCACCGACGACTGAGCGGCACGGGTCGCTGACCGCCCTCGGAGATGGTAAACTACACAACGGTTACCCTCCACGTCCCCGTATGACCACTCATCGGGAACCTCTGGACTCGGTTCTCGACACCATCGGCGAGACGCCGCTGGTCCGCGTCCACGACAGCCCCGACGCCGTCCCCGTCTACGCGAAACTGGAGTCGTTCAACCCCGGCGCCAGCATCAAGGACCGCATCGGGAAGTACATGCTCGAAGGGATGCTGGAGCAGGGCGACGTCGACCCCGGCGGCACGATCATCGAACCCACGGCGGGCAACACGGGCATCGGCATCGCGGTCGCCGCCCGCCAGCTCGACCTCGACGCGGTGTTCGTCGTCCCCGAACGGTTCTCCGTCGAGAAACAGACGCTGATGCGCGCGCTGGGCGCCGAAGTGATCAACACGCCCAGCGAGGACGGGATGCCCCGTGCGATCGAGCGCGCCCACGAACTCGCGGACGAACTGGACAACGCCGCGGTCCCCCAGCAGTTCTCGAACCCGCTCAACGCCGAGGCCCACTACGAGACCACCGCGCCGGAGGTCTACGACGCGCTCGACGGCGAGGTCGGCGCGCTCGTCGCCGGCTGTGGGACGGCGGGCACCCTGATGGGACTCGCGCGCTACGGGCGCGAACAGCACGCGAATACCCACGTCGCCGCCGTCGAGCCCGAGGGGTCGCTCTACGGCACCCTCCTCGGCGAGGAGCGGGAGGAAAGCGAGTACAAGACCGAGGGGATCGGTACCCACGACACGTCGACCAACGAGCTGTTCGAGCCGGAACTCGTCGACGAGGTCCACGCCGTCCCGGACGAGGAGTCCCACGCGGAGGTCCAGCGCCTCGCCGCCGAGGAGAGCCACCTCGTGGCCTCCAGCTCCGGCGCGAACGCGGTGGCGGCGAAGCGGGTGGCCCGACGGATCGCCGACGGCGAGATCGACGCACCCTACGACGCGGTGGTGACGGTGTTCGCCGACTCCAGCGAGCGCTACCTCTCGAAGGGGATCTACGGCGACTACGAGGAGTGGGAGGGGTAGTCTCCCACCCAGTCGTTTTCACGCGTGCGATTGATTCACGAGCTATGGACAGCGACGACGCCACCGGCGAGATGACGCTCGCGTTCTCGCTGTCGGCCCTCGGCCGGCTCGCCGACCCAGCGGCGGCGTTCGGTGACGCGGAAACCTGGTGTCGACACATCGGTGTCGTCGACAATGACCGCGAGGGGCTCGAGGCGGCCGTCGCCGACCACGACCTCCGGCAGGAGTTCGATCTGGCCGACGACGAGGACATCTGGCTCGCTATGGAGCGGATCCGGGCATCGACGGCGACGCCGCGGCACGTCTACGTCGGCGCGACCGCGGCGGACCGCCGCGTGGCGATCCAACTGGGCTGGGAGTTCGTCCACGTCACTGACGCCGCCGAGAAGGCGGGATGGCGCCTCGACGGCGAGGCGTCGACCGACGGACTGTTCGCGGGGTTCCGAGAGCGCGTCGCGACGTGGCTCTCCGAGATCGGCGACGACTGACCGAGCACGCGCGACCGCCCCCACCTTCGTGATAAAGAGTTTTGCACCCTCCCACCCGAGGGTTGGCAAATGAGTACACACGAGTACGACATCGTCGTCGTCGGTTCCGGCACGTCCGGCTGCTACGCGGCGGCGACGGCCGCCCGCGAGGGGCTCGACGTGGCGGTCGTCGAGCGCAAGAGCGAGGCGGAGGCGGGCCACATCGCCTGCGGCGACGCGCTGAAGGGTGCGGACTCGTTCCCCGACGCGATCCCGAAGTCGAAGATCGAGTCCTCCTTCACCAACACCGCGGTCGACCACGGGCGCTTCGAGATCCCCTCCGAGGACACGGTGCTCGACATCCCCGTCCCGGGCGAACTCGCGGTCATCGACCGCTGGGAGTACGGCCGCAAGATCATCGACGGCGCCGACGAGGCCGGCGCCGAGTTCCACTACGACACGGTCGTCAACGACGTGATCCAGGAGAACGGCCGCGTCGAGGGCGTCCGCGGCAAGCGCGAGGGCGAGGTCGAGGAGTTCCGCGCCGGGATCACCGTCGACGCCGCCGGCGCGCTCTCGGTGCTCCAGGACAACACCGACTTCTCGGACGCGACCTTCGACACGAACGTCTCCTACTCCCAGTTCTGCTCGGCCTACCGCGAGATCGTCGAGGTCCCCGAGCCGGTCGAGTGGGACGACGCGCTCGTGTTCAAGCCGACCGACCGCGCCTCCGGCTACCTCTGGTACTTCCCGCGCACGCCGACGACGATCAACGTCGGCCTCGGCTTCCAGATGACCGAGGAGCCGATGAAGCTCGTCCAGGACCTCCGGAACGACCTCCGGAGCCGCCCCGAGTTCGAGGGCGCGGAGGTCGTCGACAAGCTCGGCGCCGCGCTCCCGACCCGGCGACCGTACGACTCCGCGACGGCCCCCGGCCTCGTCGCGGTCGGCGACGCCGCCGGGCTGGTCAACCCCACCACCGGCGGCGGGATCGCCGGCGCAGCCTACTCCGGCCAGTACGCCGCCGAAGAAGCCATCGCGGCCATCTCGAACGGGCGGACGGACGAGGAGCTCTGGCGGTACAACGAGCGGATCATGGACCACTTCGGCGCGCGCTACGCCGCGCTCGACGTGTACAACGTGCTCTCGACGGCCGTCGAGGTGGACGAACTCACGTCGATGCTGGCCTCGCTGCCGGGCGAGCCCATCGCCGAGGCGCTCTACTCCGGTAAGACCTCGATCAGCCCCGGCGTCGCGCTCAAGACCGTTCGCGGCGCGATCGGCCACCTCGGCCAGCTCTGGGAGATCTACCAAGTCCGGAACCTCGCCGAGGAACTGCTTGCCCACTACGAGAGCTACCCGGATCGCCCGTCGGCGCTCCCGCGCTGGCAGGACCAGCGCGACTCGATCATGGAGCGCGTCTACGAGCAGACCGGCGCCGATCCGAAGTACTAGAACTCGACCGTTTGCTACTCGACCTTTTGCTGCGGGCCCCGGAGGGCCCTTGCAAAAGCTCGACCAAAAGCCTGCGTCGACCCCTCCGAGAGAGCTCCGCTCTCTCGTGTTCCCGCTCGGTACCCTCGCGGGAACTCCGGGGTCTCCTTGGCCCACTCACTCCCTCCGGTCGTTCGTGGGGAGTGCCGATCTATCAGTCCGCCTGCTCGCCGAGTGCCTCGATCGCCCCCGCCAGCGTCTTCACACCGATACGGAGCGATTCCTCGTCGACGTCGAACGTCGACGTGTGGTGGCCGCCGGGGTGATCGGTGCCGAGGCCGACGTAGCAGGCGTTCCCGCCGTTCTCCTGCACGCGGTTCATCAGGAAGGTCGCGTCCTCGCTGCCGCCGAGGTCGTCGTGGTCCATGATCGAGTCGACGCCCTCGACGCCCTCGGCCACGTCGGCGACGACCGCGGCGAGTTCCTCGTCGCTCTCGGCGGAGGGCGCGCGGGAGTTCCGGGTGCGCTCCGCGTCCACGTCGTGCATGTCGGCGGCGGCGTCGACGACTCGGCCCGTCTCCTCCCACATGTACTCCATCAGTTCGGTGGTCTGGCCGCGAACCTCACACTCCATCCGGGCCTCCTCGGCGATGATGTTCGAGGCCGTTCCGCCGTCGACGACGCCGGCGTTCACTCGGGTCGGCCCGTCGGCGTGGCGCGGGACGGCGTACATGCCGGTGATGGCTTCGGCCATCGCCTGGATCGCGTTGTCGCCCTCCTCGGGGTGGGCGCCGGCGTGGGCCGGCGTGCCCGTGAACTCGGCTTCGAACCCGGAGACGGCGAGGAAGCCGCCGACGCCGGCGACGATCTCGCCGGTCGGGTGGTCGAGCCCGATGTGGACCGCGTAGAGGGAGTCCACGTCGTCCAAGTGGCCCGAGCGGGACATCGGGCCGCCGCCGGCGACGCGCTCCTCCGCGGGCTGGAAGAACACCTTCAGCGTGCCCGAGAAGTCGCTGTGTCGCACCGCGTCGAGCACGCCCAACCCGACGGTCGCGTGGGCGTCGTGCCCGCAGGCGTGCATGTACCCCTCGTTCTCCGAACGGAACCCCTCGGCCGCGGGGACGTGGTCCGCGTCGTCGGACTCGGGGATCGGGAGGCCGTCGATGTCGACCCGGAGGCCGATCGTCGGTCCCTCGCCCCGTTCGACGACCGCGACGACGCCGGTGTTGCCGCCGTCGAGACGGTCGACGAGGTCGGCGTCGGCGCCCGCTTCCTCGGCGCGCGCCTTCCACTCGTCGCGGGTAGCCTGGTCGGGGAGGGACATCCGCGGCTCGTCGTCGTCTTCGAGCGCGTCCGGGCCGACGTGGAGTTCGTCCACGTCGCGAGCCCGGAGTTCCTCGACGATGCGCGCGGTGGTGTAGAACTCACACCACGCCGGCTCGGGATGGCGGTGGAGATCTCGGCGGAGTTCGGTCAGCGCGTCGGCGTCTACGGTCACGCCGGATCGGTCGGCCGGCAGGCGCTTAAACCCCGGCGTGGCGGCAGCGAGTGCCCCGTGGACGAGGGGGATCGCTGTGACGTATGATTTATTCCAGCCCGTGCCGCCACCATAGTGTATGGAAGAGGAGCCAACGATCGACGCAGAGCGAGGTCGGAGCCTCGAGTTCCACGGTGGGCCAGCGATCAGCGCCATCCCGATCGGAGTGTTCATCGTCTGGGCCGTGTTCCAGTCCGGCGTGCTGGGCATCGGCGACACCTCGGGGCTCGTCGTCGGGATGCTGGTCGGCCTCATCGCGGGGCTCCCCTTCGTCCGGGGCGACTGGAAGGCGTACGCGGACGCCATCTTCGAGGGGATGACCCAGAAGGTGGCGGCGACGGCCGCCGTCGCGTGGCTCTGGGCGGGGATGTTCGCGAACACCATCCAGGCCGGCGGCTTCGTCGACGGGCTGGTCTGGGCCGCGAACGCCGCCGAGGTCGGGGCGACGCTGTTCCCGGCAGTGACGTTCCTGCTCGCGGGGGTGCTCGCGACCGGGATCGGAACGGGGTACGGGACGACCATCGCCTTCGTGACGCTCGTATTCCCGGCGGGGCTCCTGCTCGGGACGAACCCGATCCTCCTGTTCGGGGCGATCCTCTCCGGCGCCGTGTTCGGGGACAACCTCGCACCGGTCTCCGACACGACCATCGTGAGCGCGGTGACACAGAACGCCGACATCGGCGGCGTGGTCGCCTCGCGCGTGAAGTACGCCGTCGCCGCCGCGGTACCGGCGTTTTTCGCCTTCCTGATCGCCGGGACGACGATGGCGACGACCGCTCCGGCCACCGGGTCGGGCGTGACTGCGGGCGCCGCGTGGGGGCTGCTCCACCTGATCCCGGTCGCGATCGTCATCGGCACGGCCATCCGGGGTCGCCACATCGTCGAGGCGGTCTCGTGGGGGCTGGCCACCGCGTTCGTGCTCAACGTCCTGCTCGGCTACTTCGACCTGGTCGAGGTGGGAGTCAGCGACGTGCTCGTGTTCATGGCGCCGGAGAGCTCCGGGCTCGCAGCCACCTTCGACACGGCGCCGCTGATCGGGGCGGTCGTCGAGACAGTCCCGGCTGGTGAGGCCGGGATCGGCGGCAGCCTCTACAACGGTGCGGTGGGCTTCTTCCCGCTGATCGTCCTCACGCTGCTGATCGTCGCCGGCGCACAGATCATGCGCCGGGGCGGCGGGTTCGAGGCGCTCCAGAACTGGCTGCTCGAGCGGGTCGCGACGACGGTCCGGCGCGCGGAGGTGACGATGGTGCTCGGGACCGCGATGGTCAACGCGATGGTCACCATCAACACCGCCGCCGAGATCGCGATCGCGCCGTACGTCCGGACGCTCGGCCGGCGGTTCAACATCAACGGCTACCGCCGGGCCAACATCCTCGACGCCAACACCTCCGCGCTGGGCTACATCTTCCCGTGGGGCGGCGGCGTGCTCGCTGGCTACTCCGCGATGCAGACGCTCCCCGACGAGTACGCGTGGTTCACGGCCGACATGATCGTCAACCCGGCCGCGGTGTTCCCGTACGTGTTCCACGGCTGGTTCCTCGTGGCAGTGTTCCTGTTCGCGGCGGTGACCGGGTTCGGTCGCGAGTACGTTAGCGACCGCGAGAGCGAGGAGGTGAGTCGCGTATGAGCCGACTCGACGCGTTCTTGGCGGGGCTCGAGTTCCGAACGGCGACGCCGCAGTACCAACCGGGCGACGAACTCCCCGTAATCGTCACGGGTCGCGACGGCGACGACGCGCTGGTTCGGATCGGGGATACGCGACTCCGCCTGCCGGACACGGACGTGGCCGTCGACGAGGAGGTACGCATCCGCGTGACGGCGTTCGACGCCGACAGGTCGACTGGCGAAGCCGAGCTCGTCTGAGTCGGCGTCGGCGTTTTTCCGGGGGAGAAGGAGACTGCTCGATCGGAGAGACGATCCGTCAGCGGTAGGCCTGACTCGCGCGGCGCTCCACGTCGACTTCGACCCGGATCGAGTCCGGCAGGTCGGTCGCGACGACCTCGCGGGCGATGTGGTCGGAGCCGTGGATCTCCAGCCAGCGCGTGTAGACGGTGTAGTTCCAGGGGTCGCACTGCTCGCCCGGCTGACAGCGGCTGAACAGCGGGACGGTGTGGTGTTCGGGCTGTTCCTGGTGGGGGCCTTTGCACTCGGCGCCCTTGCGCTCGACGCGGTCTTTGAGCCCCGTGACGGTGTCGTCGAGGACGGCCCGGTCCCCGCTCCGGAACGTCAGCGTCGTGACGAAGGTCATACTCGGAGGTTGGGTTCGAGCGTGAAAAGCGCATCTACCGGTGGCTGACAGGACGGATGCTGAACCGGGGTTTTGGCCCACCGAAGCCAATTTAAGAGCACGACGCGTACCGAGACCTAATGACGGTCGAAGCGACGTCTGCCGGAGCCATCCTCTTCCGCGACACCCGCGGCGAACGGGAGTACCTGCTCCTGAAGAGCCGACCCGGGGACTGGGAGTTCCCCAAGGGCGGGGTCGAGGGGGAAGAGGAGCTCCAACAGACCGCGATCAGAGAAGTGACGGAGGAAGCCGGCATCGAGGACTTCAGACTCATCGACGGCTTTCGCAGGGAGTACAACTACGTGTTCGAGGCCAACGGGAACACGATCCACAAGACGGTCCACCTGTTCATCGCCCGGTCGTTCGAGGCCAGCGCCGAACTCTCGGCCGAACACCGCGACATGCAGTGGCGGGACTACGATCAGGCCCTCAACACGATCACGCAGGACGGCCCCCGCGACATCCTCGAGGAGGCCCACGAGTACCTCGACGACGTGAAGGAGGCCGAGGGCGAGGGATACGTCGGTACGCCGGCGTAAGCGGTGCCGACCCCCACCGTCGGTTCGGAGTTCAGCTTCGAGCTGTTGGTCTGTCGCTGGGCCGAACTCGACTGGCGCCCCACCGAGGCGGGTGGCGGCGACGCCAGCGGCGCTTCCGCCGACGGGACGCCGGTGATCGTCTCGCGCCAACTCGGCACCCAGCGGCGCCGCTGGGACACCATCGTGATCGAGTGCGACCCGGCGGGGTTCGCCGCCCGTCGATCGTTCGGCGACCGCGCGATCGACGGCGACCTGCTCCCGATCGTCCGCCACGCCCCCGCTGAGTGGGCCTACTACCGGGACGCGCTCCCGGACCCGGGCTACCCCTGGCGCTACGTTCGGGAAGCGATCCACCGCGCGGCATCGCGGGGGCTGGTCGACGAGCGCAAGAGCGGCAACCGGATCGAGATCCGCCGGAAGCGTCCTTACCCCGACTGGGTCGAGCGAATCGTCGCCGTCGAGAACAAACCGGACCTGGACGCCAGCGCCGCCGCCGCGCTCTCGGACCAGCTGGAACACGACGTAGAAACCGCGCTGGCCGACGAGGTGTGGCTCGCGACCGGTCGAACCGGCGACCGCGTGGAGCCGGCCCTGTTACGACAGTTCCCGGTCGAGGCGGGGGTGCTGACGTTCGACTTCGGGACGGCCGACGGCGTCGGCGTCGGCGCCGACGCGGCGACGGTCGACTGGCTCCCATCGGAACTCGAGGTCGGGGCGCCGAGCGATCAGTTCGACGCCGAGGAGAAAGCACGGCGCCGGCGTCTGATCGCCGAGCGAGCTTACGGCAAGGGGTGGCGCTCGATCACGGAGACGATGCGGCCGGACTGTCGGAAGTTCGAGGTCGCGCGGGCGGGTCGCGGAGTCGTACCCGTGTGTGGCGCCAAGGGCCGCTGTCAGACGGAGAGCGAGTGCGGCAGTCGCTGTGACTCGTTCGAGCCGGAGCCGCCCCAGTGGCGGACGAAGGGGTGGCCGATCGAGGGCGGACCGGGGCAAGGTGTGCGGACGCTGCTGGAACGTCGGCGCGAACGGGCCCGCGACCGCTAACTGTCGGCGTCGGCCGACTCGGTCCCGCCCCGACTTCAACCGGAAAATCGGCCATGTCGGGGCTGAAGTGGTCGTTCATCGCCTCAAGCACGGTCTCGCCGATCCTCGTTCCCCTTACTCTTCGGTTTCGAACGGGACTCCACCCGGATTGAGTCAGTACTCAGGTCGCTGAGCTCGGATGATGTCTCCGAGCAGCTGTTGCTCGTCGGCGATCAGTTCCGCTATGTCGTCGGCAGTGATGATCCCGACGAGCGAATCACCCTCACAGACGGGGAGCCGTCGGATCCCGTTGTCAGCCATCAGCGTGGCTGCCTCGTAGAACCCGGTATCGGGGTCGACCGTACAGAGATCGGTGGTCATCACGTCCTCGGCGGTTTGCTCGGTCGGCTCAGTTCCCGCCGCGAGGACGCGGACAGTCAGATCTCGGTCAGTGACGATACCGACCGGCGTCTCGTCGGTCGTGATCACGATACTCCCGACGTTCTCCTCGTCCATGGTCGCTGCAAGGTCGGTGACGGGAGTCCCGGGGTCGGCCATGACGGTATCGCTTCGGGCGAGGTCTTCGATTGGCATTGGTTTACACCCACATGGGGGTAGCACCGGAACTCCCAAATGAATTTTCAGAATTCCCACAATATGGGAAGTCGACCGTCGTCCTCAGAAGTCGGGGACTGCCGTGATGAACCTCGAGCGTGTTCAACCACGGATACAGCGTTGTGTTGCTTCACTTCGGAACGGAGAATCCGCTAGCGGACTCAGCACGTGACAGATGCACCGACCGGGATTTGAACCCGGGCCATGAGCTTGGAAGGCTCAGGTCCTGCCACTAGACCATCGGTGCGCACTCGGAGTAACCACACGCAGAAATAAGGGCGTTCCCCTTCGCGTCGACTGCCCCCGGGCGCGATCAGTCGTCGGCTGTCGGCGCTTCGGACTCGTCCCGGCGGCGGGCAGCCTCACGGATCTCCGCCGACACCGCGGGCGTCGACGCCGGGTCCACCGACCCGCCGTCGAGTTCCTCGAGCGACTTGGGGAACTCGCGCAGGTCGTAGTGCAGTCCGATCCCCGCCTTCGCGCCCTCGCCCATCGCGACCGGGATCTGGTTGTGGCCGGGCGTGAGGTCGCCGACCGCCGAGACGCCCTTGACGGAGGTGCGCCCGTGGTCGTCGACGGCGACGGCGCCGCCGTCGGTCCGCTCGACGCCGAGTGCATCCACCAGGTCGGCGTTGTAGTCCGAGCCGTACATGGGGAACCCGCCGCGGTACTCCCGGACCGTCCCGTCCGCGAACTCGAACGACTCCAGCCAGCCGTCCTCGCCGCGGTTCATCCCCGTGATCTCCTCGTCGATCACGTCGATCGGGTGCGCACGGAGCTGGCGGTCGGTCTCCTCGCTCCACTCCGGTTCCTCGCCGCGCAGCAGCACGTCCACCTCGGCGGTGAAGTTGAGCATGATCATCGCGACCTGGGCGGCGCTCTCGGAGTGGCCCATCACGTACACCGACTCGTCGATGAACATGTAGGCGTCACAGTGCAGGCAGTAGTGGAGGCCGCGGCCGGTGCGGGGCAGCGGCGGGTCCGGACGCTGGTCGGAGAACCCCGTCGCGAGCACCACCCGCTCGGCGGTGTAGCTGTCGTCGCCGACGGCGAGTTCGAACCCGCCGACCTCGCCGTCGATGGCCGAGACCATCCCGCGGACGGTGTCGGCGCCGTAGGACTCGATCTGGCGTTTGGCGGTCCGGAGCAGTTCGTTGCCGGAGGTCTCCTCGGTGATGCCGATGACGTTGTGGGTCTCCTGCATCATCGCCGCCCGGCCGCCGCCGCGGTCGATCAGCACCGTGTCGTGGCCGAGTCGGGTCGTGTAGAGTGCGGTCGTCAGTCCCGCCGGGCCGCCGCCGACGACGGCGACCTGGTACTGGGGGTCGGCTTCCGTCATACCCCTACTCCGGACTTCCGACCTAAAAGCACACCACTCGTGGCATCGTTCCCGAACGCGCCGGCGAGGACGCCTATGGATCGGGGAACAGCGCGCCGACGTCCGGCTCGTCGACGGCGAGCCGGTAGTCGGTCGCCTCGCGCTCGACGACGCCGTGTCGCGCGAGGTGGTCGAGGTGGGCGAACGCCTCGCCCGGCCCGTGGAGGATGTGGATCGTGTCCAACTCCCCGAACAGGTGGTGGCTCACGGTCCACACGTCACAGGCGCCGTGGCGGTCGAGGACGTCGACGACGCGTTCGGTCCGCTCGCGGTGGTGGCCGATGATCTCACGCGCGCGCTCGGCGGGCTCCTCGATCGTGTCGCGGTGCCCCGGCAGCGCTCGGTCCCAGTCCCGCTCGACGACTTCGACCAGGCTGTCGACGTACTTCGCCAGCGGCGACTCGACCCGCACGTCGGCGCCGCCGACGTTGGGCGTGTACTTCGGCAGGATGGCGTCGCCGACGAACGCCTGTCGCTCCCCGTCGTCCTCGAACGCGAACGCGGAGAGGCCGGCGGAGTGACCGGGCAGGTGGACCGCTTCGAGTTCGAACCCGTTCACCGCGAACCGGTCGCCGCCGGAGAACGGCGTCACGTCGACGTCCTCGCCGGCGAGTTCGGCGTGGCCCTCGAGGAACGAGAGGAGCTCCTCGCGAGGGCCGTCGGGCAGCTGCCACGCCTCGAACGTCTCCTGCTGGAGCGTTCGGTCCTCGATCAGCGACGCCTCCTCGCCGGAAACGAGCTCCGCGTCCGCCTCGTGGACGTGGACGGTCGCGCCGCCGGCCTGCTGGATCATCCCCGCCAGGCCGGCGTGGTCGTAGTGCCAGTGGGTCAGGAACACGCGGTCGACGTCTTCGGGCGTGACGCCGAACGACGCCAACCCGTCGACGAACTCCCCGCGGGTCGGTTCGGTGGCGACGCCGGCGTCGACGAGTACCGTCTCGTCGCCCTGCAGCAGGTAGACGTTGTTCGCCCCCTCGAAAACGGTGTTCCCGAGTTGAATCCGCTCCATACTCGGAGTGGTCGGGCGCCGCCAAAGAGGGTTCCCACTTCGGTGCGACCCTCGGGAGTCACCCACCTGCGAGACGGGTGGCCGTCGGGCGGTAGATTCAAACACGGACTGGGTGTAACGGAAACCATGCCGGCGGACCTCTACGACGTTCTCGGCGCGCCCGACGACGCCCCCGCCGAGGAGATCAAACGCGCCTACCGGGAGCGCGTCCGGGAGTACCACCCCGACGTGAACGACCACCCTGACGGCGACGCCCAGTTCAAACTGATCCGAACCGCACACGACGTGCTCTCGAACCCGGCCGAGCGCAAGACCTACGACCGGCTGGGCCACCGCGAGTACGTCGAGCGGAACCTCGACGACCTCCCGCCCGTATCCGTGTTCCCCGACGAGGACCTGCCCGACGGCGTGTCGGCGAACGACACCGGGGCGGGCACCGAGTCGTCGACGGCCAGTGCGACAGCGGGGACGACCTCGACGACCGGCACGTCGGCTTCCAGCACGAGCACGACCACCGGCCGGTCCACTGGGTCCGGATCCGACACGCGTACTGGGACGGACACGCGTACCGACCGCTCCTCGAACGGGCGCGGCTACGGGAGCACGGAAACGAACGGGACCAGGGGGAGCGGTGACTCGTCAGCCGATGCGTCGACGGCCGGTGGGGGCAGTGCGACGACGGCCGACGCCGCCAGCCAGACGGCCGACCGGAACTCGTCGAGCGCCGGATCGGACGCCAGCAGCTGGGACGCGGCGACGAGTTCCGCACAGTCCGCAACGTCCTCGTCCTCGTCGGTCCCGGCGGGCGTCCGCCGGCGGCGAGGGCTGAAACGGTGGTACGGCGTCGTTGCGCTCTCCCTGCTCGTCTACCTCGGTGGGCTCGTCGTCTACGCGCTGCCGCGCCAGGCGGCCCTCCGCGGCGCCGTCGCCGACGCAATGACGGCGCCCGCGTCGACGCTCCTCGGCCCGTTCCCGCTCGCGTCGCCCACGGCGTACCTACTCACGGCAGCGCGGACCTTGCAAGCGGGGACGCCGACGCTCGGGGCCGTACTGCTCGCGGGAACGATCCTCCTCCCGCTGGTCGTGCTGACCACCGTCGGGCGGTTCGGCCGCGGCGCCGCGTGGACCTACGCGATCCCCTCGCTGGGGCCCGCGGTCACGTTGGCGGTCTGGCCCGTCGTCGCCGTGCCGACGTGGGCGGCGCTTTTGGGGCTGATCGTGCTGCCGGTGCTGAGCGGCGGCGGGTTCCTCGTCGACGTGGGGCGGTACCTCCGGGCGACGCGGTGAGCTACCGGACGTGGTAGGACTCGCCGCCCGGGAGGAACCGGCCGAGGTCGCTCTCGCGCCGGTAATCCGTCGACTGTAGCGTTCGCAGTGCCTCGACCAGTTCCTCGTCGTCACCGTCCGCCCAGTCGGCCGGATCCTTGATCGGGAGCACCAGCCACCCGCTGCCGAGGAGTTCCGTGCCGTGGAGTCGGTCCATCTCCGCCTCGGTCCGGTAGGCCTGTGCGGTGTAGGTCTCGAGGACGTGCCGCGTCGCGCGCTCGCCGACGGGCAGGAGCACGTGGGCGGCGATGGCCCGGAGTTCGGCGTCGAAGTAGCGCTCCATCTCCGCGTACTCGCCGTCGGTCGGGGTGTCGTCGCCCTCGGGGACGCACATGTGGAGGTACGAGAGGAACGTCCCCTCGACCTCGGGCTCGTCGTCGACGCGCTGGAGCAGGCCGCCGTTCAGGAGCGCGTCCTGCAGTCGCTCCGCGGCCGCCGACCCCGTGAACGGGACGCCGGTGTCGGCGCCGCCGTGGACGCCGGGGTGGTCGCCGACGACGTGGAAGTCCGCGTTGGCGTCGCCGTAGCCGGGGACGAAACGATCGCAGGGCGGCTCCATGCCGAAGGGGTTCGACACCCGGTCGGTGACGTTTCGCACGTCGTCCCGTAGCGGGTTGGGAGGCTTAGCTACCGTGGTTCCGGCCCGCCGGGACCGGAATAGCCATACGGCCCGACGCCCCAGCCTCGGCCGATGAGTCTCAGCGACGAGGCCAGATCACGCCTCGCCGACATCGTCACCCTCCAGCCGACGAAGAACAAGGAGCTACAGGACCGCTGGGGGATGGAGTCGGGGAGCGAGGTCCACCAGTATCTCGAAAACGAGTTGGGCGACTACTACTACCGCGACGACGACAGCCTGATCCGGGCGACCGAGGAGGGCGTCGACCTGGTCGACGTCGAGCCGAGTGTGCCGCCCGAGGAGGCCGGCGGGGTACCTGAACGCATCCGGGTTCACGAACTCCACGCGCAGATCCTCGACGTACTCGCGGGGCCCGAGGAGCGATCCGAGAGCGTCGTGAGCGTGCTCCAGAAGCTCCGTGCGTCGTTCGACGTCGACCCGGACGTCGAGTCGGTCCGGGACGCGCTGGGGAGCCTCCGCCGGAAGAACGTCGTGGAGGTCGAGTACCGGACGGTCCCGACGTTCCGGCTCGCCGTGGAGCGCTCGGCGGTCGACGTCGAGACGATCGAGAACTGATCGGGCCGGCACCGCTCGGCCGGCCCCGGCAGCTACCCGTCCGGAACGGGATCGACGGCGTCGGGATCGCGGGACAGCGTGTGCGTGAGCCAGAACAGGCCCGTGGCGAAGATCACGAACGCCGACGCGGTGAGGAAGGCCTCGACGGTCCCGACGAAGTCCTTGATCAGCCCGACCCCGACCGGGCCGGCGGTCTGGCCGATCTTCCAGGAGATCGAGCGAAGCGACATCGCGCTGGCGACGGAGTCGTACTTCTCCCCCTCCTCGACGAACAGCGCCATGCTCGCCGGCAGGCGGATCGAGTCGCCGACCCCCAGTACCGCGTAGGCGAGAAAGAGCACGAGGAAGCCGCCGCCCAACTCCTGTCCGTGCCCGAAGTACCCGAGGTAGAACCGCCCAACCACCTCCTCCGCTGGCAGTGATAGCGGGATGAGCGCGATCCCGAGGCCGTACACCAGCGCGCCGACGGCGACGAACTTCGCGCGGTCGCCGATCCGGTCGGTGAGGTCGCCGACGTACCCCTGCAACAGGGATTTGGTGATCTTCCCGCCGGCGAGGATCCAGCCGATCGCGAAGGCGTTGATCCCGAACTCCGTGCGCGCGAGGATGGGGAGGAAGATGATGACCGCCATCTTCCCAACCGAGAACGACAGTCGGAACAGCACGAGCGAGCGCAGCATCGGGAGCTTGAGCAGTTTCTTGATCGTCCCGAATCCGGACTGGGCCTCCGGGTCGTCGACGCCGCCGCCGGGGTCGTCACGCAGGTTGGTGTAAACGAGTACGAACGCGACCAGCGTCACCAGCGCGAGGATCGCGTACACGACCCGTGACTGCAGGGGGTCGTACATCGAGAGCAGGAGCCCGCCGACGATGTCGCCCGCCAGCGAGGAGAACGCCGCGACCTGGTTGTACGAGCCGAGCCAGCGGCCGCTCTCGTCGTCGGGCGAGATCTGCCCTACGACGGTCGAGCCGGTGATCCAGAGGATGCTGGCGCCGATCCCCTGCAGCATCCGGACGAAGATCACGTCGACGGAGCTGGAGACCAGCATGTAGCCCACGAACACCAGCACGTTGATCAGCAGGCCACCGAGCAGCCAGCGCTTGGCGTTCCCGGTGTCGATCTTCCGACCCAGCGGGAGCACGATCAGCAGTTGGACGGTCGCGAAGGCGGTTCCCCACAGCCCCTCGATGAACCCCGTCGTACCGAAGGCGTCGGCGTAGAGGGCGAGCGCGATGATGATGGTCGAGTACGCCTGGCTCCTTGCGAACGCCGTGCCCGCGAGCGAGAGGAACTCGCGGTTCCGAAGCAGGGCGACCGAGTTTCCGAAACGGGCCACGTTTCGTCGGATCGAACACGACACCGCCTCATAAAGGAATTCATCTCTGCAGGCGTTTCCGGGACGGCTGGCGGCGACGACGTATCAGAAAGGCGAGCGAACGAGTCCGGTTCAACAGATACATCCTTCCCACTTCACTGGGAACCGGTCAGATGCACGCAATCGGCGTGAATTCGTACGATCCTGCGACGATACCGTCGGCGAACAGTGTCGAACGATCCGCTGTGGCACGGACATCGACACCGCACTCGTGAGTGTACCCTCACAACTCGCGGGCGGAGTCGAGTCGTTCCGAGAGAAATCAGACGGGACAGTCTTCTCGCTGTCGGTCGCCGCGTTGCTGGCGATCATCGTCGCCATCGTGGCGTTCTCCGACGTGGTCGCGTCGACGCTGGCGGCCGCGAACGAGTTCATCATCACGAACCTGGGGTGGCTCTACCTCTGGGTCGTGTTCCTCTCGTTCGTGTTCGTCCTGTACGTCATGGTCGGCCCGTGGGGGCGGATCAAACTCGGCGGTCCCGACGCGGAACCGGAGTTCACGTTCTGGCAGTACCTCGTGATGACGTTCACCGCGGGGCTCTCCTCGGGCGGGTTGGAGTTCTGGGGCCCCGTCGAGCCGCTGATCCACTACGACACGCGGCCGCCGTACTTCGGCGGCGAGGTCGGGACGTGGGCGCGGATGGCCGACGCGCTCCAGTACGCGATCTACCACTACGGGCTGTCGGCGTGGGCGACCTACCTCGTGTTCGCGGTCGCCATCTCCTACTTCGTCTACCGGAAGGACGCGCCGTTCCGACCGGCGGTCATCCTCGCGCCGTTCGTCGGCGTCGACGACCTCGACGGCCCGCTGGGCAAGCTCGTCGACACGCTGGCGGTCGTCGTCACCGTCAGCGGGATCACCGTCTCCTTCGGGCTCGGGATCAGCCAGTTCGTCTCCGGGCTCGCGTTCAAGTGGGGGGTCGGCCTCGGCGAGGCGGGCCGGATCGGCCTGATCCTCCTCGTCGGCATGCTGTTCCTGCTCTCGGTGATCGCCGGCATCCAGAAGGGGATCAAACGCTTCGCCGACCTCAACGTCGTGCTGTTGATCGGGCTGATGGCGGCCATGTTCGCGTTCGGGCAGGCGACGACGCTCGTCAACCTCACGACGCAGGCGTTGATCGGCTACGCCACCGACTTCGTCGGGATGAGCCTCTTCTTCGCCCCGAACGGTGCGGCGACGAGTTGGCTCGGCTCGTGGACGCTCTTCTTCTGGCCGTGGTGGCTCACGTTCGCGCCGATGATCGGGGTCTTCATGGCCCGGATCTCCAAGGGGCGGACGCTCCGCGAACTCGTCTTCGCGGGGCTGTTCGGCTCGTTCGCGCTGACGGTGCCCTGGTACGCCGCGACCGGCGGCTCCGCGCTCCTACTCCAGACGTCCGGCGCCGCCGACCTGCTCGGCGTCTACGACAGTTCGGGGCTGGAGGCCGTCGGGTTCGCGCTGTTCGAACAGCTGCTCCCCTACCCCGGCGTGTTCTCGGCCGTCCTCCTGCTGCTGGTTGTCAGTTTCCTGATCACCACGCTCGACTCGTCGACGCTCAGCATCGCGATGATGGCCGCCAACGGCGAGGAGTCGCCGTCGACGATCAACCGGCTCGTGTGGGGCGTGATGATGGTGCTACTCACCATCGCGCTCAGCCTCGCCGGCGGGATGCCCGTGCTCCAGTCGTTCACCATCCTGGTCGGGCTGCCGACCGCGATCCTCTGTCTGATCGCGATGACGGGGATGCTCGTCGAACTCGAACGCGAGTTCCCCATCCTCACGGAGAACCACTTGGAGGAGTCGAGGTGGACGACCCAGCAGTCGGGACAGGCGTCCGACGACTGAGAGGCGGTTCCGCCGACCGCGATCACTACTCGGAGCGCCCGGCGCTCAGAGTTCGATCCGTTCGACCAGTCCCGCGTCGCTCTTGGTGTTGACGGCGACGATGCGGACCGCGTCCTCGATCATCGAGTCCTCGAGCTTCGACTTGAGGAGGTTGTCGACCTGGTAGACGCCGGCGGCGTTGACCATCTCGATCTCGACCATCACCGGCGTCCCGTTGCCGGGTTGGAGGCTCACCCGGTCGATCGCCTGGCTGGAGAGGGTGTTGATCCCCCGTCCGCCCTCCTCGTAGGGGATGCGCGAGCGGCCCCGCTCCATGTCGAGCGCGTCGGAAACGCGGATGACCCCGGCTTCACGGGTCAGCGGCGTCTCCGCGGTGTGGTGACAGAGGATCGCGTGGAGCACCTCCGCCTTGATCCGGACCCGTTCGGGGATCTCGTAGAACCGGTCGAGGAACCGGTCGAGGAAGTCCGCGGCTAACGGGATCGAGTAGTAGACGTGATCGTCGCGGTGGACGACGTGGCCGACGTCGTGGAGCGTCGCCGCGAGCGCGATGATGACGGGTTCCTCGGCCTCGTCGAGCCCTTGCTCGGTGGCGCCGTTGAACGCCACGTCCCCCGCCTTCAACAGGTCGTAAAGCCGGAGCGCGCGGTTCCGGACGATCTCGATGTGCTTGCTCCCGTGGTCGTTGTACCCCTTCCGGGTGACGGCGTTGACGTTCTGGGCGTCGAGGTAGGCCTCGACTTCGGGGTGGTCGACCAGTTCGGGCAACACCTCGTTGAGTCGCTCGTCCGGGAAGGCGTGGTCCTCCGAAGGGTCGTACTTGTAGTCGCCACTCTCGCTGGCCATGGGCTACCAATGGCGAAGCGGACGGAAAAAAGGTCGTCAGTCCTCGCCAGCCGCCTCGACGGCCGCCGAGACGGCCCCGTAATCGGGTTCCGTGCCCGGATCGTCGGCCAGCCACCGGTAGGTGACGGTCCCGTTCGCGTCGACGACGAACACGGAGCGCCGGGCGACGCCGTCGATGCCGAGCTGTTCGTACTTCGTCCGGACGCCGTAGGCCCGGCAGACCGAGCCGTCGTTGTCGGCGACGAGGGGAAACGGGAGCGACTCCGCCGCGCGGAACTCGGCGAGTGCCCACGGGAGGTCGGTGCTGATTCCCAGCACGGTGGCCTCCTCGGTCGCCAGTGGGCCGAGACTGTCGCGGAACGTACAGAACTCGGTCGTGCAGGTGCCCGAGAACGCCGCCGGGAAGAACGCGAGCACCGTCGGCGTCTCGTCCAGGTACGCGTCGAGGGGGCGGGGGGTGATGCCGTCGTCGTCGGCGACGGGAGCGGTGAACGCCGGGGCGTCGGTACCGACTGCGGGCACGGTGTCGTCCATGTGGGTACGTCTGCCGGCCGCGGGAAAAAGGACTCTCCCGCGGTCCGAATTTCCAAAAGGCCTATAGTCGATTGTGGGGTATATCACCATAGAGATGTTCCAGACTGCGCCGCTTCAAGTACCGATTCCCGGGGGACCAGAGCTCGTCATCATCCTCCTCGTTCTCGTGTTGCTGTTCGGCGCGAACAAGATCCCGAAGCTGGCCCGCTCGACCGGGCAGGCGATGGGTGAGTTCCAGAAGGGCCGACAGGAGCTGAACCAGGAGCTCGAAGAGATGAAGGAGGGGCCGGAGGCGGACGACAGCACGACCTCGTCGACGGCGACCGACGACGCCGACGAGGAGGAAACGGAGACCGAGAGTTCGACGACCCAGTAGCGCGGAAGCGTGTTCTTTTGTCCCCCGACCCGGTAGCGGCCGGTAGGGCGTGTGGCCTAGCGGACAAGGCGAGGGGTTCCTAACTCCTCGAGCGTGGGTTCGAATCCCACCACGCCCGCTGCACCGCATACCGCACAGCTACCGCCGAAACCGCCGTACAGCGGCACGACAGACTTTATTTCGCACCTGAATCGAGGGTGATTCGAACCCATCTCTGGACGGGGGTCGACGCCGTCTGCGATTCACCCGAGATTCGAAGTCTTCGCACGTGAAACCGGATTCCGTCGAAGGGCGTCCGAAGGAACCACGGACGGGATGCCACTGACCGCGTTAACTCCCCCTGTGAGGTGCAGAGGACAGTTTCGGCACTTCGACACGTTCCGATGCCGAAACCATTGGGGTGAAGCTTCACCGATTCTCCATCTCGGAGCTCACTGATCCGGGTCCCGAGTTCGTCGATCGGCAAGTCGTTTGTCCGTACTTATCCGTGTCCCTACCGCACCACAGCGGGACCTCGTCCGCTAATCGGGGGGAAACGGCCGGCAGGTCGGGTAGCGACCCGACTTCCTATATACTCACCAACATTTATGGCGGTTCGAATCCGTTGTCTCATTAACATGGATCGAATCGCTCTCACCTGTTCGTGTGGCAGTGAGCTTTCGGTATATCCCGACGAACAGCAGAACGCTGTCGATACATCAGTTTCGTGTGACTGTGAGTCGTACTACCTCCTCACGGTAACGAAAATGGAAGTTGGTTCCCGGTTCTGAGATGAAGCGGACCGTTCGGTAACTCTCTCCTGGATTTACCGGAGCGACTTACCACATCGAGACGGATTTCTCACCACCGAATTGGGTGAGGAACAACTGGTGAGCGGGGTTGCGTAACGACGATCTGCATATTTATCGGGCCTGGTTAAAGACTGAACTTTTCCCGAAGCGGGTATGGATCCCTCAATAGCCGGCCTCGACGTTCGTAAACTCGAACCGTGCCCCTCCCCCGTCGGCGTCCCGAATCCGGACCTCCCACTCATGCGCATCGGAGATCTCCCGGACGATGTTCAACCCGAACCCCGTTCCACCACTGGTTGTCGAGTACCCGGGTTCGAACACGTTCTCACGGTCGGCCTCGGGGATCCCCGGGCCAGTATCAGCAACGTAGAACCCGTCCTGCAGGTCCCCGATCGTGACGGTGACACTGCTCCCACCGTGCTCCACGGCGTTTCGCATCAGATTCTCCAATAGCTGTTTCAGCCGGCCGGGATCCGCCCGAACCGTCCGTTCGGACTCCACTACGAGCACCCCGTCGTCCGTGGCCACGTTCTTCCAACACCTTCTCGCTACCCCCGCTAAATCGACCGATTCGAGCGTCTTAACCTGCTTTCCCTCGCGAGCTAACGTCAACAAGTCTTCGACCAGACACAGGCTTCGGTCAACCGCCCTGTCGGCCGCCGCCAGATGCTCAGTATCGGATCCCTCTTGTGCGAGTTCGATTCGCCCCTGCGCCACGTTCAGCGGGTTCCGAAGGTCGTGTGAGGCGACTTTCGCGAACTTTTCGAGCTGTTCGGCTTGCCGTTCGAGTTGCGTCTCGCGTGAAAGCCGCGCCAACGCGTTTTCGGTGTGAGTGATCAGCAGTTCGGCCAGTTTCCGATCGGATTCGGCGAACGCACCGGTCACTCCCGAAACGGCCTGAAAGTTACCGTAGTCCCCGATCGGAACGCTAATCAGGGATCCGTAGGGTCCTTGCGGCTTAGAATCGGGATGGGCTGGAAGGTCGTCAATGACGAACGTCTGCCCCGTTCGATAGGTCTTTCCCCCGATTCCCTCATCGACGGACATCTCGATTACCCCCTCGGGGGTGATTCCCGACGACGTGGCGACTGGATCGAGTACCCGGTCCTCCTCGATACTGATGAGACTCAAGTCGAACTCGAGGATGTCTTCGCTCGCTTCGATCGTTCGCCGATAGACTTCTTCGGCCGAATCGACCTGCGTGAGTTCGTCTGCGAACTCGTGAAGGGCAGTGAGTTGGTGTTCGTACTCCTTACGTCGGGAGATGTCCCTGCCGATGCCGGCGATACCGACCGTTTCCCCCCGCTCATCGGTCAGTCGTGCGCCGGTGAACTCGTACGGGATCCGTCTGCCGTCAGCAGTGAGGAGGTCCGACTCGACAACTCCCTCGCCGGTCCGCAGCGTCTCCTCCATCGCTTCGAGGGCCAGCTCGTCATCGGCCAGAAAATCGACAGCGTTCATCTCGGCGATTTCGTCCTCGGAATATCCCGTGACCTCAGCCGCTCGGTCGTTCCACTGGAGCAGTTCACCGTCCGGTCCGAGAACGTAGAAGACGTCGTCCAGCACATCAAGAGCGTGATCGAGGAACTCCTGTCCCCCGTGTACCGCTTGGATTCCCTCGTCAGGGTTGGCAGTATCTGTCACACGTGCTCACAACATATCATTTATTATACTCATATTTAATATCGTCGGTGAAAACTCGGGGACGGCTTCTCCTCGTAGATCCTACCTAAAACTCAAACTCTCCCGATTCGAAACAGGGAGGTCGCTCGATGCGATCGGAGTGAGCGGGCACGTCCGACCGTGAATCGACCGCCACCACGTCCGGTCACGGCCTCCAGTCGTTCACGCCCGTCTACTCCGCACCCGCCTCCATCCGTTCGTAGCGCTCCACGAACCGGGAGCGACACGAGGGGCAACAGAAGTGGTACACGTCGCCGCCGAGCCGTTCGGTTTCGCCCTCGCTGTCGACCGTGTTGCCACACTCGGCGCAGGTGAGCGCGAACTCGACGCCCCCGAGGGCGGGCGTCCACTCCATGTCGTCGACGACCGAGACCTCCCGTTCGCGAACGTCGGCGTCGCCGATCAGGTCCGCCAGCCAATCGCGGACGCCGTCGGCCTGCGCGCGACCGTAGAACAACAGCTCCCCGTCGGCCGTCACGAACAGGTGTTCCACGGCGCTCGCCGACGAGACGCGCTCGCGGAGCCCCGCCATCCCGCTGTCGACGGTGAGGCGGACGAACACCGGGACGCCGGCGCGCAACTGGGAACGGTCCACGTCGACGGTGAACCGCTTCAGGACGCCGGAGTCCTGCAGGCGCTTGACGCGGTCCGAGACTGCAGGCCCAGACAGCCCCACGTCGTCGCCGATGTCGCTGTACGGCTGACGGGCGTCCGCCGCGAGCAGTTCGATGATCCGGAGGTCCGTCTCGTCGAGATCGCGCATACCCGGGCTACGGCGACCGGAAGGAAATGGCTTCGGTGGCGGCGTCGTTCTCCGAGTTGATACTCCCAGGGGTGACTTTTTGCGTTCGGGGCTTCAGCCTGTAGTCAATGGCTACCGACGAGGGTGACTCCACTCCGAGCCCGCTTGACGGCGAGGTCCAGGAGCCGGCCGAACCCACCGACGACGGACCGGACGCCGTCGTCGGGTCGTACACGTGGGACGATTTCCTTCGGGAGCACGGGGAACCGGAGGCGGCACGGACGCTCTACCAGCGCTTCGACGAGACCCCCGGCAGCGACCGCTGGGGCGAGAAGGAGCGGACGCTCACTCGCGAGGACTGGGACCGGACCGACGTCGACCCCGGCGAGTACCTGGGGTTCCCGCCGTGGGAGATCGAGGCGCGCATCGGCGCCGCGGGAATGGTGGCACAGGACATCACCGACTACTCGGAGCTGATCGGCTACGACGAAACGCCGGTCATCAAGGACATCTACGGCTGGGAGGACTACAAGCGGGAGTACTTCTACGACGAGAACGGCGACCCGCCGACCGACGCCGAGGGCGAACCCGAGGCGTTCGACGCCGAGGCGGCGTTGGGGGTCCCGCCGGAGTCGCTCGACGCGACGATGGCCGACTGCGAGCGGGCCGGCGAAGAACTACAGGAGCTGATCGACGAGCGGACGGTGAACGTCGACGGGGAGGTCGACGAGGACGCCTTCTTCTCGGACCCGCAGGGGCGAACCACCGTCGCCAACCGCTACGACCTGGAGAAGACCGTCCCGCTCGCGAAGAAACACCACTTCGAGGAGCGGGACCGCTACTGGGTGAACAAACCATTCTCCTTCGTGGTGATCTTCCACTCCACGAAGGAGAACGAGATCAAGTACTACGTCGTCCAGCCCCACCTGACCGAGATCGAGTCCGAGCTCTCGGAGTACCTGACCGACAAGCTCCGGGCGTCGATCAAGTACGAGGACGAGGGCGGGACCGCCGGCGACGAGGACCACCGCCGATCGGTGATCGAGAACAAGACGCGGGAGCTACTCGACCGCTACGATCTCTACGAGGAACCGAACGACGACGGCGAGGGCGACGGGCTCGGTAACCGCGTCGCCGACACGTTCGGGCTCGATCCCGAGAGCGGCGTCGCCGGGCGCGTCGTCGACCTGCTGGGGTACCAGGAGCCCGTCGACGGCGTCAGACAGCTCCAGGGGATCGAGGTCCGGCCCGAGCCGGTGCTGCTCGAGGAGGACGCCGACATCCTCAACGAGTACCAGGTCGAGAAGCTGCTGTACTACCTCGAACGGGACTTCATCGGCTACGAGCGCATCGACGGCATCAAACACGACATCAACGTCGAGGACATCTCGTGTGACGGGTACAACTCGCCCGTCTTCGTCTACCACTCCGACTACGAGCAGATCATCACCAACGTCTACCACGGCGAGGACGAACTCGACGACTTCGTCGTCAAACTCGCCCAGCGCTCCGGGAAGGGGATCTCCAAACGCCGGCCACAGGTCGACGCCACGCTCCCCGACGGCTCGCGTGCCCAACTGACCCTCGGGCGGGAAGTGTCGGACCACGGGACGAACTACACGATCCGGCAGTTCAAGGACGTGCCGTTCACGCCGGTGGATCTCATCAACTGGCAGACGTTCAGCCTCGGCGAGATGGCGTTCCTCTGGCTCTGTATCGAGAACCACAAGTCGCTCATCTTCGCGGGCGGGACGGCGTCCGGGAAGACGACCTCGCTGAACGCGGTTTCGCTGTTCATCCCGTCGAACACGAAGATCGTCTCCATCGAGGACACCCGCGAGGTCGAACTGCCCCAGCGCAACTGGATCGCGTCGGTGACCCGACCCTCCTTCAGCGACGACGACAAGGGCGACGTGGACGAGTTCGACCTGCTGGAGGCCGCGCTCCGCCAGCGTCCGGACTACATCGTGATGGGCGAGATCCGTGGCGAGGAGGGACGGACGCTGTTCCAGGTCATGTCCACGGGGCACACGACGTACACGACGTTCCACGCCGACAACGTCGGCGAGGTGCTGAAGCGCTTCACCACCGAACCGATCAACGTCTCGAAGACGATGTTCACGGCGCTGGACCTGGTGTCGGTCCAGACCTCAACCCGGGTGCAGGGCCAGAAGGTGCGCCGGAACAAGTCGCTGACCGAGATCAACCACTACGACGCCGAGAACGACGAGATCAACGTCCAGGACGTCTACCAGTGGCAGGCCGAGACCGACGAGTTCCTGAAGATGGGCGACTCGAACACGCTGGACGAGATCATGTTCGATCGCGGGTGGGACCGCGAGAAGCTGGATCTGGAGATGTTCAAACGCCGGACGGTGCTGGCCTACCTGATCCACGAGGGGCTCAACACCTACACGCAGGTGGCGGCGACGTTCCAGGCGTTCATCAACGACCCCGAGACGATCCTCTCGCTGATGGCCAACGATCAGCTCGAGGCCTCCCTCGAAGACCTCCGGGAGATGGAGTCCGTGCTGATCGACATCGACCCCGAGAAGGAGGAGATGGTCCCCCGGCCCGAACCCAACGACGAGATCCTCGCCGAGACCGAGGAGATCCTCGAGCGGGCGGAGGAGGAGCTGTTCGAGCAGTACTACGGCGAGACCCCGGACGAGGTGGCCGACGCCCTGGTCGACACCCAGCCCCAGGGGAACGTCGAGGCGACTCCCGACGCCGCCGGCGAACTGCCCGCCGGGGCCGACGAAGGCGTCGACGTCGACGACGGCCCCGATCGCGACGCGATCGACGGGGGAAGCGACGAGCGAAACGCGATCGACGAGGCGGACGACGACCCGACGCCCGAACTCGAACCCGGCGACGACCAACTGCCGGACTCCGACGCCGCCGCCGCGGCGGACGACGAAGCACCCGCCGAGGGGCCGTCGGACCGTACGGAACCGGATCAGGCGCCCGACGACACGGCTTCGCAGTCCGTCGACGACAACGGCGCCGGCGGAACGTCGGACGGGGAGCCGAGTGCTGAGGGACACTCCGCGGCCGATCGGCCCGTCGACGGTGGGCCCGGTGATGCCGCCCCTGCCGACGACGGGTTCGAGGTCCACGACTCCGACGACGGGGTCGCGGATCAGACGCCCGCCGGCGACCGCCCCGACGACGAGCGGGCGAACGGCGACGTATTCGGCGACCGGACGCCCGCCGACGAGCAGTTCGACGGGGACGGACCGATCGAGGACCCGTTCGCTGCGGAGTCGCCCGCGGACAGCGGGTCCGAACCCGCGCTGGACGAACGGCCGGACGACGAACTGGCCACCGACACGCAGTCCGTGGACGCCCCGGACCCGAACGAACCGTCCGAGGACGAACCGGCCACCGACGATCCCTTCGACGAGGAACCGGCCGCCGAGGAGACGTTCGGGAACGGGTCGGCCACCGACCGGTTCGACGACGGGGAGTCACCTGGCGATCGGTCGGACGGCGAGCCGCTCGGGTGGGACGACCCCGGCGACGACGACCCGAGCCAGCCCCCCATCCAGTTCGGGGAGGAGTCCGACGACACGGACTCGGCGGACCTCGAGTCCGACGAGCCGGCGATCCAGTGGGAGGAAGACCCGTCCGACGAGCGGGACGATCCGAGCGATCTGACCTTCGGCTCCGACGACGACGAGCCGCTGTTCGAGTCGGACGACGCCGACGACCCCGACGACCTGTTCCTTGGCGTGCCCGAGGAGGACGATGACGAGGACGACGACCCCAGCGACGGCTCGGACGACGGCGTCGATATCGACTCGTGGTCACTCGACGAGGAGGGCGAAGAGTAGATGAGCCTCGAACTCGGCGAGGGCCGCGACGGCGACTCGGGTGCGCTGGCGGACGCGTTCTACCCGCTGTACGAGCTCCTGTTCAACTCGGAGGGGGACTTCGTCAGCGACGTCGAGGGGAAACTGACCGAGGCCCGGATGAACCAGGCGGTCGAACTCTACCTCTCGCGGGCGCTCGCCGTCGGCATGTTCGTCGGCGGCGCGCTCTGGCTGGTCGGGAGCCTGCTCGGGTGGGCCGTGTTCGAGTTCGGGCTGATCTCCCCCGAGGCTCTCAGTCTCGGAATCCCCGTCGGGAGCGCCGAGATGGCGGCGGCGCTGAAGGCGGCGACGGTGCCGGCGGTGATCCTGCTGTCGGGGCTCGTGTTCGGCAGCATCGGCTTCGGGATGGGGTTCGGGACGATCGTGGCGATCCCCTACTCCCGGGCCTCGACGCGCAAGCGGGAGATCAACATGCTGCTCTCGGACTCCGTCTCCTACATGTACGCGCTCTCCGTCGGGGGACTGAACCAACTCGAGATCCTCGAGTCGATGGCCGAGGCCGACGACACGTACGGCGAGGTGGCGAAGGAGTTCCAGAGCATCGTCAACGAGACGGAGTACTTCGGCACCGACTACCGGAACGCGGTGCGCAAGCAGTCGATGGAGACGCCCAGCGACGAACTCTCCCAGTTCCTCACGGACATGCTCTCGATCATCAACTCCGGGGGCGACATGGAGCAGTTCCTCTACGACAAGAAGGAGAAGCACATGCGCACCGCCAAACAGGAGCAGGAGACCACGCTGGAGACCCTGGAGCTGTTCGGCGAGATGTACATGACCCTCTCGCTGTTCCCCCTGCTGCTCATCATCATCCTCGTCGTGATGAGCATGATGGGCAGCGGCCGGGAGCAGCTGATCTACGGCACCGTCTACGCCCTGATCCCGCTGATCGGGGTGGGCTTTCTGGTGCTGATCTCGACGGTGAAGCAGGACGAGACCGGCGACGGCTACCTCTCGCCGGGGACGGGCAACGAGCGACTCGAGGCCAGCCAGGACGAGGGGCTGTTCCACCTCGGGCTGATCGAGTCGTTCACGGGGGGGTTCAGCGTCTTCAACCGCATCAAGTCCCGCGAGGGGAACTACAAGACCAAGCAGCTGCTTTCGGCGCCCCAGCTCTTCTTCCGGGACAACCCGCTGTTCACGCTGGCGCTCACGGTGCCGACGGCGCTGGCCGTGATGGGCGTGCTGTTCGTCGACGGCTCGATGCCGACGACGTGGGACGGGATGATCGCGAACCCGATCTGGGGAACGGTCGTCTGGTTCTACGTCCCCTCCTACATGACGCTCGTGCCGCTGGCGTTCTTCTACGAGTGGAACGGGATGACGCGGCGGTCGATCACCGGGAAACTCTCCGAGAACCTCCGGAAGCTCTCCTCGGCCAACGACACGGGCCAGACGCTGCTCGAGTCGATCGAGACCGTCGCCGACACGTCGACGGGGAAACTCGCCGACGAGTTCGAGGTGATGTACGCGAAGGTGAACTACGGGATGAGCCTGCGGGGGGCGATGGTCGAGTTCAACAACAAGTACCACATCCCCCGGCTGGCCCGGACGATCAAGCTGATCGCGGAGGCCCAGGAGGCGTCGAGCCAGATCACCGACGTGCTCTCGACGGCCGCGCAGTCCTCGGAGAACCAGGACGACATCGAGCGCGAGCGGAAGTCGCGGACGCGGATGCAGGTCGCGATCATCCTGATGACGTACATCACGCTGCTCGCGGTGATGGCGATCCTGAAGGTGCAGTTCCTCGACACGATGGCGGGGATGGGCGGCGGTGGGGGCGGCAGCGCCGGCGGGCTGAGCTTCGGCGCCAGCATCGACACCCAACTGCTCTCGCTGCTGTTCCTGCACGCGGTGACGCTGCAGGCGGTGCTCTCGGGGTTCATCTCGGGCTACATCCGCGACGCCCAGATCATCTCCGGCGTGAAGTTCGTCGTGATCCTGCAGACGCTGGCGCTGGCGGTCTGGGTGGTGGTAGTGTGAGCCGCCCCGTCGACGACGAACGCGGGCAGACCGTGCTCGACTACGCCATCGGCGTGGGGATCTTCCTCGTCGCGGTCACGTTCGTCGTCGCCACCATCCCGGGGATGTTCGCGCCGTTCGTCGGCGCCGGCGACGCCCAGATCGCGGACCGCGTCGCGACCTCGGTGGCGACCGAGCGGCTGGGCGCCCCCGACGAGCCGTACCTGCTCGATCGCAACTGCACGGTCGCCTTCTTCGACCAGTTGGACGGCGGGACCACGGTCCCGTCGGACTGCCGGTTCGACACGGACGCGACCACGATACAGGGGATGTTCGCCCTCGAGCCCGGACAGGCGATGCAGATCCGGATCGAGAACACGGGCGGCGGCGCCGCCGTCGTCGACGGCACGACCCTCGCGGCCGGGAGCGATCCACCGAGCGGCGTCTCGGTGACCACGGCCCGCCGGACGGTCGCCATCGACGGGACGACCTACTGGCTGGAGGTGCGTGCGTGGTGACGGGCGGCGATCGCGGGCAGGCCCACGCCCTGGAGGCGATCACGGCGGGGATGCTGCTACTCGCGAGCCTGCTGTTCGCGCTGCAGGTCACCGCCGTAACGCCGCTGACCGGGAGTACGTCGAGCCAGCACATCGAGAACCAACAGGCGAAACTCGCCGAGGGGGTGCTGGCCACGGAGGCCGAGAGCGGGACGGTCGTACCGACGCTGCTCAGTTGGAACGAGAGCGGCCACTTCTCCCGGGCCGAATCGGGAGGGTTCCACGGCGGTGGCCCCCCGACCGCGTTCGGGAACGCCCTCGACCGGACGCTGCGGGAGCGCAACATCGCGTTCAACGTGAACGTGTACTTCATCACCGACGGCGGGGAACGGAGCCGCCACCCGGTACAGCTGGTCGATCTCGGGTCGCCCTCGGATCACGCGTCGACGGCCACCCGGTCGTTCACGGTGTACGACGACGACGTGCTCCGCGAGACCAACGAGTCCACGGAGTCGACCGAACGCACGAACACGACGCTCACGGAGGCGAACTTCTTCGCCCCCGACGCGGACGAGAGCCGGGTGTACAACGTGCTGGAGGTGGAGGTGGTCGTATGGCGGATGTAGACGATCGCGGGCAGTTGCTCCTCGTGGGCGCGCTCACGCTGGCGGTGATGCTGGTCGCGCTCGCGGTGTTGCTCAACGCCGCCATCTACACCGGGAACGTGGCGACCCGCGACGCCGGCACCGGGGCTGGCGAGGCCATCGAGTACGAGAACGAGGCCACGACGATGGCGCAGTCGAGCATCGACGCCGCCGAGGGGAGCAACTACTCCGAGGTCCGGGGGAACTTCACCGACAGCGTCCAGGGGTGGAGCGAGCTCGCACACACGCACTCGGGAGCGTCGCTGGCGGCCACGAACCTGACGACTGTGGACCTGACCAACGGGAGCCGGATCGCCCAGCAGTCGGATCGGAACTTCACCGACGACAACGGGAACTCGAACTGGACCGTCGCCGGGGACAGCCACGCGCGGGCGTTCCGGATGAACGTGACGCAGGGCTCGCTGAGGACGGGTGCGACGGACGCGTTCCAGGTGACTTTCGACGACGGCACCGACGAGTGGGGGATCTACCTCTACCAGGACGGGGGGAACGTGTCGATCACCGTCGAAGACGAGACGGATACCGAGGTCGGCGACGGCTGTACGGTCGATCCCGGAACCGACGACCGAGCGATCGTCGACGTCACCGGCGGCACGCTCGCCGGACAGGAGTGCCCCGAGATGCAGTTCTTCGAGAACCTCTCGGGTGCGTACACGATCGGCTACGTTGACGCCCTCAACGGGAGCGGGAACGAACAGGTCAACGGGACCTACTCGCTGGTCGTCGATCGACAGCAGGGCAGTCTCGTGACCGGGGCCGACGAGGACGCCGGCGCCCCGACGGTCGCCCCCGCGCTGTACAGCGCCGACCTCAGCGTCACCTACCGGGCCGCAGATCTCCTCTACCAGTCGGAGTTCCGGGTCGCCCCCGGGGAGGCCGGCGACGATGACTGACGGGCCCACGACGGCGGGATCCGATCGGCCCCTGCTCGGCGACGAGCGCGCCGTCTCGACGACGCTCGCGTACACGCTCACGCTCTCGATCTCCGCGGTGCTGGTCTCGGGCCTCCTGATCGCCGGCGGGGGACTGATCGAGGACCAGCGACAAGCGATCACGGCGGACGAACTGTCCGTCTCGGGCCAGCAGCTCGCCGGCGGCCTCGAGGACGCCGACAGGCTCGCGGGCGCTGCGGAGAACGGCACCGTCGAGGTCGACGTCTGGCTCCCCGCGGACGTCGGGGCGGGCGGGGAGTACAGGCTCCGGTTGGTGAACCACCCGACACCGGCTGATCAGCCCGCTCGGGGGACCGTCGTCGTCAGCGCCGAATCCGTCGACGTGACCCGGAACGTCAGCTTCCGGACCGAGAACCCGGTCGCGAACGGGACGCTTTCGGGCGGCCCGGTGACGATCGTCGTCGCCGACGACGACGGCGACGGCGACCCGGAACTCGTTGTGTACGAGGAGGGTGAGGCACCGTGAGCGATCGTGCACGTCGTCGTGACGTTGATCTAACCGGTGTGGAGGAGTGCACCTATCACTGTGGAGGCCGTAGCGATAGATGATGGGATCGGATACCGACCGTGCCGTCTCGAGCGTCGTCGGGGTGGTGTTGCTCCTGGGCATCACCATCCTCGGTACCGGGGTCGTCGTCGGCCTCGGTTCGCAGGCCTTCGCCGACGCCGAGCGCGGGGCGACGGTGTCACAGGCGGGGCACTCGCTGACGCAGTTCGACTCCAAGGCGGCGATCGTCGCCCTGGGGGAGAGTAGCTCCCAGCGTGTCGATCTGGGGCCCTCCGGTAACGGCGAGTTCGTCACCGACGGGGACGCCGGGTGGCTCCGGATCGTCCACCAGAACGCGACCGGCTCCGGCCAGAACGAGACGATCTACAACGCCTCGCTGGGCTCGGTGAGCTACCGGAACGACGACGTGGTGATCGGCTACCAGGGCGGCGGGGTCTGGGAGCGCCGCGATAACGGCAGCGTGATGCGCTCGCCGCCGGAGTTCAACTACCGCGGCGCGACGCTGACGCTGCCGGTGATGCGAGTGACCTCCGACTCGCGGGCCTCCGGACCGACGACCGCGCTCGTCACGCGGCAGAACGACTCCCGACAGGTGTTCCCGAACGCGTCCGCGAGCGACGCCGACGAGAACTGGAGCGACGAGGGTGCGCCGTACGGCGACAACACCGCGTACGAGAACCCGGTCACCTCCGGGAACGTGACCGTCACGGTCAAGAGCCAGTTCTACCAGGCGTGGGCCGAGTACTTCCGTACCCGGACGACCGGCGAGGTCTCCGTCGACCACGACCGCAACCGCGCGAGCGTGGAACTGGTAACGGTCGCCTCGATCGGCGAGTTCACGCTCAACGACGTGATCTCCAACGACCGACTCACCGCTCGCGGGCAGGCGCCGGGCCACAGTCTCACCGACTTCAACGTCACTTTCCAGACCGAGAGCCAGGGGAGCGGCTTCAACAACTACGACGGCGGCTTCTACCTGGAGTCCGACCAGCACCAGTTCGAGTATCTCGTGCACGTGCCCTCGGGTGGGAATCCGGACCACCTCGAACTGTACATGTTCTACCGGAACACGGAAACCAACGAACAGCACGTGTGGGCGAACAAGAGCGTCGACGCTGACACCGGCCCGGTCCGGATCGAGGAGAGCAACGGCGCCTCCCGGCTCGTCGTCGACCTCACCGCGGGCGACGCGACGAACGGCTTGAACCTCACGTACCAAGACGCAAGCCCCGACGGCACGGAACTCGACTGGAACCAGCCATTCGCCACCGACATCGATTTCAACCACACGGCCGACGGTGAGCCGAGAACGTTCGTGGAGAACGACTCGGCGACGACGTACCTCCTCACCCGACACTACGTCGCGAAGTTGGGTGACGAGTTCACCGTGAACGCCCACGGTACCACCGGGGGATCCGGGGGAGGGGTCCACCTCGACCACGCCGCGTCGAAGGGGGTCCTCGACTACGACCCCGGCGCCGGCGGCACCTACATCACCTACCTCCACGTGACCGAGAACGAGATCCAAGTCGAACTGGATTGACGCCACGCAGTACGGCTTTCCCTCCGCGATCGCCCACCGCGGACTGACACCGTCCGACCACCGGCGCCGTTCTGTGCGTCGGCAAACGTTTTTGGGCGCGGAGTTCTGACCTTTGTACGAACACACATGTCTGGAAAGCCCGAAGACGACACGACCGGGGACTCCGAACTCAACTCGGCGCGGGAACGGCTCGAAGAGGGCGCCGACAAGGCCATCGGCGAGTTCGACCAGGGCGTCGTCGATCTGCTCGCGTGGCTGCTCGACACCGAGACCCGCGCGCGGATCTACGTCTACCTGCGACAGCACCCGAACAGCACCAGCGAGGAAGTCGCCGAGGGGACGGGACTCTACCCGAGTACGGTTCGCGAGGCGCTGGCGGAGCTCCACGACGAGGACACCGTCTCCCGCGGGAAACGCGAGAGCGAGGGCGCCGGCAACAACCCCTACGAGTACGAGGCCATCTCCCCCAGCGAACTCGTCTCGGGGGCGGTCGGACAGGTCCAGAGCCAGCTCAACGCGGTGTTCAACCTCGACGAGAAGCTGACCCGGGACGACGACGGCGACGAGGACGGACCCGTGACGATCTCGGTCCGAGACGCCGACGAGGGGGCCAGTGACACCGACGACTCGCGCGACGACGACGCCACCGACGCCGACGTGGATGCCGACCCCAGCGACGCCGACGGGGACGACGTGGCCGAACCCGAGACCGAATGACCGCGCTTTAACCCCCGGCGCGCGGAAGCCGGGGTATGCAGGTCGCCATCGGGGGGACGTTCGACCCCGTCCACGACGGTCACCGCAAGCTGTTCCGCCGAGCGTTCGAACTCGGCGATCTGACCGTCGGTCTCACGTCCGACGAACTCGCCCCGGAGACCCGTCACGTCGAGCGGTACGTCCGTCCCTGGGAGGACCGCAAACGGGACCTCGAGGCGGAACTGGAGCCCCTGGCCGAGGAGTACGGCCGTGAGTTCGAGATCCGCCGGCTGGACGAGCCGACCGGGATCGCGGTCGAACCCCAGTTCGACGCCCTGATCGTCTCGCCGGAGACGCGCGAGGGCGGCGAGCGGATCAACGAGATCCGGGAGCAGCGCGGCCACGACCCGCTCCGGATCGAGGTCGTCGACCACGTGCCGGCCGAGGACGGCGAGCGCATCTCCTCGACGCGGATCGTCACCGGCGAGATCGACCGCCACGGCAACCGAACGCCGGAGCGCGACGGACGCGGGAAGTTCCCGCCCGAGAGCCCGAAGTCGACCTCCGCCTGCGACTCCGAGTAGTTACCACGACGGGGGACGGAACCCGGCCGCCTCGAGCAGCGGCTTCCAGCGCTGCTGGACCGAGAGCCGGGAGACCTCCATCGCGTCGGCAACCTCGGTCTGGGCCCGCTCCTCGCCGGACAGCAGCGTCGCCGCATAGAGGGCGGCCGCCGCGACCGCCGGCTTGGACCGGTCGCTCTCGGGCACGTTGTTCAGAAACAGGTCCTCGGCGGTGGACCGCGCCTCGGCGCTCAGTCCGAGGCTGTCGGCGCCGCGGTCCATCTCCGCGAGCCACTCTTCCTCTTCGACCCGGTCACGCGCGCTGTACACGGGTGAGCGTTAGCGCGCGGCAGAATAAACCTCCGGGCTCAGAGCTCGTGGTACGCCGCGATCGCCTCGCGCCACGCGTCCGGGAGCGGCACCGACTCGCCGGCCTCCCGGTCGTACGCGACCTGGACGCTCTCGACGCTGGCCGCCAGTTCGCCCTCGGCCGTCCGGATCTCGTACTCCATCGGCAGACTGGACTCCCCGAGCCGGGGGACAGACACCGCGACGGTCACGGGGCCGTCGCCGAGTTCGATCGGCCGGTGGTAGTCGATCTCGATACGGGCGAGCACGGAGGAAACCTCGGAGAGGTCCTGATCGAGCACGTCGGCGAAGTAGTCCGCACGGGCCTGCTCGGCGTACGTTGCGTAGACGGCGTTGTTGACGTGTCCCATCGCGTCGATGTCCCGGAACCGCACGTCCAGGCTCGTCTCGTAGCTCATGGGTCGACCTGGCGGGCGAGTGAAAAAGGGACACCGATCCGGCCGGACCGACGGCTCAGTCGTGCTCCTCGATCTCGGCGCCGGCCGCGTTGTTCTTGACGCTCTCGATCCCCTGACGCGCCTTCTGCTTGCTCGCGTACCCCTCGCCGCCGTCGGCGACGATGTTGCCGTTGTCGTGGCGGAGCCGCCAGCGGTACTGCCCGGCTTCGTCCTCGAACAGCTCGAAGGTGGCTTTGGACTCGGACATCGGTTGGTGATCGTTCGCATACGTGAAACCTCTTCCGACTATCACGAACGCGCTCGACGTCGACGCCACCCGACTGACGTAGCCCCCGCGGATCCGCGGCGACGATTACCCTCCTGGATGGCGTGTGTTTTTCCTTGGTCTCGTGCAACCATGACGTATGGCAGCGGATCACGACCCGTCGATCGACGGAGACTTCGACTACCAGGGCGGCGACGTGGCCCGGCCGGGGCTCGTCGCGGACCTCGAGCGCCTCGTCGACGGCGAGGTTCGGTTCGACAGCTACTCCCGCCAGCTCTACGCGACCGACGCCTCGGCGTACGAGGTCACACCCATCGGCGTCGTTCTCCCCGAATCGACCGCCGACGTGGCCGCGGTCGTGGAGTACTGCGCCGAGCGGGAGATCCCCGTCCTTCCCCGCGGCGGCGGCACCAGCCTCGCCGGCCAGACCGTCAACGAGGCGGTCGTGCTCGACCTGACCGCCGAGATGGACGGCGTGCGCGAGGTCGACCCCGACGCGGCGACGGCGACCGCAGCGGCGGGCGCGATCGTCGCCGAACTCAACGCCGCCTGTGCGCCCCACGGGCTGAAGTTCGCGCCCGACCCGGCGTGGCGGGACAAGTCAGCCCTCGGCGGCGCGATCGGCAACAACTCCACCGGCTCGCACTCGCTGAAGTACGGCAAGACCGACGTGTACGTCGAGTCCTGCGAGGCCGTACTCGCCGACGGCACCGTCACGCAGTTGGGCGAGGAACGCGTCGGCGACCTCCGTGAGCGCGCCGATCCCGAGGGCGACCTCGAACGGCGTATCGCGGCGGGCGTCGTCGACGTACTCGACGGCCACGCCGAGGAGGTGCGCGAGCGCTACCCCGAACTCAAGCGCAACGTCTCGGGGTACAACCTCGACGTGCTGGTCGACGAGGGGACCGTCGACGGCGAGGTTTCGGCGGACGCAACGGTCAATCTGGCACGCCTGCTCGCCGGGAGCGAGGGGACGCTCGCGTTCGTCACCGAGGCGACCGTCTCGCTCGAACCGGTCCCGGCTACGAAGGCGGTCGCGCTGCTGGCCTACGACGACCTGATCGCGGCGATGGAGGACGTGAGCGCGGTGCTCGAACACGATCCCGCCGCCGTCGAGGTGATGGACGACACCCTGCTCGACCTCGCCCGGGACACCCAGGAGTTCGCTGACGTGGTGGGGATGCTCCCCGAGGGCACCGACTCGGCGCTGCTCGTGGAGTTCTACGCCGACAGCGACGACGAGGGGCGGCGGAAGGTGGCCGACCTGCTCGCGGACCGTCGGCCGGGGACCGACACCGCCGGCGACCCGAGCGACTCGCCGCCGAGCGCCGGCGATCCCCCCCGGGCGATGGCGGCGATGGAGGCCCACGACGAGGAGACGCGGGGACGGTTCTGGAAGATGCGGAAGGCCGGGATGCCCATCCTGCTCTCCAGAACCACCGACGAGAAACACCTCTCCTTCATCGAGGACTGCGCCGTCCCTCCCGAGAAACTCCCCGAGTACACCCGGCGGTTCCAGCAGATCCTCGCGGACCACGACACGTTCGCCTCCTTCTACGCCCACGCCGGCCCGGGGGTGATCCACGTCCGGCCGCTGATCGGCACCAAGACCGAGGCCGGCGTCGAGCGCTACGAGTCGATCGCCGACGCCGTCAGCGACCTCGTCGTCGAACTCGGCGGCAGCGTCTCGGGTGAACACGGCGACGGTCGCGCACGCACGCAGTGGAACCGGAAACTGTACGGCCAGGAGCTCTGGGAGGCGTTCCGCGACCTCAAGGCCGCGTTCGACCCCGACTGGCTGCTGAACCCGGGCCAGGTCTGTGGCTACGCGGCCGACGAGGCGCGCCCCCAGCAGTTCCCCGAGCGCGCCGACGCCGTCGAGATGACCGAGAACCTGCGGTTCTCCCCCGAGTACGAGTTCGAGGCCGGCTTCGACCCCGAACTCAGGTGGGAGAACGACAACGGGTTCCAGGGGATGGCCGAGCTCTGTCACGGCTGCGGCGGCTGCCGTGGGGATCAGGACACCACCGGCGGCGTGATGTGCCCCACCTACCGCGCCGCCGACGAGGAGATCCAGGCCACCCGCGGCCGGGCGAACCTGCTCCGGCAGGCGATGAGCGGCGACCTCCCCGAGGAGGAGGTCTTCACCGAGGAGTTCGAGGACGAGGTACTCGACCTCTGTATCGGCTGCAAGGGCTGTGCGAAGGACTGCCCGAGCGAGGTGGACATGGCGAAGATGAAGACCGAGATCGAGCACGCGCGCCACCAGCGCGAGGGCAGCAGCTTGCGGGAGACGCTGTTCGCCAACGTCGACGCCCTCTCGCGGGTCGGGAGCCGGCTCGCGCCGCTCTCGAACGCCGCCGCGAACCTGCCGGGCGCGCGCTGGCTGCTGGAGAAGACCGTCGGCATCGCCGCCGACCGATCGCTCCCGACGTTCCACCGCCGGAGCTTCGAGGGCTGGATGGCCGACCGCGAGCCCGCGGTTTCCGAGGCGGAAGCCGACCGGAAGGCCCTGCTCCTCCCGGACACGCACACGAACTTCAACGCCCCCGGGCAGGGGAAGGCCGCGGTCCGCGTGCTGGAAGCCGCCGGCGTCCACGTCCGACTCGCCGAGGCGGCCGGCCCGAGCGGCCGGCCGCCGCTCTCGAAGGGGTTCGTCGGGCAGGCCCGCGGTCACGCCCGAGAGAACGTCGACGCGCTCGCCCCCCGAGTCCGCGATGGCTGGGACGTGGTCGTCGTCGAACCCTCCGACGCGGTGATGCTCCAGTCCGACTACCACGACCTGCTCACGGGCGACGGCGTCGAGGCCGTCTCGAACGCGACCTACGGGCTGTTCGAGTACCTTGACTCGTTCCACCTCGACGAGGAGCTCGACGCCGCCGGCGAGGGGTCGCTGGTCTATCACGGCCACTGTCACCAGAAGGCGACCAAGAAGGACCACCACGCGGTCGGCGTCCTCCGCCGTGCCGGCTTCGCGGTCGAACCGCTCGACTCCACCTGCTGTGGGATGGCCGGGAGCTTCGGCTACGAGGCCGAGCACTACTCGATGAGCAAAGCGATCGGGCGGCTCCTGTTCGACCAGGTCGAGCGCGCCGACGCGGAGGAGGTCGTCGCGCCGGGCGCCTCCTGTCGCACCCAACTCGGCGACCGCCCGGGCGCCGACGCCGAGCCGGCCCATCCCGTCGAGAAGCTCGCCGCCGCGGTCGACGACGCCTGACTGCGCCCGGCCGGTCGGGCCCACTTTTCAAGTACGAGAGCGCGACCACTCGCCCCGTGACCTGAGAACTGCGGCGGGGCAGCAGCGGTAGCGTGGCACCTGCCCCGCCAGCGACCCGCCACCTGTTCGCCAACTCGCCGGCGATCGCGCTCCTCAGAGGTCGTCGAGTAGCCGCCCCAGTTCCGCCAGTCCCGCCTCGACGGCCGCCGGGCGCCGCCCCGCCGAGAGTCGGATCCCCGACGGTGCCCCGAAGAAGCGCCCCGGGACGACGAGTACGCCCGCGTCCCACGCCGCCTCGGTGAGTGCGTCGCCGTCGACGCGTTCGTGCTCGACCAGCCCGAACGTACAGCCGGCGGCGATCCGCCCGTCGAGATCGTCCCGGCCGTCGACGAACGACGCGAGCAGCTCGTGGTTCCGCCGCAGGTGGGCCCGCGAGTCCGCGACGAGCTCGTCCCGGTGGGCGAAGAAGCGCCGAGCGAGCGCGCGGGACGGCTCCGCGACCGACGGGACGTGCATGAACACCTCCCGGGCGCGGTCGACGAACGACTCGTCGGCGATCACCCAGCCGATCTGGAGCCCGCCGAGCCCGTGAAACTTGGTGAAGGAACCGGTCACGACGGTGTTCGACAGCCCCGCGGCCGTGACACCTCCGAACGCCCCTCCGGAGCCCGGGTCCGCCGTGTAGGGGCCGTAGACCTCGTCGACGAGCAGGCGAGCGTTCGTGTCGGCCACCGCCTCGGCGACCGACGCCAGGTCGCCGCGCGACGTGAGCCGTCCAGTCGGGTTGTGGCGGTTCGTGACGGTGACCAGCGCCGTCCCCGGGGACGTCGCGGCGGTGATCGTGTCCGGGAGCAGCGGGTACCCGGAACTCGCCGGGCGTTCGAAGCGCTCGATCTCCCCGCCGACGCCGGCCGGGGTGTGGATCAGCGGGTCGTACCCCGGGCGCTCGACGAGGACCTCGTCGCCCTCGGCCAGCGACAGCGCCGCCGCGGCGGCGAGGAAGTTCGCGTGGGTCGCCCCCGCGGTCACCAGCACCCGGGACTCGTCGACGCCGTACTCCGCCGCGATGGCGGCTTCGAGTGACGGCGGGTCGGCCGGGTCGTCGAGCCCCGCGAGCGGCGACGGGACGACCGACCCGTGCGCGCGATCGGTCCGGAGATCGCTCGACCCGAGGTCGTGTGTCGCCGTCTCGGGCCGGCCGTGGATCCACTCCAGATACGGCATCGGTTCGTACATGGCTCGGGGATCGGTGTGGAGGGGCTAAGAGCCACCGGCTCACCGGCCGCGCTGCCGGGATCAACCACGGTGGACGTCGCGCGCTCGCTCCCGTGCGGCGTCGATACTGTCGAACCGCGCGAGGTGGGTCTCGCAGTCGCAGTCGGAGGCGCCGAAGCCCGACACGGGGCCGCTCCCGAGCGCCTGCGCGACCGCGCACTCACAGTCCCGCTCGGGCGTGCGCTCGACGGCGACCAGCTCCACGTCGGGGTGGCCGCCGAAGTAGTCGACGTGCCAGTGGCGGACGTCGTGCTCGCCGGCGGCGACGCGCCGGTGGCGGTCGATCCGGGAGAAGCCGCCGCTGCCGAGCGCGCTCCCGGTGTAGCAGTAGCCGCCGGCGGGGAACCGGTGGGTCCCCAGTGCGCCGACCTCGATAGCGGCGGCGTTCGGCAGCGCGAACACGAGCGTGTAAGTGCCGCCCTCGGCCATATCCCCGTCTCGGCGTCGGCGCCCAAAAGCGGCCGGGACCAGAACCGTCATACTCCGCCCGCGCCGAACAGACGGCGTGCACGACCCGCTCGACTGGCTCCGCGAGCGGCCCTACTACCGAGATCAGGTGGCCGCCCATCGACGCGTCCCGCCACGCGACCCCCGGTTCGCGGAGCTGGATCTCGAACAGCGCCTCGAAAGCGCGCTGGCCGAGCGCGGCATCGAGCAGCCGTTCCGCCACCAGACCGACGCGGTTCGGGCCGTTCGGGCGGGCGACGACGCCGTGATCGCGACCGAAACCGCGAGCGGGAAGAGCCTCGCCTACACCGTGCCGGCGTTCGAGAACGCGATGGATCACGGCGGCCGCACGCTGTACATCGGCCCCCAGAACGCGCTGATCGCCGACCAACTGGAGACGCTCTCGGAACTCGCTCGGGATCTGGGGTTCGGGTCCCGGGTCGCCGTCGAGCAGTACACCGGTCGCCTCTCGAAGTCGGAGAAGCGCGACGTGCGTGACCGCCGGCCGACGGTGCTGCTGTCGAACCCCGACATGGTCCACTACGCGCTCCTCCCGCACGCCCACCGGCTCTGGGAGTGGTTGTTCAGTTCCCTCGAACGGGTGGTGATCGACGAGATCCACAGCTACCGGGGCGTGTTCGGTTCGCAGGTCGCGCTGCTGTTGCGGCGACTCAACCGGATCTGTGACCGCTACGGCGCCGACCCGACCTACGTCTGCTGTTCGGCCACCATCGGCAACCCAGTCGAGCACGCGGCGACGGTGACCGGGCGGGACCCATCGGGGTTCACGCTGGTCGACGACGACGCCTCCGCGACCGGGCCGCGGGACTGGGTGCTCTGGAACCCCCCGGAGTACGAGCAGGATCGCGGGACCGGGCGTCGACGCTCCAGCCACACCGAGTCGATGCGCCTGTTCGCCGACCTCGTCGAGGCGGGCGAGCAGACGCTCGTCTTCACCCGGAGCCGCCAGACCGCCGAGCGATACGCCGAGGAGTCGGCGAAGGAACTCCGGAGTCGCGGCGCGACCGAGTTGGCCGGGAAAGTCGGCGCCTACCAGGGCTCGCTCACGGACGAACGCCGGCGGGAGTTGGAGGGGCAGCTCCACGACGGCGACCTCCGCGGCGTCTGGAGCACGACCGCGCTCGAACTCGGCGTCGACGTCGGCGGGCTGGACGCGGTGATCGTCGACGGCTACCCGGGGACCCGGATGGCGGCGTTCCAGCAGGCCGGCCGCGCGGGCCGGGGCGACGACCCCGCTCTCGTAGTGCTCGTCGCCGGCGAGGACCAGTTGGATCAGTACCTGATGCGGAACCCGGAGACGTTCTTCGAGGGCGAGCCAGAGGACGCGATCTCGAACCCCGAGAACGAGGAGCTCCTGCCGGACCACGTCGCCTCGGCGGCCGCCGAGAACTGGCTCTCCCGGGACGACGACCGCCACTTCGGCGAGCCGTACCCGGACGTGGTCGCAGAGCTGGAAGCGACGGGGGTTCTGGAGCGCCGGAACACAGAACGGGGACTCCGCTGGACCCACGACGGCGACGAGAGCCCCCAGCACGGCATGAACCTCCGGACCATCGACGACCGCGAGGTCGACCTCCGGGACGCCCGCTCGGGCGACGTGGTCGCTTCGCTGTCGTTCTCGGACGCGCTCCGGGACGTCCACCCCGGCGCGATCTACCACCACCAGGGCCGGCGGTACGAGGTGGCCGAGTTGGATCTGGACCGCGATACGGCCCGGCTGGAGCCGACCTGGGCCGACTACCACACGCGGGTCCTGACCGAGAAGGACGTGACCGTCCATGAGGACCTGCGGGAGAAACCCCTCTCGGCACGACCGGAGACCACGGTTCGGTTCGCGGACGTCTCCGTCACCGAGCGGGTCACGGGGTTCGAGCGTCGCGACGCCGCGTCGGGCGACACGCTAGGTCGGGAGTCGCTGGACCTCCCCGAGACGACGCTCCGGACGAAGGCGCTCTACTGGACCGTCCCGGAGGCCGTCGAAGTCGAGATGCGGGCGATGGCGGCCGAGGACGGCGACCCGGAGTACGGCTTCAACGGCGGCATCCACGCGGCCGAGCACGGCGTCATCTCGCTGTTCCCGCTGTACCTGCTCTGTGACCGGGCGGACGTCGGCGGGCTCTCGACGCCCTATCACGGCCACACCGACCGGTCGACCGTCTTCGTCTACGACGGCCACCCCGGCGGCGTCGGCCTCGTCAGGCGCGGCTACGACCGGATCGAGGAGCTCATGCGCCGAACCGCCCGGCTGATCGACGACTGCGACTGCGCCGACGGCTGTCCGTCCTGCGTGCAGTCGCCCCACTGCGGCAACGCGAACGATCCGCTCTCGAAACCCGAGGCGGTGTTCATGCTCGATGCGCTGACCGGCGACTGATCCCGCGCCGACTGGCGGGGCGGTTTTGCAACGCTTAAACCCACGGCGGCGCTTCCTTCGGTTATGACCGACGACGCCGACGCGGCAGCCGAGGAGCCGACCGAAGCCGAGACGGGCGTCGACGCGCCCGAGGAAACGGACGCCGAGACGGCGCCCGAGGCTGACGCCGGTGCCGAGGCTTCCGCGGCGGAGGGGGAGCGCGAGCAGGAAGAACTCGACCGGTCGCTGATCGAGCGTGTCGCCGACCACGACGAGGCGTTGGCCGAAGAACTCGAAGCGGAGCGAGCCGACTACGAGGAGCGCGTCGACGACCTCGAGAGCAAACTCACCCGCAAGCAGGCCGACTTCCAGAACTTCAAGAAGCGCCAGCAGAAGAAGCTCGAACAGCAGCGCGCCCGCGCGACCGAGGACCTCGTGGAGCGCCTGCTCCCGGTCCGGGACAACCTCGCCCGCGCGCTGGCGCAGGACGGCGACGCCGACATCCGCGAGGGCGTCGAGAAGACGCTCGGGGAACTGGACCGCGTGCTCGACGACGAGGGCGTCGACCGCATCGAACCCGAGGTCGGCGAGGAGCCCGACCCCGAGCGCCACGAGGTACTGATGCGCGTCGAGAGCGACCGCCCCGCCGGCGTCATCGACGAGCTCTACCGCCCCGGCTACGAGATGGGCGACCGCGTCATCCGGACCGCACAGGTCACCGTCAGCCAGGAGTAGCGGTCGGTGGACGGTTCGGGATAAATCCTTCTCCGTACCCCGCCGCCGGGTGGCAGAACCGCAAGCGGGCGTTGGGGTTGTCTCCGGGCGTTAAAGCAACCTTTAACCGACTCAACCCGGAAGGTATGAGCAAGATGGCGAGCAACAAGATCCTCGGAATCGACCTGGGGACCACCAACTCCGCGATGGCCGTCATGGAGGGTGGAGACCCCGAGATCATCGTCAACAGCGAGGGCGATCGAACCACGCCGTCCGTCGTCGCGTTCTCCGACGACGGCGAGCGACTCGTCGGCAAGCCCGCCAAGAACCAGGCGATCCAGAACCCGGAGAACACGATCGCCTCGATCAAGCGCCACATGGGCGACGAGGACTACACCGTCGAGGCCGAGGGCGAGGAGTACACGCCCGAGCAGATCTCGGCGATGATCCTCCAGAAGCTCAAACGCGACGCCGAGGAGTACCTCGGCGACGACGTGGAGAAGGCGGTCATCACGGTGCCGGCGTACTTCAACGACAAGCAGCGACAGGCGACCAAGGACGCCGGCGAGATCGCCGGCTTCGAGGTCGACCGCATCGTGAACGAGCCGACGGCGGCGTCGATGGCCTACGGGCTCGACGACGACTCCGACCAGACAGTCCTCGTGTACGACTTGGGTGGGGGGACGTTCGACGTGTCCATCCTCGACCTCGGCGGCGGCGTCTACGAGGTCGTCGCGACCAACGGGGACAACGACCTCGGCGGCGACGACTGGGACGAGGCGCTGATGGACCACCTCGCCGACGAGTTCGAGAACGAGCACGGCATCGACCTCCGCGAGGACCGGCAGGCGCTCCAGCGGCTCAAGGACGCCGCCGAGGAGGCCAAGATCGAGCTCTCGAACAAGAAGGAGACGACGGTCAACCTCCCGTTCATCACGGCGACGGACTCCGGCCCGGTCCACCTCGAGCAGTCGATCACGCGAGCGACGTTCGAGTCGCTGACCGAGGACCTGATCGGGCGCACGGTCGAGCCGACCGAGCAGGCGCTCGAGGACGCCGGCTACACCAAGACCGACATCGACGAGGTCATCCTCGTCGGCGGCTCCACCCGGATGCCCCAGGTCCACGAGCAGGTCGAGGACCTGGTCGGCCAGGAGCCCAAGAAGAACGTCAACCCCGACGAGGCCGTCGCGCTGGGTGCGGCGATCCAGGGCGGCGTCCTCTCCGGCGACGTGGACGACCTCGTGCTGCTCGACGTGACCCCGCTCTCGCTGGGGATCGAGGTCAAGGGCGGCCTGTTCGAGCGCCTGATCGAGAAGAACACCACCATCCCGACCGAGGAGTCGAAGGTGTTCACCACCGCGGCGGACAACCAGACCTCCGTGCAGGTCCGGGTGTTCCAGGGCGAGCGCGAGATCGCCGAGGAGAACGAGCTGCTCGGCGAGTTCCAGCTGACCGGCATCCCGCCGGCGCCGGCCGGGACCCCCCAGATCGAGGTCACGTTCAACATCGACGAGAACGGTATCGTCAACGTCGAAGCCGAGGACCAGGGCTCGGGTAACGCCGAGTCGATCACCATCGAGGGCGGCGCCGGCCTCTCCGACGAGGAGATCGAGGAGATGCAGCAGGAGGCCGAGCAGCACGCCGAGGAGGACAAGCAGCGCCGACAGCGCATCGAGGCCCGCAACGAGGCCGAGGGCGCGATCCAGCGCGCCGAGACCCTGCTCGAGGAGAACGAGGAGAACGTCGACGAGGCGATCGTCGAGGACGTGGAAGCCGCGATCGAGGACGTCGAGGAGGTTCTGGACGACGAGGACGCCACGGCCGAGGAGCTCGAGGAAGTCACCGAGGAGCTCAGCGGCGAGCTCCAGGAGATCGGCAAGCAGATGTACCAGGAGGAGGCCGCTGCCGGCGGCCCCGGCGGCGCAGGTGCCGCGGGTGCCGGTCCGGGCGGCATGGGCGGCGCCGGCCCGGGCGGCATGGGCGGCGACGCCGGTGCTGGCGCGGACGGCGACGACGAGTACGTCGACGCCGACTTCGAGGACGTCGACGAGAACGACGACGAGGACGAGTAACGCGAGCCCGAGGGGTCGTTCCCGTCGGCCCGAAAACGAGCGGAGCGAGCTTTCCGAACCGAACGGGCCGTAGCTTTTCGTGCGGTTCGAATCTCACCGACGCTCCAGCGGCACGGTCATGCAGTTGATCCCGCCCGCGCCGCGGGTCAGCACGCCCTCCGGGATCCCCTCGCCGTCGGGGAGCACCTCGACGCCGCGCTCTTTCAGGCCCTCGATGGTGGCGTTCAGGCCAGGGTCGTAGTTCCCGTCCTCGTCGGTTCGGTGCATCGGGACGACCACGCCATCGTCGACGGTGAGGAAGTTCGCGGCCCAGCGCTCCGTCGGCCCCGTCTCGACGACGTCGTAGCCGCGATCGCGGAGGTACGCGAGCGCCGACGTGGACCGATCGAACTCGTAGCCGTCGCTCGTCTTCCGGAACACGTCGACCGTCGCGGCCTCGGCCAGCGTGGGGTCGGTCACCGCGAGCCCCTCGGCGGCGAGGTTGCACCAGCCGAGCAGGTGGAGCACGCGGGAGCCGATCCCGTGCTCCTCGCGGTGGCGCCGGTCCGCCGAGAGCGGCGCGCGCACGAGGCCGACCTCCTCGAACCCGACGGCGCCGGCCTCGAGGAACTCCCGGCCCGCGTCGTAGGTGGTCCGGATCACCTCCTCCTCGCCGTCGACTTCCGCCGAGACGCCCAGCAGCGCGAACTCGTCGGCCGGCAGGAACTCCCCGCCCTCCAGGGGCCGGTGCATCTCGTGGCCGAACTCGGCGCCGAGACCCTCCCACGCCCGGCGGACGACCGGGAGTTCGTCCTGCCGGACCGGCTCGCCCATCTCGCACAGGACGGGGCCCTCGTCCCCGACGACGACGGTGTCGCTCTGGAACAGCGTGTTCGAGATGGGCTGGCGGAGTTCGACGCTCGTCCGGTCGTTCGCCTCGGAGAGCTCGGCCCGCGAGAGGACGAGTTCCAGCGTCTCCCGCGGGCTGAACGCGGCAGTCGCCGCGGCGGCGTCGACGCCCTCCGGCACGTCGACGTACTCGTCGACCAGAGCGTCGAGCTCGCCCGCCGCGGCGAGGTCGTCCGCGAGGAGGTGCACCTCGACGCCCGCGGCCGCGAGGGCGTCGGTCATGCGCTCGTGCTCCCGTGCGGCCTGTGCTGGCGGCAGCGGGGCGTCGAAGAGGTTCGTCTCGGGATCGAGCGCGCCGGGCCAGAGTTCGAGTCCCGGTCGGTGGGCGCGAACGTGGCTGAGACGGTCGTACTCGGCGCGGGCGGTGAACGATGGCATTCGTGTACACGGTGCACGACGGGGGCGATGAATCCATCGCCGCGACAGGGTACCGCGACCGAGTGATCGCCGCGGTCGGAGCCACGCGATTCAAATACGCCGAGCGAGTTTGTTCCGATAACGAATGAGCGAGGACTTCTACGAGGTGCTGGGGGTCTCCCGGGACGCCGACGAGGACGAGATCCAGCAGGCGTTCCGCAAGAAGGCTTCCCAGTACCACCCGGACGTGAGCGACGACGACGACGCCGAGGAGAAGTTCCGCAAGGCCAAGAAGGCGAAGGAGGTGCTCACCGACGAGGAGAAGCGCCAAGCCTACGACCAGATGGGCCACGAGCGCTTCGAACAGGCCGAGAAGCGCGGCGGCTTCGACGAGGGCGCCGGCGGCGCCGGCGGGATGGGCGGCGGCCCGTTCGGCGGCGCCGGCGGCGGCGGTGGCGGCTTCGAGGACATCTTCGAGCAGTTCTTCGGCGGCGGTCGCGGGGGCGGCCGTGGCGGCGGCGGCAACCGCCCGCAACAGGGCCGCGATATCCGCACCGGGATGTCGATCACCCTCGAGGAGGCCTACGAGGGCGTCAGCAAGGAGTTCACCATCGAGCGCCCCGAGGAGTGCCCGGACTGCGGCGGCGCCGGCCACCCCGACGACGCCGACGTGGAGACCTGTCCGGAGTGTAACGGGCAGGGCCAGGTCACGCAGGTCCAGCAGACGCCGCTGGGCCGGGTCCAGCAGACCCAGACCTGTCGGCGCTGTGGCGGCGAGGGCGAACTCTACTCCGAGGAGTGTTCGACCTGTTCGGGCGACGGCGTCGTCCGGCAGGAGGCCAGCCTGCAGGTCGACGTGCCCGCCGGGATCCAGAGCGGCCAGAGCCTCCGGATGGAGCGCGAGGGCGCCCCCGGCGAGAACGGCGGCCCGAAGGGCGACCTCCTCATCGAGGTCGAGGTCGAGGACCACCCCGAGTTCGAACGGGACGGGGCCGACCTGGAGCACCGCCACGCGATCTCGTTCCCGCAGGCGACCTTCGGCGCGACCGTCGAGGTGCCCACGCTCGACGGCCCCGTCGAACTCGACGTTCCCGCGGGCACGCAGTCGGGCGAGCGGTTCAGACTCCGGGGGAAGGGGATGCCCCGCCTGCGCGGCCGCGGGCAGGGGAACCTCTACGTCGACGTGCAGATCGTCACGCCGGACGACCTGAACGAGGAACAGCGCGAAGCCCTCGAACGGTTCGCGGAAGCCGGCGGCGAGGAGGTCGACGTCGACCGCGGCTTCTTCGAGAAGCTCCGGAACTCGTTCTGAGGCTGGCGGCGGCGGTCGCTTTTTGGCGCGGGCGGCCGATAGTCGACGCGCAATGAGTCACGACGCCGCCACCTACGACGACGTGGAACCGAAAGCGCCCGGGATGTACTTCCTCCGGGACGCGCTCGACTGCGAGAACCTCGGCGTCACCGTCGTCGAGGCCGACGCCGGCTGGGAGGGGATGGAGCACGACCACGAGAGCGACGGGCAGGAGGAGGTGTACCTCCTGCTCTCGGGTGCGGCGAAGCTCACCGTCGAGGACGAGGTCATCTCGATGGACGCGGGCGACGCCGTGCGCGTCGACGCCGGAGACTCCCGGATGCTCATGTTCGAGGCGGACGACTCCCGGATGGTGATCGCCGGCGCTCCCTGATCGCCGGCCCCACCGCCGACCGCCGGAGCCTTGGTTCTCCCGCCGCGAGTGGGCGTATGGACGCCGTCGGCGACCTGCTCGCCCGCGACCGGCGCAGCGACCGCCCCGCGCTCGTCGTCGGTGACGGTCGCGAGCGGAGCTACCACGAACTGATCACGAACGCCTACAAGGCGGGCAACGTCCTGCGCTTCCACGGCGTCGGCGAGGGCCGGACGGTCGCCGTCGCGCCCGTGCCCGACCTGCCGCCGGTATTCGCCTTCCTCGGCGCCGCCCAACTCGGCGCAGCGACCCGGTTCGATCCCGAGGCCGGCGCCGACGCCGGCGACCGACTGCTGCTCGTTCCCGGCGCCGAGCAGGCCGCGTACGACCCCGGACCCGGAACCAAACTCGCCGTCTTCGGCGACGACGCCGACGCCGCCGACACCGTCGACTGGGAGGAGTCCGTCTGGAGCGAGAACCCCGCCTTCCCGCCGACCAGCGTCGATCCCGCGACGCCGTTGCTCGTCGGCGAGGACTGGCGGGTGAGCCACGGCGACGCACTCACCGCAGCCGCGGAGGTGGCGGACCTGCGGCGGCTGGACGCCGACAGCCGCGTCGTCGTCCGGAGTTCCCTGGCGGAACCGGGGGCCGTCGTCGCCGGCCTGCTCGCGCCGTTACTCGTCGGGGGATGTGCCGTGCTGGCGGATCCGGCCGCGCCCGCGAGCGACGCACGCGGCGATCTCGCGGTGACGAGCGGGAGAGGACCGGAACCGGCGACGCTGGCGCCCGACGACGTCCTGCGATCGGTCGAGTGAGCCGGCAGCGGCGTCGTGGCTAGCGGCCACGGTCGCCATTGGGCTATCGCTTAAGTACCCCCGGGTGAATTACCGACTGACGTATGAGTACACTCTCGACGTACTGGTCGCGCTACCGATCGGTTCCCATCGTGTACCGGATCGGGACGGCGTTCGTCCTGGGTTCGGTCTTCGGGCTCGTCGTCGGTCAGCCCGCGACCAGGCTGCAGCCGCTCGGTGATCTCTTCGTCCAACTGCTGAGCATGCTGATCATCCCCATCATCGTGTTCACGCTGCTGATGGGGGCCAGACGGTTGACGCCGAGCAAACTCGGCAGGATCGGCGGGCAGGTCGTCGGACTGTACGCGATCACGTCCGGGCTCGCCGTCGCCTTCGGGCTGCTGGTCGCGAACGTCATCAACCCCGGTGAGAACCTCCAACTGACTGGCGGTGAAGCGATGGAGGCCGAGGCCCCCGACATCGTCGATGTGATCCTCGGCATCGTGCCCGGCAACGTCATCGGCTCGATGGCTGCGGGTGACATCCTGCCGGTCATCTTCTTCGTCATCGTGTTCGGCTACGCACTGGCTGTTGTCGAGGAATCCGATCAGGTCTCCGAACAGGTCAACGAGGGGATCGAGAGCTTCTACAACCTCGCGGAGGCCGGTGCTGAGGCGATGTTCAAGATCGTCTGGGGCGTGATGGAGTACGGCGTGCTCGGCGTGTTCGCGCTGATGGCGGCCGTGTTCGGGCAGGCGGGCGTCGACGCCATCCTCCCGTTCGCGCTGCTCATTCTGACCCTCCTGCTGGCCGTAACCCTGCACATCGCCGTCGTCCACCTGGGCGGGCTGGTGATGCTGCTGGCCGGCCAGTCGCCGATCAAGTTCCTCCGCGGCGGGCGCGACGCCCTGGTCACGGCGCTGTCGATCCGGTCCTCGTCGGGGACGCTACCCGTGACGATGAGCGACGCCGACGAGAACCTCAAGATCGACGAGAGCGTCTACAGCTTCTCGCTCCCCCTGGGCGCGACGATCAACATGGACGGCACCGCGCTCTACCAGGGGGTCGCGGCCATCTTCGCCGCGAACTTGGTCGGGGTGTCGCTGACGCTCCCCGAACAGTTCACCGTCGTCGTCGTCGCCGTGCTGGCGAGCATCGGCGCCGCCGGCGTGCCCGGGACGGGGCTGATCATGCTGACGCTGGTGCTCACCCAACTCGGGCTGCCGCTCGAAGTGGTCGGGTTCGTCGCGGGCGTCGACCCGATCCTCGACCGGATGCGGACGATGACCAACATCTCCGGCGACCTATCGGTGACGACGGTGGTCGCCAAGTGGAACAACGCTATCGACTTCACCAGCGGGTCGTGGGTCGGTGAGCCGCGCGGCCCGGCGCCGGCTGACGACTGAGTCGGCAAAAACAGTTGGGTGGGGAACCCCCCGACCGGTCTACGACGCGTCTTTCAGCTGCTCGAACGCCTCGGGGTTCTCCATCGAGGAGAGGTCGCCGGGGTCCTCGCCGCGGTAGGCCGCCTCGATCGCGCGGCGGATCACCTTGCCGGACTGCGTTTTCGGGAACTCCCCGACGAAGATGACCTCGCGGGGGCGGAACGGTTTGCCGTGCTCCTCGCCCACGAGCGTGCGGAGTTCGTCGGCCAGGTCGTCGTCGGGGGTCACGCCGGCCTCCGGCACGACGTAGACGACGACCGCCGTCCCGGTCGTCTCGTCGGGGACGCCGACGGCGGCGGCCTGGTTCACGGCCTCGTGCTCCACGAGCACGGCCTCGATCTCGGCGGGGCCGACCTTTCGGCCGGCGACGTTGAGCGCGTCGTCGGCGCGCCCGTGGAGGAACCAGAACCCGTCCTCGTCCTTCTGGGCGAAGTCGCCGTGGTCCCAGAGGTCCTCCCACGTCGACCAGTACTCCGCGAGGTAGCGCTCGTCGCCCGACCAGAGGCTCTTGGTCATCGAGGGGCAGGAGTCACGCGCCACGAGGAAGCCGCGCTCGTGGGCCTCCTTCACCGACTCGCCGTCGGCGTCGACGATGTCGATGTCCATCCCCAGTCCGGGGCCGCCCAGCGTGCCGGGCTTGAGGTCGTTGATCGGCATGGGCATGAGGAAGCAGCCACAGATCTCCGTGCCGCCGGAGATGTTGATGATCGGCGCCTCGCCGCCGCCGACCTGCTCGTAGAACCACATCCACGACTCGGGGTCCCACGGCTCGCCCGTGGACCCGAGCAGGCGCAGGCTGGAGAGGTCGTACTGCTCGACCACGTCGTCCCCGTGCTTGCGCAGCGCCCGGATCGCGGTGGGCGAGACGCCGAAGGTGGTGATGCCGTGTTCCTCGATCATCTCCCAGAACCGGCCCGGGTGCGGGTGGTCGGGCGCGCCCTCGTACATGAACGTCGTCCCGGCGAAGTGGTGGTTGCCGATCAGCGTCCACGGGCCCATCATCCAGCCGATGTCGCTGACCCAGAAGAAGCGGTCGTGGTCCTTCTGGTCGAAGCCGAAGTGGATCTCCTTCGCACACTGCACGAGCACGCCGGCGTGGGTGTGGACGATCCCCTTCGGCTCGCCGGTCGTCCCGGAGGAGTACAGCAGCATCGACTCCTGATCCGACGGCAGGGACTTGGTGTCGTACTCGCCGGACTTGGGGGAAACGGCGTCGTCCCACCACTCGTCGCGCTCGTCCTCCCACGGCACGTCCACGTCGGGGTTCTCGCGGTCCCCGAGTCGGTCGTAGACGACGACGTTCTCGACGTGGCCGGCCTGCGCGATCGCCTCGTCGGCGCCCTCCTTCAGGCGGATCGGACTCCCCCGGCGGTAGAAGCCGTCGCCGGTGAACAGCACCGCGGGCTCGGCGTCGTCGATGCGGGTCGCGGTCGCCTCGACGCCGAACCCGGAGAAGATCGGCACCGCGATGGCGCCCACCTTGAAACAGCCGTAGAGGATCGAGATGACCTCCGGCACCATCGGCATGTACAGCCCGACAGTGTCGCCGGTCTCGACGCCGGCGTCCTCGAGGTAGTTCGCGACGCGGTTGGCCTGCCGGTAGAGGTCGTGGAACGTCCGTTCGTCGACCTCGCCGTCCTCGCCCTCCCAGATGCAGGCGACCTTGTTGCGCTCGGGGGAGTCGACCTGGGCGTAGCGATCCAGGGTGTTGTGGGCGATGTTGATCTCGCCGCCGGGGTACCAGTCGGTGAACTGCGGCCCATCGCCGTCGTCACGGACGGTGTCGTACGCCTCGTAGAACTCCACGTCGAGGTAGTCGGCCATCTCGTCCCAGAACCAGTCGACGCCGGAGTCGGGTTCCCCCTCGACCTCGGTCGTCGTTCGCTCGATCAGTTCCTCGTAGTCGTCGATACCGTACGCCTGCATGAACTGCCAGACGTTGGTCGACTCCACGAACTCCCGGTCCGGTTCGTGAACGACCTCGTCGAACCCCTCGGTCGCGTCCATACGCGCGAGGTTTTGGCGGCGACGGGAAGTAACTTTCTCGACAAGGGTCGCTCGACCGAGGGCCGGCGGTGGCTAAATGTCTGATCAGTACGTTTATCGTTACTGAGTGAGTACTCAGACAGTATGAGTTCCGATACGTCCGGCACCGACACCCGCGAGCAGTTGATGGCGGCGACCTACCGGGTCCTCGCGGAGCGGGGGTTCGCGAACCTGACCACCCAGCGCGTCGCCGACGAGGCCGACTGCAGCCAGTCGCTCGTCCACTACCACTACGACACCAAGGACGACCTCGTCGTCGCCTTCCTCGAGTGGGTTCACGAGCAGGAGACCGAGTGGCTCGAGACGCTGGGGGACGGAAGCGCCGAACGGCGACTACGGCGGTTCGTCGACGCGCAGCTCTCGATCCCGGCGGACGACGAACACGCTCGGTTCAACGTCGCGTTCGTCGAACTGGCGGCCGCTGCGGCCCGCAACGAGCGCTACCGGGCGGTGCTGACGGCGTTCTCCGAGCGACTGCAGGCGACCCTCGCCGGGATCGTCCGGGACGGGATCGAGGCGGGCGAGTTCAGGCAGGTGTCCCCCGAAGCGACCGCCCGGTTCCTCCGGTACGCACTCCAGGGAGCGGTCCAAGCTGACCTCACTCTCGACGAACCGGAAGCGAAGCCCCAGACGGAGGCGGCCGTCGACGCGTACGTCGAGGGGATGCTTCTGGCCGAGAGGGACTGATGCGCGCGCTCCTCCGGGAGCGGGGGTTCGCGGCGCTCTGGCTCGCGCAACTGATCACCCGGATCGGTGACAGCATCCACGAGATCGCGCTGATCTGGATCGTGTACGAGGTGACCGGCGACCCGCGACTCGTCACGCTCGTCGCGCTGGCGAGTTTCACGCCGGGAGTGCTGCTCTCGATCCCGGCCGGCGTCGTCGTCGACCGCGTCAACCGGAAGTACCTCCTCGTCGCCACCGAGGCCATCCGCGGAGTGGTCACGCTCTCGATCCCGATCGTTGGCGACGGGCCGTACCTCGTCCCGGTCGTCATCGCCGTCGCGCTGATCGCGGGCACGATGGAGACGTTCTTCGGGCCCGCCCAACAGGCGATGATTCCGCGGCTGGTCCCGCAGGCGGACCTCGACGCCGCGAACTCGCTGAACAACCTCACGCTGTCGACCTCCCGGCTGTTCTACGCGCTCGGCGGCGTCATCGTCGGTGTCGGCGGCTCCTTCCTCGCGTTCTACATCAACGCCGGAACGTTCCTGCTCTCGGCGCTTGTGTTGCTCGCCGTGCCCGCCACGGCGGGCGTGACCGAGCGCGGGACGGACGAGGCTTCGCCGCCCCTGCTCGCGGAGGCCCGTGAGGGGATCGAGTTCGTCCGGGCGAGCCCGGCGCTGCTCTCGGTGATCGCGATGGGGGTGTTCGTCGACTTCGCGTTCGTCCCGCTGGTCGTCGTGCTCCCGATATTCGCCGCCCTCGTGGTCGGCGGTGGGAGCGTGACCTACGGCTTCCTGCTGGGGTCGTACTTCGCGGGGACGCTCGTCGGGAACCTCCTGATCGGGCCGGTTCGCGAGGTCGTCGACGCCCGCCGTGGCGCCGTCATGGTTTCGGCGACGGTGTTCACGGGCAGTAGTCTCGCGCTCGCTGCGTGGCTCCCCACGGTCGTCTCGTTCCCGCTGGCGGCCGCCTGTGCCGGGATGGCTCTTGCCGGCGGCGCGAACCCGTTCCTGAACGTCCCGCTGACGACGTACATCCAGGCGACCGTTCCCGACGAGCAGCGCGGCAAGGTGCTGTCAGTCATGCGACTGGGGATCACCGGCGCGGCGCCGATCGGGATCGCGCTCGCGGGGCCGCTCGTCGAGGCGTTCGGCCCCGTCGCGGTGCTGCTCGGGATGGCCGCGATCGTCGTCGCCGCCGGCGCGAGCGGGCTCGCAACGCCGCTGATCCGGATCGGCTCCGTTCGCACCCCCGAGTGACGGTTCGGACGGTCGAACCACTCGACCGCAGGTGGACCGTTCGAACTTCTCAAAAATTCTGTACTGTTCGGGCTGTGCAGACGGCGGGGGAAGTGAAAACGGAGAACGGTGGGGCGACTTACTCCTCGTCCTCGACTCGCTCGGCGTCGATCACGTCGACGGCGGCGACGCCGTCGTCGGCCTCCAGCTCCATCACCTTCACGCCCATCGTGTTCCGGCCGACGATCGAGAGGTCCTCGACCGGACAGCGCATGATCTGGCCGGCCTCGCTCATCGTCACGAGGTGGTCGCCCGGCCCGACGGCGTGGAGCGCGGTGACGCCGCCGTTTCGCTCGTTAGTCTTGATGTCGATCAGCCCCTTCCCGTTGCGGGACTGGACCCGATAGGCGTCGAGGTCCGAGCGCTTCCCGTAGCCGTTCTCGGTCACGGTCAGCAGCCACGAGTTGGACGACTCGTCGATGCCGGCGACGGCGGCGACCTCGTCCTCGCCCTCGAGGTCGATGCCCCGGACGCCGCGGGCGGTCCGCCCCATCGCACGGGCCTCGGTCTCGTCGAACCGGATCGACATCCCGTCGCGGCTGGCGATCACCACGTCCTGGCTGCCGTCGGTGACCTCCACGTCGGCGAGTCGATCGCCGTCCTCGAGGGTGATCGCGCGGATCCCCGTCGAGAGGATGTTCTGGAACTCCGAGACGCCGCTGCGCTTGATGTAGCCGCCGCGGGTGACCATCGTGAGGAACTGCTCGTCGTCGTCCTCGCCGTCGTGTTCGACGTCGGCGGTGTTGACGACGGCCTCGATCTGCTCGTCGTCGTCGAGGTCGAGCAGGTTGACCGCGGACTTCCCGCGGGCGGTTCGGGACATCTCCGGCACCTCGTAGGTCTTCAGCTTGTACACCTGCCCGTGGTTGGTGAAACAGAGCAGGTAGTCGTGGCTGTTGGCCACGAACACCGAGGCGACGGCGTCGCCCTCCTTGAGGTCGGTGCCGATGATCCCCTTCCCGCCGCGGTTCTGGGCGCGGAACACCTCGAGGGGCATCCGCTTGATGTAGTCGTCCTCGGTCATCACGACGACCTGCTCGGACTCGGGGATCAGGTCCTCGTGGGTGACCGTGCCCGAGTCCTCGATGAAGCCGGTGCGGCGCTCGTCGCCGTACTCATCGGAGATCTCCTCGAGTTCGTCGACGATGACGGCGTCGAGTTCCTCGTCGCTGTCGAGGATGGTCTCGAGGCGGTCGATCGTCGCCTGCACGTCCTCGTACTCCTCCTCGATGGAGGCCCGCTCCATCGAGGTCAGGGAGCCGAGCTGCATCCGGACGACGTGGGCCGCCTGCTCCTCGCTGAACCCCCACTCCTCCTGGAGCATCGCCTTGGCGGCGTCGCGGTCGTCGCTGTTCCGGATCGCCTCGACCACGTCCTCGGCGTTCTCCAGCGCCTTCAGCCGACCTTCGAGGATGTGGGCGCGGTCCTCGGCCGCCGCGAGGTCGTACTGGCTACGCCGTCGGACGACCTCGCGGCGGTGCTTGATGTACTCCTCGAGGGTCTCCTTGAGGTCGAGGACCCGCGGCTGGCCGTCGACCAGCGCGAGGTTGATCACGCCGAAGGTGGTCTCGAGGTGGGACTCGAGCAGTTGGTTCTTCACCACATCGACCATCGCGTCGCGCTTGAGCTCGATCACGATGCGGATGCCGTCGCGGTCGGACTCGTCGCGCAGGTCGCGGATCCCCTCGATCTCGCCCTCGTTCACGTCGTCGGCGATTCGCTCGATGAGGCGGGCTTTGTTGGCTTGGTACGGGAGTTCGGTGACGACGATGCGGCCCGCCTCCTCGTCGGTCTCGAAGCGGGCGCGCAGGCGGAGCCGCCCGCGGCCGGTCTTGTACGCCTTGTGGACGCCGTTGCGGCCGACGATGTTCGCGCCCGTCGGGAAGTCCGGCCCCTGGACGTGCTCCATCAGGTCCTCGACGGTCGCCTCGGGGTTCTCGATCAGTTCGACCGTGGCGTCCACGATCTCCCCGAGGTTGTGCGGCGGGACGTTCGTCGACATGCCGACCGCGATGCCCGAACTGCCGTTGACAAGCAGGTTCGGAAACGCCGACGGCAGGACTTCCGGCTCCGTCAGCCGGTCGTCGTAGTTGCTCTCGAAGTCCACGGTGTCCTTGTCGAGGTCCTCGAGCAGCTCCTCGGCGATCGGCGACATGCGCGCCTCCGTGTAGCGCATCGCCGCCGGCGGGTCGCCGTCGACGGAGCCGAAGTTCCCCTGGCCGTCGACCAGCGGCGCCCGCATCGAGAAGTCCTGCGCCATCCGGGCCAGCGCGTCGTAGATCGCGCTGTCGCCGTGGGGGTGGTAGTCCCCCATGGTGGTCCCAACGATGGAGGAGGACTTCCGGTGGCCGGAGCCGGCGGTGATGCCGTCCTCGTGCATCGCGTAGAGGATGCGGCGGTGGACCGGCTTCAGGCCGTCCCGGACGTCCGGCAGCGCGCGGCCGGCGATGACCGACATCGCGTAGTCGATGTAGCTCTGCTCCATCTCGTCTTCGACGCGGACGTGCTCGATGCGCTCGGCGTCGGCGTCCCCGTCGTCGGGTACATCCGTGCTCATATGTCCACCCACTCGGCGTCCTCAGCGTGTTCCTTGATGAACTGCTTTCGCGGCTCGACGGCGTCGCCCATCAGCACCGAGAACATCTTGTCGGCGGCGGCGGCGTCGTCGAGCGTGATCTGCTTGAGCACCCGGTTCTCCGGGTTCATCGTGGTCTCCCAGAGCTGTTCGGGGTTCATCTCCCCCAGCCCCTTGAACCGCTGGACCTGCGAGGGGTTGCCGTTACAGACCTCCTCGACAACCTGGTCCCGTTCCGCCTCGGTCATCACGTCGTAGGTCTCGCCGCGGTAGCGGACCCGGTAGAGCGGCGGCTTGGTCGCGTAGACGTAGCCGGCCTCCAGCAGCGGCTTCATGTGCCGGTAGAGGAAGGTGAGCAGCAGCGTCCGGATGTGGGCGCCGTCCACGTCGGCGTCGGTCGCCATGATGATCTTCTGGTACCGGGCCTCCTCGATGTCGAACTCGTCGCCGATGCCCGTCCCGATGGCGGTGATCAGCGCGCGGATCTCGTCGTTCTCCAGCACCCGGTCGAGCCGGTGTTTCTCGACGTTGAGGATCTTCCCCTTCAGGGGGAGCACGGCCTGGAACGCGGCGTCACGCGCCTGCTTGGCGCTGCCGCCAGCGGAGTCGCCCTCCACGACGAACAGTTCGGCGTTCTCCGGGTCGCGGCTCTGACAGTCCGAGAGCTTCCCGGGCAGCGCCGTCGACTCGAGCGCCGATTTCCGGCGGGTGAGCTCCTCCGCCTTCTTCGCGGCCTGCCGGGCCTTCGCGGCCTCTGCGGCCTTGGCGACGATCTTCTCGGCCGTGTCGGGGTTCTCTTCGAGGTACGTGCCCAGCCCCTCGTGGACCGTGCTCTCGACGATGCCCCGGACCTCGCTGTTGCCGAGTTTGGTCTTGGTCTGGCCCTCGAACTGCGGGTCGGGGTGTTTGATCGAGACCACGGCGGTCAGCCCCTCGCGGACGTCCTCGCCCTTGAGGTTGCCGTCGACGTCGCCGATGAGGCCCTCCTCGTTGGCGTAGTCGTTGACGACGCGGGTGAGCGCCGTCTTGAACCCGGTCAGGTGGGTCCCACCCTCGCGGGTGTTGATGTTGTTGGCGAAACTGTGGACCGAGCCCTGGAGTTCGTCGGTGGCCTGCATCGCCACCTCGACCTGGATCCCCTGCTCCTCGTCCTCGAAGTAGACCACGTCCTCGTGGATCGGGGTCTTGGTCTCGTTGAGGAAGCGGACGAACGCCCGGATCCCGCCCTCGTAGCGGAACGTCTCCGAGCGAACTTCGCCGTCTTCGGCTTCCTCGGGGCGCTCGTCGGTGAGTTGGATGCGGACGCCGCTGTTGAGGAAGGCGAGTTCACGGAGCCGGCTCTCCAGCGTGGTGAACTCGAAGTCGGTGGTCTCGAAGATCTCCTCGTCGGGCCAGAACCGGATCGTGGTCCCGGTGCTCTCGTCGGCCTCGAGGTCACGGACGCGGTCGATGTCGCCCTGCGGTTCGCCGCGCTCGAACTCGTGGCGCCAGACGGCGCCGTCGCGTTTGACCTCGGCGGTCAGGCGCGAGGCGAGCGCGTTCACCACGCTCACGCCGACGCCGTGGAGGCCGCCGGAGACCTGGTAGGACTTGTTGTCGAACTTCCCGCCGGCGTGGAGGACGGTCATGATGACCTCGAGTGCGGGGCGGTCGTACTCTTCGTGCGTGTCGACGGGGATCCCCCGTCCGTCGTCGGTGACGGAGACGGAGCCGTCGTCGTGGATACTCACCTCGATGTGATCACAGTGTCCGGCCAACGCCTCGTCGATGGCGTTGTCGACGACCTCGTAGACGAGATGGTGGAGCCCACGGTCGTCGGTGGACCCGATGTACATGGCGGGGCGTTTCCGAACGGCCTGGAGACCCTCCAGGACCTGGATCTGGCCCGCGCCGTAGTCGGCGTTCTCTTCTGACATAGCGCGTACTATCCGAGAGGCGGTCCCGCCGGATAAAGGGCTCGCACGCGCGGGCGAGCGCGCGAAGAGAAAATCGCAGACTGCATAGGGAAGTTCGGGATTACCGAAAGCGATTCGACGGTTCGGAAAAGTGAGTTTGGGGCCGGCCGTGCGGGGGTGAAACACGGCCGAATCGGGGCGCGCGCGAGACTCGCCGAGCGCTCGTCGACGGTACATCCCGAGCCCCGGTCGGATCGCGCTGTCGTCGACGCCGCATCGACCGACTGAACCAGTCGCCCACGCGGAGTTTCAGTTTCACCGAGCTACGGAAGGGACTTTACGTGACGGCCGGGTAGGCCACCTACAGAATGACCTCGCAGCAGACGACACTCGGCGAGGGCGCCACCACGGCCGAGGAACTGGCCGAGGGGCAACGCGAGATCTCCATCGCCGAGTTCTTCGAGAAGAACAAACACATGCTCGGGTTCGACTCGGGCGCCCGGGGGCTGGTGACGGCCGTGAAGGAGGCCGTCGACAACGCCCTCGACGCGACCGAGGAGGCCGGCATCCGGCCGGACATCTACGTCGAGATCCGGGAGGTCGGCGACTACTACCGGCTCGTCGTCGAGGACAACGGGCCGGGGATCACCAAGGAACAGCTCCCCAAGGTGTTCGGGAAGCTCCTGTACGGCTCCCGGTTCCACAAGCGCGAGCAGAGCCGCGGCCAGCAGGGGATCGGGATCTCCGCGGCCGTGCTCTACTCCCAGCTCACCTCCGGCAAGCCCGCGAAGATCACCTCCCGTACCGAGGGCAGCGCCGACGCGGAGTACTTCGAACTCATCATCGACACGGACACCAACGAGCCGGAGATCGGGACCGCGGAGACCACCTCCTGGGACCGCAGTCACGGCACCCGCATCGAGTTGGAGATGGAGGCCAACATGCGGGCCCGGAGCCAGCTCCACGACTACATCAAACACACCGCAGTCGTCAACCCCCACGCCCGGATCGAACTCCGGGAGCCGGGGCTCGACGAACCGCTGAAGTTCGAGCGCGCGACCGACCAGCTCCCCGCCGAGACCGAGGAGATCCGTCCCCACCCCCACGGCGTGGAACTCGGGACGCTGATCAAGATGCTCGACGCGACGGACTCCTACTCCGTCTCGGGGTTCATGCAGGAGGAGTTCACCCGCGTCGGCAAGAAGACCGCCGACAGCGTCGTCGACAGCTTCCGCGACCGCCACTTCGGCCGGGAGCTCGGCTGGCCCGCCCGCAACGGCGCGCCGGCTGCCGACGTGGGGGCCGACATCGAGGACGCGCTCCGCGAGGCCGTCTCGAACAAGGGCGCCGACGCCACCGACACGTTCGCCGAGCGCGTCGCGAACAGCCTGACCGAGCGCGAGCGGACGACCTACTCCCAACTCGTTGAGATCGTCGCCACCGTCGCCGACGAGGTGGGGGCCGACACGGGCAAGACCTTCGGCGCGACGGTCCGGGACAACGCCGTGGAAGCGGCGTGGGCCGAACTCACCGAGTTCGGCACGGGCGGCGTCGAGGAGAACGGCGAGGAAGCGGACGGCGACCTCGACCGCCTCACCCCGACGCTGTACGAACTCGTCGACGACGCCACCTCGACGCGGAAGGACGACGCCGCGGTCCACGGGCTCGCCGAACGGCTGGCCGAACGGTTCGTCGCGCTCGGCGACGACGGCTCCAACCGGATGCGCCTGGCGCTCGACGACCTGACGACGCTGGTCCACGAGGCCGCCGACACCACCGAGGAGTACGACGACGAGACGTTCGGGGACACCGCCCGCGAGAACGTCGTCGAGGCGCTCTGGTCGCGGATGGTGACGGTACCCGACGACCCGCCGAACGTGACCGAGATCGCCGGCGACCGCGACACCGCCTCCGAACTGCTCGAGGCGATGCGGGAGACCGACATCCTCTCGCCGCCGACGGACTGTCTCGCGCCGATCACGGCCGAACTGGTCGAGGCCGGCCTGCGCAAGGAGTACGACGCCGACTTCTACGCCGCCTCGACCCGTGACGCCGAGGTCCACGGCGGCGACCCGTTCGTCGTCGAGGCCGGCATCGCCTACGGCGGCGACATCCCCGCCGACGGGAGCGTGGAGCTGCTTCGCTTCGCCAACCGCGTCCCCCTGGTCTACCAGCGCGGCGCGTGTGCGACGACCAACGTCGTCAAGCGCATCGGCTGGCGCAACTACGGGCTCGACCAGCCCGGGGGCTCGGGGATGCCCAGCGGCCCGGCGGTCATCTCGATCCACGTCGCCTCGACGAACGTCCCCTTCACCAGCGAGTCGAAGGACGCGCTGGCGTCGGTCCCGGAGATCGAGGACGAGATCGAACTCGCGATCCGCGAGGCCGCCCGCGAACTCAAGTCCTACCTCAACAAGCGCCGCTCGATGGCCAAGCGCCGGGAGAAACAGGACGTTCTCGGGCGGATTCTCCCGCAGATGGCCGAGAAGGTCGCCGAAGTCACCGGCCGCGAGCACCCCGACATCGAGGGGGCGATGGCCCGGATCATGAACAACGTCGGCGTCGACCGCGAGCGCGACGGCGAGACGGTGACGCTGAAGGTCGCGAACCACTCCGACCGGAACGAGGCCCTGGAGGTCACCGAGATCGTCTCCGCCGAGCCCGAGGGACTGCCCGACGGCGTCGAGCCGATCGAGATGGACGGCGAGTGGTTCGTCAACTGGAACCCCGAGGTGAGTTCGGGCGAGACGGTCGAACTGGAGTACAGCCTGCCGACTGACGCCGACGCCGACGCCACCGTCGACGGCGTCGACGACGAGAAACTCACGGTGAACGCATGAGCACAGAGGACACCACCGACGCTGAGGCACGGGAACGGCTGATCGACCTGGCCGCGGAGTTCTACGACCAGTTCGCGGCCGGCGAGATCCCCCGGATGGAGCTGCCCACCCGGACCAAGAGCAACATCGAGTACGACCCCGAGAAGAAAGTCTGGGTGTACGGCGACCGGAAGTCGACGCGCACCGCGAACTCGGTCAGCGGCGCACGGAAGCTGCTGAAAGCCAGCTACACCATCGATTTCCTCGCGAACCAGTTGGACGAGGACCGGTCATCGACCCTGCGTGAACTCTACTACCTCTCCGAGTCCTGGAACAACGAGGAGGCACAGTTCAACAGTCAGGACGAGTCGAACAACCTGGTCGAGGACTTGGAGATCGTCACGGGCGCCACCCGCGAGGACTTCCACATGCGCCCCGAGGAGTCGGGCGCGAAGGTGATGGGCCCGCTCCTCATCCGGGAGCAGACCCAGCGGGGCGACCGGGACATCCACTGTCAGAAGGACGTCGGGCAGGGTGGGTACCAGATCCCCAACGACACCGACACGATCGAGTTCCTCGACAACGACGCGGAGTTCGTCATGTGCGTCGAGACCGGCGGGATGCGCGACCGGCTCGTCGAGAACGGCTTCGACGACGAGTACGACTGTCTCGTCGTCCACCTCGGCGGCCAGCCGGCCCGGGCGACCCGGCGACTCACCAAGCGACTCCACGACGAACTGGACCTGCCGGTCGTGGTGTTCTGTGACGGTGACCCCTGGTCCTACCGGATCTACGGCTCGGTGGCGTACGGCTCGATCAAGTCCGCCCACCTCTCGGAGTACTTGGCGACGCCGGAGGCCGAGTACGTCGGGATTCGCCCGCAGGACATCGTCGACTACGACCTGCCGACGGACCCGCTGTCGGACTCGGACGTGAACGCCCTGGAGTCCGAACTCGACGACCCGCGCTTCCAGACGGAGTTCTGGGAGGAGCAGATCGAACTCCAGTTGGACATCGGGAAGAAGGCCGAACAGCAGGCGCTGGCCTCCCGGGGGCTGGATTTCGTGACCGACACGTACCTCCCAGAGCGGCTGGACGAGATGGGCGTCCTGTAGCCGGCGGTTCTCCCCGGAACGGTTCCGCTTTTGCCCCCGCCCCACGAGCTACGGGTATGCACTTCCCGGACCCGCACGACGAGGGCGGATTCGACCACGTCGATCCCGAAGCGGCCGGCATCAACCCCGACGCCGTCGAGGACGCGGTGACCTTCCACCTCACCCACGGAACCCCCGACGAGACCGTCGAGTACCACATGCCCGACCTCGAACCGTTCGACGAGACAGAGGGCGAACTCGGCGGCTTCCTCGGCCCGGTCCCGGACCGCCGCGGCGGTCCGGCGGGGATGATCCTCAAAAGCGGCCGCGTCGTCGCCGAGTGGGGCGACACCGAGCGCGTCGACCACTGCTTCTCCTGTGCGAAATCCTTCTTGAGCATCGTCGGCGGCGTCGCGTGGGACCAGGGGCGCTTCCAACTCCAGGACAGAGTGGCAGAAGATATCGCGGATAACGGTTTCAACTCGGACCACAACTCCCAGATCACCTGGGAGCACCTGTTCCAGCAGACCTCCGAGTGGGAGGGCGAACTGTTCGACCGCCCGGACAGCGTCGACCGCAACCGAGGCGTCGGCAAGACCGAGGGCCCGGGGAAGGACCAGCCTCGGGAACTCGAAGAGCCAGGTGCGTTCTGGGAGTACAACGACGTGCGGATCAACCGCCTCGCGCTCTCGCTGCTGCGGCTGCACGCCAAACCCCTGCCTCGCGTGCTCGCCCACGAGGTGATGGACCCCATCGGCGCCTCGCGAACCTGGGAGTGGCACGGGTACTACAACTCCAAGGTGGACGTGGAGGGGCGAACGATGGAGTCCGTCTCCGGCGGCGGCCACTGGGGCGGCGGCTTCTGGTCCTCGACGGCGGACCTCGCGCGGGCCGGCCACCTCCTCCTGAACGACGGCGAGTGGGACGGCAAGCGCCTGCTGAGCGAGGCGTGGGTCGAGCAGGCCACCGAACCGTGTGACGTGTACGAGAACTACGGCTACCTCCTCTGGCTCAACACGAACCGAACGCTCTGGCCGTCGGCGCCCGAGTCGGCCTACGCCTTCCTCGGCCACGGACAGAACGTCGTCTGGGTCGATCCCGAGCACGAGCTGGTGGTCGTGCTGCGCTGGCTGGATCTGGCCGACGACCGCGACGAACGCGAGGACCAGCCGAACCAGGACCGGTTCTTCGAGAGACTGCTGGCCGGGGTCTGATCCCCGCCGACGCCGACCACAGCCGGGGGCGAACGACAGCCTTACGCTCGGGAGTCCAGAACCACGGGGGTATGTCCGACGAGATGCAGTACCACGTCGAACTCGAACCCGGCGACGTCGCCGACGCCGTCCTGCTCCCGGGCAACCCCGAGCGCCTCGACAAGATCACCCCGCTCTGGGACGACCACGAGGCGGTCGCTCACCACCGCGAGTACCGTACCGCGACGGGGACCTACGACGGCGCCGACATCTCGGTCACCTCGACCGGTATCGGCTCTCCCTCCGCCGCCATCGCCGTGGAGGAGCTCGCCCGTATCGGCGCGGACACGTTCATCCGTGTCGGCTCCTGCGGCGCCATCCAGCCCGAGATGGAGGTCGGTGACCTCGTCATCACCCGCGGCGCGGTCCGGCAGGAGGGCACGAGCAAGGAGTACGTCCGCGAGGACTACCCCGCCGTCGCCGACGAGGAGGTCGTCGCCGCGCTCGTCGCCGCCGCGGAGCGACTCGGCCACGACTACCACGTCGGCCTCACGATGTCCGCGGACTCCTTCTACGCCGGGCAGGGCCGCGAGGGGTTCGACGGCTTCGAGGCCGCCGGCAGCGAGGACCTGGTCGAGGACCTGAAGGAGGCGAACGTGCTCAACATCGAGATGGAGACCGCCGCGATCTGTACGCTGGCGAACGTCTACGGCCTGCGAGCGGGGGCGGTCTGCTCCGTCTTCGCGAACCGCACGACCGGGGAGTTCATGACCGAGGGCGAGTCCGTCGCCGCCGAGACGGCCAGCCTCGCCGTGAAACTGCTCGCGAAGATGGACGAGGTGAAGGCCGAGGCTGGCGCGGATCGCTGGCACGCCGGCCTGAGTCTGGAGTAGCGGGAGCGACGACGACTCTCACCGCGCGACCGCCCAGAACCGCACGCTCTGGGGGACTCGCCACAGTACTTCTGGCAGGTCCGTCTCCTCGGGCTCGTTCGCTTCGACCGCGTGGCGCTGGTGTTCGATCAGTCGCCGCACCGCGAAGCCGGCGTCGAGTAGCGCGCCGTGGAGGTCGGCGATCGACCGGTCGAACGTCCGGAGCACCTCGTCGTACTCCTCGTCGATGGTGATCTCCCGGGGACCGGGGTCGAGGTAGTCGCCCCCGACAGTGCCCGACTCCGCTTCCAGCGCCTCGTTCAGTGGGTGCGGGACGCTCAGGACGAACACGCCCCCTTCGCGGAGCACGCGGTGGGCCTCCCCGAGCGCGGTGTCGAGGTCGGGAACCATCTGGAACGCCGCCTCGGAGGACGCCACGTCGAATCGATCGTCCGGGAGCGGGAGGTCGGTCACGTCGCCCTGCACGAACTGGGCGTCGACGCCGTACTCCTCCCGGAGTTCTCTCGCGTACTGGAGCTGATCGCCCGCGAAATCGACGCCGACGACGGGGTCGGCGCCCAGTTCGGCGGTGCCGACGCTGCCCTGCCCGCCGCCACAGCCGAGTTCGACGTACGCCTGCCCCTCGACCGAGTCGAGAATCCCCGGTTGGGGACCGCCCGGCGCGTCGTCGGCGAACGGCGAGGGCGCCGGCGGGAGTTCCCCCTCGTCGGTGCCCGAACGCCAGATCGCCTGGAAGTCGTCGCTCCACTCGTTCCAGAGGCGTCGGTTCGCCCGTCGGAGATCGCTCACGCGCGAGACTGTGTCGGGATGGAGTAAAGTGGTTTCGAGAGATCAGGAGAGGTCCGACCACGCGCCCCAGAACCGCTGAAGCGCGGTCAGGTGGCCGACGACGGCGAACAGCACCAGCAGCAGTTCCACGGCGCCGAAACCGACGGCGAGTTCGCCCGGCAGGACGAAGGCGACGACGCCGACGATCCCCACCAGCGCGAGTCGGTCCGCACGACCGAGCAGACCGCCGTACTCCCGCCCCAGCCCGACCGCCTGGATCTGCGTGCCGAGGTAGGAGGTGAGCAGGACGCCAGTCACCGCGAGCAGGCCCAGCGCGTAGGCGTCGGCGCCGGCCGCGAGCCCGGCGATGATGAGTACGTCGGCGTAGCGATCGAGCACGTGATCCAGCAGGTCGCCGCCCTTCGACTCGGTGCCGAGTTCGCGGGCGAGCGCGCCGTCAACGATGTCGAGCCAGCCGTTCGCGAACACGAAGAAACTCGCCGCCAGGTAGAGCCACAGCGGCCCCTGCCCGCCGGCGAGCGCGAACGCGCCGCCCGCGGCGCCGGCGAAGGCGAACGCGATCACGCTCACGCCGTCCGGACTGAGCCCCAGTGTCCTCGCGGCGTCGACGAACGGCACGAGCATGCGGTCCGCGATATCGCGGTACTGATCGAGCGTCACAGCGCCCCCGTGAAGTCGACCGTGCCGGCCGACGGCTCGCGCTCGCCGCGCAGAACGGCGACCACGTCGTCGACGACCGCCGCGACCGGTCGGTCGGTGGTGTCGATCTCGTAGACGCTCCCCTCGCCGTAGGCCCGAACGGCCTCGCTGAGCACGATGTCCAGCGCCTCGCTCTCGGCGTTCTCGGCGATCGTGGGCTCGGGCTCGTCGCGCTCCCGGAGTCGCTCCTCCAGCTCGTCGGGGTGACAGCGCAGTACGACCGCGGCGTCGGCGTCGAAGTGGTGTGCGAGGTGGGAGTCGAGCAGCCCCGACCAGTCGTCGAGGTACGCGTCGATGGCGTCGAAGTCAGCGATGAGCGAACCCCGTTCCTCGTCTCTCCCCTCGTGGAGCCCCTCCTCACGGATCAGGTCGTTGAGGTGGTGGACGGGAACGTCGAGGCGTCGACCCACCTGCTCGGCAACGGTCGATTTGCCCGTCCCGGGCGTCCCCGTGAGCGCGACGCGGTCGAACGCGAGGTCGGTGTCGTCGGCCGTGTCGGTCATGCTTCGGGCGCCTCCAGGTCCGCGAGCACGTCGTTCAGCGTCTCGACCGCGCGCCGGGTTTCGTCCTCGGTGCCACAGGAGACCCGGATACAGCCCGGCAGGCCGAACGAGGAGCAGTCCCGGACGATGACCCCCTGCCCCTGGGCAGCCTCGGCGACGGCGCTCCCGTCGCCGACCTCACAGAGCACGAAGTTGGCCTCGCTGTCGAACGTCGGCGCGTCGAGGTGCTCGTGGACGTACTCGCGGGCCCACGCCGCGCTCTCGACGGACTTCTCGACGTGGGCCTCGTCGTCGAGGGCGGCGATGGCCGCCCGGAGTGCCGCCTCGCTGGCGGCGAATGGCGTCGACACCTTCGCGTAGGCGTCGGCCCACGCTTCGGGGACGAGCGCGTAGCCGATCCGCAGACCGGCGAGGCCGTACGCCTTCGAGAACGTCCGGAGGACCGCGAGGTTGTCGTACCCGTCGAGGAGCGCCGCCGCGGAGGGTTCCTCCGCGAACTCGCCGTAGGCCTCGTCGACGACGACGAGCGTCTCCTCGTCGACGCCGGCGAGCAGCGCCTCGATCTCCTCGCGGGCCATCGTCGCGCCGGTGGGGTTGTGGGGCGAGGTGACGAAGACGACGCGCTCGCCGTCGTAGACGTCGAGGACGGTGTCGGCCGTCATCGCGAACTGGTCGGCCTTCGAGAGCGCGTAGGATCGAACGTCTCCGTGGTGGTAGCGCGCGCTCATCCCGTAGTAGGAGAATCCGGGGTCGGGGACGAGCACGGGGTCGTCGGGATCGAGCATCGCCCGCGAGAGGTAGTCGATCGCGCCGTCGGCGCCGGGGCCGACCCAGACCTGGTCGGTGGAGAGCCCCCACTTCTCGGCCAGCTCGGCCGTCAGGTCCGTGTGGGCGGCCTTGGGGTAGACCGAGACGTCCGCGGCGGCGTCGCGGACGGCGTCGACGGCCGCGGGACTGGCGCCGTGTGGGTTCTCGTTCGAGGAGAGCTTCACCAGCTCCTCGGGGTCGAGACCGAGGTCGCGGGCGACCTCCTCGACCCCCCGGCCGGGAACGTACTCGACGTGGGCGGAGAGGTCCCGTGGTTGCATGCCGCGACGTTCTCGGTGATGGGGGATAAGGCTCCCGCCCTCGGGTCAGTCGGGGGGCCGAGTTCGGCGACGACCTCGCCGATCACCGCGTTTCGACCGGAGTGGCGCGAAGCGTTCGCGGCGGCGGCCGCGAGCCGGCGCGAGGGAGGCGGGCTTCGCCCGCCGAGGCCGGGGAGGGTCGAGGGCTGTGCGGTCGCAAGTAGTCGACGATCGAGACGCTGTCGCGGTCGCCGGAAACGTCACGAGAGTTGCACCCGCTAGCGTCGTTTCGAAGCGCCACGGGGACGCCAGCGGCGACGAACTGCGGTCGAACGTCAGCCGCGAATTAGTCGGCGCGCTCCTCGATCAGCCGGGTCTCGACGGCGGCCTGCACGACCTCGGACACGTCGCCGAGGCTGTTGGAGTTGTTCGCGACGACGCCGTTGAGCAGCGCCTCGTGGTCCCGCAGGCCGGCGACGACCAGCGTGTCCGCCTCGGGCACGTCGTAGGCCTCTGCGATCGCCTCGACGACCACGTCGCCCTGGTCCTGATCGTCCTCGGCGACGGTGTCGAGCAGGCCGCCGAAGATCTCGTCGGCGTCGACCTCGACGCGCCGCTTGAGCGTCCCGGGCGACTCCACGTCGCCGCCGAGCAGCCCCGCGAGGTACCCCTTCACCGAGCCGACGATGTACTCGTCGAGGCTGTCCTCGCCGAGCTGGTGGGCACGCCGCGCGGCGAAGGCGCGCACGAACTGGTCCATCTCGATCTCGAGCGCCGAGCGCTCGTCGGCGTCCTCCTCGCGAGTCTCGAAGGAGCCGTCGTCGTCACGCTCCTCGGCCGCGTCGCCGTCGTGCTCGGTCGTGGCCGCCTGGGTCTCGTCGTCGCCGTCCGCGTCGTCCGCCGCGCCGTTGCCGCGGTTTTCGGCGGTTTCGGGTTCATCGTCGGCCTCCTCGGTCACCGAAGCGCCCGCGACGATCCCCTCGGACTCGTCGGCGTCGTCGGACCGGCGGCCGCTCTCCGACCCGCTCACGCCGTTGCCCGTGCCGAGCGTGTTGATTCGCCCCTCGATGTCCCGTCGTCGGTCGTTACCGCCGTTGTCAGTCATGATTAGCACCGCGTGCGTTGCCGCCGGGTGCCCCAGTGGGCATCCACGGCCTCGTCCCGCACACAGGGGTCCGTCGGTGCAGAGCGAGAAAAAGTCAGCGGAGCTACCGGGCGACGGTCAGTCGGCCCGGATCGTCGCCGCGCGGGAGCGCGCCCGCTCGACGACCGCCGGACGGGCGGAGAACTCCACTCGGACGCGCTCGCCCGCGTACTCGACGGCCACCCGCCCGCGGTCGTGAGCCCACGCGAGGAACGCCTGCGTCTCCCCGGTGTTCGGCAGGTCGAACTCGGCACGCTCGTCGGGCAGGGCGTCGACGACGGTGTCGGCGAGTCGCCCGACTCCCGCACCGTCGAGGGCGCTGACGGCGACGATCTCGTCCACCCGATCGCCGGCCACCTCCCCCACTGCCCGCCGTCGCTCGGCGAGGTCGTCCTCGTCGCCGAGGTCGGTCTTGTTGAGCGCGACCAACAGTTCACCCCGCGGCTCGTCGATCTCGGCGAGCGAGACCCTGAGCTTGCCGCGCATCTCGGCGGCCGAGTCGCTCGCGTCGACGACCAGGAGCGCGGCGTCGCTGTCGGCGACGGCGTCGAGCGTCGCGCTGAAGGACGCGACGAGGTCGTGTGGGATGCCGTCGACGAGGCCGACGGTGTCGGTCAACAGCACGCGCCGGCCGTCGATCGTCGCCCGCCGGGTCGTCGTCTCGAGCGTCTTGAACAGCCGATCCTCGACCTCGGCGACGCCGTCGAGGTCGGCGTGCTCGGGCGCCGTTTCCGCGATCGAGAGGTCGTCGGCCAGTCGGTGCAGGAGAGTCGACTTCCCGGCGTTCGTGTAGCCCGCGATCGCGACGAGGTCGAACCCCTGCTCGCGGCGCTCGGCCCGGCGTTCGCTCGCGCGGTCGGCCAGCGTGTCGAGCTTGCGCTCGACGGTCCGGATTCGTTTCTCGATGTCGACCAGCCGGGAGCCCGTCTCGGCCGCACGCTGCATGTGGGTCCGCTCCTCGGTCTCCCGGACCCGCGGGCGCTCGTAGCGGAGCTTCGCCAGTTCGACCTGGAGCCGGGCGGCCTTCCCGCCGGCGCCCGCCTCGAAGATGTCGAGCACGAGTCGGTGGCGGTCGACGACCCGGACGCCGTCGGGCAGCAGCGCCGTGAGCGAACTGTACTGGCCGGGCGTGAGTTCGGAGTCGAACAGGACCGCGTCCGGATCCGTCTCGGCGACCCGACGAGCCAGTTCCTCGGCCTTGCCGCGGCCGACGTTGTACTGGCCGTCCTCGCGGCGGCGCTGGGTGAGCGCGTCGACGACGGCGTACCCCGCCGCCGCGGCGAGACGCCTGATCTCGGTCGTGTCCGGGTCCGCGGCGTCCCGGGCGACGACGATGGCGGTTCGGTCGGGTCGGTCGCCGTCGCTTCCCGACCGCTCGGTGGTGCTCGCTCGCTGTGCGTCCGTCTCGTTCGCTGGTGAATCTTGCAACGTTGGTGAGGGTGGATCCCCCACCGGCGCCGGAACGCCGACGGCGAGAGCGCCCGCCGGCAGTGGGAGACCCGAGGCTGTCGGATGTCGGTGCCGCAGTGGGTCTCCCGCCGGCGCTCACGGGGACGATTTCCCCCGCCGTCGTGTGAGCGTCACGGGCTCAGTAGGAAACGAGCTCCATCGGCTACGCGGTACTGCGTCTGCGGACCGCAAAAAGGTTCGGTCGGTGTGGGAACCTTACTCGTCGTCGAGCTCGTCGACGATCTCCTCGGCGTCGACGTCGGCGTCCTCGAGGTCGCCCTCGATGTCCTCGAGCTCCTCCTCGAGCTCCTCGGCGCCGCCCATGCCGCCCATCATGCCGCCCATGCCGCCCATCATGCCGCCGGCGCTGCCGTCGAAGACCTCCTCGACGACCACGCGGTCGAGGTCGAGGCGGTCCATCAGGTCGTCGGCGACCTGCTGCTTCTGGAACATCCACTGCTGGTTCATCTGCATCTGCTGGGTCGCCTCGATGTAGAGGGAGCGCTGCTCGACCTCCTCGGTCTCGGTGGTCTCCTCGCCGTCGTCGTCCTCGACGGTGACCTCCTCCTCGACCGTCTCGGTCTCGATGCGCAGGTCCGGCTCCATCTGGAGGTACATCCCCAGCAGGCCGGCGGCCTTCTCCTCGTCGTCGTCGACCACGTCGACGATCTCGTACTCGTACTCGAGGTCCTCACCCGCGAGCGGGTGGTTGAAGTCGACGCGGGCGCGCCCGCCGATCACGGTCTCGACGTAGCCCTGCTCGCCGTCGATCTGGACCTGGGCGCCGGGGCGGCGGTCCTCCTCGTCGAGCTTGTTGGCGCTGACGGTGCGGACCTCCTCCTCGTCGTACTCGCCGAAGCCGTCCTCGGCGGAGATATCGACGGTGCCCTCGTCGCCGACCTCGCCGCCGATCAGCGCGTCGTCGACGCCGGGGAAGACGTGCCCCTCGCCGACGACGATGATGCGCGGGGAGAAGTCGTACTCGTCGTCGTCGATGCCGGCCTCCTCCGCGACGTCCTGCCGGGTGGTGTCGACCACGCGGTCGTCGCTGACGGTGCGGACGTTGTAGTCGATGCGGACGAAGTCCCCGTCCTGGATACCGGATTCGGTCTCTGCCTCGGCCTCGTTGGCCGTGTCGGCCTCGGCGTCGGCCTCGTTTTCGCTCATACCTCTACGGTCTCGTGTTCCACTCTTAAGGACAACGTTTCGGGCCCAGACGGCGTCGAATGGGCAGTTCGCCGGCGCTGGCGGCCCAGCACTCCGCCACGAGTGGGCAGCCTTTTCGTCGCCGCCGCCGACCCCCGAGCCATGTACGAGGTCGAACTCAAAGTCGAAGCCGACCACGCCCGCGTGCGCTCGGCGCTGGAGGCCGCAGGCGCCGCCCCGGTCGACTACGTCCGACAGGTCGACACCTACTACGATGCCCCCCACCGGGAGTTCGCCGAGACCGACGAGGCGCTGCGGCTGCGCGAGGAGACTGAACTCGACGGGGACGGACAGCCCGTCGAGACGACGACGAAGATGACCTACAAGGGCCCCCTCGTCGAGCAGGCGTCGAAGACCCGCGAGGAGCACGAGACCGCCGTCGACGACCCCGACGCCGCCGCGGGCATCCTCGACGGGCTCGGGTTCGAGCCCGCGGCGACCGTCGCGAAGGAGCGCGAGCGGTTCGAACTCGACGGGTACACCGTCACCCTCGATCAGGTCGAGGGCCTCGGCTCGTTCGTGGAGGTCGATCGGGAGGGCGCGGAGTCGGAGATCGAGCGTCTCCGGGCGGGTGCGCAGGCGCTGCTCCGCGATCTGGGGCTCGATCCGGCCGACCAGATCCGCACCTCCTACCTCGGCCTGTTGCTCGCGGGAGATACCTGAGAGTAATTTCCAGAGGTCAGATCGTTTCCGAAGGTTATAGAGTGTACGCCGCAGAAGCGTCACCAATGACGCGGAACATCCAGGTCTCCGAACTCGACCGGCGGGCGGTCGAGGATCAGCAGGTCGAGATCGTCGAGCGAAAAGGGCTCGGTCACCCCGACTCCATCTGTGACGGCATCGCCGAGGACGTCTCGCGGGCGCTCTCCCAGCTCTATCTCGACCGCGTGGGCAAGGTGCTCCACTACAACACCGACGAGACCCAACTGGCTGCGGGCCGTGCGGCGCCGGCCTACGGCGGCGGCGAAGTGATCGAACCCATCTACATCCTGATCGTCGGCCGGGCGACCAAGAGCTACGAACAGGACGGCCGCACCGTCGAGCTCCCGGTCGACTCGACGGCGCTCGCGGCGGCGCGGGCCTACCTCGAGGAGCAGATCCCGGAGCTGGAGTACGGCACCGACGTGGTCGTCGACGTGCGCCTCGGCGAGGGCTCCGGCGACCTGCAGGACGTGTTCGGCGAGGAGGAGGTCCAGGTGCCGATGGCCAACGACACCTCCTACGGCGTCGGCCACGCGCCCCTGACCGAGACCGAGACGATCGTCCGCGAGATCGAGCGCGGGATCAACGGCAAGTACGCCGCCGAGCACCCAGAAGTCGGCCCGGACGTGAAGGTGATGGGCAAACGCGAGGGCGACCGCATCGACGTGACCGTCGCCGTCGCGATGATCGACGCCTACATCGCCGACCTCGAGGCGTACAAGGCCGCCGTCTCGAACGTGCAGGAGTACGCCACCGAACTCGCGCGTAGTTACACCGACCGGGAGGTGAACGTCGAGGTCAACACCGCCGACGACTACGACGCCGGCTCGGTCTACCTCACCGTCACCGGCACCTCCGCCGAGCAGGGCGACGACGGCTCCGTCGGCCGCGGGAACCGCGCGAACGGGCTCATCACGCCCAACCGGCCGATGAGCATGGAGGCCACCTCCGGGAAGAACCCCGTCAACCACATCGGGAAGATCTACAACCTGCTGTCGACGGCGGCCGCCGAGGACGTGGTCGAACAGGTCGACGGGATCCGCGACCTCCAGATGCGACTGCTCTCCCAGATCGGCCGCCCCATCGACGAACCCCACGTCGCCGACGCCCAGATCGTCACCGAGGCGGACGTCGACGTGGCCGACATCGAGGCCGAGGTCACCGAGATCGTCGATGGGAACCTCGCGAACGTGACCGGGATCACCCGCGAGGCGATCGAGGGCGAGATCTCGACGTTCTAGGCCACCGAGCATTTACCCGGGGCGGCCGAGAGTCTCGCCCATGCAGACGCTGGAGCTGACCGTCAGACTGCTCGCCGGCGTCGGGCTCATCCTCACGAACGGGTTCTTCGTCGCGATCGAGTTCGGACTCACCCGCGCCAGGCAGTTCTCCAAGGAGGAGTTCCTCGGCGACGGCGAGAGCAAGGCCCTCCAACGCGCCTGGGAGATGACCAACGACCTGGAGCTGTATCTCACCACCTGCCAGGTCGGGATCACCGCCTCCAGCATCGCGGTGGGGATCGTCGCCGAGCCCGCGCTGGCGGCGGTATTCGAGCCGCTGTTCCAGGGGACGTTCCTGGCCAGCGTCGGGTCGGGCGCGATCCTCGCCTTCCTCATCATCAACCTCGTCCACCTCACCCACGGCGAGCAGACGCCGACGTACCTCGGCGTCGAGCGCTCGCGGCTGGTGTGCAGGTACGGCGCGACGCCGTTGTACTGGAGTAACCGCCTCATCCTGCCGATCATCAAGCTGGGCGACTGGGTCGCGAAGGCGACGCTCGGCCTGTTCGGCGTGGAGATGACCGGCGCGTGGCTGGAGGCCGAGGAGGACGCCATCGAGTCCCGCGCGGAGCTCCGGAACCGGCTGGGCTCGGTGCTGAGCCAGGGCGACGTGCCCGAGGATCGCCGCGAGGAGGTCATGAACGCGCTCCAGATCGGCGACCGTCCCGTGAGCGAGGTGGCCGTGCCGACGGCGGACATCGTCGCCCTCTCCACGGAAGTCGACACCGAGGAGAACTTCGACCGGATGGAGCAGCACCCGCACACGCGCTACCCGCTGGTCGGCGAGGACCTGAGCGACTTCCGCGGGATCGTCTACTTCCCGATGCTCGCGCGGTACCGCGACAGCGTCGCCGAGGGCGACGTGGACTTCAGCAACCTCTCGGCGCCGCCGATGACGATGTCCCACGACACCAGCGTCAGCGACGCCATCGACCAGTTCCAGGTCGAGAGCCAGGAGCTCGCGTTCGTGCTCGAGGACGGCGAGGTGATCGGGATGGTCACCGTGACCGACCTGCTGGAGTCGATCACCGGGCAGATCGAGGACCCGATCGACCTGCGGAACGGCGACGACGACTAAGCAGCGATCCGGCCCGAGCCGGAGGGAAACGCCCTTGCTCGCCCGGGGGCTACGACTGCTGTGCAGCAGTCTCCGGATCTCGCGGTCGTCCGCTACGGGGAGGCAGGCATCAAGAGCGACAAGGTCCGCGGGCAGATGCTCGACCGCCTCGCCGAGAACGTCCGGGCGATCCTCGACGACCGCGGGATCCCGGGACACGTCGAGCGTCACTGGTCGCGCCTCCTGATCCGACCGCCCGAGGCCGGCGAGTTCGACGCCGACGCCGCCGCGCGGGCCGCCGCCGACGCGTTCGGCGTCGTCTCGACCCGACCCGCCATCTCGACGGCGCCCGAGGCCGACGCGTTGGCCGAGGCGGCCGTCACGCTCGCGGCCGACCACCCCGACGGCGCCACGTTCGCGGTCCGAGCCAACCGCGCCGGCTCGCCGGAGACCCACCCGTTCACGAGCCAGGAGGTCGCCGCGGCGGTCGGCGCCGCGATCGGCGACGCCACGGGCGCCGGCGTGGACCTCGACGAGCCGGACCGCGCCTACCGCCTCGACGTCCGCGAGGACGAGGCGTTCGTCTCCGCCGTCGAGTACGACGGCCCGGGCGGGCTCCCGGTCGGCACCCAGGGGAAGACGGTCGCGCTGTTCTCCGGCGGCATCGACTCCCCCGTCGCGGCGTGGGAGCTGTTCAAACGCGGACTCGAGGTCGTCCCGGTGTACCTCGACCTCGGGGACTACGGCGGCCCGGACCACCTCGCCCGCGCGGTCGAGACCGCCGGAACCGTCGCTCGCTCCGCGCCCCACGTCGACGCCCGCCTGCGTGTCGTTCCCGCCGGCGACCTCGTTGACGATCTCGTCGACGCGACGGGGGCGACCCGGATGCTCTCGCTCCGGCGCGCGATGCTCCGGGTCGCGGAGGCCGTCGCCGAGGACGTGGGCGCCCACTCGGTCGCGACCGGCGAGTCGATCGGCCAGAAGTCCTCCCAGACCGGGCCGAACGTCCGGGTCACCGACGCCGCCGCGACGCTGCCGGTCCACCGCCCGCTCCTGACCCGCGACAAGCCCGAGATCGTCGCCCGGGCCCGCGAGATCGGCACGTTCGTCGACGCCACGATGAACGTCGGCTGCGAGCGCGTCGCGCCGGACTACCCCGAGACCAACGCGAGGCTGTCGGCGGTCGAGGCAGCCGAGCCCGAGGACCTGTTCGACCGCGCCGAGGCGCTGGCCGACGAGCGCTACGTCGTCGACGGGAACTGAGCGCCGTCGCCGGATCGCAACCCACTTCATCCGCGCCGGCGACCGCCCGACAATGGCGCAGGTCTGTCTGCTGGGCGAGCCCGGGAGCGAGCTCCGGTACGAACTGCTCTCCCGGGAGACCGCCCGCGAGGCGCTCTCGACCTACGACCTGCGGGAACCGTACGCGAACAGCCTCGCGCTCGACACCGTCTCCATCGGCGCCGCGGTCTCGCTGTTGAACGACCTGAACTGGTACCTCGTCCGGTTCGCGCGGACGGCGCTGGTACAGGCCGACTCCGTCTCCGAGACGGAGTGGCTCTCCCGCGATCTGGCGACCGCGGTCCGGGACGGGGACGTGGATCCCGCGGAAACGGGCGAGTACCTGAAGGTGTACGGGGTCGAGGACGGCCGACCCGAGGACCCGGCGTTCGTCGAGCGAGAGGGCGACTGGACGCCCGATCGCGGGGGGTACGACGAGGTGCTGGTGGTCCGGGTCACTGAGGCGGAGTTCGAAGCGTAGCGCTATTCGCCACACTGCCACGGGCAGTCCTCGGCCTCCTCGGCGTCGAACAGGCCCGTGGACATGTAGCGCTCGCCGCTGTCGGGGAACACCGTCACCACCAGCGGGTCGTCGACGCCCTCGTCGACGAGTCGGTCAGCAGTCCGTCTTGCGGCGACGTTGGCGGCGCCGCTGGACTGGCCGACGAGGATCCCCTCCTCGCGGGCGAGACAGCGACACTCCCGCTCGGCGGTCCCCAGGGCGACGGTCTCGACGGCGTCGACCAGGTCAACGTCCAGGTTCGGGGCGACGAACCCCGGCCCCATCCCCTGGTAGTCGTCGGCTCCCGACTCGCCGGTCGAGAGCACGGCGTTCTCCGCGGGTTCGACGGCGACCACGTCCACGTCCGGGAACGCCTCCCGGAGGCGCCGACTCGTTCCGGTGAGCGTGCCGCCGGTGCCGACGCCGGCGACGAACGCGTCGACCTCGCGGTCGTCGACCTGCTCCAGGATCTCCGGGCCGGTGGTCTCGTAGTGCGCTCGCGGGTTGGCGTCGTTCTCGAACTGCCGGACCTGCACGTAGTCGCCGGTCGCTTCGAGTTCGTCGGCGCGGTCGCGGGCGTCGCTGATGTCGCCGTCGACGACCTCGATGTCGGCGCCGTAGGCGCGCATGATCCGCCGGCGCTCGGGCGACTTGGAGCCCGGGATGACGATGCGCACGTCGTACCCCTTCACCGCGCCGATCAGCGAGAGCCCGATCCCGGTGTTGCCGCTGGTGGGTTCGACGATGGCGTCGTCCGCGCCGAGTTCGCCGGCCTCCTCGACCGCCCGAATCATGTACAGCGCCGGACGGTCCTTCGCCGAGCCGCCGGGGTTCTTCGACTCCAGTTTGGCGGCGACGGTGCCGGCCGGCGAGGCCACCTCGACGAGCGGCGAGCCGATGCTCTCGATCACGTTCGCGTCCATCTACCCCGGCGTATCCGGGTCGAACCTAAATGGGTAGCGACACCGGGCGAACAGGTTCCGGAACGGCCGACAGTAATTTTTGCGCCCGCATCGACGTTCCCAACGATGAGCACTAACAGCATCACCGACCGACTCCCGCTCGGGGCGGGCGCCGGCGCCGGCGTCGCCGCGTACCTGCTTGGGTATCTTCTCACCTACGTCTGGCAGAGTGGCTCCGTCGAGGAGCGCCTGGAGGGGTACAACTTGGTCACGGAACTGTTCGGCGGGGAGCCCATCGCCGTCTGGCAGGGCGTGGGCTGGCTGTTCTACAACGCCCACTTCGTCGACACCCGGATCGACGCGCTGGGCGGAACGCAGTCACAGAACTTCATCGCCGGCAGCGACGGCGGGTCGCTCGCGCTGCTGTACCTCGTGCCGGTCGTGCTGCTGCTCGCGGCGGGGCTGCTGACCGCCCGCGTCGCCGACGCGGACGAACCGGTCGACGGCGCGACCGCCGGCGTCGCGATCGCCGTCGGCTACTTCCCGCTGGCCCTGCTCGGCCGGTTCCTCTTCGCCTACCAGGGGTCGGCGGCACCGGACCTGATCACCGCGGCCCTGCTCGCGGGGTTCGTCTATCCGCTCGTGTTCGGTGCGGTCGGCGGCGCCATCGGCGGCGTCCTCGGCGAGTAACCGCCGCCGGCGTGCGTTCTCGAAGGCGGCGGCCGACAGCCGCCGACGTGCGTTCTCGAAGGCGGCGATCGACAGCCGCCGACGTGTGACTTATTCCCCTCCGGCGCGGTGTTCGGGTATGAGCAACGCCGAACCACCCGAATCGACGCTCTCGACGCTCCAGCCCGACCCGACGTGGGACGCCGAGTCCCACGCCGACGCCGTCGACGCGCTCGGCGCCGACGGACTCACGTTCCGGGTCTGGGGCGGCGACTGGTGTGGCGACTGCCGCCAACTCCTCCCCGCGTTCGCGGCCGCGCTCGACGCCGCAGGCGTGCCCGACGAGCGGATCCACGCTCACGCGGTCGAGCGCGAGGACGGCGAGAAAGTCGGCGAGGGGCTCGAGGAGTACGGGATCGAACTGATCCCGACCGTGATCGTCGAACGCGATGGGAGTGAGATCGCGCGGTTCGTCGAGAGCGAGGGGCGGCCGATCGCGGAGTACCTCGCGGACGCGATCGCGGCCGCCGAGTAGCTCAGAGGTTCTCCTCGACCCAGTCGAGCGCCGCTTCCAGATCCGTCTCCGGCGGCGAGCAGGTGCGCGAGCGACAGGCGTACACCGTCGGCTCGCCGTCGCGGGCCTCGCGGCCGGCCCAGATCGGCGGCGCCTCGTCGAGCCCGAGTTCGTCGAGCCAGCCCTTGAGCCCGTCCTCCGTCGGCGGCCGCCGGGCGACGACGGCGCCGGGCAGGTGGCGGTCGGCGAGCGTCTCGCGCCAGTCGGCGGGCAGTTCGTCGGCGGCGACGGTGAGTTCGAGCGAGCCGCGCCGGGCGGCGTCGGCGGCCATCGCGAGCGTCCCGTGCTCCACGGGGCTGGCCTCGATCCGGCCGCGGTGGGTCGCGAGCGTCTCCCGCGCGACCGAGCCCAGATCGCGGTCGGTGAAGTGGTCCAGCTCGAGCAGCAGCGAGACCGCGGCGCCGACGCTCGACGGCGTGGACTGGTCGGTCAGCTCCTGGGGCCGCGCGACCAGCTCCTCGCCGTCGTTCGCCGAGAGGTAGAGCGTCCCGTCGTCGGCGTCGTAGAACGAGTCGGCGACGACCGCGGCGAGGTCGAGCGCGAACGCCAGCGGTCCGACCTCCCCCGTCGCCTGGTAGAGTTCGAACGCCCCGCGGCCGAGGAACGCGTAGTCCTCGAGCGCGGCGTCGACGGCGACGTCGCCGTCCTTGAACCGTCGGGAGAGCCGCTCGTCCTCGGCGTCCCAGAGGTGTTCCCGGACGAACCCGAGCGCCGACTCGGCGCGTTCGATCCGGGCGTCGTCGCCCAGCACGAACCCCGTACGGGCGAACGTCTCGATCAGCAGGCCGTTCCAGCCCGCGAGCACCTTCTCGTCGCGTGGCGGGCGCGGGCGCTCCTCCCGGGCTTCGAACAGTCGCTCGCGACCCTCGGCGAGCAGGTCGCTGATCTCGCTCTCTGAGTCCGGTGCCTCGACCGTCTCGCCCGCGACCTCCATCTCCGCGCCGACGAGTTCCGCGACGGGAACCGTCTCGTTCAGCACGCTGGTTCCACCCTCGAAGTTGCCGCCGGAGACGACGCCGTAGCGCCGGCAGAACAGCGTCGCCGCCGGCTCGTCGAGGGTCTCGCGGACCTCAGCGGGCGTCCAGACGTAGAACGCGCCCTCCTCGCGGTCCGGTTCCTCACCCTCGTCGAGCCGGGAGCCGGGCGTCCCGCTCCGGGCGTCGAGCGTGCTGAAGAACCCCCCCTCGGGGTGGGAGAGTTCGCGTTCGAGGAAGTCGAGCGTCTCGCGCGTCAGGTCGGCGTAGCGTTCACGCCCGGTCGCTCGGTAGCCCGCGAGGAACGCCGCCGGGATGGTGGCGTTGTCGTAGGCCATCTTCTCGAAGTGCGGGACGGTCCAGTCCTCGTCGACGCAGTAGCGGTGGAAGCCGCCGCCGAGGTGGTCGTAGAGCCCGCCGCTGCCCATGGCGTTCAGGGCGTTCTCGGCGACGGTCAGCGGCTCGGGATCGTCGGAGAGGGCGGCGACGCGCAGCAGGAGTTCGACCCGGCCCGGATGCGGGAACTTCGGGCTCCCCTGTCCGAAGCCGCCGTGCTGGCGGTCGGCGCCGCGGATCGCCGCCGCCGCGGCGTCGTCGAGGATCTCGCTGCTCGGTGGCTCGGCGTCGTCGGGGGATCCCGTCGGCGCCATCCGGTCGCGGGCGGCCGTGGTCCACTGCTCGGCGCGGGTCTCCATCTCCGGGCGCTGCTCCGGGTCGGCCCAGGAGTCGGCGATCTGCCGGCAGAGCCGTTCGAACCCCGGGACGTTGCGCCCCGGCTGTGACTCGGGCGGGAAGTACGTGCCGACGTAGAACGGCTTCCCCTCCGGCGTGAGGAACGCCGACAGGGGCCACCCGCCGCCACCCGTGACCAGCTGGCAGACCGTCTGGTAGACGCGGTCGAGGTCCGGCCGCTCCTCGCGGTCGACCTTGATCGGGACGAAGTTCTCGTTGAGGGTCTCGGCCACCTCGGGGTCCTCGAAGGACTCCTCGGCCATCACGTGACACCAGTGGCAGGCCGAGTAGCCGACCGAGAGGAAGATCGGCACGTCGCGCTCGCGGGCCTCCGCGAGGGCGTCGTCGTCCCACGGCTGCCAGTCCACGGGGTTGTCGGCGTGTTGCTGGAGGTACGGGCTGGCCTCCTCGGCGAGTCGGTTCCGGTCGTCGTTACTCGGCGGTTCGGTCATTATCGAGGAAAGCGCGCCGAGGGGGAAGTAGCCGGTGGTCGCGGCCCTACTCGACCGCGCGGTAGACGACCACGCCGTCGTTCTCGTAGGCGCGCTCCCAGTCCGGCGAGGCCGCGAACGAGCGGTCGAGCGAGCCGAACGTCACCTCGGGCTGGCCCCGAACGGTGTAGGCGCCCTTCGGGAGGTAGACGTAGTCGGGGTCGGCGCCGACGCCCGCCAGCTCGTGCTCGACACAGTCGACGCCGTCACACTGCGAGAGCGCTTCGAAGGTTTCCAACTGCGTCTCGTACGCGTCCGGACCGTACCACTCCACCCCCCACGGGCCGATCAGGATCGTGCGGTCCGCCAGCGCCGGGACCCACTCAGCCGCGTCGCCGAGCACGACGAACGTGGCGTCCGGCGGCGTCTCGGCCGCGGCCCACGCCATCGCCTCGGTGTCCTCCTCGTCGAGGAACTCGGGGGTCGAGGGGTCGCTCGGCAGCGTCATCTCGTGGGCGAGGTAGCCCCCACCCGCGACGCTCGCGAGGAGCAGGCAGGCCGCCGCGGCGACCTCGCGGCGTTCGACGGCGCCGGTGCCGGGGAGCGAGACGCTGCCGTCCAACGAGGGTAGCCGGCGAGCCACGTCGACGGCGGCGACGCCGGCGACGACGCTCCCGACGGTGAACGCGAACCGGGGCTGGGCGAACAGCAGTTCCGCGGCGGCGGCCCACCCCGCGAGGAACCAGTTCCGGCGAGCGTACAGCAGGTACGCCGCGCCGAGCAGCGGGAGGAGGGTGGCCGAGACGCCGATCGTCGCCGCGCCGCCGCCGATGCCGCCGTGGGTGCCCGCGGCGCCGGCGAGCACGTCGATCCCGTGCGTGCTCGTGACCCAGCCCAGCCACGGCGAGACGACGACGGCGCCGCCGACGCCGACCGCCGCGCCGCGGGCCAGGCCCGCGCCCGAGCGGTCCCGAGTTCCCCAGAGGAGGAGGTACGTGACCACGACGAACAGCGAGTAGGTCGGGTGGGTGAGCACGGTCGCGCCGAACGCCAGCGCGCCGACGGCGACCGCGCGCCACGACTCCCCGTCGAAGACGTGATAGCCCGCGTAGATCGCCGTCAGCGCGTAGCAGAACGCGAAGGCCCGAACCAACCCGCCGGCGGAGACGTGCCACTGGAGCAGTTGTGGGTTGAGCGCGACGGCGACGCCCGCGGCCGCGCCGGCGGGGCGCGAGCCCGCGTAGTCCCGCGCGAGCAGGTAGACGGGCACGAGTGCGGCCAGCACGCCGAGCGACGGCAGGAAGCGCGCGAGGGCGACTGGCCCCGCACCCAGATCCAGCAGCACCGCGAGCAGGTAGAACTGAAGCGGCGGGTACGCGAAGGGGACGCCCTCGGCGGTGTAGCCCGAGATCTGCCCGGGCGGCGCGTACCCGCCGGCGGCGATGGCGTCGGCGATCCGGAGGTACAGCCCCGCGCCGTAGGCCGGGTAGGGGTTGGTCGCGAGGTAGATCGCGACGGCGAGCAGGCCCGCAGCGAGCGCTGCGCCGAGCCACGGCACGTCGTCGCGCGTGATCGGGAGGCGATCGAGGCGGCTCATTTCCGGCGGAGTTCGATGGGGAATCGGAACGCGATCGTGTGGTCGAGCCAGCGGTACTCGAGCGTCGCCCAGCGCAGCAGACTCCCGACCAGGACGACGATCGCGAGCTCCTCGAGCAGGCCGACCCAGCGCGGGAACACGTAGGCGATCGCGTTCTGGATCGTCGGCGGCAGCGCGTTCTCGACGCGCTGGCGCGCCGACGCCGCCTCGGGGGCGGGCTCGTGGCTCTCGAGCCCCAGCGACGCCGCGCTCTCGCCGCCCGTGCTCTCGTCGCCGGTGCCGAGGCGCTCGGCCTCGTAGGGGAAGCCGACGTCGGCCGACCAGACGATCTCCCCCTCCCGGTCGACCTCGAAGACGCGGTCGCCGTTAGAGTCGGTGATCAGCGTGTGGCCGTTGGGCAGCCGGTCGGCGTCGCGGGGCCACTGGATCCGCTGGTCGGCCCACGTCCAGGACTCGACCCACTCGCCGTTCTCGCGCTGGTACTCGACGATCCGGCCGTTCTCGGAGTCGCCGACGAGGAGTGCGGGCCCGCCCTCCTCGGCCGGGATGAAGTCGGGGTTGTGCTGTTCGTACAGCGTCGCGTGGTCGCCGTCGGCGCCGAGCGTCCACTCCGCCATCAGCTCGCCCTGCATGTCGACGAACGAGACCTGGTCCTGGTTCCGGAGGCTGACCATCACCGCCTCCTCGCCGTCGACCTCGACGTGCTCCACGTCGTTGATGTGGGTCCAGTCCTCGGGGAACGGGCCGCCGCTCTCGACGCCGTAGTCGGCCTGCGCCTCCCAGGACCACTCGATCAGCCCCGTCGTGGTGTTCACGATGAACGCGCGGTCCTGCGCGATGTCGGCGACGAGCAGGCGGTCCTCGTCGATGCGGTCGGCGTCGTGCCAGCGCGTGGAGTGCTTGCCGGCGGTGATCCGGCTGAACACGTCGGTTCGCTCGCCGGTCGTGAGGTTGACGCGCTCGACCCCGTTCCGGGTGCAGACCGCGCCGTCGCACTCGTCGGCGTCGAGGTGGTCCGCGTAGACGAACTCGACCGTGTGGCTGGTGCCCTCGACGGGGTCGACGTCCCAGTAGCGCGTGTGGTCGTTCTGGTAGTAGTAGAGACTCCCGTCCGGCGCGAACGCCGCGAGTTCGGCCCGTGCTCGCGGCGCGTCGCTCTCGTCGCTGACGAACGCGTTCGAGTCCGTCGCGACGACGGTGACGTTGTCGCGCTCCCCGACGACCGCCGCGTCGTCGCCCGACCGGAACGCCTGCTCGACCGCGGGGTCGCCGGTCACGCGGTCGTTCGTGCGCTCGCTCTCGACGTAGCCGGCGACGATCGTCGACGCGGCGACGAGGACCAGCGCCGCGAGCAGGAGGCGGAGGGTCCGCTTGGGGAGGTCCATCGCGCGGTGAGAGCCGTGGCGAGGGGTAAAACCTGTCCCTGTCCACTGGACAGACGGGTGGTCGGGGGGGCCGGAACGGACAGCACAATCCCTATGCCAATCGGTCACCCAAATTCGGTGACAATGGGTAGCGAGTCGAGCGTCCCCACGGACCGACGATCGGTCCTCGCGGCCCTCGGAAGCGGTGCGACCGTCCTCAGCGCCGGCTGTCTCCAGCGTGCGCGGAACCTCACGGGCTGGCGGTCGACCCAACCAGTCACCCTGCGGATCAAGACTCTCCCGACCGATGCCGACCCGTACGCGCTCGCCCTCGCCCGCGAGATCGCCTCGTGGTTCCGGGCGGCGGGGATCGAGACCGAGGTGCTCCCGATGGCGGAGCAGGAGCTCATGCGCCAGAGCCTGCTCCGGACCGAGTTCGAGATGTTCGTGATGCGGCTGCCCGAGAAGTTCCGCGATCCCGACGCGCTCACGACCCTGCTGCACTCGCGGTTCGCCGACGCCCCCGGCTGGCAGAACCCCTTCGGCTACACCAACTTGGGCGCCGACGAGGCGCTCGAACGCCAGCGCCGGGCCGACGGCGCCGAACGGCGGGCGACGCTCGAACGCCTCCAACGGACGGTCGCCCGAACGCAGCCGTTCACGCTGCTCACCGTCCCGGACGACATCCGCGCGGCGCGGACCGGCGCCGGGCCGAACTGGCAGGTGACCGACCTCCGCTCCCCAGTGGGGTATCTACGCCTCGCCGGCGAGTACGAGAGCGGGAGCGAGGAGACAGTCCTCCGCGTGGTGACAACCGACCGCCGCGCGACCACGAACCTGAACCCTCTCGCCGTCGAGTTCCGGCGCGGCGGCGCGTTGACCGGGCTGCTGTACGACCCTCTCGCCCGGTCGATCGAGGGCGAGCTAACACCGTGGCTCGCCGAGTCGATCGACCTCGTCGACGGCGACCCGCCGTCAGCGCGGGTCACCCTCCGCGAGGACGTCCGGTGGCACGACGACGAGGCGCTGACTGCGGCCGACGTGGCGTTCACGTACGACCTGCTCGCGGACACAACGCTGGGCGACGACGAGGAGGACGCGGAGGTGCCGTCACCCGAGTTCCGGGGACAGAGCAGCCTCGTCGACGACGTGTCGGTCGTCGACGACCGGCGACTCGACGTGACGTTCGCCGACGCCGATCGGGCCGTCGTGCCGCGCGCACTGACCGTCCCGATCCTCCCGGAGCACGTCTGGCGCGACCGCACCGACACCGCCGCGATCGGCGGCATCCCCGTCGGCACCGTGACCGAGGCGCTCGTCTCGAACAACATCCCGCCGGTCGGGAGCGGCCCGTTCGCGTACGTCCGGAACACGCCGCGGGAGAGCCTTCGACTCGAACGCGTCGAGGGGCACTTCTCGGCCCGGGAGGGAGCTGACTTCCCCGACTGGATCGCCGATCCCGCCGTCGACGCGCTCTCGGTGCGGGTTGTCGGCTCCGACGTGACCGCCGTCGAGACGGTGGCGGACGGCGAGGCGGACGTGACCGGCACCGCCGTCGGCGCGGCGACGGTCCCGCGGATCGGCCGCGCCGACGGCACGGAACTGGTCGTGCGACGCTCGGATCGGCCGTACGTCCTCGGCTACAACACCCGTCGCCCGCACCTCGACAACCCTCGGTTCCGGAACACGCTCGCCCGGGTCGTCGACGAACAGCACCTCGGCGAGCACGTGCTCGACGGCTACGCCCGCCCCGCGGTCGGGCCGCTCCAGGGGACCGAGTGGTACCCGGAAGACCTCGAGTGGGACGGCGGGAACCCCGTCGTCCCCTTTTTCGGGCGGGACGGCGAGTTGAACGTCGAGGCCGTCCGTGAGGCGTTCCGCGAGGCCGGCTACCAGTACGAGGACGGCGCACTCGTGGGGGGGAGCACATGAGTCTGTTCACCGTGTTGACCGACGTCGTCGCCGTGGTGCTCGTGTTGCACCTGCTGAGCCTCGGCGCCGTCCGGCGACTCACGGGGAGGAAGTTCCGGCGCGGATCGCTTCGGGAGAACGTCCGGGCGGTCGGGCCGACCGCGGTCGTCCTCGGCGTACTGCTGCTCGCCAACGGCGCCGTGCGCGACGTCGGCGTCGAACTCTCGTGGCTGATCGGCGTGAACATCACGGGCGCGATCCACGCCGTCGAGGGGACGTTCGTCGCGGATCTGCAGTCGATCGCGTCCCCGGAGCTGACGGCGTACTTCAGCTTCGTCTACGTGTTCGGCTACGTGTTCCTGTTGACGTTCCCGATCGTGCTCTACGCGCTCCACGACGACGCGCGCCCGCTGGCGGCGACGCTCGTGGCGTACGCGCTGAACTACGGGATCGGGCTGGTCTGCTACGTGCTGTTCGTCGCGTACGGCCCGCGGAACTTCATGCCCGGCGCGGTCGAGTCGCTGCTGTTCACCAACTGGCCGGAGGTCCAGCACCTGACGAGTCAGGTGAACGAGAACACCAACGTGTTCCCGTCGCTGCACACGTCGCTGTCGGTGACCGTCGCGCTACTCGCGGCCCGTTACCGCTCGGCCGCGCCGGGCTGGCTCCCCATCGCGACGGTCGGCGCCACCTCGGTCGCCGTGGCGACGATGTATCTCGGGATCCACTGGCTGACCGACGTGCTGGCGGGGATCGTACTCGCGGTGTTCAGCGTCGCCGTCGGCGCCCGCGTCGCCGAGGGGAGACACGGCGACGAGCCGAGCGCGACTGAGACCGATCGCCGACCCGCGGGCGGCGTCATCGAACAGTTCCGGCGGTAGGCGTCGACGTGCCGGAGACGAACGATTCCTCGAGAACGTCCCGAGCGTCTACATGTCGCTCCACGCGCTCATCCCTCGGCCGACCGAGGAGATGGAGGCGATCCACCGGACCGCAGCCGCCTTCTTCAGGAACTTCGCGCCCGGGCCGCCGAAGGTCCCGAACGGGAGCGAGTCGACGTCGTGGGCGATCGCCTCGTCGCCGACGGAGATGAGCGTCCCCTTGTCCTCGTAGGTCCACTTCGAGAGTGGTTCGTCGAGCACGGCGTGGACGAGGTTCTCGCCCGCCACCTCGGCGGCCGTCCACGCGGCGACGGCCGTCGGCGGCGCCACGTCGTCCCCGCCCTGGTCGATCAGCGCGGTGTCGCCGATGGCGAACACGCGGTCGTCGCTGGTCCGGAAGTCCCGATCGGCGAACACGCGGCGGGAGCGCTCGTCCTTGTCGAGGTCCGTGTTCTCCAACTCCTCCCGGCCGGTGATGCCGCCGGTCCAGACGAGCACGTCGTAGGGCATCTCGTCGGGCGCCTCGTCCTCGCCGCCGCCGAGGTAGACCGTCTCCCCGTCGACCTCCGAGATGAAGTCGCCACACTCGATGTTCACGCCGGCGTCCTCCAGCCGGGTCCGGATGGCCTGCTGGACCTCGTCGGGGTTGTTGGGGAACACTTCCTCCAGCCCCTCGACGAGGTGGACGTCGACGGGCGCGTTGTGCTCGTCGCGGTAGGCCGCGATCTCGCCCGCGGCCTGGATCCCGGAGAGGCCGGCGCCGCCGACGATCACCTGCGCGGGGGCGGCGACGGAGGCGTCCGCGGCGGCCTCCCGCACCGACTGGTGGATCTCGCGGGCGTCGGCGAGGCTCTTCAGCGTGAGCGCGTGCTCGTGCAGGCCGTCGATGCCGAAGAACGCCGTCGCGCTCCCGACGCCGAGCAGGAGGTAGTCGTAGTCGACGGGCTCGCCGTCATCGAGCTCGACCGTCCGGTCGTCGGTGTCGAGGCCGACGACGCGGTCCTGGACGAACTCGCCCCAGTCGGGGAGCATCGACTCGCAGGGGACGGTGATCTTCGAGGCGACGCTCGGATCCCGGATGACGCGGTGGGACTCGTGGAGCACGAGGTGGTAGTCGTGTTCGTTGATCCAGACGAGTTCCACGTCGCCTTCGAGGCCCGCATCGGGCACTTCCTCCTTCAGCGAGTCGACAGTTCCGGCGCCGGCGTAGCCAGCCCCGACGACGACGATGCGATCGGTCATGGCCGGAGGTGACACGGGCTCCGGTAAAGTCGCTACGGAACCGCCCGCGGGGGATCCGGGAACGCAGGAACCAACAGCCCCGGCCGCGACACTCCGGTAATGACCGCACCGAACCGAAACACGCTCTGGGCCCGAGCGATCGTCGACGAGCTCGTTCGGGGCGGGGTCACCGCGGCCTGCGTCTCGCCGGGCTCGCGCTCGACGCCGCTGACCGTCGCGTTCGCCGAGCACGAGGACGTGCGCGTGTTCTCCCACCTCGACGAGCGCGCCGCCGCCTACTTCGCGCTGGGGCGGGCCCGCCGCACGGGCGAGGTCACGCCGCTGGTCTGCACCTCCGGCACCGCCGCCGCGAACTACCACCCCGCCGTGTTGGAAGCCGACCAGTCCCGGGTCCCGCTGCTGGCGCTGACCGCGGACCGCCCGCCGGAACTCCGCGACTCCGGCGCGAACCAGACCGCCGACCAGGAGAAGCTCTACGGCGACGCCGTCCGGTGGTACAAGGACCTCCCCGAACCCGAGGCCGAGGCGCGGAAGCTCCGGTCGCTGCGAACGACCGTCGCCCGCGCGCTGACTGCGGCCGAGGGGACCGACCCCGGCCCGGTCCACCTCAACGTCCCGTTCCGCAAGCCGCTTGAACCCACCGAGGTGCCCGGCGACGTACCCGACGACCTCGAGTCGCTGGCCGCGGCGGGGCGAACGAACGCCGCCGGGGGCGCCGGCTCCGGCACCGGCGGCGTCGGCACCACCTCGCCGCCCGCGTTCGTCGAGCGGGCACAGGGGGCGCCGGAACTCCCCGACAGCGAGATCCGCTCCCTCGCGGACGACCTCGGCGTCGAGCGGGGGCTGATCGTCGCCGGCCCCGCGGACCCCCACGAGATCGACCCCGAAGCCGTCGTCGCGCTCTCGCACGCGACCGGGTTCCCGATCCTCGCCGATCCGCTGTCGGGGCTCCGCTTCGGCGGGCACAACCGCGTCGCACCCGTACTCGGCGGCTACGACGCCTACCTCGACGAGGCGGTCACCGCGGACTGGCCCGACCCCGAGGCCGTGCTCCGGATCGGCGCCTCGCCCACCTCCAAGCCGCTGCGGAAGTACCTCGCCCGGACCGACGCCCAGCAGCTCGTCGTCGATCCCGCGGGGAAGTGGCGCGAGGCGGAGTTCACCGCCAGCGACCTCGTCGTGGCCGACCCCTCGCGACTGGCTGAAGCGCTCGCTCGGATCGTCGCCGGCCCGGACTCGGCGGCCTGGCGCGACCTGTGGGCCGAGGCCGAGCGGACCCACTGGGACGCCGTCGACGCCCACGAGGGGCTGTTCGAGGGCGGCATCGTCGCCGACGCCGTCGCCGAGGCTCCCGAACCCACCACGCTGTTCGTCTCGAACTCGATGCCCGTTCGCGACCTCGATCGCTTCGCGCGACCCAGCCCCGACGCGGTGACGGCGCTCGGGAACCGCGGCGTCTCGGGCATCGACGGCATCACCTCGACGGCGCTGGGCGCCGGCTCGGCGACGACGGACCACCTGACGCTCGTGATCGGCGACCTGGCGTACTACCACGACATGAACGGGCTGCTCGCGGTCGCGCGCTGTGACGTGGACGCGACGATCGTCCTGCTCGACAACGACGGCGGGGGGATCTTCCACATGCTCCCGATCGAGTCGTTCGACCCGCCGTTCACCGAGCAGTTCAAGACGCCCCACGGGATCGACTTCGAGCCGACGGGGGAGCTGTACGGGCTCGAGTACGAGCGCGTCGACGGCCGCGAGGCGTTCGTCGATGCCTACACGGAAGCGGTCGCGGGCGAGGGGTCCACGGTCGTCGAGGTCGCCACTGACGCCGCGGACTCCCACGGGACCCGCGACGAACTCCGGGCGCAGGTGATCGCCGAACTCGCCGGCGGATCGACGAACTGAGCGCGTGAGGGCCGCGGCGACCGCGGGGTTTTTGCGGGCCGGCGTCGCCGTTCCGACATGGTCTCAGAGCTGTTCGACCCCGAGCGCTGGGAACAGGTCGACGGCGCCGGCGAGTTCGACGACATCACCTACCACCGCGGCGTCGACGTCCCGGCGGTCCGCATCGCGTTCGACCGCCCCGAGGTCCGCAACGCGTTCCGGCCGGGCACCGTCGACGAACTCCACGCCGCGCTCGACCACGCGCGCAAGCAGGCCGACGTCGGCGCCGTCCTCCTGACCGGCAACGGGCCCTCCGAGAAGGACGGCGGCTGGGCGTTCTGCTCCGGCGGCGACCAGTCGGTCCGCGGCGGCTCGGGCTACGAGTACCGCGGCGACGACGAGGCTGGCGAGGACGACTCCGAGGCGGTCAAGCAGGCCAAGGCCGGGCGCTTGCACATCCTCGAAATCCAGCGACTCATTCGGTTCATGCCAAAACCCGTCGTCGCCGTCGTTCCGGGCTGGGCCGTCGGCGGCGGCCACTCGCTACACGTGGTCTGTGACCTCACGCTCGCCAGCGAGGAGCACGCGAAGTTCCTCCAGACCGACCCCGACGTGGCCTCCTTCGACGGCGGGTTCGGCTCGGCGTACCTCGCCCGGCAGATCGGCCAGAAGAAGGCCCGCGAGGTGTTCTTCCTCGGCAAGACCTACTCCGCCGCAGAGGCCGTCGACATGGGGATGGCCAACGAGGCGGTCCCCCACGAGGAACTGGAGGACACGGCCATCGACTGGGCCGAGACGATGACCAGCAAGAGCCCGACGGCGATGCGGATGCTGAAGTTCGCGTTCAACATGGTCGACGACGGGATGGTCGGCCAGCAGGTGTTCGCCGGCGAGGCGACGCGGCTCGGCTACATGACCGACGAGGCTGCGGAGGGCCGGGACGCGTTCTTGGAGGGCCGCCAACCTGACTTCTCGGGCTACCCCTGGCACTACTGACCGACCACTTTTGACGGGGGCCTCGCTCGCGGCCCAACCCCACGGCGGTGTACCGCAACAGCGACGCCATGTCACCCTCGAAACCCCCGAAGTCGCCGGCGGCGAGGGCGGCCATCTCGGCCTCGGTGACGCCGGCGTCGCGGCCGATTCCGACGTGGTGGTGCCACTCGTAGCGAGGGCCGTCCCCGGCGGCCGTGAGCAGGATCAGGGGTCGCGATGTCGGTCTTCGAGGCCGTTCGACTCCCACAGCGAGAGAGGAACGCACGGGTGCCAACGAGCACCTCGGGGTTGTTGCCGAGGACCGCGTCGGCGTTCACCGGTTTGCCCCGTAGCTTCGAGATGCCCAGATGGCGGTACTTCGCGGGGATCTACTCGGGAGCGACATACAGGACGGGTGCCATACGGCGGGAGTGTAGCTCTCCCGTCCACCTCCGGCAGGCTGCCAGGGTTATCCCGTTGCTCGTCGGCCGAGAACCAACCCTTCATGGCCCGTCCGCCCCGACGCTTCGACAATGAGTACGGAGACGAGTGGAGCCGACATCTCGCGGCAGCGCGCGTGGGTGATGGCCGCCCGGCCCCAGACGATGCCGGCGGCGATCTCGCCCGTCGTCGTCGGCGTGGGCGTCGCCGTCCACGAGGGGCTGTTCGCGGTGCTCCCGGCCGCCGCGGCGCTGCTAGGGGCGATCCTGATCCAGATCGGCACCAACTTCGCGAACGACTACTACGACGCCGTGCAGGGCGCCGACACCGAGGAGCGGGAGGGGTTCACCCGCGTCACGGCGGGCGGGCTGATCGAACCCGCGGCGGTCAAGCGCGCGATGTGGCTCACCTTCGCCGCCGCGATCCTGGTGGGGGTCTACCTCGTCTGGGTCGGCGGCGTCCCGATCCTCGTGATCGGCCTGCTCTCGGTCGCCTCCGGGATCGCGTACACGGGCGGCCCCTATCCCCTCGGCTACCACGGGCTCGGCGACCTGTTCGTGTTCGTCTTCTTCGGCCCCGTCGCCGTCGCGGGGACGGTCTACGTGCAGGCAGCAGCCGCCGTCAGCGGCGTCCCGACGGGGCTACCCGCCGGGACCGTTCCCACGCTGGCACTGCTGGCGAGCCTCCCGATGGCGGGCCTGACGACCAACGTCCTCGTCGTGAACAACGTCCGGGACAAGGAGGAGGACAGCAAGACCGGGAAGCGGACGATCGCGGTTCGGTTCGGCTACGGCGTCGCTCGCGCCGAGTACGTCGCGATGCTGGTGCTGGCCTACGCGGTTCCCGTGTCGCTGTTCATGCAGTCGTTCGGCGCCGCCGTCCTGCTGCCGCTGCTCTCGCTGCCCTTCGCTGCGGTCGTCGCCCGTACAGTCCTGACAAAGACCGCCGGCGAGGCGCTCAACCCCGCACTGGAGCGCACCGGCCAACTGCTCGCGCTGTACGCGGCGCTGTTCGCCGCCGGGTTGATCCTCGGATGAGCACCGAACGCCGACCGTTCACGCTCGATCTGTCCCGGCCGCTGTCGACCGCCGACGGCACGATCGAGCAGCGCCGCGGCGTCCTCGTCGGCGTCGAGCGGTCGGCCGACGGCGGCTCGGTTCGCGGCGTCGGCGAGGCGACGCCGCTCCCGGGCTGGACCGAGTCGTACGACGCCTGCAGGGGGGTGCTCGAGGACCCGCCGGAGGCGTGGGAGCATGTCGACGACACAGTCGGTGCGGAACCGCCGTCGACGCCGGCCGCCAGGCACGGCTACCGGCTGGCGGTACTCGACGCGGCGGCGCGGGCGAGCAGGAGATCGCTCGCGGCGCTGCTCGCCGAGCGCGGCGGGTTCTCGACACCCAGCGAGTCGGTTGCCGTCAACGCCACCGTCGGCGACGCCGATGCTGAGGAGACCGTCGCCGCCGCTCGCGAGGCGGTCGACGCCGGGTTCGACTGCCTGAAGCTCAAGCTCGGCGCGCGATCGCTGGACCCGGATCTCGACCGGGTTCGAGCGGTCGCGGACGCCGTCGACGCCACGATCCGCGTCGACGCGAACGGCGCGTGGGACCGCGAGTCGGCCGCAGCGGCCGTCGACGCGCTCGCCGCGATCGGGATCGAGTACGTCGAGCAGCCGGTGCCCCCCGAGGAGGTATCCGCGCTCGCGGCGCTGCGCGGCCGGGGCGTCGACATCGCCGCCGACGAGTCGATCCGTGCCTACGGCGTCGACGCCGTCCTCGACGCCGGTGCGGCCGACGTGGCGGTGCTGAAGCCGATGGCGCTCGGCGGGCCGGGTGCCGCGATCGACGCCGCACGACGGCTAGTGGACGCCGGCGTCGATCCGGTCGTGACCACGACGATCGACGGCGCCGTGGCTCGCGCCGCCGCGGTCCACGCCGCCGCCGCGGTGCCGGGCGACCGTGCCTGCGGCCTCGCGACCGGGAAGATGCTCGCCTCGGACCTGGGCACGGATCCCGTTCCAGTCGTCGACGGGGCGATCACCGTCCCCGACGGACCGGGGAACGTCGGCGGGGCGTTCGACGACCTGCTCTGGGACTGAGCTCGCGCTAGCCGAGGCGTGAGCTGTGGCGAACAGGCGACACGATAAGCTCGCGGGACGGTGTGTCGCGCTACTACCCTGGCGCCCCGCGGTCGTTCTCAGGTCACGCGGGGCGTGGTCGCCCGATCGCTGATAAACTCTCGCCGGAAAACCGCTCAGTCGTCGGCGGTGACGGCCGCGTCCGACTGCGGGTCGACGCCGCCGCGGGGCGGCGCCGAGTCGAGGCCGACGCCGGCGAGCGTCAGCACTACCAGCACCAGCGGCGAGAGGAACGCGAAGAAGTAGTACGGCGCGTACTCGGTGAGGATCAGGAACGAGGTCTGGCCCTGCAGCCCGAACACGCCGGCCATGAACACGCCGCCGGCGTGCCACGGCAGCAGCGCGCCGGTCGGCGTCCCGGCCGACTCCACGGCCCGCGAGAGCACCGAGGTGTCGAGGTCGTGGTCGTCGAACAGCTCCCGGAGCGTCATCCCGGGAACGACGATCGACATGTACTGTTGGGCCGAGAACGCGTTGACGAGGAACGCCGACGCGCCGGTGCCGATGACGAGGCTGCGCTGGCCAGTCACGACGCTCGCGAGGCGGGACGCGAGCGTCGAGAGCACACCGAGGTGATCGAGCAGCCCCCCGAGCGAGAGCGCGAGCACGACCACCGAGATCGTCCACGCGGAACCGGCGAGCCCGCCGCTCACGAGCAGGTCGTTCACGAGCGTGACCCCCGTCTCCGGCGCGGTCCCGTTGAGGAAGACGCCCCAGGCGTCGGTGAACGCGCTTCCCTGGACCAGTACCGTCGTGCCGGCGCCGGCGAACACGCCAGCGACGAGCGAGGCGAGCGCGGGCACGCCCCGGATCGCGAGCGCGAACGTGACCAGCAGCGGCAGGAAGACGAACAGTCCGAGGTCGTACGAGCCCGCCAGCGCGCCGCGGATCTCGGCGACCCGGCCCGTCGGGATCGCACCCCCGGCTCGGAGCCCCAGCACGGCGTAGAGCAGGACCGAGAGCCCGAACGCGATCGCGGTCCCCAGCCGCATCGAGAGGATGTGGTCGTAGAGGTCGGTGTCGGTCACCGCGGCCGCGAGGTTGGTCGTGTCCGAGAGCGGCGACTGCTTGTCGCCGGCGTAGGCCCCCGAGAGGACCGCGCCCGCCGTCATCGGGATCGGGATGCCGAGCCCGGAACCGATGCCGGTGAAGGCGACGCCCAGCGTCCCCGCGGTGGTCCACGAGGAGCCGATCGAGAAGGCGACGACCGCCGCCAAAAGCGCCGTCGCCGGGAGGAACGTCTCCGGGGAGAGGATCCCGAGCCCGTAGTACATCAGCCCCGGGATCGTCCCCGCGGAGATCCACGTCGCGATGAGCGCGTAGATGGTGAAGAGGATCAGGATCGCCTGCAGTCCCATCCGGAGGCCGTGTTCGATCCCCTCCGTGAGGTCGTCGTACCCAACGCCGATCCAGTACCGGCCGACGACGCCGGCGAGCACCACGCTCCAGAGCAGTGGCGCGTGGGGCGCCATCCCCAACAACCCGGAGCCGAGACCGAGGAAGACGACCACTCCGAGCGTCGGGACGAGCGCCTGCGACAGCGTCGGCGTCGCCGCGGACGAACTATCCGCCGTCGAGTTATTCATAGAGGACATTTCCCTACCCGTTTCGATTACCTTCGGAAATAAATACTCGTTGGGACGGGAGCCGTCTGGCGTTTGGTAGCGAACGACGAACGCAGTGATCGCCGGAAGGAAAACTGCAGCGCATTTTTACCTATCGGGGTATGCGTTATGGACATGACTCGCGGGTTCCAAAGCCGAAGTCTCCACGGCGGTCACGAGCCAGCGGCCGAGGGCGGCTCGTACGCCCCGCCGATCCATCAGACCACGTCGTACCGCTTGGGCAGCGCCGACCGCGCCGCCGACCTCTACGCGCTGGAGGCCGACGGCGACGTGTACAGTCGGATCTCCAACCCGACCGTCCGGACGCTCGAGCGGCGGCTGGCGTCGCTCTCGGGCGGCGTCGGCGCCGTCGCCACCAACGCCGGGATGGCCGCGATCGACGCCCTGACGACCGTCCTCGCGAGCGCGGGCGACAACGTCGTCACCGCGGGGGATCTCTACGGCGGGACGACGACGTACTTCGCACACACCGCCACGCGCCGGGGCGTCGAGATCCGGACCGTCGACACGCTGGACTACGAGGCCTACGCCGACGCGAGCGACTCCGACACCGCCTTCGTCCACGTCGAGACGATGGCCAACCCCTCGCTGGTGACGCCGGAGTTCGAACGCCTCGCCGAGATCGCCCACGAGCGCGCGACGCCGCTGATCGTCGACAACACGTTCGCCTCGCCCGCGCTCTGTCGGCCGCTGGAGCACGGCGCCGACGCCGTCTGGGAGTCGACCACCAAGTGGATCCACGGCTCGGGTACCACCGTCGGCGGCGTCGTCGTCGACGGCGGCACGTTCCCGTGGGACCACCCGGACGCCGACTACCCGGAGCTGTCGGGGGAGAACCCGGCCTTCGGCGTCGACTTCTCGGAGCGCTTCGGCGAGGAGGCGCTCGCCCACGCGCTGCGCCACCGCGGGCTCCGCCCCCTGGGCGCCCAGCAGACGCCCTTCGACGCCTGGGCCACGCTGCAGGGGCTCGAGACGCTGGATCTGCGGATGGATCGCCACTGCGAGAACGCCCGCATCGTCGCCGAGCACCTCGACGATCACCCGGAAGTGGCGTGGGTCACCTACCCGGGGCTGGCCGACCACCCGACCCACGACAACGCCGCGCGCTACCTCGACGGCTTCGGCGGCATGATCGCGTTCGGCCTCGAGGACGGGTTCTCGGCCGGCAAGCAGTTCTGCGAGGCGGTCGACCTCGCGGGCTTCGTCGCCAACGTCGGCGACGCGCGCACGCTGGTGATCCACCCCGCGAGCACCACCCACGCCCAACTCAGCGAGGACGAACAGCGCGCCGCGGGCGTCTCGCCCGACCTGCTGCGGCTCTCGGTCGGGCTGGAGGAGCCCGGGGACGTCGTCGACGACATCGACGCCGCCATCGAGCGCGTGACGACATGACCGGGAACACACGCGGGACGGCGGCGCCACAGCACACCAGCGCCACGCGCTCGGTTGGCCCCTTCGAGTTCGAACGCGGCGGCTCGGTCCCCGACCTCGAACTGGCGTACGAGACCTACGGGGAGTACGACCCGGAGGGCGGCCCGAACGGTCGGGGGAACGCGGTGCTGGTCTGCCACGCGCTCACCGGGAGCCAGCACGTCGCGAGCGGGCCGGACGACGACGGCACGAACGACGGCGCCGCCGGCCAGGCCCGCGCGTGGTGGGACGACGTGGTCGGCCCGGGGCAGGCCATCGACACGACGGCGTACTTCGTCGTCTGCGTGAACGTCCCCGGTTCCTGCTACGGCTCGACGGGACCCGCCAGCCCCCACCCCGACGGCGGCGTCTGGGGGAGTTCGTTCCCGGCAGTCACCGTCGGCGACTGGACCCGCGCCCAGCGACGCCTGCTCGACGAGTTCGACGTCGACCGGCTCCACGCCGTCGTCGGCGGCAGCGTCGGCGGGATGAACGTGCTCGACTGGGTGCGTCGCTACCCCGCGGCCGTGGACCGAGCGATCCCCATCGCCACGGCGCCCCGGCTCGACGCCCAGCTGTGCGGGCTCAACGCGGTCGCCCGCCGGGCGATCCAGGGCGACCCCGAGTGGCACGGCGGCGAGTACGCCGCGGCGGGAACCCACCCCGACCGGGGGCTCGCGCTGGCGCGCCAGCTCGGCCACCTCAGCTACCTCTCGAAGGCGTCGATGGAGCGGAAGTTCGACCGCGGCGGGAGCGACTACGACGTGGCGTCGCCGTTCCCCGACGGGCCCGCGGCCGACGCGTTCGCGTACGACGAGGTCGAGTCCTACCTCGACCACCAGGGCTCGACGTTCGTCGACCGGTTCGACGCCAACAGCTACCTCTACCTGACCCGGGCGATGGAGGCGTTCGACCTCGCGGCGGACGAGGACTCCGACGCCGACGCAGTCGCCGAGTTCGACGGCGAGGCGCTCGTGGTCTCGTTCACGGGCGACTGGCACTTCCCGGTCGAGGGCGGGACGGCGATCGCGGAGGCGTTCGAGCAGACTGGCACGGCCGTCGATCACCACGTCGTCGACTCCGACCACGGCCACGACGCCTTCCTCGTGGAACCCGAGAACGTCGGGCCGCCGATCCGTGAGTTCCTCGGTGGCGGCGTCGACGAGCGCCAGCCCGCCAGCAGTCGATCGCGATCCGAGACAGCCGACGGCGACGCGGTCGCTGGGGAGGCGGGCGACGGCGACCCGGACAATGACGGGAGAGGTTCCGACGACGGGGTTCAGCGGCCGCCAGGAACGCCGGGGACGGCGTGTTCGGTGTTCATGAGCTGATCGCGCGCAGTCGTCGTCCGCCCCCTCGTGGTCGCCGCGGTTACGACTGCGGCCGCGGTTGCTCGAACCCCAGACCTTTTGTCTGACTGCAGAGTTTGACTAACCAGTCAGTCAGTATGAGTACCGGAGAGTCGACCAGCGATATCACCGAGGGAACGTACCGCGCGCTCTGCAAGCACGGGTACGCGGACGTGACCATGGAAGACATCGCCGCCGAGACGGACGTGAGCAAATCCGCCCTCCACTACCACTACGACAGCAAACACGACCTGCTCGTCTCCTTCTTCCAGGACCTGCTGGAGGGGTTCACCGAACGCCTCGACGCCGTCGAGGGCGAGACCGCCTACGAGTCCCTGTTGAACCTCATCGACGCCGTCCTGTTCCCGCCGGACGACGACGCCCCCGACCTGGGGTTCCAGACGGCCGTGCTGGAGATGAAGGCCCAGGGCCCCTACGACGAGTCGTTCCGACGCTACCTGAAGGAGCACGAGCACACGCTGCGTGAACACGTCGAGGACCACCTCGCCGACGGCGTCGAGAGCGGCGAGTTCCGCGCGGACCTCGACGTGGAGGCGTCGGCGGACTTCCTCGTGACCGTGTTCAACGGGGCCCAGACCCGCAGCGTCGCGGTCGGGCGGCCGGTCGAGGAGACCCGTGAGACGCTCCGGGCCCACATCGACTCGATGATCGTCGCCGACGGGGGGAGGAAGTGAGCCTCCGCGGCCGACTCGCCGGGGTGCGGGACCTCTTCCACCGCGCGTTCAATCAGGGGGAGCTGGACCTGACCGAGGGCGGTATCGCCAAGCCGCTGTTCATCCTGGCGATCCCGATCGTCATCACGAACCTGTTCCAGACCGCCTACAACCTCGCGGACACGTTCTGGGTCGGGCGGTACAGCACCGAGGCGCTGGCCGCCATCAGCTTCGCGTTCCCGATGGTGTTCCTGCTCATCTCGCTGGGGATGGGGCTCTCGGTCGCCGGCAGCGTGCTGATCGCCCAGAACATCGGCGCCGGCGACAAGCGCGAAGCCGACTACGCCGCCTCCCAGACGGTCTCGTTCGCGGTCGTGGTCTCGATCGTTCTGGGCGGTGTCGGCTACCTCGTGGTGGACACGCTGGTCCGGATCTACGGCGCCTCGCCCGACGTGCGGCCGCTCGCGGTCGACTACATGGAGGTGATCTCGCTGGGGCTGGTGTTCATGTTCGGCTTCTTCGTGTTCATCTCCCTGATGCGCGGGGCGGGGGACACGGTGACGCCGATGGTGGTGATGGGCATCTCGGTCGTCGTCAACATCGTGCTCGACCCGTTCCTCATCTTCGGGTTCGAGAACAACCCGCTGTTCGCGATCATCGGGATGTCGGGCCTCCAGGACCAGCTGTTCGCGATGACGGGGTACACCGGCGACGGCCTGCGCGGCGCCGCCATCGCGACCGTCTTCTCCCGGGCGCTGGCATTCCTGATCGGCTTGGGGATCATGTTCCGCGGGAACCAGGGCGTCCAGATCCGGTTGGGCGACATGGCCCCGGATCCCGAGTTCGCGCGCCGCATCCTCGAGATCGGCGTCCCCGCCTCGGTCGAGGGCGTGGGGCGGGCGCTCTCGGTCAACCTCCTGCTGATCGTCGTCGGCCTGTTCGCGACGCCCGTGGTGTCGGCCTACGGCATCGGGACGCGCGTGCTCTCGGTGGTGTTCATGCCCGCCATCGCGATGGCCCGCGGCGTCGAGACGATGAGCGGCCAGAACATCGGCGCGGACAAGCCCGACCGCGCCGCCGCGACCGCGGCGTTCGCGTCGAAGGCGTCGTTCCTGATCCTCTCGGCGGTGGGCGTGATCGCGTTCGTCTGGGCCGAGCCCATCGTCTCGATCTTCGTCGGCGCCGACCAGCCCGACGCACCCCGCGTGATCGAGGTGGGCGCCCAGTTCATGCGCTTCGTCGCCCCCACGTTCGGCTTCATGGGGATCATGCGCGCCTACAACGGGAGTTTCCGCGGCGCCGGCAAGACGACGGTGGCCGCGGTCATCTCGGTGGGGACGCTGATGGTGTTCCGCCTGCCGATCGCGTGGCTCGCCTCCCAGACGTTCGCGATGGGGCCCGACGGCCTCTGGCTCTCCTTCGCGCTCTCGAACGCCTTCGGTGCGACGCTCGCCTATCTCTGGTACCAGCGCGGCACTTGGCGCGACGTGAGCCTGGATCGGACGCCCGGGCCGACGCCGAGCGACGACTGATCGCCGTCGCCGACTCCGCTCCCCGAGCGACGGCTGTCCGTCGCCGTCGACTCCGTTCCTCCGCTGAACCTGCAGAAACAGCCTACCGAACGATCCGGCAGCGCTCGCCCGCGCGCTCGACGTAGCCGGCCGACTGCAGCGAGCGCAGCGTCGGCAGGAGCTCGATCAGTTTGAGGTCCAGCGCCTCGGCGATGCTGTCGACGGTCGTCTCGACGACCGACGAGAGATAGACGTACACCAGTTTCCCCGCGGTCGAGTCGACGTCTGCGGGCGGTTCGGTGTGCAGTTCCGCGGCGCCGTCAGCTCGTGCCGGCTGCGCTTGGGTCATTACGTACGCCAACCACTTCGACATCCGTAAAGGTTGGTTACAACGATCGTCGAACGCCCGTCACGCGTCGTCCGTGCGCTCCATCCCGGAGTCGATCCCCGACTGCATGAACTGCGCGAGGATCCGGCCGATGCTGCTGTCGGCGGTCCACATCGCCTCCTCGCCGACGGCGTCGTCGGTGACCGCCGAGAGCAGCACCGTTCGCTGGTCGACCATCAGCGCGCGCCCCGCGAAGTCGCCGGGGTTGTCCTCGTCCATCACGAACACCCGGACCGGGCTGTCCGCGAAGCGCTCCCGCTGGTCCGGTTCTGCCGTGACGACGACGACGGCGACGCCGTCCCGGGCGCGATCGCGGAGGGTCTCGGCCAGCGTCGTCGGGACCGACCGCGAGTCGGGCGCGACGAACACCACCCGCTGCTCGGCCCGCCGGAGCAGGTCGGCGATGCGGTCGTCGATGGGCTGGCGGCCCCGCAGCGTGGCGACGGCGCCGCCGGCGTCGCCGTCGTCGGTCTCGGTCCGGAGCTCCGCGAGGTTCTCGAACGCGCGGTCCCGTTCGCGTTCGAGGCGCTGTCCGAGTTGGTCCCGGGCCGCCTCGAGGCTCACCGGTCGGTACTCCTTCGGCGAGGACGCCACCAGTTCGACGAGCCCCCGCTCGACCAGGTCGTCGGCGGCGCCGTACACCTGCGAGCGTGGCACCTCCGAGGCGTCGCTGATCGCCTGTGCGGTCCCCGTTCCGAGGCGCTGGAGCGCGACGAACACGCGGGCCTCATAGTTCGACAGTCCGAGTCGCTTCAGCGCGTCGACGGCGTCTCGTGTGCTCATGGCGGGGGCGGGTCCTCCGGTCGACCGACGGTTCGACGGCGCCCGGTATGAGTGGCCGGGATCCGTCGACCGGATATTTTGTACTAATCTACAATATTTATTTCCCTCGAGCGAGTGGAGGCCACCAATGAGGCTCGCCGAACGCTACGCCGCCGCCGTCACCGACCACAGCAGGCTGGTGATCGCCGCAGTCCTCGTCGCGACGCTCGTCGTCGGCGCCGGCGCCGGGAGCGTCGACGGCGGGCTCACGATCGCGGGGTTCAGCAGCGACTCGGCCGAGGCCGCCGCCCTCGACGACATCGAGCGGAACTTCTCGGTCGCCGGCGAGAACACGACGACCGCACAGGTGGTCGTCCGCGGCGACAACGTCCTCACGAGGGAGTCGCTGCTCGACACGCTGCGGTTCCAGCGGGCGATCAGGGAGGACGAGTCGATCAACGCGACGCTGCGGGACGACCAACCGACCCTCGGCGTCTCCAACGTCGTCGCGACGGCGGCGTACTACGAGTCCCGGGGTGGCGGCGGCCCGCCGCCGTCGCTCGACGCCCAGATCGACCAACTCGAGTCGATGTCCGAGGCGGAGGTCGAGGCGACCGTCGACCGCGTGCTCGACCCCGAGGCCGACACGCGCGGCGACCCCTACGCGCTGCTCGCGACGAGCTACGAGCCGGGGTCGACGACCGCGTCCGGGCGGATCCTGCTCGTGTATCAGGACACCACCGGCGCGGCGGCCGACAGTCTGCCCGAAGACGTGACGGCGGCGCAGTTGGAGCTACGGGAGCTCGCCGACACGGAACTGTCCGCGACCGACCACTTCGTCTTCGCGCCCGGCATCGTCGACGAGGAGAGCGGCCAGGCCACCGGCGAGAGCTTCGCGCTGATCTCGCCGGTCGCGCTCCTGCTGATCCTCACGGTGCTCGGAATCGCGTACCGCGACGCGATCGACGTGCTGCTGGGGCTGCTCGGGGTCGCGCTCGTGCTCGTCTGGATGGCCGGCTTCCTGGGCTGGGCCGGCATCGGCATCACCCAGATCCTGATCGCCGTCCCGTTCCTGCTGATCGGGCTGAGTATCGACTACGCGCTCCACGTGGTGATGCGCTACCGCGAGGCGAGCGTCGACGACCCCGGCCTCGATCCCCGGGCGGCCATGCGCCGGGGGCTTGCCGGCGTCGTCGTCGCCATCGGCGCCGCGACGTTCACGACCGCGGTCGGCTTCCTCTCGAACGCGGTGAGCCCGATCGCGTCGATCCGGGAGTTCGGCCTCGTCAGCGGCTTCGGGATCGCCGCCGCCTTCGTCGTGTTCGGGCTGCTGTTCCCCGCGCTGAAACTTGAGATCGACGGGCTCCGCGGCCGCCTCGGGTGGCCGCCCAACCAGTCCCCGTTCGGGCGCGGTGAGCGCGTCGGCCGCCTGCTCAGTGTGGGGCCGGAACTGGCCCGGCGCGCGCCCTACGTCGTGATCGCCGTCGCGGTCGTGCTCGCGGCCGGCGGCGGGGTCGCGGCGACGGGGATCGACACCACGCTCGACCAGACCGCGTTCCTCCCGCAGGACTCGCCGGACTGGATGAACCTGCTGCCCGCCGCGCTGCAGCCGAGCGACTACGACATCAAGGCCAACGCCGTCTACCTCAACGAGAACTTCGTCCAGTCCCGCGGGGGTTCGCAGGCGGAGTTCCTGATACGCGGCCCGGTCACCGATCCCGGGACGCTGGACGCGATCGCCGCCGGCCACGACGCGCTCCGTGAGACGGACTCGGCGGCGGTACGGGCCGACGGCAGCCTGCAGGCGACCGGCCCGCTCGCGACGATCGAGGCCGTCGCCGCAGAGAACGAGACCGTCGCCGCGATGGTCGACGACGCCGACACCGACGGCGACGGCGTGCCCGACGGGAACCTCGCGGCGATCTACGACGCGGTGTACGACGCCGACCCGGCGGCCGCGGCCGAGACGATCCACCGCGAGAACGGCGAGTACCGCTCGCTCCGGCTCTCCGTCGCGCTCTCGGGGACGACCGACACCCGGACGATCACCAAGGAGATGCGCGGCGTCGCGACCGAGATGGAGTCCGGGAGCGACCTGAACGTGATCGCGACCGGCTCGCCGATCACCTCGGAACTGGTCCAGCGGTCGCTGCTGCGTACGCTGGTCGAGGGGTTCCTCATCACCTTCGGGGTGATCCTCGCGTTCCTCGCGATCATCTTCCGGCTACGGTACGGCTCGGCGACGCTGGGCGCGGTGGTGCTGTTCCCGGTCGTGCTCGCGCAGGCGTGGCTGTTCGGCACGATGTACCTCGCCGACCTGGCGTTCACGACCGAGACCGCGATCATCGCCGCCATCGGGATCGGGATCGGCGTCGACTACGCGATCCACATCGGCGAGCGGTTCGTCGACGAACGCGGGGCGGGCCGCGAGCCGATCGACGCGCTGACCCGGACCGTCGAGGGGACCGGCGGCGCGCTCCTGGCCAGCGCGGCGACGACGACCGCGGGCTTCGGCGTGCTCGCGCTCGCGCTCGTGCCGTCGCTCCAGCGCTTCGGCTTCATCACCGCGGTCGCGATCACGTACGCGTTCCTCGCGAGCGTGCTGGTGCTGCCGAGCCTGCTGACGGTGTGGGAGCGGCTGGACGGGACGACGGCGGACACGTCGGCCTGAGGACACCGCCCCACCCGCAGATGTTCGGGGCCACGGGTAGGGAGCGAGAACGCGTACGCTCGTTCATGCCCGGACTCTCCCCCTTCGGCGGCAACGACGACGCGACGTTCGACGATGACGACGAGTTCGTCCCGGACCACCTCCCCGAGCCCGGCGAGTTCCTCGCCGGCCACGAACTCCTCACCGACGACGCCCACGTCGCGGTCCACGGGACCGCACGCGAACTGTTCGAGGAGCGCGGCGTCTACGACATGACCTTCGGCTACAACCTGGCACGCCTCAACCTCGACACGCGACACCCCGGGGCGGGCTTCCGGTACGCCGAGGAGGTCGGCGAGCGGAACGTGCTGCGCGCCGAGTTCACGCCGACGACGGCGTTCTGTCCGCAGACCCACACCCTCACCGTCGGCGCGTTCCGGGCCTGGAACGGGCTCAGCGACCGCCACGACTACGATCTGGTCCGGATCCGTGCGGCGCCGATGCACCAGGAGAGCGACGCCGTCAACGAGCAGTTGCGCTCGCTGGAACAGGAGTACCGGGAGACCGGAACCGTTCCGGACGGGGCGGGCGAGGCGGACGACGGCGCCGCGGACGCGTCGGACGCACCCTTCTGAGCCGGGCGTCGACGGGACTCGCCGCCGCGACCGCGGCCCCGTCGCTACGACCCCCCGGTCGTCGGCGCGAACACGATCAGCGCCGTGCTCGCCTCGACCGCACGGGGCGAGATCTCCCGCTCCCCGCTGAATCGCGCGACGTCGCCGGGTTCGAGTTCGTGCGTCTCGCCGTCGAGTGCGAGGTCGAGGCGACCGTCGAGAAGGTAGAGGACGACGTTCGTCCCGGGGTGGGTGTGGGGCGGGACCTCGTCGCCGGCGTCGAGTTCGAGGCGGACGGTCCGTGGTCGTCGCTCCTCGAACACCTCGGCGTGTGGTGCCTCGGCGAGCTCGTCGATGGCGATGATCTCGGGCATCGACGGCACTCCGACCGGCTCGGCCCTAAGCGTTCGCCCGAACGGTCGGGCGGGCGGCGACGACTCAGTCGCTCTCGACGGGGCCGGGTTCGGCCTCCGACGCCGCCGCCCAGTCGCCGAACAGCACCGTGGGAAGGGACTGGGGCGCGTGCTCGCGGACGACGCCGACGACGTTCGCGACGAACAGCACCGTCCCGACGAGCGCGAGGAGGCCGCCGACGGGAGAGGCGGCCGACGGGAGCCCGAGCAGATCGTCGGCGACGAGCAGGGAAGCGCCGACGAGGAGGCTCCAGAAGTCCGCCGCGGCGACGCGGCCGTCGTAGAGGTCGTCGACCATCGGCACGGGTTCGTACCCCAGTCGGTCGCTGTAGCGGTGGACCCAGACGACGAACGGGACGACGTGATAAACCGTCCCGAGGACGACGAACCCCACGACGCCGAGCAGGAGGAGGTGGGTCGTCCCGGGAGCCCCCAGCAGGCTCGCGCGAGCGAGCGGATCCGCGAGCCACGCGGGCAGCGCGAGCGCGGCCCACAGCGCCGTCGCCGCCGCGACGACGGCGTACCGCGAGAGCATCGGCGTCCGGTCGACTTCCGTCCCCCAGAGCCGCCGCGCGAGCACGATCGAGAACGAAAGCAGCGCCAGCGCGACGAGCGCGCCGCCGACCCGGGCCAGCGACGCCGACCCGACGAGTCGCCCGCCAGCCAGCAACAGGACCCCCGTCGGGAAGCCGAGTTCCTCGACCCGGCGGAGGGGCTCGTCGACGCCGTGGAGCTCGGTCTGGGTGAACATCGTCCCCAGCTGGTAGAGCGCGCCGAGGACGGTCGTGAGCACGGCGCCGAAGACGGCGAGGGTCGCGTGGGCGGCGACGACGCCGGGGCGAGTCACTGGGCCCCCAGCCAGTAGCGGGTGCGTGAAGTCGACCGCCAGCACGAGGCCGAGCAGCGGCGCCAGCACGAAGAAGCCGAGCGCGAGCGCGAAGTGGCGCTCGGTGACGTCGAACGGCCGCGCGCGGGCCAGCGTCCGGCCGACGTTGTAGACGAACAGCCAGAAGCCGAGCAGCATCGCCGCGCCGAAGACGGGCAGGAGCGCGAGCCGCGTCAGGAGCAGGCTGGCCGCGAACCCGAGCAGGCCGCCGGCGAGCAGCGGAAGCTGGAGGGCGGCGAGCCGCGTCGAGTGGAGGTCGACGCCCGACCAGACGGGGACGAACTGGGTCATCGCGCCGGCGATGGTGAGACAGACCCAGCCCACGAGCAGCAGGTGGGCGTGTGCGAGCGAGAGCAGGCCCGGCCGGAAGTCGGCGACGGCGGCGACGCCGGCCAGCACGCCCAGCGGGAGGAACGCGCTCGCGACGAGGAAGTGCCGGAGCGGCACCGTCATCGGCGGCTGGCGGTCGGGGTCCACGTCGCCCGGGATCGCGCTCATGTCCTCGAGAAGGGGCTCCAGCCGCCTCCCGATGGCTCCGAACACGTTCGGGACATGACCGACCGGGCGCCTGGGCGGGGTTCGACGGCTACTGTTTGGGGAACCGCGCCACGTACTCGTCGTCGGCGCGCTGTTCGACCGCGTAGCCGTCGGCGTCGAACGCCTCGACCTCGGCCTGCATCTCGTAGAACAGCGGTTTGGGCTCGTGGTCGTTGACGATCACCAGTTCGTCGCCGCTGTCGAGCGCCGCGAAGGCGTCGTGGATCTTCGGGTGGCGGTCCGACGGCGGCACGTCGCGGACGTCGAGAGTCGTATCGGACATCTGTTTTCCCTCGCACGCGCCGGGCCCAGAAAGTTGCTCCGAACGTGTTCGCCTCGGGGTGCTGGAGGCCCGCGTGCGAACATGTTCGGCAGCACCGACTGGTGTCCCAGGGCAGTAGAATGAGCTATCGATGCCATGGGTGAACGACACCATCTCTCTCCACGACCGACGCCGACCCGCAGTCGCTCCCGACCACGCAACTGCGGGTCGCTCGACCGGAACGAGGCGACCGCCGTACCCGCCGCGATAGCCGCCGATGGCGTCCGCACCGCCGCGCCGATCACCCGACGGCCCCGAGACAGATGACTGGTTACATGCACGACACGACGCGACCCGCCGAGGAAAAGACGATGACGAGTGACCCGCTCGCCGCCGAGACGCCGACGCTGCAGACGGTGTTCGACGCGCTGGAGGACTCGGACTGCCGGGCCATCCTCGAACGGCTCGACCGTCCGATGGCCGCGAAGGAGCTCTGTGAGGCGTGTGAGATCCCGCAGTCGACGACCTACCGGAAGCTGGACATGCTCAGCGACGCCGGGCTGGTCGAGGAGCGCACGGAGATCCGGGAGGACGGCCGCCACACGACGCGCTACGTCGCCGACTTCGAGGAGATCAACGTCTCGCTGACCGAGGAGGGGACGCTCGAATTGTCGATCGACCGCACGGAGTCGACGCCCGAACAGCGCCTCTCGAAGCTCTGGTCGGAGGTGCGCACGGAGACATGAACGTCGCCGTCGTCGCGCTCAAGACGCTCACGCTCGTCCTCGGCGGCTCGATCACGTTCTACGCGTACCGGGCCTACCGACGTAACGGCTCGCCCGCGCTCCGGGCGCTCGCGGTCGGCTTCGGCGCCGTCACGCTGGGCGCGCTGGTCGCGGGAATCGTCGACCAACTCCTCCCGGTGAACTCCGACTTCGCGCTCGTCGCCGAAAGCGCGTTCACGACGCTCGGGTTCGCCGTGATCCTCTACTCGTTGCACGTGGAGTAGGGATCACGGGAGCTACCGGTTCGTGCCGTCTCCCGAGTCAACCCTCCCCTCACTCGCAAAACCTCTAACCGGCGGCGGAACTCAGACGCTCCGCCGGGCGATCAGCCGACTCGCCAGCCACGCCCCCGCGGCGCTCCACACGACCAGCGCCGCCACGAGCACCGGCGTCGTCACCCCGGACCCGACCAGCACCTCGGCCATCCCCCCAGTGACCGTCGGCACCGACTGGAGCGCGAGCACCCGGAACGCGGTCGCGGGATTCGCGAGCACGAACACCGGGAGCCAGTTCGGGCCGACCACGTCGGCGGCGATCAGCCCGACGGAGACGAGATCGTGGACCAGCGCGACCCAGACCCACAGCAGCAGCGCGCCGCCGAGGGCGTGGGTCTTCTCCGCGGCCAGCGTCGACAGCAGCACCGACAGCGCGAGGAAGGCGGCGCCGCCGAGCACCGCCGCGCCCACGAGCCCCAGGTACGCTGTCGTGAGCCGCCCCTGAATCGCGAGCCAGAGCCCGCCGACGCCGAAGCCGGCGACGACGCCCCCAGAGAACACCGCGAGCCGGCCGAGGTAGGTGCCGAGGACGACGCGACCCCGCGGGATCGGGAGCGCGAACAGCACGCCCAGCCAGCCCGACTCGTCGCTGCCGACCACGGCGTCGTAGCCGAACAGCAGCGCGACCAGCGGCAGCAGCAGCGCCGAGAGCTCGACCAGGCTCACCACCACCGCGTCGGCGCGGACGACGCCGCCCTGCCCGCCCAGCGCGACGACGAGCACCGACAGCGAGGCGAACAGCGCCGTCAGCGCGAACGCCCAGCGGTTCCGGACCGCGAGCGAGAACTCCAGCCGCGCGATCGTGGCGACCTGGCCGAGCGGCGAGCCGTCGGCGGCGAGGCTCGGCAGCCCGAGGGCGGTCCCCTCGGCGACGCCGCCGTCCGGCTCCGCGTCGGTCATCGGTCCACCTCCAGGGTTTCGCCGCGACTCCCGCCCGCCTCCGCGACCAGGCTCCCGAACCCGGCTTCGAGGTCGTCGTCGCCCAACTCCTGCAGGTCGTCGACGGCGCCGTCGAACAGCAGGTCGCCGTCGTGGAGCACCGCCACGTCCTCACAGAGCGCCTCGACCTCCGCGAGCACGTGGGTCGTGATCACGACCGTGAGATCCGACTCCTCCCGGAGGCGGTCGAGGATGCGGTGGAACTCCGCGACGCCCAGCGGATCGAGGCCGGCAGTGGGTTCGTCCAACAGCAGCAACCGCGGCCGGTCGAGCAGCGCCGACGCGAGCGCGAGCCGGCGGTTCATCCCGTTGGAGTAGCCGCCGACCCGGCGGTCCGCGGCGTCGTCGAGGCCGACGGTGCCGAGTGCGGCGGCGACCCTGTCGGGGCGCTCCGCTTTCGGTACTCCCCGCAAACGGGCGTGGTAGCCCAGCACCTCTCGGCCCGTGAGCGCGGCGGGGAACCCCGCGTGTTCGGGGACGTAGCCAACCACCTCGCGGAGTTCGTGGCCGGCCTCCGTCACGTCCTGGCCGCCGACGGTCACCGTCCCCGAGTCGGGGGTGAGGTGGCCGACGAGCAGTTTGAACAGCGTGGACTTGCCGGCGCCGTTGGTGCCCAGCAGGCCGTAGGTCGTGCCCGCCTCGATCGAGAGGCTCACGCCGTCGAGCGCGAGCACGTCGCCGTACCGTTTCGTCAGGTCAGTCGTCGCTATCGCGTGCATAGTGGTCCCTCCAGTCGTGTGGCGAGCGTTCGAGCGGGTGGTAGTCGACGACCCCCGGCGCGTCGACGATCGGGAGCGTCCGTTCGGCCCGCCGCAGCGCGCGGAACGCCGGGCTGTTCGTGAACACCGCGGCAGTCGGGTTCTCGCGGACCAGCTTCTCGACCAGCCCCGCGGGGCGGTAGCGGAGTTCGCTCACGCCGTCGTCGTCCAGGTCGGCGGCGCCGCCGCCGCTCCAGTAGTTCCCGCGGTCGGAGTCGTTCCAGACGTGCGTGTCGCTGGTGACCGCCTGGACGTGGCGGGCGTTGCCGACGAAGCTGTTGCCGACGACGCGCTCGCCGTGGGTGCCGGCGGTCAGGTGGAAGCCGATCCGGTTGCCGAGCACGAGGTTGTCGACGATCTCGTTGTCCGCGGAGTTCAGCGAGTAGATCCCGCGTTTGTTGCCGACGAACTCGTTCCCGCGAACCGTCGAGTAGTCGATACGCTTGAGCAGGATCCCGTGGCCGCTGGTGCCGGTGTTGTTCGCGGCGGTGTTGTTCACGACCGCGATGTCCTCCGAGAGCATCAGGGCGAAGCCCACGTCGTTGTCGACGGCGGTGTTGTTCGCCAGCCGCGAGCTGTCGGAGTACATGTAGTGGACGCCGTAACGCAGGTCCCACAGCGCGTTCCCGCGGGCGGTCACGTTCGACGCCCAGGAGTAGTAGATGCCGTCCCGGGCGTCGGTGATGCGGTTGTCCTCCACCAGCGTCCCGGCGGTCTTCCAGAGCTGGATGCCGTTACCCCGGTAGGACCGCGGCGTGACGTTCTCCCGGCCGACGATGGTGTTGTTCCGCAGGCGGGCGTCGTCGACGCCGTCGACCCAGACGCCGAAGGTGATCCGCGTCAGCCGACTGTCGGCGACGGTGACGTTCGGCGCGTCGACCCAGACCCCGGCGTCGTTGGTCGAGGTGTCCATCCCGGCGTTGCGGATCCAGACCCCCCGGACGGTGACGTTCGGAGCCTCGACAGTGACCACGTCGCCCTCCTGCCCGCCGTCGATCACGGCCCGCGCGTCGGGTGCGGTCGTGACGGTCACCCCCGTGGTGTTCACGACGACGCGCTCGTCGAACCGGCCGCGAAGGAGCACCGTCTCGCCCGGCTCGGCGGCGTCGACGGCGCGCTGGACGGAGTCGAACGACTCGTCGCCGACGGTGGCGACGCCGGACTCGGTCACGGGGTCGAACGCGAAGTCGTCGGGGCGCTCCGCGTCGGCTGCGGGCGTCGGCGTCGCCGCCGACGTGGGGGCGAACGTCACCCCCACGAGCGCGGCCGCCACGACGACCACGAGCGCGACGAACCCGCGTTCGAGTCCGGCGTCGTCCATCAGCGGTTCACCTCCCCCCGCCCGATTCGGTCCCGGAGTCGGTCGGGAGCCCCCGGACGATCCGGGGCAGTTCGTCCACCGTCGCCGTGGAGTCCCGGGCCGCCCACGCGACCAGCAGCAGGCCGATAGCCGCCACGGTCAGGTAGGCGCCGACGCCGAACCGGGAGTAGCTGGTGATGTTCGCCACCGCGTACTTCCCCCACAGCGGCGGCGTGAACGGGTCGACGCCCATCACTGGCGCGTCGGGATCGAGCGTGTGGCCCGCCTGGTAAAGCCGGTACTGGATGTCGGCGAGCAGGACAGTGAACACCAGTACGGAGCCGACCAGTTGCGCCGTGAGCCCGCGACGGAGCTTCCGCGCCGTCGGCGCGACCGCCACGAACAGGCTGGTCGCCGCCACGCCGACGAACGCCAGCGGCCCGAACGACCACTCCGGCACGTCGATCGCGTCGGGGTGGGGCTCGTAGTTCGGCGGCCAGAACACCGGGTCCGGGTAGTAGAACCCGATGTAGTGGTTCAGGCGGGCGATCTCCACGTAGTCACCGCTGATCCGCGGGTAGGCGTAGAGCCCGAGCGTCAGCGTCTCGCTGGGGTACTGGACCGCGTCCATCCGAATGTGCCACATCGGGAAGAACAGCGCGACCACGAGCAGCGCCGCCGCTAGCAGCGGCAGCAGCCGCCTGATCTCGCCGAACTGGCTCCATTGCGGGCGTTCCATGGTCCTACTCGGACGGTTCCACGATCATTCGCGAGCGCATCTCCAGGTGGAGCGCGCTGCAGAAGTACGTACAGTAGATCCAGTACACCCCGGGCTCGTCGGCGGTGAACGTCACCTGTCGCGTGTCCTGGGGCGCCAGCGCGAGGTTCACGTCGTGTTCGGGGATCGCGAGCCCGTGGACGATGTCCTGTGTCCCCTCGATGTTGGTCGCGGTCAGGGTGACCTCGTCGCCCTCTTGGACGGTGAAGTCACGCAGGCCGTACTCGCTACGCTTGACAGAGGCGTACACCTCGACGGTGGAGTCGTCGACGCGCTCGACCCGGGAGTCCTCCTCGCTGACGAACTCCTCGTCGTAGTCCTCCGGATCCCACGTCGTCGCGGGCTCGATCTTGTCCTTGTGGGCGAAGATCGCGTCGTGGGGTTCGGGGTACACCGGGTGGTCCGCGACCAGTTCCATCCCGCCGGTCTCGTCGTCCTTGTCGTTCCCGATGTAGATGAGCTGGTCGTTGTCGGGGTAGATCGGCCCGACCGGGAGGAAGCGGTCCTTCGAGAGCTTGTTGAGCGCGACCAGCCAGTTGCCCTCCGGCTCGGTCGACATCGCCTGAACCGCCTGGATGTGGCCGGGGTTGTAGTGCACGTCGATCTTGCCGAGGATCGGCTCCTCGGAGCCCTTCTCGGCGTTGACGGCCTCCTCGATGTCCCACTTCACGACCTGGGAGTCGATGAACAGGGAGGTGTAGGCGTGCCCGCGGTCGTCGTAGGTCGTGTGCAGCGGCCCGAGGCCGACCTTCGGCTGGCCGACGATGGTGTCGGCCGGGTCGTCGGCGGTGGCCAGCTTCTCGATGTCGATGATGGAGACGGTCGGTGAGAGCTTCCCGGCGACCATCCCGTACTTGCCGTCCGGCGTCACCTCGACGCAGTGGGGCGACTTCGGCGTCGGGATGTACCGCACGATGGGGTCGTCGCCCTCGTTGTGCGGGCTCTCCTTCGTCCCGTCGACGACGGGGACGCCGTTGACCTCCTCGTACTCGCCGGCGTCGACGAGCTCCTGGATCGCGGGCACGTCGAACGCCTTCACGTCGTCCCGGTCGTCCTTGGTCATCTCCTCGACCTCGACGCCCTCCTCGTCGTTGTAGGAGGAGGAGAGCACCCAACGGCCGTCCTTGTCGGAGTCGACGATGTCGAGTTGGCCGTCGACCTCGACCTGCCAGAGCACGTCCATGCTCTCGGGATCGAGCGCGCTGAACACCGAGACGTACTCCTCGGGTTCGTTCACGTCCCGCCCGTCGTTGGGCATCGGCGTCCGGAACTCGCTGTTCGCGAACACGTAGCCGGTGTCCGGGCTCTGGATACAGCAGCCGTGGACCGACTGGACGTTCGGGATGTCGACGATCGCGTCGGTCTCGAAGTAGGTGAGGTTCACCCGGGCGACCCGGCCGTTGGCCTTGTCGTTGACGAAGATGTACTCCCCGTCGTACTTCCCGTCGGTCTCCGAGAGGCTCGGGTGGTGGGAGTCACCCCACGTGTAGTCGCCGGCCTCCTCGAGCATCTCGGTGGTGCGGTCGTCGTGGCCGTACCCCTTCGCGGACTCGCGGTTGAACACCGGGATCCGGGTGAGCTGGCGCATCGACGGGATGCCGTACACCCGGATGTCGCCCGCGTGGCCGCCCGACCAGAAGCCGTAGTACTCGTCGTGCTCGCCCGGCGGCACCTTGTGGTCGGGCACGTCGCCGCCGCTGTTCGACTCGGTGGCCGTGTTGTTGCCCAGGCCCGCACAGCCCGCGAGGCCGCCGACGGCGCCGACGGCCGCGCCCGCCTTCATCACGTCCCGGCGGGTCACGCCGTCGCCCAGCGAGGGGAGCGTCGACTCCGCCTCGGGCGCGTCGGGTCCCTCCACGTCCGCGAGCAGTTCGTTCAGCTGTGCCTCGTGCTCCGCGAACAGCTCCTCGGAATCTTTCCGCTCGGTGCGCTCCTCCTCGTCGGTGTCAGTGTTGGTACTCATCTCAGACCACCCGTACAGTGCCGACCATCCCGTTCATCTCGTGGGGGATGCAGTAGTACTCGTACTCGCCGGTCGTCTCGAACGTGTGTTCGTACGTGCCGCCCTCGGTGACGTTCCCCTCGTCGGGGTAGGCGTCGACGGCGGCCTGCTCGCTGTCGAAGCCACCCGAGGCGAAGTACTCGGCGCCGTCGGGGATCTCGTCCTCGTACGCCGTCGCCGAGTGCCCGATGGAGCCGACGTTCTCCCAGGTGACCGTCGTCCCGGCCTCCACCTCGATCTGCTTGGGTTCGAACGTCAGCTCGTCGGTCATGTCCACCGTGTTCGTCTGTTCGAAGCCGTCACCGCCGCCGCCGGATTCGGTCGGCGTCGCCGTGTCGGTGGGGGAGTCGGTCGACCCGCCGCCCCCGCCACAGCCGGCGAGTCCGATGCCGATGCCCGTCGACGCCAGCGCGACAGCGAACCGTCGTCGCGAAATGTCGTCAGTCATGCTCCTACAGACCCTCGTTCGGGAGTCCACTACTAGAACCGTCCAGCGAGTTCCCACGGTATCAGAACTCACGAACGCGTTCGGGCAGGGGTTTATCCGTTGAACCGGTGCGAACGCGGCGACTATTCTGTCGGGGATAGCTATCCAGAAAAGAACGCCGCGAACGGGTTCGATCCGTGCCAACCCCAGCGGCGGTCGGCTCACGCGCGGTCGACCGTCGCGGTCGGTCCCGTGCCTACCGCTCGATGACGGCCTGTGGCTCCGGCTCCTCCAGGGCCGCGGCGGCGAACTCCTTCATCACGCGCTCCTCGGCGCGGTGGAGCGTCTCGCTCGCCGTCGACTTCGCGAGCCCGACGGCGTCGGCCAGTTCGGTCAGCGAGCACTCCCGGGGCGTGTCGTAGTAGCCGCGCTCGATCGCCGCGCGGACGATGGCGCGCTGGCGGTCGGTCAACAGCTCCTCCGAGCCGGCGACCTCCTGCTGGAGGTAGTCGACGGTGTAGGCGATCCCCAGCGCCGAGAGCTGGTCGCCCAGCTCCGAGATGGCGTCCTGGGCGGCGGTCAGCGTCCACGTCGCGTCGCCGTCGCGGATCTCGAACGGCATCTCCAGCGGGAGCCCCGAGTCACGGGCGGCCAGCAACAACAGCGGGAGGTGGGTTCGGAACTGCAGGAGACACTCGTCGTCGCCACACTGGAGCACCTCGACGTCGTCGACGGAGTCGTGTGCGCGGACGTCGGCGAGAACCTGCCGGGGGTCGGGGGCGGCGATCTCCGCCAACCCGACCCCGGCGTCGGTCTCGGTCATCGCCGCCAGGATCCGGATCGTCGCGTCGTCGTGGGTCCGGGAGATCTCGCCGGGCCAGGTCCGCTCCGGGATCGTGAGCGTGAGTTTCGCTTCGGGCATAGCTCTACGTTCGCGTTGCACACGGATAACCCAGACGATGTTCCCGAACATGTTCGTTCTTTTTCCAACAGCCCTCGTGTCGACCATGTTCGGCACAACCCCCACCCCCGCGGACTGCGTGGGTCAAGCCATGCCCGAGAGGACACTCGACGTCCGCGAGGTCGACGGCGAGCCGTTCGGCCGCATCGTCGACGAACTGGAGACGCTGCCGGAGACGGAGACGCTCGTGTTGATCAACAGCTTCGAGCCCGAACCGCTGTACGCCGTGCTCGACCAGCGCGGGTTCGACCACGAGACCGAACGGGTCGCCGAGGAGGAGTGGCGCGTCGAGATCCACCACGCCTGAGCCTCACGCCTCCCAGATCGCGGTGAGGACGGCGTCGTCGCTCTCGACGGTCTCGTAGGCGTACCCGCGCTCCTCCAGTCGCGGGTAGAGGTGCTGGGGCGCTCGGTCGTTCGTCTGGACGAGCGCGGTGTCGGCGTCGAGTTCCGCGAGCCGTTCGAGCGTCCGTCGGAGCGGTTCGGGCGGGGGCAGGTCCCGCGCGTCCAGGTGGGCGAGCGGGCGAGCGGCGGGCGCGTCGTCGAACCGGTCGTCGATCTCGGGCTGCTGTTCGGGCGACATGGTCGGGGTTACGGCCAGAGACGGGGGGAACGTTGTGCCGAACCGGTTCGGGTGAGACTGGCAGCCCCCGAGATTTATTCGCGTTCAGCACGCTGCAGACGGTATGTACGCGAGGATCCTCGTTCCGACCGACGGGAGCGACCACGGTCAGCTGGCCGCCGAACACGCGATGGATCTCGCCGACCGGTTCGGCGGGGCCGTCGACGCGCTGTTCGTCGTCGAGGAGGCGGGCCCCAGCGGCCACTGGGACTTCGAGGTCGAGAAGCAGGAGGCGGCCGGCGAGCGGGCGCTGGACGCCGTGGCCGCGATGGCCGACGAGCGCGGCGTCGTCCTGGAGCGTCACCTCCGCCGGGGGACGCCAGCCGAGGAGATCGTCGATGCCGCCGCCGACTACGGGGTCGACCTGATCGTGATGGGGACACAGGGCCGAACCGGGTTCTCGCGGATCGCTACCGCCGGCAGCACGACGGAGCGAGTGGTTCGGTTGACCGAGATCCCGACGCTGATCGTCGGCGGTGCGGGCGTCGAGAAGGTGTGAACAGTCACTCGTCCGAACCCTTCCCAGTGACGAACGCCGAGAGCGAGCCGTCCACCCGGTCGGCCAACTGCGCCTCGATCCCCTCGCGGCGGACGCCGGCCGGCGCCAGCACCGACGCCGCGGCCCGGCAGAGCCGATCCCGGTAGTAGTCGGCGTCGTACGTCGCCGGCTCCTCGGACGGGAGTGCGACCCGCGCCCGACCCTTCTTCCCGTCGTCGACGACGACGTACGCGACGTTCTGGCCGGGCTGTTTCTCCAAGCCGCGGTCGGCCGCCCGCTCCAGCGCGGCGACGTTGGTCGTCGACTGGGTGTACTCCTCGAGGCGCTTCGAGACGCGGTTGGTGATCGCCAACCGCGACGGGTCCACGTCGCCGGCCTGCAGCCGCTCGACGAACGTCCGGAGGCGCTCACAGACTGCCGCCGGCGAGCGGGTCCGGCCGAACTCGCGGATCAGCGCCAGTTGAGCGTCGACGATGAACGGCGGCGTCGACCGCTGTCGGGCCTCGATCCCGCGGCGCTTGTAGCTCACCGTCTCGTCGACGGGCTCGCCGGCCCGCTTCCCGAAGTAGCGCGTGAGCGCGCCGGCGTCGTCGTTCCGGCGCGGGCAGAACGCGATCCAGTCGTAGGCCGCCTCGTACTCCAGCCTGATCCCGGCGTCGTCCGTGATCTCGGCGGCGACGGCGTCGAGGTCGGTCTGCTCGCGGTCGGGCATCGGCGTCACCCACAGCGAGTCGACGATCCCGTGGACGACGCGCCAGCCGTGGCGCTCGAGCGTCGCCTTCGCGTCGAGGAGGATCTCCCGGGCGAACGCGTTGATCGCCTCGTGGCACTCGATCCGGCCGAACTTCGCGTTCGAGAACCCCTGGTAGCCGAAACAGGAGACGAGGATCCACTTGATCGCCGACGCCGCGCCTTCGAGCGCCTCGGTGTCGCCCTCGCCGGCGCTGAGTTGGCGCTTGAACTCGTCGCGGTCGTCGATCAGGGGCTGCAGTACGTCGGGGAGGTAGCCCGGCTCGGGGCAGATGCCGTACCCCAGCCCGGGCACGTCCTCGCGGTCGGGGTGGCAGTCACAGCAGACGGTCTCGGGCGAGACGTTCCGGGTACACATGATGTTCGGATAGAGGCTCGAGAAGTCGAGCTCGTGGACGTCCTCGTGGACGCCCACGTCCGGGGAGAACGTGAAGCCGCCGCGATCGGCCGCCGCGAGCGTGCTGGCGGTCTTGAACTGCTCGGCCCGCCACGATCGCCACGGCACGAGCACGTCGCGGGCCAGCGCTTCGCGGATCTGAATGGCGGTGAACACGTTGCCGATCGAGGCCCACGCCGCCTCCTGCAGCGGCTTGTGGGAGCGTTCGACCAGGTCCAGGATCCCCTCGATGGAGGTCTCCCGCAGGAAGAAGGAGTTGGCGGCGTCGACGATGACCCGGCCGGGCACCGCGTACCGCGCCGGCGAGTGGCCGACCTGCCCGTAGCTCTCGTAGCTGCTCGCGGCCGCGAGCTGGGTGTACCCCGGCTCGCGACCCAGCCGGAGCGGCCCGTCGACGGCGTCGAACAGTGCCGGGACGAGCCGGGCCGAGGAGAGCCGCAACACGTCCGGCTCCGTCTCACGGATCAGTGCCTCGACCCCGCGGGCGATCGTGGCGGGATCGCCGTCGAAACAGTGTGTCCCGTCCGCCGCCGTCGTCGCCGTCACCGACTCGAGTCCGCTCTCGGCGATCGGCGGCGCGTCGAGGCGCAGCACGCGCGGCGGTCGCGCGGGTGTCGGATCCACGTCGGTCTCGACGCAGTAGCGGAACTGCCGGGAGAGATCGACGTTGAAACAGCGGTACTCGCCGGGACGCCCGGCGCTCGTGATCGTCGACGCCAGCCGCGTGACGGCGTCGGGCGTCGTCACCTCGACCGCGAGCATCGGCGTCGGGTCGTGGCGCCAGCCGGGGCGGTGGCGTTCGGTCTCGACCGCCGTCACCGCGGGATGCGGGCGGACCGCCTCGGCGACCTCCGCGAGCGAGCCGTCCCCGGTCGCGCGGACGTAGAACCGCGGGCGGTAGGGGACGGGCTCGCGCTCGGCGCCCGACTCGGTCAGCGACCACTCGACGGCCGTCCCCGGCTCGGGGAAGTCGACGCAGTAGGTCACGGTCGCGCCTCCAACTCCGCTTCGAGCGCGGCGATTCGGCGCTCCTGGGCGAGCACGATCGACACGAGCGCGAGATCGAGGGGGCGCTCGGCGTTCTGGTAGCCCGCCGCGTCGGCGTAGGCGGCGGCGTGCTCCCAGAGCCGGTCGAAGTGGGCCTGATCGCGCCGGCGGAGCGCCCGCCGGTAGTCACCCCAGCGCTCCTCCAGGCGCCGCAGGCTGTCGCGGTGGGTGGGGTTAGACCGTCCCACGGGCGAACACCTCCCCGGAGATCGTCGCGGTGTCGTGGAGCGGCTGCCGGGCCTCGAGCACCCGCTCCCAGAAGGCGATCGTCGTCTGGACCCAGCCGCCGTCGAGCTCATAGCCCAGCGTCTCGAACACCTCGCCGACGAACCGCGGGCCCATCGGCGTGTCCCGCACCGTCAGCGTCGACGACGACGCAGCCGCGAGCGGTTCGCTGAACTCGTCGGCCCGGGAGCGCGTACAGAGGACCGGGATCTCCTTCTCGCGGGCGACGGCGGCCACCCGCGCCAGCGCTCGGACGAGCATCGTCCGCCCGTCGTTGCCCTGGAGGTCGTCGCCGCGGTACTGGGCGTCGATCTCGGGCAGGGCGATCACGGCGGTCTCCTCGTCGACGTGGGCCGCGAGGCCGTCGAGCAGCGCCGCGTGCTGGTAGGGCGTGAATCCGCGGGCCACGTCGACGCGCTCGAGCACGCGCCGATCGGGCGCGACCTGCGCGAGCGTGTCGGTGCTGCAGTACCGGCCGGTCCCGACCCAGACGCCCCGCCCGCCAGCCAGCAGGAGGTGGTCGACCAGCAGCGTCTGCAGCGGCAGCCGGGGGTCGCCGTCGGCCTCGAGCAGCGTGATGCCCGCCTCGACCGACGGGAGTTCGGGGATCGTGAGCGACTGCGCGTCGGTGGTGGGAGCCATACCTCCCCCTTCCGACACCAGCGCCATGAGTGTCGGCCGGCCGGTTCCGAACGGTTCCGGCCGGGACGTGATCGCGGGAGGGGAGCAGGTTGTACGGGTTCCGACCGGTGTTCCGACCGGTGGCGGCGTCAGTCAGGAGTCTCGAGGGAGCTAGAAGTAAGGGTACCTTTTAGCGGCTGCAGAAGTCGCTAACGACCTTTCTTTCGAAACCATTAAATCTGAAATGGGGACGGAGGGATTTGAACCCCCGATCGACTGATATCTCCGGTGCGCCTCGGTCCTCCAGAGGGTCGTCGTCGCCGGCGATGATCAGTCGCCGACTCGGTATATCAGTCTGGAGTTCGTCACCGGGCGCGTGGCCTCTGGAGTCAGTCGCCATCCCGGGCTTGGCCACGTCCCCTTGCACTTTCCGCTACATCCGTTCGGCGTAAAGGGATTTCGATCCGATTCAGTCCCGGTCGACCTCGGCCCAGTCACACTCCTGGCACTTGTACGCGGTGACGAACTCCGTCACGCTGGGCATGTAGCCGACGCTGATCACGTCGCCGCCACACTCCGGGCAGTCGCGGTCGGCGTCCTCGATCGGTTCGGCCTCCAGCACGGAGTCGCCTTCCACCTGTTCGGCCAGCGATTCGGGCGTCACCATCCGCCCCTGCACGACGCGGTTGCTCATGTCTCCACCCTCGTTCCGACGCCCGTAAGCCCTGTCGGTCCGAACGGCCGCGACAGTACGGCAACCGCCCGCACGGCGACGACAGGCCCACAAGGTTTTTGCGCTCCACCACGTCCCCCCGAACATGGGATTCGGATCGTACGACGAGTCTGAGCAGGAAAACCAGAACCAGGACACCGACGACCAGGCCGAGGGCGTCGACATCGACGGTGGCGAGGAGGGCGATCTCTCCTTCGAGTCGTCCGAGTCGACCGACGAACTGGTCGGCAAGCTCGACGAGATGCGCGACGACGACGAGTAGCGCCGTGATCGCCGCCGCCGCTTGCCGCCCTTCTCGAGCGAACGATCGGTCAGCGCCGGCTCAGAGCTGTTCGAGTAGCCCCGCGAAACTCCCCGTGTCGTCGGCCTCCTTCCGGAGCACGTCCAGCGCGCGCCGGAACGAGCCGTGCTCCGCGAGGTAGGTGATCCCGACTGCCGACTTGAGCGCGTTTGCGGGCGCGCCGGTCAGCACCGTCGGCCCGACCTGGGCCACCGCGTCGTCGCCGATCGAGATCAGCCAGCCGGGGCTCTCCCAGCGCCACTGCGCCAGGTCGACGAACCCGCCGTCGGCCGTCGCCGCGGCGACGACGTTCCGTGCGACCGTCTCCGACGCCCGCACTGCCGCGGAAGCGCTCGCGGGCACGGGCTCGCCGTCGGCGTCGACGATGCGCACCGCGTCGCCCAGCGCGAACGTCCGGCCGTCGAGCCGGAGGTCACCCCGCACCTGCGGGCGATCGCCACCCATCGCCTCGTTCCCGCGGATCCCGCCGGTCCAGACGAACTGGTCGTAGTCGATCGTCCCCCCCTCGGTCGTGATCTCCGACTCGTCGGCCGCGGTCACGGTCGTCCCGGGGCGCACGTCGACGCCCTGTGCCTCGAGTCGTTCGTGGGTCGCCTCCTGGAACCGCTCGGGGAACCCGGGTGCCACAGTCTCCAGCTGTTCGAGCAGGACGACCTCGATGTCGTCGGCGACCTCGCGCTCGCGGGCCATCGCCGCCAACTCGCCCGCGACCTGCACGCCGGAGAGGCCGGCGCCGCCGACGACGACGGTGCCCGTGCTCTCGGCCGGGGTGGTCGGGTCCTCGTGGCCCTGCTGGTCGATGACCGCCTCGAACTCCCGGCGGATCTCGGCGGCGTGTTCCAGTCGCTTCAGCGGCGTCGCGTGCTCCTCGACGCCCGGGATGCCGTAGAACTCGGTCTCGACGCCCAGCGCGACGACGCAGTAGTCGTAGTCGAGTTCGTCGCCGTCGGCGAGCGAGACGGTCCGGGTGGCCCGATCCACGTCGGTCACCCGGGCCTCCCGGAGCGACGCGCGGTCGAGGATCTCCCCGAGGGGGACGTCGATGTCGTCGACGTACTCCGGGTCCCGGATCGCCCGGTGGAGTTCGTGCTGGACCAAGTGCGTTCCGGTCTCGTCGACGAGCGTGAGCGTCGCCGACTCCGGGAGCCGTCGCTCCAGCTTCCGCGTCACGAGGAGCCCTGCGTAGCCGCCGCCGAGAACGAGAACGTCCATACCGGGTATGCGGGGCCCGAGAACAAAACGGTGTTTGCCGCGGTAGACGCCTGCGCCGGTGACGGGCCGCTACGACACGCCCTCGCTCGCCGCGAACTGCTCGTGGTCGCCCGACTCGATCACGTCCCGAAGCTGCTCGGCGACCGCGAACACGTCCTCGAAACCGACGTACAGCGGCGCCGGACAGATCCGGACCACGTTCGGCGGCCGGTAGTCGACGACCACGCCGCGCTCGCGCAGCCCCTGGCTCACGCGGTCGGCGTCGGGGTGCTCGACGGCGACGTGGCCGCCGCGGCGCTCCCCCTCCCGTGGCGTCCCGACCGCGTACTCGTAGCCCGCGTCGGCGAGGTCCTCGACCAGCGTCGCGAGCAGGTCCGTCAGTTCGAGCGACTTCTCGCGGACGTGATCGATCCCCGCCTCGTCGAGCAGGTCGAGCGAGCCCTCAAGCGGCGCCGCCGACAGCATCGGCACGGTGCCGATCTGCCACGCGCCCGCCGACTCCTCGGGGGTGTACGTGAGTTCGAGGTCGAACTGGCTCTCCTTCTCGTTGCCCCACCAGCCCGGGAGCGCGGGCGCGAGCCCGTGGTAGCGCTGGTTCACGTACAGCCCCGCGATGGAGCCGGGGCCGGCGTTGAGGTACTTGTAGGAACACCAGACCGCGAAGTCCACGTCCGCCGCGGCGAACTCGTGGGGCACCGCACCGACCGTGTGGGCGGCGTCGAACCCCGCGAGGGCGCCGTGGTCGTGGGCCAGTTCGGTCAGCGCCGCCACGTCGAACAGCTGACCGGAGCGGTAGAGCGCAGTCGGCATGAACAGGATGCCCACGTCGTCGTCCATCGCTTCGGCGATGTCCTCCTGTTCGATGGTTCGACCGTCCCGGCTCTCGACCAGCCGGAGGTGCTCGTCGGGGTCCAGCCCGCGCTGGCGGAACTGCGCGCGGATCGCGTAGTGGTCGGTCGGGAAGTCGAGTTCGTTGGCGACGACGACGTCGCCCGAGGCGTCGACGGCCGCGTCGTCGACCGTCTCGGCCGCCTCGAGGTCCCGTGCCGGCACGTCGGCCACGCGGTCGAGGAACGTCCCGATCAGCGTGTGGATGTTGACGGTCGTGGAGTTGGCGACCACCACCTCGTCGGCGTCGGCGCCGACGTAGGGCGCGAGCCGCTCGCCGAGGTACCCGGCGTACTCCCACCACGGCTGTTCGCCCTCGGTCCAGCCCTCGATGCCGCGCTCGCGCCACTCGCCGACCACACGGTCGAGCGTGCGCTCGGCGTCGTCGGAGATCGGGCCGAGCGAGTTGCCGTCCATGTAGAGATCGCTCGACAGGTCGAACCGGTCGCGGAACGAAGCCAGCGGGTCGTCGGCGTCCCGCGCGGCGGCGTCCTCGCGGGAGACGGAGAAGGGGCTGCTCATAGACGATACTCCGGCGGAGCCGACAAAGGCGTTGTCACACCGGCCGCCGTGGCCGCCGACCGCGCTGGGGGAACTACTCCGTGCCGGCTAACTCGGCGTAGGCGTCCCACGACTCGTCCCGCGGCGGCTCGGTCCACTCCTCGTCGCGGAACCGTACGCCCGAACCCTCGACGACGCGCCCCACCTCGGCCACGGGCGTCCCGCGGGCGTCGATGGCGCGTCGAACGGCCGCCGCGTCGGCGGGCGGGACCGCGAGCACCAACGTCCCCGAACTGGTCACCGTCCACGGATCGATTCCGAGCACGTCACAGACGGCGGCGACCCCCGAGCGCGTCGGCGCCGCCGCGGCGTCGATCTCGAACCGGACGCCGGCGCTCGCGGCCATCTCGCAGCACGCGCCGAGCAGACCGCCCTCGGTCGCGTCGTGCATCGCCGACACGTCGCCCGCCTCGGCGGCCGCCACCGCGTCGCGGACGAGTCGCGCCTCGTCCAGTCCGTCGGCGGCGTCGGCGACCGTCTCGGGGGCGAGCCCGCGCTCGCCTAACTGCTCGGGGTACAGCGACGCGAACAGGCCCGCAGTCTCGACGGCCGGGCCGCGGGTCACCAGCAGACGATCGCCCGGGCGCGCGCCGTCCGGGCGTACGACCGTCTCGGGGTCACAGACGCCCATCGCCGTCGCGGCGCCGACCCACGGGAACTCGGCGCCGGGGTAGCGCGCGGTGTGGCCCGTGACGATGCTCGTCCCCAGCGCCTCGCACTCCTCGTGGATCCCGGTCCAGAGCGCGTCGAACTCGTCGTCGCCCACCGACTCCGGAAGCGAGAAGGAGATCGCGAGGTGGCTGGGGGCGACGCCCGCGACCGCCACGTCCGAGAGCGCGACGTGGAGCGCGAACCGGCCGGCGCGCTCGAACCCCAGTTCCGGGAGCACCGAGATCGGGTCGGTCGCGACTGCCAACCCCGTCCCGTCGAGATTCAGCAGGCCGAAGTCGACGCCGGCTGTCGGCCCCAGCGCCACGTCGTTGCGCTCGGCGCCGAGTCGGGGGGCGATCCGCTCGGCGAAGAAGGCGGGGTCGATCTTGCCGCGGTCGGGCATGCGTCCGGCTGGGGCCGACGCCGCCGTATGCCTACCGACTGCGGGCGACGGGAACTGACTCGGGTCGCGTCCGCGAGTCCCTCAGTCCCCGGCCTTCTCGGCTCGCAGCGGTTGCTCACTCACGAGCCCACAGTCGAACGCCGGGTGCTCGGCCAGGTGCCGGACGATAAGGTGCCGCCGCGAGTCGGTGATCCCCTCGTTGCCGACCGGTTCGGCGCCGAACTCGGCCGGGAGCGACTCGAACAGCGCCCGCAGCGCCCCGAAGGAGTCGAACACCTGCTCGTTCCCGGGCGTGTCGGCGCCCCGCCGGGCGACGGCGTAGCTACCGTCCCGTCGGTAGCGACCCGCCGTTCGGAAGTACTCGACGCGGCGCTCCAGCGCGTCGCCGACGGCGGTTCGCAGCGCGAGCGCCTGCTCGCGGCTCAGCCGGTACGTCCCGTCGTCGACAATCAGCCGGACCGTCTCCCCGTCACGCTCGACGGTGACCGGCGACCCGTCGCCGGCGGAGAACGCGATCAGGAGGGTGGTGACTCCGCATACTCGGGATGGGGGCGGGAGCCGCGAAGAACGTGTCGGCAGTCAGTGAACCGTTCTCACACCCCGGGGGCGCCGATCGAGAGGATCCCGTCGTCGGTGGGCGTCGGTGTCGGCGTGGGGGTCGGCGTCTCCTCGTCGGGCGTGGCTGTCCCGTCGCCCGGCGTCGGGGTGGCGTCCCCGGGCATCGACGTTCCCTCGCCGTCGCTCGGCGTCGCGGTGCCCGCCGGCGTCGCCGTGCCCTCGGGCTCGTTGCCGTCGTTCGTCCCGTCCTCGTTGCCGAAGATGTCCGTGTCGATGGTGCGCTCGATGGTGTCCAGCCGGACCCGGACGGTGTCGCCGCCGAACGCCGAGAGGTCGACCCGGGCGTAGAACGTCACCTCGAGCCGGGTGGTCTGCTCGTTCTGCAGGTGGGTGACCCACCACTCGTCGAGGTTCTGGTTCCGGATCGCGGTCGTCGCCCGGACGGTCTCGGTCTCGCCCGGCGCGATCGCGACGCCCTCCTCGGTCGCGCCCTCGCCCATCGTGACGTTGTTCATCCGGATCTCGTAGCCGATCTCGGAGATCGCCACCGGCGTCGGGTTGGGGTTGTACAGCTCGAACGCGGTGTCGATCTCGGTGGTCTCGTTGCTCACGTCTCCCCACGCGCCGCTGGTGCTGTTGAGCCAGAGCACGGGGTCCGGCGCCACGGGCTCGTCGACGTCGATCGGCCGGTCCTCGTCGCTGTTGAACCCGCCGATGAGGTTAGTCTGGACCGAACGCTCGATCTGCGGGTTGAACTCACGGCCCAGCAGGTCGGAGTGGATCGACGCGTCGACGGTGAGCGTGGTGTTCTCGCCGTTCTCGACGTGGCTGATCCACCACGGCGGGATGCGGTCGTTGTTCATCCGCGTCGTGAGCGGGATCGAGGTGTTGCCGCTCGCGTTCACCCCGAGCCCCTCGCGCCCGCCGGTGGCCATCCGCACGTCGTTCATCTCGATGGCGTAGTCGATCGTCAGCCCGCCCAGCCGAACCCCGAACGGGTTGGGGTTGTTGACGACGATCTCGGACTCGATCGTCGTCGTCGACTCGTTCACTGGGCCGAAGGCGTTGTCGACGCCCGCGACGGAGGGGGCGCCGATGATCCCGACGGCCCACGCGCCGCCGAGCGAGAGCGTCACGACACCGATCACTGCGACGGCCGCTTTGAGCGTCGACGCGGCGACGAGCTTCCCACCCACCATACCCCGGCATGGACTGCGCGAGGTCTTCAATCATCGGATGTACCGTCACCCGGAAGCGCATGGCTCAAGGCGCCTCGCGCGCGAACCTGGGACATGGACGAACGCACGCGGACGGCGGTCGGACTGGGCGGGGCCGCGCTGCTCGTCGTCGCCGGCACGCTCGCGACGGGGTACCTCCCCAGCCAACCGCGCTCGCAGCTCCTCGCCGGTGCGTTGATCGTCGCCGGGTTCGCGCTGGGCTTCTTCGTGCTCGGGGAGTTCGAACTCCCCGAGTGATCAGGCGACGCCCGACTCTCGGAACGCGTTGGCCGCCACGAGGCTACAGCACACCACCGCCGCGGCCATCGTGAACAGCGGGTTCAACAGCCCCGCCAGCGCCAGCGGGATCGCGAGACCGTTGTACAGCAGCGCCGCGCGGTCGTTCCACCGGCGCCGCCGGTAACTCTCCGCCGAGAGGTCGAACGCCGCCGCCACGCCGCCGAGGTCGTCGTCGACGACCGCCAGGTCCGACGCCTCGGCCGCGAGCGCGGTCCCGCTCCCCAGCGAGACGCCGAGATCCGCGGCCGCAAGCGCCGGCGCGTCGTTGGTGCCGTCGCCGACCATCGCGACCGGACCGGACGCCCGGAGTCGCCGGACCGCCTCGGCCTTCCCGGCCGGGGGCACCTCGGCGAACACGTGATCGACGTGGGGGCTCGCCGCGAACTCGGCGGCCGCGGACTCGTCGTCGCCCGTGAGGACGACCACGTCCAGCCCGCGCTCGCCGAGCCGTTCGAGCGTCGCTTCCCAGTCGACCCGGGACTCGTCGCCGACGGCGACGACGCCCGCCGCCTCGCCGGGGCCGTCGTCCGTCTCGTCGACCGTCCCGTCACCGGCGGCAGTCTCACCGACAAGCACCGGCAGGTGGCCGGACTCGCGAACGTCGACGGCGCGCTCGCGGACCGCCTCGGGGATCTCCCACCCGCGCTCGGCGAACAGGTCCGGGTTGCCGACGAGCACGCGCCGGTCGCCGACGACGCCCTCGACGCCGGTGGCGTGGCTGGTGAACGCCTCGACGGCCGGGACGTCGGCGTCGCCGAACGCGTCGACGATCGCCGCCGCCGCGGGGTGGGACGCCCGGCGCTCCAGTTCGGCGGCCGCGGCGAGCAGGTCGTCGGGCACGTCCGCGGAGAGCGCCTCCATCCGGCCGGTGGTGAGCGTCCCGGTCTTGTCGAACACGACCGTCTCGACGCCGCGTAAGCGCTCGAACACCGTCTCGTCGAACACCGCGACGCCGCGGCCGAGCGCGCGATCGACGCTGGAGCCGGCCGACAGCGGCGTCGAGACCCCCAGCGCCCACGGCGACGCCGCGAGCGGCACCGTGAGCGCCGCGACGACGGCGCCCGCGGCGCCCCCGCCGAGCGCGAGCGCGCCGACGCCGGCGAGAAGCGACAGCGCGAGCAGCGGCAGCGTCACGCGCTCGGCGATACGGTTGGCGCGGCGCTGGTCGCCGTGGGTCGCGCTCTGGAACCCCCAGACCGAGGACGCGAGGCGGTCGACGCTGCTCTGTACGTCCTCGCCAACCGAGACGACCGCCGCGCCGGCGGTCACGACGGCGCCGCCGACCAGCTCGTCGCCCGCGCGTTTGCGGACCGGCGTCGACTCGCCGGTGACGACCGCCTCGGCGACGGTGCACTCGCCCTCGGCCAGCGTCCCGTCGACGGGCACGCGCTCGCCCTCGGGGACGAGCACGCGCTCGCCCGGCGCGAGTTCGGAGACGGGGACCGTCTCGGTGCCGTCGGCGGTCTCGCGGGCCGCCTCCGCGACGCGGGAGACGGTCAGGTCCGTCAGCGCGCCCGCAGCCTTCCGTTTGGCGAGTGACTCGTAGAACGTCGCGCCGGTGACGGTCGCGACGGCCACGACCGCGAGGTCGTAGTAGGCGTGGGTGCCGCCCGCGAAGAAGGCCGCCGTCGCGTAGAAGTACGCCGCGAAGGCGGTCAGCGTGACCAACAGGCCCGTGTTGGGCGTCCGGAGCTTCAGCGCGATGTAGGCGTCCCGGAGCACGGGCGCGCCGGTGACGAAGATGACCACCAGCGTCAGCACCAGGAACACCGGCAGCACCATCGCGACGTTCCCCTCGCCCGCCAGCGGGTCGGTGGCACCCAACAGGGAGGCGAGGTGGGAGGGGTAGAACACGACCGTGTACGGAATCAGGAGGAACGAGGCGAACACGACGCCAGCGGCGTAGCGGTAGCCGAGCGCGCCCTCGACCACGCTGTCGGCGGCCTCTCGCTCCTCGGGCGTGCGCTCCTCGCGCGGCGTGGCGTCGTAGCCGAGGCCGGAGAGCGCCTCGGTCAGGCGGTCGATCGGCGGGTCGCCCTCGCAGTCGACGCGGACTGACTCGGTGACGTAGCTCGCGTCGGCGTCGACGACGCCGTCGACCCCGCGGGCGACGGCTTCCAGGTACGCCTCGCAGGTCGCTGAGTGCATCCCCTCGACCGCGAAGAAGGCCGATGCGGTCCCGTCGGCGGCGGCGTCCTCGGCTGCCGACTCGGGGGCGTCGGCCGGGAGCGTCTCGGCGACCGATCGGCAGCCGTCCGAACAGAAGCGGCCCTCGCGGTGCTCGGGGATCGGGTCGTCACAGAGCTCGCAAGCGGGCGAACCGGACACGGTCGACCGTTGGGGCCCGTGGCGTAAGCCCTGTCGGTTCCCGACCGAAAGGGGTGGGCGTCAGTCGCTGCGGTAGCGCTGTTCGATGACGGTGTCGGGGTCGGCGTACTCCTCGCGGTGGCGGAGACACCGGCTGGTCCGTCCCGCGCCCACGTCGTTGGCGTCGGGGTGCTCCTCCGAGCAGACGCTGCCGAACGCGTCGTCGAGGCGCTCGGCGGCGCCCTCCTCGTCGCCGGCGCGGGCCAGCTCGGCGGCCTCGTAGACGACGGCTGCGGCGTCGGCGGCCATGTCGAGCGTGATCCCGCCGTCGCCGTCGCGCTCGGCGTCGAACAGTTCGAGCAGCAGTTCGTCGACGGTGGAGACGTCCTGGACCCCCAGCCGCTCCTTGACCACGTCGACGATCCCCTTCTCGGCGTTCGACCGGGCGCGGAACACCGAGTGGAGCTGGTCGAGCGCCTCCCAGTGCTCGCCGGTGACGCTGTACGCGTCGGGGCGGATCTTCGCCGGACAGCGCGAGGAGAACCGGCAGCCGCTGGGCGGGTCACGCGGGCTGGGCGGGGTGCCCCGCAGCGTGATGCGCTCGCCCGTCTCGACCATCGAGCCGGGGATCGCCGAGAGCAGCGACTCGGTGTAGGGGTGGGCCGGATCGGTGAACACCTGCTCGGTCGGTCCGAGTTCCATCACCTCACCCAGGTACATCACCGCCACGCGGTCGGCGATGTGGCGGACGACGCTCAGGTCGTGGGCGATGAACAGGAAGGTGAGCCCGAGCTCGTCCTGCAGGTCCTCGAGCAGGTTGATGATCCGGGCCTGGACGCTCACGTCCAGCGCGGAGACGGGCTCGTCGAGCACCAGGAACCGCGGTTCGAGCGCGAGCGCGCGGGCGATGCCGACGCGCTGGCTCTGCCCGCCGGAGAACTGGTGGGGGTAGCGGTAGAAGTGCTCCTCCCGCAGGCCGACCTGTTCGAGCAGGCTCCGGACGCGGTCCTCGCGCATCTCGGATGCGTGCTTGTGGAGGGTCACGTCGACCCCCTCGCCGTCGGCGTCGACGGTCAGGTCCTCGCGGGTCAGCGGCGCGCCCTCGCGGACGGTGACGCCGCCGTCGGCGTCGATCGTCACGTCACGGCGTTCGTCGCCCTCGGCGCGGTGGACGCGCTTGCCGGCCACCTCGCGGTCGTCGGCGACCGACACCGCGAGGTTCGGCCAGTCGTGGGCGTCCAGCGGCTCGCGGATGATCTCGCCGACGGTCATCCGGTCGTTGAGGCTAGCGTCGGGGTCCTGGAACACCATCTGGGCGTGACTCTGCCACCGGCGGAGCTCCCGGCCGGAGATGCTGGTCACGTCGGTGTCGTCGGCGAGTACCTCGCCGTCGGTCGCGGTCTCCAGGTTCAGGATCGTCCGCCCGAGGGTGGTCTTCCCGCAGCCGGACTCGCCGACGAGGCCGAGCGTCTCGCCCTCACGGATGTCGAAGCTGACGCCGTCGACGGCCTTCACGGGGTCGCCGCCGAGCAGGCCGCCGTCGTCGTAGTACTTCTTCAGGTCGCGCACTTCGAGGAACGGCTCGGCCTCGCTCATGCGGTCTCACCTCCGTCGGCCACGACGCCGTCCTCGGGCGGCGACTCCTCGAACTCGTCGTCGTAGAGGAGACAGGCCGTCTCGTGGTCGGCGTCGGGGTCACCCACGGCGATCCGCTCGGGGTGAACCTCGTCGCAGGCGTCGAACGCGTGCGGGCACCGCGGGGCGAACCGGCACTCGGTGGGCTCGCTGGTCGAGGTCGGCACCTCGCCCTCGATCGTCGGGAGCCGGTCCCCGCCGGCGGTCCGGCCGGGGATGCTCGCGAGCAGCCCCTTCGTGTAGGGGTGTTTGGGGTCGTCGAACAGCTCCTCGACCGGCGCGCTCTCGACGAACTCGCCGGCGTACATCACGTTCACGCGGTCGGTCGTCTCCTCGATCACGCCCATGTCGTGGGTGATGAACAGGACGCCCAGATCCTCCTCGCGCTGGAGCTCGTCCAGCAGTTCGAGGATCTGGGCCTGGATCGTCACGTCGAGCGCCGTCGTCGGCTCGTCACAGACCAGCAGGTCCGGGTCGCAGGCCAGCGCGATCGCGATCACCGCACGCTGGCGCATCCCGCCGGAGAACTGGTGGGGGTACTCCGAGACGCGCCGGGCGGCGTCGGGGATCCCCACGTCCTCCAGCAGTTCGATCGCGGCGTCGGTCGCCGCTTGCCCGCGGAGCCCCTGGTGGATGCGCAGCGCCTCCTTGATCTGGTTACCGACCGTGTAGACGGGGTTGAGCGAGTTCATCGGGTCCTGGAACACGATAGCGATGTCGCCGCGGTGTTCGTCCCAGTTGCCGCCGACGAGTTCGTCGCCGCAGAACTCGATCGACCCCTCCTCGATCACGCCGGGCTCCTCGACGAGTCCGAGCACGGAGCGGGCGGTGACAGACTTGCCCGAGCCGGACTCGCCGACGAGGCCGACAGTCTCGCCACGCTGGACGTCGAAGCTCACGCCGTCGACGGCGTGGATGGTCTCCTTGTCGGTGTGGAACACCGTCCGGAGGTTCTCGACTTCGAGCAGGGTGTCGCTCACGCGCCACCCCCCGCCCCGGCGGTCTCGCCGCCGGCGCTGTCGGACTGCGGGTCGATCGCGTCGCGGATCCCGTCACCCAGCGCGTTGAACCCGGTCACGACCAGCGTGATCAGGATGCCGGGGATGAGCGAGATGTGCCACGAGCCGGTTCTGACGTAGTCCTGTCCGAGGTTGACCGCACGGCCCCACTCGGGGGTCGGCGGCGCGACGCCCAGCCCGAGGTAGGAGAGCCCCGCGATGGAGATGATCGCGCCGCCGAGGGTCATCGAGCCGTAGATGAGCAGATAGCCGGTGACGTAGGGAAGCATGTGTTTGCGCATGATCGTCGTCGGTCGCTGGCCGAAACTCCGGGCGGCGTCGATCCACTCGCGTTCGGAGATCTGGAGTGCCGGCCCACGGATCGACCGCCACATGTAGGTCCAGCCGGTGAACGCGAAGATGAGCGCGAGCAGGAAGCCGCCGCTGTACACCTCGTTGATCCACGACTCCCTGAGCACGGTGGTGAGCATGATCAGGAGGAGGAGCTGTGGCATCGCCATCACGGCGTCAGAGACCAGTACCATGCTGAGGTCGACCCGGCCCTTGTAGTAGGCCGACGTTAACGCGAGCGTGGCGGCGATCGAGGCGCTCAGCGCCACGGAGAGCACGCCGATCACCAGGGAGATGCGCGACCCCACCACGAGGAAGGTGAACAGGTCACTCCCGTCCTGCATCGTCCCGAACGGGTGGAACCGCCCGTAGTCGTCGTAGGTCCACGGCTCGACGTTCTGGTCGTTCCCCTGGGACAGGGAGTCGAGGTTCGCGTCGCCGACCAGGATCGTCTCGACGGAGCCGGAGTCGCTGTCCCAGTAGTCGATCTCGTGGCCGTAGGAGTTGCGCATGTTCTGGTCGACGGTGGTCGGCCCGAGCGCGGGCGCGAACACGGCCATCGTGACGAACATGAACACGATGACGAGCCCGAAGATCCCCCACTTGTGCCCGCGGAAGCGGTCGAACACGTCGTCGCGGGGGGTCCAGTCGGCGGCGCGGTACTCACGGCGGTAGATCCGGTAGCCCCAGACCCCCCAGCCGAAGGCCGCGAACGCGTAGAGGTAGACCAGCGTCGCACGGAACGCCCACGCCATGGCGGGCGAGAGGCCGAGGAACGTCCCCTCGTACCCGCTGCCGTCGAAGTACCCCTGGTTGGGGATCGTCTCGCGGGAGAGCAGCGTTGGGATCTCCCGGACCGCGTTCTCGACGGCGGTCAGGAAGCCGACGGCGTCGACGCCCGGGATCGCGAGGAGCCCGTCGATGGTCAGGCTGACGACGAAGTTCAGAACGGCGCCGGCTTCGAGGAGGAAGAGGAACAATCCCACGAGCGCCCACAGCGCCGTTCGCCCGTCGGTGAAGGCGTCCGCGACGCGGGAACCGTTCACCGACATCTCACTCGCCCTCCAACCCGACGCGCGGGTCGATCAGCGTGTAGAGCACGTCCTGTATCAGATTGATTCCGACGATCATGAGGATGAACACGTACATCAGCGTCCCGACCAGCGGGAGGTCGCCCTGGATGGCCGCCTGGAAGAACAGGTAGCCGATCCCGTTGATCCCGAAGACGGACTCGACGAGCACGCTGCCGCCGATGAGGAGGAACGCCTCGCTGGTGATGATCGGGACCAACGGCACCAGCGCGTTCCGGAGGATGTGTTTGTAGACGAGCGCCCGGTCGGAGACGCCCTTGACTTTCGCGAGTTCGACGTAATCCTGGTTCTTCACTTCCAGCACGGCCGTTCGACCGATACGCATCTCGTTCCCCATCGACGCCGACCCGAGCACGATGGCGGCGGGGGCCACCTTCTTGATCGCCTGCAGGGTCGCGTTCGGGTTCGTGAAGAAGGCGATCGGGTTGCCGGCCATGTAGCTGAGGTCCGGGTTGCCGGAGATGCCGGAGGTGAGGTTCGGTCCGATCGCCTCCCAACTGAACCCGAAGATCGCCTGTGAGCTCCCGAGGACCGCCAGCAGCATGATCCCGAGCCAGAAGTTGGGCATCGCCCGCCAGACGATCCCGCCCATCGACGCGACGTAGTCGGCGACCGTGTTCGACCGCATCCCCGCGTAGAACCCCAGCGGGACGCCGATGAAGATCGCGATCAGTACCGACCAGAACCCCAACCAGAGCGTCCGGGGGAGGAAGTCCATGATGAGCGCGTTCACGCTCGATCCCTGGTAGAGCAGCCAGGTCCGGCCGAGGTCGAAGACGATGAGGCTGCTCAGCCAGTCGACGTAGTGCTGGAGCGGCGGTTGGTTCAGCCCCAACTGCGTCTGTGCGGCTTCGTACGCGGCGGGGTTCCGGACCTGCCCCTCGCTCAGCAGCCGCGTCGCGGGGTCGATCGGCCCCATGAAGATGATGTACCACGTCATCGACGTTCCCAGCCAGATGACCGGGATCGCCATGAGCAGCCGCTTCCCGAGGTAGCGTGCTCTGCTCACGTCTGGCCTCCGTCGGTCGGCTGTTCAGTTCGTCCGTACCGGAGGTCGAGACGGCGTGTTGGGTGCATTCGTGTGCGTTCGGACGGGCGTAGGAAGGGGGTGTTGAAAAGCCGGCCGATTACCGTTCTACCGGCTGAGCGTCAGGTCGGTGAACATCTGGTTCTCCATCACGCCGTACATCTCCACGTCGACGTTGGTGTGCCAGAAGCGCTGGCTCGCGGGGTTGACGATCGGCAGCTCCTGCATGGAGAGCCAGTTGCCCTCCTCGATGGTCTGGAACGCCTCGGCCTCGGACTCCGACGTGGCGTCCTCGGCGGCGTAGTTCTCCTGCCACGCGTCGATGGTGGTCTGGCGGAGCTCCTCGTCGTGGTAGCTCCCCTCGGCGCCCCATCGGGTGAACTGCGTCGACGGGCTGCCGCCCCAGAGGAAGCGCAGGAAGTTCTCCGGGCCGGGGTACTCCATCCCGTCACCCAGCGCGAAGACCTCCATGCTGCCGCTGATGGCCTGGCTGATGATCGTCCCGAACTGCGCCTCGGTCACGTCCATCTCGATGTGGGCCTGCCGGAGCTTGGACTGCAGGCGGGTGAAGACCCGCTGGTAGGCGCTGTTGCCGGAGATGGTGGTCGCCGTGATTTCGAAGGTGTTGTCGGGGCCGTAGCCGGCGTCCTCCATCACCTGCTTCGCGGAATCGAGATCCGTCTCGGCGTAGCCGTACGGGTAGCCGTCGGCGGCCCCCTCGAGGTTGGACTGGTACCCCTCCTCGGCGTGGCGGGTGTACGTCTCGCTCGCGCTGACGTCCTCCTCGAACTGCGGGTACGCCGCCGGCGGCACGATGTGGTAGGCCGGCGTCGCGGTCCCCTTGAAGACGCTCTCGGCGACGTCGTGCTGGTTCAGCGCGTAGGCGAACGCCTTCCGGACCGGGATCGGGACTTCGAGGGTGTTGAACACCAGGTACTCGGTCGTCAGCGCCGGGATCTGACCGTAGTTGACCGTCTGGCCGCCCAGGTCGTACGTCCCGATCTGCTTGGCGCCGTCCTGCTCCTCGATCGAGACGTTGCTCGGCGAGAACGAGGCGGTCGGCATCCCCTCGAGGATGTCGGCGTTGCCGTTCTCGAACCGGTTGAGTCGGGCGTTGCCGTCGGGGACGACCGTGAAGACGATCTCGTCGACCTGGGGCTCGGTGCCGTAGTAGTCGTCGTACTCCGACAGCGTGATCGCGTCGCCCTTGCTCCAGGAGTCGACCTCGAAGGCGCCCGCGCCGGCGAAGGTGGGGCCGTCGCCCTGCGTGCTGAAGAACTCGTTGTAGGCGTACTCGCCGTCGTACCCCTCGACGTCGCCGACGGAGTTCTCCGGCAGGATCGCGAACGTGCCGCCCGCGATCTGGAACAGCGTCCACGAGAACGCGCTCTGGAGCGTCATCTCGAACGTGTAGTCGTCGACGGCCTCGACCGCCAGCGAGCCGGGGACCACGTCCTCGAGGGTCGTCTCGTCCTCGGGGGGCGCGAGGGTCTGGTCCTTCTCGTGGGCGATCGTCATCGTCTCGCCGATGATGTCGTCCTTGTTCCGGGAGTTCTCGGACTCCGCGAGCCGTCGGTAGGAGTAGACCACGTCCTGTGCGGTCACGTCCTCGCCGTTGTGGAACGTCGCGTCCTCACGCAGCGTGAACGTGTACGTGAGGCCGTCGTCGGACAGTTCGTAGTCCTTCGCCAGCGCGGCCTCCGGCGGGTACTCCCCGTCCGGGAACTCCATCAGCTGCTGGTTGTACTGGTTGTAGCCGGCGCCGGACCCCTTCGCGTTGATCGGGTCGAGGGTCTGGATCGCGCCGGTCGCCATCATCTGGAGGGTGCCGCCGGCCATCGGCGTCCCCGGCTCCGTGTCGGTGTCGTCGGAGCCGCCCGCCGGCTCGTCGGTGGGCGATTCCGTCGCTGTTTCGTCGGGTGCGTTACCGCCACAGCCGGCGAGTGCCGCCGCAACGCCGGTACCTGCCGCCGCCAAGAACGACCGCCGAGTTTTCTCCTCGGGCATCACTCCAACAGGATTTCCGGCGATGCAAATAGTTTGTCCTCTGTGTTGGTCCGTGGCAGTATATCCCGGTCAAAACGGAGGTTTCGGTAGCGATACGTGTGGATATATATGGCGAACCACCGGACGGGCGAAGCTCCACAGGTTTATGAACGGCGTCGGCTCAGTCCCGGTATGGCTGACGGACCCGTCGACCACAGTGGTACAACGCCGGGGAACGTGATGGCGCGGCTGGCGCGCCCCCGAAGCGACGAGCCGACCCGCATCGCCGTCGTCGCGGACCCGCACGTCTCAACCCGCGAGGAGGGTACCTCGAAACTGTTCGAACACACCGAGACCCACCTCCGGAACGCGGTGGCGGACATCAACGACCGCGATGTCGACTACACGCTCTGTGTCGGCGACGTCACCAAGGACGGCGAGCGCTGGAACTACGACGCCGCCGACGCGATCCTCGCCGACCTCGAGACGCCGTTCCGGGCGATCCCCGGCAACCACGACGTGGAGAAGGAGGGGTACGACCACGAGAACCTCCCCCTCGCCGAGTTCGAGGAGCGCTACACCCCCGACGGGCTCCCGTTCCACGAGCGCGTCGGCGGCGTCGACGTGGTCGGCCTCAACAGTTCGGGCGGCGACGACTGGCTCACCGACTCCCACGACGGGCTCGTCACCGACGAGCAGCTCGAGTGGCTCGACGGGACCCTGCCCGAGCTCGAGAGCCCGCTCGTCGCGGTCCACCACAACCTCCCCACGATGTCCGACCAACTGGTCCAGCACCGCGACAACAACGAGCCCGAGATGGCGATCCCGCCGACGATGCGGGAGCCCGAAGCGTTCCTCGACGTGCTCGCCGAACACGACGCGCCGCTGATGGTCACCGGCCACCTCCACCTCCCCTCCGCGACGAAAGAGCGGGGCGTCCGCGAGATCATGTCGCCGACGACGTGTTCGTTCCCGCAGTCCTACCTCGTCTTCGACGTTGGCCCCGACGGCACCGAGGTCCGGCTGATCCCCGTCGTTGACCACGAGGGGATGATGCTCGGCCACTACGAGCGCCACCAGGACTCCGACACCGGGAAGGGGTTGACCGACATGGCCGCGATCCGGCTGGCCCAGTTCCCGCTGGTCGACGAGTCCTGATCGCTGCGGCCGTCCCCCCGCGGCGAGAACTCACTTCTCAGGTCGCTTTCGCGGCCGCCCGCAGCGCCGTATCGCTCCAGACGCCGACGACGATGGCCAGCTCGACGACCGGCGGGAGTCCCTGGGGGAAGAGCACGTAGACGATCAGCGCCAGGGCGAGGAAGATCGCCAGCGGCGGCACGTCGTCGAGACGCGTCGAGCGCGTCCCCCGGTAGTAGAACGCCGCGCCGGCCACGAGGCCGAGGCCGACGCCCAGCGCGATCCCGCCGGCGTCGAAGGCCGGCACCGATCCGCCCCAGAGTTCGAGGTAGACCAGCCCGGTCGCGACCACCGCGATCAGCAGCGAGATCGACACGGACTCCGAAACGTCGCCCTCCGCGTTCCCCGTCTCCATACTCGGCCCCTGTTCCGGCCCGCTGAAAAGCGTGCCCACTCGAAATCGACGACCTGTACCTCGGTGGTCACACCGAGAGGGGAAGCGTTATGGCCGGGGTCGTGCTCTATGTTGACATGGACGACATCGACGATCTCTTCGTGGCGAGCCTGATGACCACCGACGTCAAGACCGTGACCCCCGAGACGCTGGTCGAGGCGGCCGCCGACCTGATGCTCGAACACGAGATCGGGTCGGTCGTGGTCGTCGACGACGACGGCGGACTCTCCGGGATCCTCACCCGCACGGACTTCGTCGCCATCGTCTCCGGGCAGGAACCCAAGGACCAGACCCCCGTCTCGGAGTACATGACGACGGACGTACTAACCGCGAAAGGCGGCGACTCGATCCGCGATGTCGCCGACCGGATGATCGAAGCCAGCATCCACCACATGCCCGTTCTCGACGACGAGGAAGTCATCGGGATGATCACCACCTCGGACCTCACGGCCTACCTCTCGACGGTCCGGACGCCGAGTCCGTAGACCCGGCAGCCTCACTCCTTGCTCACGTCCGCGCCGAGCCGATCACACAGCCACGTCCACTGGTCGACCTGCTCCTCGACGATCATCTCGGTCGACTTGCCGACGCCGTGGCCCGTGTCGGTCTCGGTGCGGAGCACGATCGGCTCCTCGCCGGTCTGGTGGGCCTGCACCAGCGCGGTCATCTTCCGGGCGTGACTCGGGTGGACGCGCGTGTCGCCCGCGGCGGTCTTGAACATCGTCGCCGGGTAGTCCCGCTGCTCGACGTTGTGGTACGGCGAGTACTCGCGGATGTACTCGAACGCCTCGGGGTCCTCGGGGGAGCCGTACTCGACGGTCCAGGACTCGCCGAGCAGGAAGCGGTGGAACCGGAGCATGTCGAGCAGCGGCACCGTACACAGGATCCCGGCCCACAGGTCGGGGCGCTGGGTCAGCGCTGCACCGGTGAGTAGGCCGCCGTTGGAGCCGCCGTAGGCGCCGAGGTGGTCCGTATCCGTGTAGCCCGCGTCGATCAGTCCCTCGGCGACGGCGTGGAAGTCGTCGAACACGTTCTGTTTGTGCTCGCGCATCCCGGCCTCGTGCCAGGGTTCACCGTACTCGGTCCCCCCGCGGAGGTTGGCGACGACGAAGACCCCGCCGGCGTCGAGGAACGGGCCGGCGAACCGCCAGAAACTCGGCGTCTGCGGGATCCGGAAGCCGCCGTAGCCGTACAGCACCGTCGGCGCCTCGCCCGCGGGATCGAGCCCCTCACGGTGGACGACGAACGCGGGCACCTCGGTCCCGTCCGCGGACTCGAAGAACTCCTGGCTGACACTCACGTCGACGCCGAGTTCGATATCGGCCCGTCCGACCGTCTCGGGGGAGGCGTCGGCACCGTCGAGTCGATAGCGCGTGACGCGGTCGGGCGCCTCGAAGTCGTGGACGACGTAGAACAGTTCCTCGCCGTCGTCGTCCGAATCGACGCCGTCGATGGTGCAGAACTCGGGGCTGGGGAGCGTCTCGACGGTCTCGCCCCCGGCCCAGACCGAGAGCCCCGAGGAGGCGTCCCGGAGGTGGTTCGCGACGAGCGACTCGCCGGCGACGGTCACGTCCTGCAGAACTGCGTCCGTCTCGGGGATCGACACCGCGAACTCGTCGGGGTCGAGGTCCGCGCCCGCCGCGACCGTCCCGACGTCCGCGGTGAGTACCCGCGAGAAGTCGGCCTCGTAGTTGGTGAGGAAGTGGACCTCGCCCGCATCGGAGGCGACGTGGGGGGCGAACGTGGCGTCGTAGTCGGTCAGTAGCGGCGTGAGCGGCTCCTCGGCGTCGGGGTCGACCCGGTAGAGGTCGGTGTGGGTCGTCCCCTCGTGGACCGCGGCGAGGAGGGTGTCGGTCTCCGTGTCGTAGGCCAGTTCGGGCCACGCGTGCTCGCTGAAGGCGTCGGTGAGCAGTTCGTCCTCGTCGGGATCCGCGTCGTGGCGGTGGCCGTACAGCGCCTTCTGGAGCTGCTCGCCGTCGCCGGGGCCGCCCGTGCGGATCGAGTAGAAGCCGTCGTCGGTCCACGCGAACCCGCCGGGGTTGACGCGGCCGGCGTCGGGCACCTCGTCGCGGAGTTCGCCCGTGTCGGTGTCCACGACGCGCACGTCGTACTGCTCCTGGCCGCCCTCGTCGTAGCCGTAGGCGACGCGTTCGCCGTCCGGGCCCACGGTGAACCAGTTCATCGACGCCGCCTCGCCGTCGAACGCGTTGGGGTCGACCAGCGACCGCGGTTCTTCGTCGAACGAGTCACGGACGTACAGGACGCCGTGGTCCTCGTCGGGCTCCTCGATCGTCTGGAAGTAGCGCCCGCCGGCGGCGGTCACGGCGCCGTAGTCGGTGACCCGGGCCACGCGCTCGAACTGCGGGCGCAGGGCGTCGCGGGTGTCGGTGTCGAGCACGGTGTCGGCGTACTCGTTCTGGGCCGCGACCCACGTTTCGACCTCCTCGCTGCTCTCTTCCAGCCAGCGGTAGGGGTCCACGATCTCCTCGCCGTGGTGCTCCTCGGTGACGGGCCGTCGCTCGGTGTCAGGGGGGCTGTCGCGCATACGGGAACGGGCCGCGCGGCGGGCTTAAAGGAGTGGCAAGCGGCAGGACCGACGCCGGCGGTTACTCGATGCGGAACGTCGTCTCCGCGCGGAGGTTCTCGGTGCCGTGGACGGCGTCGATGCTCACGCTGAGCGTGTGTTCACCCCGGTCGGCGGTGCGCCACTCGCGCTCGTCGACGCGGACGCGGCCGGACCACGTGCGACGGAAGCGCTTGCGCTCGCTGCGGTCGAACCGGAAGAGGCTCCGCTCCTCGGGGTGGTCCGCGGGCAGCTCCGAGCCCTCGACGTTGCCGTCGACCGACCACTCCCACGGTTTGGGCGTCTCGGTAACGATGGTGACAGGGAGCGGGAACCGGTTGTAGAAGGTGACGCCGAAGTGGATCTCCTCGCCGGACTCGTAGCGGTCCTTGTCGGTCTCCACGTCGACGGCGATCGCCCGCGAGCGCAGGAACTGCGGCACGAGCGCGTGGCTGACGTTGGTCCAGTTGACGTGGTTCCGGCTGGTGCTCTCGTCGTCCTCGACGGGCGAGAACGGGTCCTCGTCGTCCCGGCGCAGCGCCTCCGAGTCGTAGACCCGACGCATACGCTGTCGCATGCGGTCGACGCGGAAAAAGGTCCCGTGACCGGGGCCGTCAGTCGGCCGTCGACTCGGCGCCGGTCGAGTCGGCCGACGAGCCGACCTCGTCCTGGATCTCCTCGTGGAACGGGCAGCCGATCCCGTGAGTCGAACTCACTTCCTCCAGGTCCGGGTGTTCGTCCCACTCCGAACACTCGTCGTGTGCGATCGGACACCGCGTGTGGAACTTACAGCCCGACGGCGGGTTGATCGGCGAGGGGACCGTCCCCTCGAGGATGATCCGGTCGCCCTCCCAGAGGGGGTCGGGTTCGGGGATCGCCGACAGCAGCGAGCGCGTGTAGGGGTGGTACGGCGGGGAGAAGATCTCCTCCGTTTTCCCGACTTCCACGATCTCGCCGAGGTACATCACCGCGATGCGGTCGGCGATGTGTTCGACCACGCTCAGGTCGTGGGCGATGAACAGGTAGGAGAGGCCGAAGTCCTCCTGCAGGTCCTCGAGCAGGTTCAGGATCTGGGCCTGGACGCTCACGTCGAGCGCCGACACCGGCTCGTCGCAGACGATGAACTCGGGGTCGACCGCGAGCGCGCGGGCGATCCCGATACGCTGGCGCTGGCCCCCCGAGAACTCGTGGGGGTAGCGCGAGGCGTGGCTGGCCTGGAGCCCGACGGTCTCGAGCAGTTCCTCGACGCGCTCGGCGCGCTCCTCGCCGGCGGCGAGGCCGTGCACGTCGAGCGCCTCGCCGACGATGTCGCTCACCGTCAGGCGCGGGTTCAGCGACGCGAAGGGGTTCTGGAACACGAACTGGAGGTCCTTCCGGTAGTCCCGGAGTTCGGCCGAGGACAGCTCGGTTAGGTCCTCGCCGTCGTAGTAGACGGAGCCCTCGGTCGGCTCCTCCAGCCCGAGCATCGTTCGGCCGAGCGAGGACTTCCCGCAGCCGGACTCGCCGACCAGGCCGAGGGTCTCCCCCTCGGCGATCTCCAGGTCGACGCCGTCGACCGCTTTCACCGTCTCGGCGTCGCCGAGGATCCGGTCGAGCAGCCCCTCGTCGGTCGAGTAGTGCTTCTTCAGCCCGTCGATCTCGATCAGTGGCTCCTCGTCGGCACTCATACTGATTCACCTCCGTCGGCCGCGGCGTCCTCACGGATCTGCACGTCGAAGTCGACGCCGTCCTGCAGGTCGCCGGTGTACTCCAGACAGGCGGCGGTGTGGATGTCGGAGTCGGGTTCCTCGATCGGTTCGCCGGTCTCCGTGTCGACCAGCGGCGGTTCGTGTTGGATGCAGGCGTCCTCAGCGTACGGACACCGCGGGTGGAAGCTACAGCCCGAGGGGAGCTGGACGAGGTCCGGCATCGTCCCCGGGACGGTTTCGAGCCGGTCGCGGTCGTCGCCGATCCGCGGGATCGAGCTCATCAGCCCCACCGTGTAGGGGTGTTTGGGATCGTAGTACAGCTCCTCGACGGAGCTCCGCTCGACGGGCTTGCCGGCGTACATCACCATCACGCTGTCACACAGTTCGGCGACGACGCCCAGGTCGTGGGTGATCAGCTGGATGGCCACGTCCTCGTCGTCGGAGAGATCCTTCAGCAGGTCGAGGATCTGCGCCTCGATCGTCACGTCCAGCGCCGTCGTCGGCTCGTCGGCCACGATGAGCGACGGGTCACAGGAGAGCGCGATGGCGATCACCGCGCGCTGTTGCATCCCGCCGGAGAACTCGTGGGGGTAGTCCGAGTACCGCTCCGCGGGGTCCGGAATCCCGACCCGATCGAGCATGTCGATTGCCCGCTCGCGGGCGGCCTTCTCGCCCATGTCGAGGTGTTTCCGGATCGCCTCCGCGATCTGTTCGCCGACGGTGTAGACCGGGTTGAGCGCGGTGTGCGGGTCCTGGAAGATCATCGCGATCTCGGCCCCGCGCAGCTCCTGCATCGCCTCGGCGGGCGCGTCAAGCACGTCGACGTGGCCGGCCTCCACGTGGAGGCTACCGTCGTCGAGCTCGGTCGCGACCTCCTTGGGCCGGTCGCGGACGGTCGCGCCCGGATCGTCGCCCACGCTCCCGGACTCCGCGCGGAGTTCGGCGACGTGGATGTAGCCGGAACTGTTCTCGGTCGCGACGCCCTCCGGGAACTTCCGGGCGAGCGTGGCGACCGCGCTGGGCGAGCGGAACGTCACGTCGCCGCCCTTGATCCGGCCGGGGTCGTCGATCAGCCGCATCAGCGAGAGGCTGGTGACGGATTTGCCCGCGCCGGACTCGCCGACGACGGCGAACCGTTCGCCCCTGTCGATCTGGTAGGAGACGTCGTTGACGGCCTTGACCTCGCCCTCCTCGGTGTAGAAGCTGGTCTGGAGGCCGTCGACCGAGAGCAGCGGTTTGTCGTTCGCGCTCATTCTCGCACCCCCGCACCGCCGCTTGTGTCACCCTGCGGATCGACGGCGTCCCGGACGCCGTCACCCACGAGGTTGATCGAGAGCACGAACAGGAAGATGGCCAGTCCGGGGAACACCGTGATCCACCACTGGCCCTGGATCAGGCTGCTCCGGCCGCGGGCGAGCATGCTGCCCCACTCGGGGGAGCCCGGCTCGAGCCCGAGCCCGAGGAAGCCCAGCGCCGCGGCGTTGAGCACGACGGTCCCGATCCCGAGCGTCGCCTGCACGATCACCGGCGCCATCGCGTTGGGCACGACGTGGCGGAAGATGATCGAGCGGTCGCGTGCGCCGAGCGCCTTCGCGGCGGTGACGTACTCGTTCTCCTTGACCGAGAGCACCTCGCCCCGCAACAGGCGGGCGTAGCTGATCCAGACCACGAGGACCAGCGCCGTGATCATGTTCCAGAACCCCTGGCCCAGCACCGCGATCAGCGCGATGGCGAGCACGAGGAACGGGAACGCGTAGAGGATGTCGACCAGGCGCATGATGACCTCGTCGATCCACCCGCCGTAGTAGCCCGCGAGGGCGCCGAGCGGGACGCCGACCGAGAGCGCGATGCCGACGGTGATCACGCCGATCGTGAGGCTGTAGCGACCGCCGTACATCACTCGCGAGAGGATGTCCTTCCCGGACCAGTCGGTCCCGAAGGGGTGGGCGGCCGACGGCCCCTGGTTGAGCGCGCCGAAGTTGGAGTTCGTCGGATCGAACGGCGCCAGCGAGAACGGCTGGATCGTGATCCCCTCGATGGCGATCGGGCGTGCGAAGATCGTCGTGAACAGCATCACGGCGATGATCGCCAGCCCCACCAGCGCGGTGCGGTTGCGCTTGAACCGTTCCCACGCACGCGTCATGCGGTCGCGAGACACCGTGCTCTCGTCCTGTTGCCACTCGAATCGCTCGTCGCGGTCCTCGAACACGGAGGTGTCGAACCCGGTCACCCGGATCCGCCCGCGTTCAGTCGTCGTCGTTCGCTGTGATTCGTGAGACATGTGTCAGTATCGGATACGTGGATCGAGCCACGAGTAGAGGAGGTCCGCAACCAGGTTGACGAACACGATAGTGACGGCGATCATCAGGACGATCGCCTGCAGTACCGGCAGGTCTCGCTGGGTGATCGCGTCGATGAGCAGTCGACCCACGCCGGGCCAGGAGAACACCTGCTCGACGACGACCGAGCCGTTGACGATGAACGCGACCTGGATCGCCGCCACGGTCACGACCGACACCATCGAGTTGCGCAGCACGTGCTTCACGATGACGGTGCGCTCGGAGAGCCCCTTGGCCTTCGCGGTGCGGACGTAGTCCTTGTTCAGCTCTTCGACCATCGAGGAGCGGGTCAGTCGCATGATCAGCGCCGACGACGCCGTTCCGAGGGTGATCGCCGGTAGGATCACGAACTTCAACATCGCCGGACTCAGCACCGCCTTGTCGGGCGGGATGACCCGGAACAGGCCGAGTTGGACACTGAACACCAGCAGGAGCATCAGGCCGAGCCAGAAGTTCGGGGTCGCGATCCCGATGAGGGCCGCGACGCGGCTGGCCTCGTCGACCGTGTTACCGTTGTTGATGGCTGCGACCACGCCGAGCGGGATCCCGATCGCGATCGCGATCCCGAAGCCCATGGCGCCCAGCAGCAGCGTGTTCGGGAGCCGGTTGAGGATCGCCCCGGAGACGCTACGGTCGGAGATCAGCGAGTCGCCGAAGTCGAGCATCATCGCGTCCCGAAGCCAGAGCCAGTACTGGATGTATATCGGCTCGTTCAGGTTGTACTGTGCGCGGAGCTGTTCACGCAACCCGGGGGTCGTCTCCTGGAACTGCAGGATGTAGTCCACCGGCGACCCGGGCAGCATCTTCGTGAGCGAAAACGTCAGTATAGTTACACCAAGCAGTACTGGGATCATCACCAGCAGCCGCTTGATTAGGTATCGTTGAAGAGACATGGAGGGGGGAGGTCGCTATTCCTGCGAGAGGTAGGTGAACGCGCCGTCCGCCGGCGAGTAGATCCCCTTGAACTCGCCGCCGTTGATCGGGTAGGTCCGGAAGCCCTTCACGACGCTGTTGTCGTACACGTCGGTCTCCTCACCGAACCGGATGTACGTCATCGGCGCGTCCTCGGCGAGGATCTCGACGAGGTCCTTGTAGATCTGGTTGCGCTCGTCCAGGTCGTAGGTGCTCGTCCCTTCCTCGAGCAGCTGGTCCACTTCCTCGTTCTTGTAGTGGCCCATGTTGAACCCGTTCGGCGTGAACTGCTCGCTGTCGACGAGGTCACCGACGTACGCGTCGGGGTCCCAGCCGCCGGACCAGCCGACCGCGATGATCTCGTTGTTGCTGGCCGAGGACTCGCCGGCGATCTTGCCGACGTACGTGTTCCACTCGTACTGGTCGACCGAGACCTCGAAGTAGTCGGTGCTGTTCAGGCTCTCGGCGATCAGCTGCACCCACTGGACGCGCTGGGGGTTCTGGTTCACGATGATGGTGGTCTCGAACGGCGGCTCGACGCCGGCCTCGTTGAACCCCTCCTCGAGGAGCGTGTTCGCCTGCTCCTGGTCGTAGCCGAGGTACTCCTCGCCCAGTCGGTCGTTGAGGTCCTGCCACTCCTCGGTCTCGAACACCGCGGAGATCTGGGAGATGGCCATGTACGCCGGGACGCCCAGTCCCTCGTACACCGCGTCGACGATCTCCTCACGCGGCACCAGCCGGGAGATCCCGCGGCGGACTTTCGCGTTCCCGTAGGGATCGACTTCCGTCGGGAAGTACATCAGGTCGTAGCCGCCGGCGAGTCGGCGGTTGACCGTGAAGTCCTCGTTCTCCGCGAAGTCGTCGAGGCTCGCCGCCGGCGGGGTGTTGGCGAGGTGGATGTCGCCGCCCTCGAGCGCCGCCTGCTGTGCGGACTGCTCGGTGATGACGCGGTAGGTGATCTCCTCGATCGGCGGCGTCGCCGGCACGCTGTCGTCGCCCTCGAACCAGTAGTCGTCGTACCGCGTGATGCGGAACAGGTTGTCGGGCTGGTGCTCGACGAACTCGTAGGGGCCGGTCCCGACCGGGTTCTCCGTGATGTCGAGGTCGCCGGTCTCGACCTCGGCCGGAATGATCGGAATGGCCGAGATGTCGAACTTGAGCGGGGCGTAGTCGCCCTTGAGCGTGAACTCGATGGTGTAGTCGTCGATGATCTCCGAGGACTCGTACCACGAGTACACGTCGGTCGCGTTGACCTTCCCCTCGTAGCGCTCGAAGGTGACCTGAACGTCCTCCGCCGTGAGTTCGGTCCCGTTGTGGAAGGTCACGCCCTCACGCAGCTCCGCACGGAAGACGCCGTCGTCGACCTCCTCGAAGGTGTGGGCGAGCGCGTTGTTGATGCTGCCGTCGAAGCCGACGGTGAGCAGCGTCTCGTAGGTCAGGCCGAACGCCTTCACCGAGGTGGTGTCGGCGGCCTTCGCCGGGTCGAACTGCGCCACGTCGGCGCCGAAGGAGGCGATCAGTTCGCCGCCCTCCTGTGCGTTCTCCGGATCGGCAGGCGTCGTCGTACCGCCGGGACGGGCGGGCGTCCCCTCCTCCGTCTCCGTGCCGTCGCCGCCCAGACAGCCGGCGAGCCCCGCGACCCCTGCGACCCCGAGGGACTTCACCAAACTACGTCGGTTGAGACTAAAGTGCCGTTCCGTGTCATCTGATCGCATGTGTGGTAGAGACGCGGAGTCCGGACCGTATGAAGGTTTCGCTGGCCGTTTCGTGTTTCGAACCGCAACCCTCCAGCGAGATTCGGGCGCCTGACCCGCCGGAGACCGTTATGATCAATCGTGATATTTCACCTTTAAACCGATACGCCGGAGCCCGGGGCGAACTATAAGCCCTCCGAGAACCAACAGGTCCGTGAGACACGATGACGACCAACGAATCCGACGAGAACACGCTCCAGTCGCTGTATCGAACCCACGTCGGCGACCCCGAGACCGACGACGAAGTCCAGGGGTACTGGCTGTTCGTCGTCGGTGTCGTCCTCGGGGTGGCCGGCCTCCTGCTGTTCCTGGCGAGCGAACCACAGGGAGGGGTCAGACAGCTGTCGATCGTCGCGGTCGGGGTCGGACTGATCCTGCTGCAGGTCGGCCCGATCATCCGACTGCCGCTCCGATCCCGGGCGACGACGCTCGTCTACGTCGGCGCGACGATCGCGGCCATCGGCGTCATCTACTTCGTCGTCGTGTTCCCCGGCGGCTGGTCACTCCGGAACGGGAACGCTGCGGTGATCGGCATCTACGGGCTCGGCCTGCTCGTCGTCGGCGCCGGTGGCGTGTTCGTGCCCCTCCTGGACGAACCCGCCCCCGCAACCGAACAGGGCGAGCTCAGGCGCGAACTCGCGGCGCTCGACGACGTGCTCGAGGACACGGCCGCCGACGAGGCCGACCTCGCGGCAGAGATCGCCGAACTCAGGCGGGCGTTGTCGAAGTCCGACGACGCCGTCGCCACGCTGGGCGGTGCCGTGACGGCGCTCTCGGAGGACCTCGCCGACACCGAGAGCGAGCGGGACGAACTGATCGAACGGCTCTGGGAACACCAGACGAGTCAGGCGCGGTTCGAACTCTTCGAGGACAAGGCGGGCGAACACCGCTGGCGGCTCCGCCACCGCAACGGCCAGATCATCGCGACGAGCGGGGAGGGGTACACGCAGCGACACAACGCCCAGAACGGGATCAAGAGCGTCCGGAACAACGCGCTGGGGGCGACGGTGCTCCGCATCGAGTCCGAGGCCGAACTCGCCGACGCCGGCGAGACGTTCGAACTGCCCGACGAGACCGAGCCCCAGACGACGTTCGAGCTGTACGAGGACAACGCGGGCGAGTTCCGCTGGCGGCTCCGCCACGACAACGGTAACATCGTCGCCGACGCCGGCGAAGGGTACACCCGTCGCCGGGACGCCCGCGACGCGATCGAGCGCGTCCAGGCCCACGCCGGTCCCGCGGACTACCTCCGGGTCGACCCGACCGGGTTCGAGATCTACCGGGACGCCGCCGACGAGTGGCGCTGGCGGCTCGTCCACCGGAACGGGAACGTGCTCGCCGACGGCGGCGAGGGGTACACCCGCCGCCGCGACGCCCGCCGTGCGGTCGACCGCATCCGCGAGGGGATCGACGAGCTGACGTTCGAGACCTACGAGGACAGTGCGGGGGAACACCGCTGGCGACTCAAGGCCGCCAACGGGCAGATCGTCGCCGACGGCGGCGAGGGGTACAGCCGGAAGTCTGGCGTCGAAGACGCCGTCGAGCGCGTGCGGGAGTACGCCCCCGAGGCCGACGTGCTTGACATCGGCCCCGCGGCGTTCGAGGTGTACGAGGACAACGCGGGCGAGTTCCGCTGGCGGCTCCGCCACCGCAACGGCCAGATCGTCGCCACCGGCAGCGAGGGCTACGCGGGGAAGTCCAAAGCCGAGAACGCCGTCGACCGGTTCAAGCTGAACGCGCCGGGTTCGGAGATCGAAGACCTCGACGAGGAGCCCGAGGCGGCGTAGCCCGGCCGGGGGCCGCAGCCTTATCGCCGCCAGTACTCCGGCGTGAGACAGACCAGCAGCGGCAGGATCTCGAGTCGCCCGGCCCACATCAGCACCACCATGAACAGCTTCGAACTGTCCGGGAACCCGAGGTAGCTCCCCATCGGGCCGAGGCGGTAGAACGCCGGCCCGACGTTGCCCAGCGTCGACGCGGTGCCGGAGATCACCTCCAGTACGGTGAAGTCGACGCCGGCACGCGTCGTGTCGAGGAACAGGACGAACGACGCGAGGAAGAAGATCGTGATGTAGAACAGCGTGAACGAGAGGATGCCACGGATCGCACGGTCGTCGAGGGTGTTCCCGCCCAGCCGGACGGGTCGGACCGCCTCGGGGTGGGCGCTGGTGAACAGTTCGCGGCGGATCACTTTCGCCACGACGATCCACCTGATGACCTTCACGCTCCCGCCGGTCGATCCCGCCGAGCCGCCGACGAACATGGCGAACAGCAGGGCGTACTGCGCCGGCGCGCCCCACACGTCGAAGTCCATGCTGGCGTACCCCGTCGTCGTCACGATCGACACCGCCTGGAACAGCGCGTGGCGCAGCGACGGTTCGAGGGTCCCCGTGAGCGTCGTCGCGTACTCCTGCAGGTAAGCGGCGTCGAACGTCGCGCCCTCGGGAACGCCGGCAGCGAAGCCGCCCGTGAACAGCAGGCCGGTGATGATCGCCGTCAGCACCGCCATCGCCCCCAGGAACCCGCGGAACTCCGTGTCCCGCCAGACCTTCCCCGGCGACCCCGAGACCGCGTGCCAGACGAGCGCGAAGTTGGTGCCCGCGATCACCATGAAGGGGATGATCACCCACTGGACGGCGGCGGAGAACGCCTCGATCGAGCGGGCCTGCGGCGAGAACCCGCCGGTGGGCATCGTCGTCAGCCCGTGGGCGACGGCGTTGTAGGCGTCCATGTTCGGGCCGGCCATCCCGGCCAGGTCCAGCCCGGACAGCAGCAGGATCTCGACGACGGTGATCACGAAGTACGCGCCCCAGAGCACGCGGGCGGTCTCGGCGATCTTCGGCGTCAGCTTCTCGATGCCGGGGCCGGGGGCTTCGGCGTCCATCAACTGCGCGCCGCCGACGGAGAGTTCGGGGAGGATCGCGACCGCGAGCACGACGATCCCCATCCCGCCCAGCCACTGGGTGAGCTGGCGCCAGATCATCACGCCCCGGGTGTGATCGGTGACGTTGATGCTCCCCAGCACGGTTGCGCCGGTCGTGGTGAACCCGGACATCGCCTCGAACAGGGCGTTCGCGGGGTTGCCGAGCGTCGATCCGGGGTGGATCGGCTCCACCAGCAGGGGGATCCCGTGGGCCTCGATGAGGTACGGGAGCGTCCCGACCAGCGCGACGGCGATCCACGTCGTCGCGACCATCAGGAACCCCTCACGGGCCCGGATGTCCGGATCGGGACGGAGCCGTTCGAGCCCGGTACCGACCAGGAACGTCACGGCCATCGTCGGCAGGAAGGGTGCGAGCGTCTCGCCGTACACGAGCGCGACGACTACTGGGACGAGTAGCGGGACGGAGAGGTACTTCAGCACCGTCCCGACGAGGCTCAGACTGGCACGATAGTCGACGCGTATCGACACGGTTGCCCGGAGGAAAACCCCTACGACGCTTCAAACTACTGTTTCGACGACGGCTATAGGCGGGACGACACGTCGTCCGCGTGCTCGCTGTCGACGAACAGCACGACGTGGTCGCCGGACTCGATCACCGTCTCGCCCCGCGGGACGACGTACTCCCCCTGGCGGGTGATGGCGCCGATGACCACGTCGGCCGGGAGCGACTGGACCGACTCGCGGATGGGCTCGCCCACCAGCGGACTGTCGGACGTGATCTCGATCTCCAGGACCTCCGCCCGCCCGTTCTCGATCAGCGCGATGTTCTCGGCCCCACCGTCGCGGGTGAACCTCGTGATCTCCTCGGCGACGACCTCGCGGGGGTTGATCCCCACGTCGATCCCGACGGCCTCGAACAGGTCGACGTAGTCAGCCTGGTCGATCACGGCGACGCTGCGTTCGGCGCCGACCCGCTGGGCCAGTAGCGACGCGAGCAAGTTCTTCTCGTCGGAGTCCAGCGCGGCGACGACGACCTCGGCGTCACCGACGTGTTCGCGTTCGAGGAACTCGATGTCGGTGGCGTCGGTCTCCATCACCATCGTGTCGGGGAGCTTCTCGGCCAACCACCGCGCGCGCTCGGTGTCCTGCTCGATCAGGCGCGCGGAGATGCCCCGATCCGAGAGCATCCGCGCGACGTGGTAGCCGATCTCGCTGCCGCCGATGATCACCACGTCGCCGGAGAGGGCGTCCTCCTCGGGCGCCACGTCCCCGGCGAACGAGCGGACGCTTCGCGGGGTGCCGATGACCACCAGCCGATCGCCGGCCCGGATGTCGGTGCCCCCGGTGGGGATCAGCATCTCCTCGTCGCGGACCACCGCGGCGAACGTCAGGGAGTCGTAGGTGTCGGCCTCCGCCACGGTCTGCCCGGCTACCGGCGATCCCGAGTCGACGTCGAACTCCGCCATCTCGACGCGCCCGTCGGCGAACGTGTCCGCGTCGCGCGCCGCGGGCAGGCCGACGACGCGCACGATCGACTCCGCGGCCAGCAGGTACGTACAGACCATGAAGTCGATCCCGAAGGCGGTCGTCGACCGCCGCCAGGTCCGGAGGTACTCGGTGTTCTTCACGCGGGCGATGGTGAACGCGTCCGAGACGGCTTTCACCGTCGAACAGATGACGATGTTCGTCTCGTCGTCGTCGGTCGAGGCGATCACCATGTCCGCGTCCGCTACGTCGACCTCGTCGAGCGTCGTGACGTTCGTCCCGTCACCCTCCACCGCGAGCACGTCGAGGCTGTAGTTGAGCTCCTCGACGCGGTCCGGGTCCTGCTCGACGATCACCACGTCGTGGGCGTCGCTCAGGTCGGCAGCGATGCTCTCTCCCACCTGACCGGCGCCGACGATGATCACGCGCACGGATTACTCACTCGCTCGAAACCACAAACCGACACCGTATCACCCTTTCTCTTCGGGAGGGAACGGCGCGTGTTCCGCGCCGTCGCCCGTCTCGACGGTCAACTCGACCGATCGCCGCTCGCCCTCGAGGTCGGCGACCGCACGCTCGACGACGGTCTCGGCCTCCCGCTCGATCAGCGGCTTCACCTTCTCGATCACCCGGTCGAGCGACACCAGTCGCGGGAGGTCGACGAGCCCGGAGTGAGCGGTCTCCGGGGCGTACTCCACCTCGAACCGAACCGCCGTCGCCGTCTCCGCCCACTCGGGGGCGTCCTCGGGGAGGTCGCACTCGGCGACCAGCCAGCGGCCGCCGGCGTCGAAATCACCCAGTAGCTCCCACTCGATTCGTTCGTTCTCGACCAGTTCGGTGACCGCCGACCGCGCGGTGTACTCGAGTTTCCACCACGCGAACCGCAGCGCGTAGCGGGCGCGCTCGCCGGAGGCGGGATCGAGCTCGTCGACCCGGTCGAGGTACTCGGAGTAGTTCGCGTACCCCGGGAACTCCCTGAGGAACTCGTACACCTCCTCGGCGGGGCGATAGACCACCGTCCCCACGGTGAGACGCTCCATGCCCCAGCCACGCAGCGCGAGGGTCTTAGCGTCGTGGGTTCGAACGACGGCGGCGCCGACGACCGCCGTCCGAGGTCCGGCTTCGATGGGTTCTTTTGGGGCCGATGGGTTTCGCTTCGTAATGAGTGCGGAAGAGGGGAGTGTGTTCGACGTCTACCGCGAGCGCGTCGAGCGACCGCTCTATCGGCTGTTCATGGAGTACGGCCCCGGGCGACTGAAGTGGATGGTCGTCGGGATGATCGCGAACGTCATCGGCCGGGGTGCGAGCCTGCTCCCGCCGCTCGTGCTGGGGGTGGCGATCGACAGCGTGATCGACGGCGACTCGCCGTACACGCTCCCGCTGGTGCCGAACGCGTGGCTCCCGACCGCCGACGGCGTCCAGTTCTGGTTCTCGGTGCAGGTGATCGTCGTCGCGTTCGTCGTGACCGGCCTGTTCACGTGGGTCTACGGCGTCGCCGCCAACAACTTCGCCCATCGCGTGATGCACGCCGTCCGGACGGACAGCTTCTCCACGATGCAGCGGCTGGACATGACCTTCTTCGACGACAAGCAGACCGGCGAGGTCATGTCGGTGCTGAACAACGACGCCAACAACCTGGAGAACTTCCTCGACAACGGGCTCCAGAACTCGGTGCGGCTCTCGGTGATGATCCTCGGGATCGCGTTCATCCTGTTCTCGCTCAACTGGCAGCTCGCGCTCGTGACGCTCGTGGCGGTGCCCGCGCTGTTCGGACTGACGGTCTGGTTCATGAAGGCCGTCGAGCCTCGCTACGTCGATCGGCGGGCCAGCGTCGGCAACCTCAACACGCGCCTGGAGAACGCGCTCTCGGGCGTCGAACTGGTCAAAACTAGCGGCACCGAGTCCTACGAGACCGAGCGCGTCGAGGGCGCCTCCTGGCGCTACTTCCGGGACACGATGGCGGTGCTGCGGCTCAACTACGTCTACCGCCCGGGGATGGAGATGCTGGCCGGGCTCTCCTTCGCGGTGACGTTCATCGTCGGCGGCCTCTGGATCTTCCAGGGCGAGGCGCCGTGGATGCTCACCGGCGATCTCGACACCGGGGAGTTCGTCACGTTCCTCTTCATGACCCAGCGGTTCGTCACGCCGCTGTCGCAGGTGTCGAACATCGTCGACCAGTACGAGAACGCCAAGGCCTCCAGCGAGCGCATCTTCGGGCTGATGGACATCCCGTCGATGATCACCGAGGCCGAGGACCCAGTCGCCCTCGACGACCCCGAGGGACGCGTCGAGTACGACCACGTCGACTTCGGCTACATGGGCGTCGAGGACGACGAGCCCGAGGAGATGGTGCTGGAGGACGTGAACTTCGAGGCCGAACCCGGCGAGACCGTCGCCTTCGTCGGGCCCACGGGGGCCGGGAAGTCGACGCTCCTCAAACTGCTGATGCGGCTCTACGATCCCGTCGACGGCGAGGTCCGCATCGACGGCCACGACGTGCGGAACCTGTCGCTGGAGAGCCTGCGCTCGACGATCGGCTACGTCTCGCAGTCGACGTTCCTGTTCGACGGCACCGTCGCCGAGAACATCCGTTACGGCCGCTTCGACGCCGACCGCGAGGCGGTCGTCGACGCCGCGAAAGCCGCTGAGGCACACGAGTTCATCGAGTCGCTCCCGCAGGGCTACGACACCCGGATCGGCGAGCGCGGCGTGAAGCTCTCCGGCGGCCAGCAGCAACGGCTCTCGATCGCGCGAACGATCCTGCAGGACCCCGAGATCCTCGTGCTCGACGAGGCAACCAGCGCGGTTGACACCGAGACCGAGATGCTGATCCAGCGCAGCCTCGACCGGCTGAGCGAGGACCGCACGACGTTCGTGATCGCCCACCGGCTCTCGACGGTTCGGGACGCCGACCAGATCCTCGTGCTGGAGGACGGCGAGATCGTCGAACGGGGCGACCACGACGAACTCATCGAGACCGACGGGCTCTACGCCAAGCTCTGGGGCGTCCAGGCCGGCGAGATCGACGACCTCCCCGACGAGTTCGTTCAGCGGGCCCGCGAACGGGCGGCCGAACGGACGGACATGCTCGAAGACGCCGACGCGGACGACGACTGATCCGGCGAAACCTGCAAACTCCCTGCGGCCTATCTTTCAACTACGATGGGGCGACCACCCGCACCGTGGTCTGAGAGCGACCCGGAGCGGGGAGCGATCGTGGGGTGTGTCGCTCCGGGACGGAAAGCACCCCCTGTTCGCCAGCGGGGGGTCAGTAGGAACTCTTACCCCCGCGAACCCGGAACGTCGGGACAGTGGAGACGACGACCAAGTGGCTGGTCGCGGTCGGGGCGCTCGCCGTCTTTCTGCCGAGCGTGTTCGTCCTCGGGAACGCGTTGCTCGGCTGCGTCGCGGCGGGCACGGTGGTCTGGGCCGCCGTCACGCACGACCGCGACGGCAGCCTCTCGGCGCCGCCGGTGCTGCTGGCCGGGGCAGTAGTCTGCGCCGGGATCCTGAGCGACGGCTACCTCGTCTACGCGCTGGTTGGCGCGAACGTCGTGCTGTGGGTCGGGCGCAACGGCTTCCCGGAACTCCGAAGTTCCTAACCCGGCACCCGTTCTCTCGACGGCCATGTCCGACCCAACCGGAACCCGACACAACGACGAGCCACTACACCGCGAGGTCCTGATCGTCGGCGGCGGGGTCGCCGGCCTGACGGCGGCGGTCTACACCGCCCGCGCCGGCCTCGACACGCTGGTGTACGACGGCGGCGAGTCGATCCTGCGCCGGAACGCCCACCTGGAGAACTTCCCGGGCTTTCCCGCGGGCGTCAACCCGCGGCTGTTCGCGGACATGCTCCACGCGCAGGCGACTCGAAACGGCGCCGATCTCGTCGACGGCCGGATCGTCGAACTCCAGCGGGCCGAGATCGACGATGCGCCGGGCTTTCTCGCGATCGCCGAGGACGGCACGGAAACCTACGCCGACCGCGTGATCGCCGCCTCGTGGGCCGACACCGACTACCTCGACCCGGTGGGACTGGAGATCCGCGCCGCGGGGAGTAAGGCGTTCCTCGAGGACGACGAGGACGGGCGCACGAGCGTCGACGGCCTCTACGCCGCCGGCCGGCTCGCGGAGCGGTACCACCAGGCGACCGTCGCGGCCGGGGACGGAGCGCGGACCGCGATCACGCTGATCCACGACTCCGAGACGCCGTTCTACCACGACTGGGTCGTCCCGGAGGGGTACTTCACCGACCGCGGGCGGGAGGTGCCGCCGGGCTGTGAGGAGATCGACGACACCGAGCGAGCGGCCCGCGAGGCCGAGTCCAGCGCGGCGATGCGGGAGTACTTCGCCGAGGCGCACGGGGAGCGCCAGCGCACCCACCCGAGCCTCGTCGACGACGAACAGGGACGGGTGGAGGAGTCGTAACGCCGGTCGGCTCACCGTCGCAGACCGCCACGTTTTACCCCTCACCTCCGGAACGAGCGACATGGATCAACTCCGTCGGTCGCTCCTCGAAGCGCCGATCATCGAGAAAGGCGAGTACGAGTACTTCGTCCACCCCATCAGCGACGGGGTGCCGACGCTGCAGCCGAGTCTCCTCCGGGAGATCGTCATCAAGATCTGCCGCAAGGTCGAACTCGAGGACGTCGACAAGATCGTCACCCCGGCGGCGATGGGCATCCACATCTCCACCGCGCTCTCGCTGATGAGCGACGTGCCCATCGTCGTGATCCGCAAGCGACAGTACGGCCTCGAGGGCGAAGTCTCGCTCTCCCAGCAGACCGGCTACTCGGAGTCGGAGATGTACATCAACGACGTCCAGGCGGGCGACCGAGTGCTGGTGATCGACGACGTGCTCTCGACGGGCGGCACGCTCTCGGCGATATGTGAGGCGCTCGACGGGATCGGCGCCGACGTGACCGACGTGCTCACGGTGATCAAGAAGGCCGGCGAGAACGAACTCGACGGCGAGGTCGACTACAAGTCCCTCATCAACGTCCGCGTCGAGGACGGCGAGGTCGTGATCGTCGACGAGAACGGCGACGGGTAATCCAACGAACACGTTTTAGGTCCCTCCACCCGTGGGAAGCGCCATGACCAGCGTCTCGTGGCTCCCGGAGCGACTCAACCGCTGGCTGACCGTCGGTCGGCCGGTGACGTACTGGTCGTTCTGGGCGGCACTCCTCCGGCTGGTGCCGCTGCTCGCCGTGCTGTTCGTCGCGGTCGCTTTCGCCGTCGGTGAGGGGTTCGCGCTGCGGGCGTTCGCGCCGCTACCGTTCGTCTTCGTGGCGGCGACGCTCGGCTACGCGGTCCGGGCGTTCGACGGGTTAGGCGTGCTGATTTCCCTTCTTCTGGCCGGTATCTACGCGTTCCTGCTCTGGCTTTCGGGGGTGGGCGCGACGCTGCTCGGGCAGCCGACGCCGCTGCTCTCGGTGCTCGCCGTCCTCGCGTTCGTCGCCGTGCTGGCGGGGTTCGGCGCACCCACGCTTCACGGTCAGCGTGGGGCCGACGAGCTCGAACAGGCTCGCAGAGAGTGGCAGCAGGAGTGACTACTCCTCGGACTCGCGGCCGTGGGGGTCCTCGGCGTCCGGATCCGTCACTTCGGGGTCGTGGCGGCGGTACCACGACGTGATCTCCTCCAGCCGGTGGATCGCGCGGTCCGGGTCGCCGACGTTGTGGTGCTCGTCGCCGTAGACCACGAGCCGACACTCCGCGCCGGCCTGCTGGGCGGCGACGTAGAGCTGCTCGGACTGGGAAGGCGGACAGCGCCAGTCCTCCCCGCCGGCGGCGACCAGAAGCGGCGTCTCCACGTTCCCGATATCGTTAATCGCGGAGGAGGCGTCGATCGCGTCCTGGTTCTCCCACGGGTAGCCGTACTCGTTCTCCATCCAGATGTGGGAGTCGTCGGTGCCGTAGGCCGAGCGCAGGTCGTAGATCCCGTGCTCCGGCGCCGCGGCGGTGAACAGGTCGGGGTACTGCGTGACCAGGTAGCCCTGCGCGATGCCGCCGTAGGAGAAGCCGTGGCCGAACACGCGGTCGGGGTCGGTCCAGCCGCGGTCGACGAGGTCCTCGACGCCGGCGGCGATGTCGCTTGCCTCGACGGTCCCCCACTGGCCGTGGAGCGTCTCGCAGAACTTCCGGCCGAACGAGGAGCCGCCGCGGTAGTTCGGGCGGAAGACGAGGTAGCCACGCGAGGTGAAGGCGGCGTGGGTGAAGTCGAACACCGGCTCGTCGTAGGAGACGGGGCCGCCGTGGATCGCACACACCGTCGGCGCCGGGTCGGACTCGCCCGGTTCGTAGTCGGGCGGGTTGTAGAGCACGCCGGAAAGCTCCCAGCCGTCGTTCTCGAAGGTGACCCGCCGGACCTCGGGCATCTCGTACTCGTCGGTGAGGTCGTCGTTGAGTTCGGCGAGCCGCGTCAGGGAGTCGGGCTCCTCGTCGGCCGCGAGGTCGTCGACTGGCAGCGCGTAGGGGTCGTGCCCCTCGCTCGGGTGAGAGAGCCCGAGCGCCGCGGTGTCGCCGTCGATGGAGAGCCCCGAGACCGCGCGGTCGTCGCCCTGGGCCTCGAACGTCCGCTCCCAGTCGGCCGCGGCCGCGTCGCACTCGAGGATCCGGGTCCGGGCCTCGTCGCCGACCAGCGTGTAGAACGTCCCGTCGTCGACCCACTCGAACGACGAGCCCCGCGCGAGCGTCCGGTCGAGGTCGCCCGTGACCGGGACGTGCTCATCGCCGTCCCAGACGCGGGCCTCCGTCGGGATGCACCAGTTCGTGTCGTCGCCCGCCGAGAACGCGAGCCGCTCGCCGTCGGGCGACCACGTCGGCGTGTTGCAGGTCAGGTCGCCGTCGGTGATCGCCGTCGCGTCGCCGCCCTCGGGCGGGACCGTGAACACGTCGGTGACGAGCGTGCTGTCGGGGTCGTCGCCGCGGTAGGAGACGAAGGCGATCTCGCCGCCGGCGCCCCAGTCTGGCTGGAGGCCGCTCAGCCCCTCGAACGCGCCGCGGCCGTAGGCGTCCTCGAGCTTGCGGGCCGAGTCGGCGTCGGCCGCGTCGTCGCCGAGCACGGCGTCCTCGCCCACCACGAACAGGTAGCTGGTGACGGTGTCGAGGTAGCCGACGCCGTCGAGCTTGTGCTGGACGCGCTCGGTCTCGACCGGGCCGCCGTCGCGGCGCTCTTCGAGGTATTCCGACTCGGCGTCGGTCGGATCGCGGGCGGTGACGACCAGTCGCTCGCCGTCGGGTGCCCAGTCGAACTCGCGGACGCCCTCCTCGAAGTCCGTGATCTGGGCGGCGTCGCCCCCCAGCGCGAGGTCGAACGCCCAGACCTGCGACTTCGGCTCCTCGTCGCCGTTGCCGCCGTTCGCGTCCGCTTCTTCCTCCTCTTCCTCCTCGTCCTCTTCGTCTTCGGCCTCCCGGCCGACCCGGAGGTCGTTGTCCTCGTCGCGGGACGCAAGGAAGGCGAGGCGGTCACCGTCCGGCGACCACGTCGGGCTGGAGGCGCCGGAGACGCGAGTGAGTCGGTGGGGGTCGCGGCTGCCGTCGGTGGGAGCGACGAACAGCGACGCGACGGACTCGTCCGCGTCGGGGTCGTACTCGGTGGTCGTGAAGGCTGCCCGCTCCCCGTCCGGGGAGACGGCGACCTCGCCGACCTGCGTGAGGTCGTAGTACGCGTCGAGTAGGAGTTCGCTCATCACCCGCGAGGTTAGCCGGCACCGCGAAAAGGGTTCGGCAAGCGGAAGCGGGGGCGCTACTCGGACTCGTCGTCGCTCGGCGGCTCCGCCTCGCTGGATGGCTCGTCCTCGTCGCCCGCGTCGCCGCCGCGGATCGAAGGCCGCCCGCCGACGACGAACCGCTTGAACACGATCCCGAGCGCGAACAGCGGCACGCCGAAGGCGATCAGGTAGGGGAGGGCGTACGCGATCCCGACCACCAGCGCCCGGAGCGCGACGATCGCGCCGTCGACCGACTCGAGGAAGGCGGCGACGACGCCGGTGTCGTACCAGTTGTCGGTGTCGTAGTCGACGTCCGGACGCTCCTCGCGGAGTTCGACGGTCACGGTCGCGTAGGCGACGCGGTTCTCCAGCGCCTCGAGGCGGGCCTCGGTCGACTCGATCTCGCCCTGCACGTCCGAGAGTTCGCGCTGGACCGCCAGCACGTCCTCGGTGTCGTTTGCCTGCTCGTATAGTTCGCGCAGTCGGTCGCGCTCCGCGCGGAGGTTCGCCAGTCGGGCTTCGAGGTCGGCGTGCTGCCCGGTCACGTCCTGGACGTTCTCCTCCTCGTGGACGACCGTCCCCTCCGCGCGGGCGGCGTCGAGGAACGCGGAGTAGTTCTCCGCGGGGACGCGGTAGGTGAACCGCCCGTCGCGGTAGGTCTCGTCACCGCGCTCGCTAGTGGAGATCTGGGAGCTCCCGACGTAGCCGCCCTGTGCGTCGACGGCCGCCGAGAGGTTCGACCGGCTCGCGTCGAACGCCTCGACGCGGACGGTGAGCCGGGCGGTGTAGATCCGCATCCGGTCGCTCGCCGACGCCGCCGAGTCCTCCTCGACCGGCGTTCCGGTCGCCTGTTCGTAGTCGGGTTCGTCGCCGCCGAGCGCCGCCTGCGTGGCGCCGTCGCCGCCGTTGCCGGCGCCCGTACAGCCCGCGAGCACGAGCAGGCAGGCCAACGCGACCGCGGCGAGTGCACGGTTCCGTTGCATACCGACCTCTGTGTGGGGGACCCGCTAAAGGGTTGGCTAGCCACAAAGAACCGTTTGACTCATCCCACCGACACCGGCAAAGGGACGACGGCCGTACGACCGGTATGGAACGCCGCTACGTCTCGATGGCCTGGCGGGACGCGCTGTTCGCCCACTGGCCCGTCGACGCCGCCGTCGTCGAGGACCGACTGCCGCCGGGACTCACAGTCCGCACCCACGACGACAGCGCGTGGCTGGGCATCGTCGCCTTCGTGATGGAGGACATCCGGCCACGGGGCGTTCCGGGGGCGCTGGGGTTCACCTTCGGCGAAGTGAACCTCCGGACGTACGTCGAGGGACCCGACGGCGGCGAGGGGATCTACTTCTTCAACCTCGACGCGGCCGACCGGATCAGCGTCCGGATCGCGCGCCAGTTCTACCGGCTCCCGTACTACCGCGCCCACATGGAGATCGACCGCCACGGCGCGTACCCCGGCGAGACCGGTCCCCACGAGCGCCGCGTCGACTTCGTCAGTCACCGCGCACACGCCGGCGAACCGGACGCGTACTTCGACGCGGGCTACGGCCCCGACGGGGATCGGTCCCTCCCCGAGACGGGGTCGCTCGAACGCTTCCTCGTGGAGAACTACCGGTTCTACCTCGCGGAGGGTGACGTGGCCGGCAACGCGACCGATTCCGGCCTGTTCTACGGCGACGTGGAACACCTCCCCTGGGGCGTGTACGAGGCCGATCTCGACCTTCGCTCGACGAACCTGTTCGAAGTCAACGGGTTCGAGCGTCCCGACACCGACCCGCTGGCGCACTACTCGCCCGGGGTCGCCGTCGATGCCGACCGCGTCCGGCGCGTCGACTGACCGTTGCGGCAGATTCACGTCGCTTCGGACGCGAGCGAAACTATGACTCCGGAGGACCTGCGAGCCGACGTTCCCGTCTGCGAGGAGGGCACCTACCTCAACACGGGCGCGTCAGGGCCCGCGAGCCAGACAGTCGTCGATGCCGTCGGCGAGTTCGTCGCCTACCACGAGACTGAGGCGCCCGTGACCGAGGGCGCCTACCCCGCCGCCTTCGGCGCGCTGGACGGCGCCCGCGAGACGTTCGCCGACTTCCTCAACGCCGATCCCGAGGAGATCGCGCTCACCGAGAGCACCTCGGACGGCATCGCCCGGGCCGCCGCGGCGATCGACTGGGAGCCCGGCGACACGGTCGTTCGGACGGACCTGGAACACAGCGCCGGGATCCTCCCGTGGTGGAACCTTCGGGACCGGGGCGTGGACGTTCGCGTCCTCGAGACCGACGGCGGGCGCGTCGATCTGGACGCCTTGGCCGCGGCGGTCGAGGACGCGCGGCTGCTCTGTCTGAGTTCGATCACGTGGAACTACGGCACCCGGCTCCCGATCGCGGAGATCGTCGAGATCGCCCACGAGCACGACTGTCTCGTGCTCGTCGACGCCGTCCAGACGTTCGGGCAACGGCCGCTCGACGTTCGCGAGTGGGGCGCCGACTTCGTCGTCGGCGCCTGTCACAAGTGGCTGCTCGGCCCGTGGGGTGCGGGCGTGCTCTACGTCGACCGCGAGGTGGCCGAGACGCTCCGCCCGGCGCAGGTCGGCTACCGTTCCGTCGAGTCACCGGGCGCCGACGACCCGGCGTTCAAACCCGGCGCGATGCGGTTCGAGGTCGGCACCACGAGTCCCGCGCCCTACGTCGGCGCGGAGGCCGCGATCGAGATCGTCCAAGAGCTCGGGTTCGACACGATCCAGTCCGAGATCGAGCGCCTCTCGAACCGACTGAAAGCGGGGCTGGGTGACCGACTCATCTCGCCCGAGGCGTACGAGTCCGGGCTGGTCACCTTCGCCGTCGACGACCCCGAGGCCACGGTCGAACGACTCGCCGAGGCGGACATCTACGTGCGGACGCTCCCCGATCCCGACGCGGTCCGGGCGTCGGTGCACGTGTTCAACACCGAGGCGGAGGTCGACGAACTCCTGTCGGCAGTCGACGGCTAGCGGAACGTCTGGAACTCCGCCGTCCGGCCGTCCGGGTCGGCCGCGAAGAACTGGTAGATGTCGTACGTCCCGTTCTCGTGTGGCGCCTCGTCGGCCGCGTCACCGACGCGCTCGTGCATCGCGTCGACGGCCGCGGCGTCGTCGTAGACGAACGTCAGGATCCCCTCGCTCTCCGTGTACTCGGCGTCACAGAAGCCGAACCGGAACCCCTCGAAATCGAGGATCGTACAGCCCGGCTGTTCGAGCCACGTCTCCGCGCCGACGGTTTCGCGGTACCAGGCGACCACCTGCTCGCGGTGCTCGGTTCGGAAGAAGACGATCCCCCCGGCGGCCTCGGGCGGGCGATCTGGGTCGGCCATACCCACGCTGCTCGCGGATGGCGTATAAATCTCGGCGCTTCCGGGCGTCGCCGCGGGTGGCGAGCCGGAGTTGCGAGTTCAGTCCGTCCGCGGCACGGCGTACGCGCCGACGACGAAGAACACGAGCGAGAGTACCGCGAGCACGCCCAGCTGGACCAGCGCGAGCGTCGTCGGGTCCGCGGCGCCGACGACCGGGATGGAGACCCGCTCGTAGGTCAGGTAGCGCACGCCGCGGGCGAAGTAGGTGAGCGGCGAGAGGTCGGTGATCGGCCGGAACCACGCCGGGAGCAGCTCGGGCGTGACGAACGTCTCCGAGAGGAAGAGCAGGGGGAGCGCCACGGAGTTGCTCGCGGCGATGACGCCGTCCTGGGAGTCCGCGAGCCGGCCGAGGATCGCCCCGAGCCCGCAGAACAGTGCCACCCCCAGCGCGACGAACGGGATCAACAGGAGCAGGTGCGCGCCGACGGCGATCTGGGCGTCGACCAGCGCGACCACGAGCCCGAAGATCAGCAGCGAGGCGGCGCCGATGACCAGCACGTTCACCAGCGTGTGCGCGAACAGCCACTCCCAGCGCCGCAGCGGCGTGGTCGCCAGCTTCTCGAACCGGCTCCCCTCGCGGTGGCGAGCGAACTCGCTCCCCACCCGCGACAGCGGCGTGAACAGCACGACGACGGCGAGGTAACCGGGGAGGTAGTAGCCCGGCGGCTCCGCGAACAGGCCGCCGCCGGTGGGCTGGGTGCCGACGAGCACGCCGAAGATGAGGACGATGATCACCGGGAAGAAGAACGTGAAGAAGACCGCCGTGCGGCGGCGCAGGAACGCCTTCGCGCCCGCCCGGGACTCGCTGGCGATCCGTCCGAGTCGGCTCATCGCTCCACCTCCGCGGTCCCGGCGTCACCCGGCGCGGTCGACTCCTGCTCGGTGGCCGCCGCGGTCACTCCTTCACCCCGGAACGAACGCCCAGTGAGTTCGAGGTACACGTCCTCGAGCGTCGGTTGCGTCCACGTGAACGACTCGTAGTCGATCCCCGCGGCCGCGAGCGCGTCGACGGCGTCGTCGATCCGCGTCGCGTCGACGCCGTGGAGGGTGAGTCGACCCGCCGAGGCTTCGACTCGGAACCCGGCATCGGCGAGCGGGTCCGCGTTCGCCTCCGTCCGGACGACCAGCCGCGAGTCGCCGCCGTGTTCGGCGACGAGCGCGCTCGGCGTCCCCTCGGCGATCATCCGCCCGTCGGCGAGCATCGCCACCTGGTCGGCGAGTCGCTCGACCTCGTCCATCGAGTGGCTGGTGAGGAACACGGTGGTCCCCTCGGCCGCGAGCTGTTCGATCAGCGTCCAGAGGTCACGCCGCCCCGTGGGGTCGATCCCCGTCGTCGGTTCGTCGAGGAACAGCACGTCCGGGTCGTTGACCAGCGTGATCCCGACGCAGGCACGGCGCTGTTGCCCGCCCGAGAGCTCCTCGTACCACGTGTCCGCCGCGTCCTCGAGGCCGACCTCGGAGACGACCGAATCCACCTCCCGGGCCTCGTCGTAGAGGTTCGCGTAGTAGCCGAACAGTTCCCGAACCGTTAGGCGCTCCGGCGGCGAGAACGACTGCGGGAGGAGGCCGATCCGGGCGCGCTCGACCTGTTCCGGTGCCGAACCCAGCAACGACACGTCGCCGTCGTAGGCGGTCGTTCCGGTGAGACAGCGCACGAGCGAGGTCTTGCCGGCGCCGTTGGGGCCGATCAGGCCGAACACCGTCCCGGCCGGCACCGACACCGAGACGTCGTCGACGGCGACGGTGTCGCCGTACCGCTTCGTCACGTTCTCAGCGACGACTGCCGCGTCCATAGTCGAGGTGGGCAACGGCGGCGGGTAAAGCGTTCGTTCTCGGCGGGCACGTGATCAGACCGAGCCCGCGCCGCCGGCAGACAACGAGACGGGACCGGGCGCCGGCGTCGGGTACTCGGCCAGCCGGCTCCGACCGGCCGCCGTCTCCAGTGCGTCGCGGAACCACCGCTCGTTCAGGATCAGCGATCCGCGGCGCCAGCGGCGCAGCAGGATCGCCGCCGAGAGGGCGCCGCGTCCCCACGCCACGGCGCCGCCGACGAGGACTGCCGGGAGGTTCCCCATCCCGACGGACGAGAGCAACTCGGCGCCCCCGACCCACGACGGCACCAGGGTGAGGACCGACGCGACGAGCAGTAACTCGCCCGTCACACCCATTCGCGAGTAGCTACGCTCCAGCATTCACTCGGGCAGATGATCCAACTACTGTTAAATCTTTTGTGGGGGTTATCGCTCGTGAAAACTCGGATTGACTTTCGATACCGACGCGGGCGGGCACCCAGGATGGACGCCGGACACGGAGGATACCGACCTGGGGACCACTGAGGGCCCGGGGTTCGGGCCTGCCACCGTGCAAAGAGTTAGGGGGAGAGCGGCCGAACTGAGGCCTGTGACTGACGTAATCGTCGTCGGCGGCGGCCCCGCCGGCCTGAGTGCGGCACTGTTCACCCAGAAGAACGGGCTCGAGACTACGGTGTTCGACACCGACGGGACGTGGATGCACAAGGCCCACCTGTTCAACTACCCCGGCGTCGGCTCGCAGGACGGCTCGGCGTTCATTGACACGCTCCGCAAGCAGGTCGACAGCTTCGGCGTCGAACGCAAGCAGGGCGAGGAGGTGACCGCCGTGGCCGAGAGCGGCGACGGCTTCAGCGTCACGACGGAGGAGGCCGAGCACGAGGCGTCCTACGTCGTGCTCGCTACCGGGGCGAACCGCGACCTCGCGGAAGGTCTGGGCTGTGAACTCACCGACGAGGGCGTCGTCGACGCCGACGTGACGATGGAGACCAGCGTCGCGGACGCCTACGCGACGGGTGCGATGGTCCGCGCCGAGGAGTGGCAGGCCGTGATCTCCGCCGGCGACGGCGCCGCCGCCGCGCTCAACATCCTGAGCAAGGAGAAGGGCGAACACTACCACGACTTCGACGTCCCGGCCGACGCCGAGTCGACGTTCGGCGGCATGGTCGACGAGGCGTAAGCACGGGCCGGATACTCTCTCGATCTCCCTCCTCGCCGAGTCTGAACGCGTATCGACGACGCGGCGCCGAAAACGACTATCCGCCTCCGGTACGTGTCCCCGGCCATGGGTGACGACGCGTGCTACCGCGACTACTGCCCCGAGTGTGACCTCCAGGTGACCGTCGTCGACGAGGAGTGCCCCGAGTGCGGGGCGTCCCTGCCAACGGGGTAGGTCGGTTCTGACGGTCGAACGAACGCATCGGTCCACGTCGGGTCGATGTATCGGAGGGGTTTTGTAGCGATAGCGGGGAGGGAGAGGTGGACGGCACGGTCAGCAGTCCCTTTCGCCCCGCGTGCTCTGCACGTTGGGGTAGGCTGACTGACCTACCCCGTCCGCTCAACACACTGAGCGACAGCAGTACCTCGTTCTCGGAGTCGTTGTCTCGCCAACCAGCCACAGCGATGGTGTTCCCGACTCAGAGGTTCACCGCGAGCAGCCACCCCTGCCCGAACGCCAGCGCCGCGAGCACGAGGTGAGCCAGTGCCTCGAACGGACGCGTGTCGACGCCGTACCCCTCGTCGAGGGCGAGGCGCGTGACACGCAGCACGACGTACAGCGTGGCCGTTACCGCGGGGACGGCGACCAGTCCGACCAGGCGCGGGCCGCGCGTGACCGTGGCCTCCCCGTCGAGTCCGACGTGCCAGCCGACAATCATCCACTCGGGGAGCGCGGGCGCGACGACGACGCCGGCGGCGACAGTCGCGACGACCAGGGCGAACGAGGAGAGTTCCGGGAGTGCGCGGCGTGCGAGTCTCATGCGTCCACCTCCGACGCGTCGGCCGCGGATCGACGTTCAGGTCGCTCATTTGCCCACGTCGGCGTCTGTGCCTCCCCGGCGGCGAGTCTCTGTGGCCCGTAGCGTGCCACCAGTGCCAGTGCCAGCAGCCCGAACCCGCCGACCAGTAGCGTCGTGAACGGAACAGGAAGCGCCGACGGGCCGCCCACGAACTGCAGCGGGACGTTCACGCTCGCGTTGAGCGTCCCGTGCATGAGGATCGCTGCGGGCACACAGGCCCGAGAGCTGTTGTACAGCCACGTGAACACGACGGAGGCGACGACGACGAACGCTGCGTACCCCGCGGGCACCGTCTCGTATACGCCGAAGGCGAACATCGGCGCGTGCCACAACGCCCAGACGGCACCGACGACGACGCTCGCAGTCAGCGCGCCGTAGCGGCTCTGCAGATGCGGAAGCGCGAACCCGCGCCAGCCGAACTCCTCCTGGCCACCGCCGAGCAGCGTGGCGAACACCATGTTGATCGCGAACCCCCCGAGTGCGGGGGGAACGGCCGACTCGTCGATGCCGCCAGCCAACGCGACCATCACGACGCCCATCGCGATGCTGACGCCGATGGGGACCGCAAACGCGGCGGCGTACCACCGCGGCGCGCGGCGCCAGTCGAGCGTCGACCCGAGCCAGCCGCGGACGGACTCGCCACGCAAGCGGGTAACGAGAGCGGCAGCCGCAAGCGGGCCGAACGCGCCGGGGATGGCGGCGACCTTGACCATCGGTCCGTCGACGGCCGAGAGGACTGGAAACCACGTGCCCCACGAGAGGGCCAGGGTAAGTGTGAAGTACGTTGCAGCGGGGTATCGGTCGACTGCGTCGAGTAGGGGAGCAGCCATCTGTACACCCGACTTCGAGAGGGCACCCGATAGAGCGGGAGGCAGCGCTTCAGCTGCTGAAGCGTTCGGTAGCTCTTTAGGTACTTTTGCCAACAACTGGGCCACAGTGAGTGAGGCGAAGATCGAGGCCGTCGCAGGGCTGCTGGAGGACGAGACAGCCCGGGCTATCCTCACTCAGACGAGTCGAGAACCTATGTCCGCAAGCGAACTCAAACAGCGGTGTGACGCGTCGGGACCGACGATCTACCGCCGGCTCGAACAGCTCCGCGAGCGTGACTTGATCGAGGAACAGACCCGGCCGGATCCGGAGAGTGGCCACCACAAACAGGTGTACGCGCCGAACCTCCGGCGCGTGACCGTCGAACTCGTCGACGGCGAACTCCGCCTCGAGATCGACCGCCGGGAGGACATGTCCGACCGGTTCACCCGCCTGATCGAGAACATCTGAGATGCTCGGAGTACTCCAGATCGGCGAAGCAATCCGCCCGTTCCTCCAGGCCTACGAGATGGTCGGTGCGGCGCTAGGCCTGTTCATCGCCTACCTCGCCTACCGCGGGTATCGGCGCAACGACAGTCGGCCGATGCTGTATCTGGCCATCGGCTTCGGCATCATCCTCGGCCTGCCGGTTCCGATAGTGGTGATAACCTTGCTGTTCCCGTCACTTTCCGAACCCTTGGTTCAGGCGCTCATCCAGACGCTCGAGATCGCGGGGCTGCTCTGCATCATCTACGCGCTCCGGATGGAGCCGTAGCTGCTGATTCAGAGGTTGCTCGCGCCGGCACCGCCCTCGATGGGGAGCGCGACGCCGTTGATGTAGGAGGACTTCGGCGAGGAGAGGAACGCCACGGTCTCGCCGAGCTCCATCGGGTCGCCGATGCGCTCGAGCGGGATGCCGTCGCCCCAGTCGGCCAGCCCCTCCTCGTAGTCGTCGTAGTCGCCGCGGTCGACGGCCTGCTCCACCAGGTCCTCGATCCGGGAGGTCTCGTGGGGGCCCGGCAGCACCGCGTTCGAGCGGACCTCGGGCGCGAGTTCCTGCGAGAGCGTCTTCTCGAGGCCGATCACGGCCATCCGGACGGAGTTCGAGAGCACCAGCGAGTCGATGGCCTCCTTCACCGAGCGGGAGGTGACGAACGTCATCGTCCCCTGATCGGACTCCTTCAGGTGGGGTGCCGCCTCACGAACGGTCCGGACCGCGCTCATCACCAGCAGGTCGAACGCCTCGTACCAGTCCTCGTCGTCGGTGTCCATGAACGCGCCGCTGGGCGGGCCGCCGGCGCTCGTGACCAGCGTGTCAATGCCGCCGAACTCATCGACGGTCCGCTCGACGAGATGCTCGATGTCCGCCTTCTCGGTCAGGTCGCCCTGCACGCCGACGACCTCGCCGTCGCCGACGGCGTCGATCTCGTCGACGGCCTCGGCGAGTCGCCCCTCGTCCCGGCCGTTGACGACCACGTTCGCGCCCTCGCGGGCCAGCGCCGTCGCCGACGCCTTGCCGAGGCCGCTGCTCGATGCCGTCACTAGCGCACTCGTGCCGTCGAGTTCCAGATCCATACCCGAACGTTGCTCCGTAGACCCTTAAAGCCGATTCGCTCCGGAAACGTCGGGGGGGTTCTGGAAGCGTTTTCGGCAAGCCTAAACCAGTCCGGCACGACGCCGTATCCATGAGCGACTACGAGCTCGACGACGTGAGCGTCGTGATGGGCAGTTACAACGAGGCCGAGGCGATCGGCCCCGTACTCGAGGACATCGAGGCAGCGACGGACGGGCAGGCCGAAGTGGTCGTCGTCGACAGTTCCACCGACGGCACCGCCGAGATCGCCCGCGATCACGGCGCGACCGTGATTGATCAGGAGCCACAGGGGTACGGCTACGCGGTCTGTGAGGCGCTACTCTCCGCGACGAACCCCGTGCGGATCACGACCGACTGCGACGGCACCTACCCGATGGAGCGCATCCCGGACTTCCTCGACCTGATCAACGAGGGGTACGACGTGGTCAGCGGCGACCGGCTCTACCACGGCGCCGACACGATGCCGACGATGAACCGCTTCGGCAACTACGCGTTCGCCGGACTGTCGAGCGTGCTCGCCGGCGAGTACCTCCACGACGTGACGACGGGGATGCGCGCCTACCGCGAGGACGTGATCGAGGAGATCACCTGGACCGAGAACACCGGGCTCTCGGCGGAACTGCTCATCCGGCCGACGATGCGGGGCTACGAGGTGCGCGAGGAACCGATCGCCTACGACGAGCGTCTCGGCGAGACCAAACTCGACCCGTTCTCGGGCGGCGCGGAGATCGCCGGCTCGATCCTCCGGGTCTGTGCACAGGAGCGCAGGCGGCAGGTAACGAGTTTCTTCTGACGTTCGTCCCCCGAGGCAGACTTTTTGCGTCGATCGCGACAACGATCGGGCGGGTCCCGCACCCGGTTCATCTCCAGTCCGCTCCTCCTGTTCGTCGCCCTCCTAGCTGTCCTTCCGCTATACGGCCTCTACACCGGCGATATCGGGGTCCTGTGGGCCTCGCTGTGGCTCGGCGGCGTGCTGTTCGTCCGGAAGTGGCGTTGGTGGTGGGAACCGATCCGAGAACGTGTTCACCCCGACGCCGACCGGCAGTAGTACCCACTTCGCTACTCGGAACCGGCCACGACTGTCGCGTTCGCGAACTGGCCGGGCGGCGACGGCCCCAGCCCCGCGGGCACGCAGCGGTCCGGTACGGGGCAGCGTTCCTTGGTCGGCGACAGCGCGCGCACTTCCTCGCCACTAGTGTCGACCGGGAAGACGAGCTGGTAGCTGAACCCCGTGCTCGGCCCGGTGGAGACGAACACCGTGAGGGTGAGTTCGTCGCGGTCTCCGACGGCGAACGTTCCCGGCTCGTCGATGCCCTCGCCGGCGAGGCGCGCCGTGCTCTCGTTCACGGTGAGCATCACCCCGAGCGTCCCCTCACTAGCGTCCGCGGCGGCGTAGGTCTCCCCGGCGTCGCCGCCGACGCGGATCGACACCGACTCCGCGGCCTCGGGGACGCCGACGGCGGCGTCGAGGCGAACTGACTCGCCCGAGACGCGCTCGACGGGCCGGAGTTCGGCGGTCACGGACTCGCCGTCGACGGGGTTCCACGGGCCACGGATCACGTACCGCCGGAGGTCGTGCTCGGGGTTCGCGGCGGCCACGTCGAGTTCGTCGTAATCGCCGATGGCGTACAGCGACGGCCCGTCGAAGTCGGGATCGTTCCGGACCGCCTGGAACGGGTGGTTCAGCCACGGCCCGTACACCGGCGGGAGGAAGGTGAGCGTCCGCTCGTCGGTCTGGTTCCCCCCGAGCGCAGCGTTCCCGGCCGAGATCCCGCCTTCCGCCTCGAACGGTTCGTACGCGGCCGCGAGCTCCTCGCTGATTCCCGTGTTGTGTTCCAGCGGCCGTTCCGCGGTCGCGACAGCGACGGGGGCGGCGACGCCCGCCGCCACGACCAGGACGGCGACGGCGATGCGCCCGGCCGTCAGTCGATCCGGGAGGCGCGGCTCGGCGACGCTGCCCAGCCGGTCGGCCGCCCAAACCGCGGCGACGGCGCCGAACACCGCGGTCGGGACGAGCAGGTCGTAGTGGTAGTACGGCCCGAGGCTGTGGATGAGCCCGTCGTCCTCGACGCCGAGCGCCCCGAGGATGTTGAAGTTGCCCCAGAACGCGACGTTGCCCGCCGCGATCGAGACGAACATGCCGGCGACGATCGCTCGGCGCGCCACGAGCGCCGTCGACGCGCGGTCGGTCGCGTCCCGGACCCGTCCGCGGATCGCCGAGCCCGCGGTCGCCAGCACGCCCGCGGCCGCGAGCCCGGCGCCCACGACGCCCATCGCCACCCAGTCGGTGAACAGCTGAGTGAGCACGCGCCTGTTCGACTCGATCCCGAGTTCGAGCGTGTAGGTCTCCTCGTGGCCCAGGATCTCGCGGTGGCCGAAGCCGATCCCGTCGTGTGGCGCGAACGCCTGGTACGGGAAGACGAGCGGTTCGCCCGTCACGAGCACGTTGTACCCCAGCGCGGCCAGGACGCCGGCGATCCCGAGGCCGGCAGTCGCGAGTCGGCGGCCGAACAGCGCGCGCTGGTCGTCGTCGATCGGTCCGAACCGCGCCTCGCCGACCTGCGCGACAGGCGCCCGCCACGCGCCAGAGCGGGCGAGCGTGCCGACAGCGTGGAGGATGAACGGCGACGCGAACAGCACGGCGGTGTACGGCCGGGCGAAGAAGGCGAGGGCGATCGCCCCGCCGGCGACCGCCGCCGACCGTCGGCTCTCAGTTCGCTCGCCCCGGAGGTAGGCGACCGCGAAGCAGAGTTCCAGCGCCGCCGTCAGCGCGTAGGGGAGGTACACCCCCGACTGGACGAGAAAGAGCGGCGACGCGAGCACGAGGACGCCGGCGACGACGCCGACGCGCCAGTCGTACAGTTCGCGGGCCAGCGCGGCTGTACCGCCCACGACCCCCGCGGAGATCCCCGCCAGCGCGATCGGATAGCCCCCGAGGACGCGACCGAGCGCGAAGGCTGCGGCCGGGACGGGTTGGTACTTCGAGTACAGTCCCTGGGCGCTCTCGACGAAGAACCACGGCCGGAACGGGCCGTCGACGGGCGGGCGGAGGAACAGCCGCCCCGAGAGCAGCAGTTCGGCCTGCTGGAGGTAGACGCCCTCGTCGTGGTTGAGCGAGTGGTACGGGAACACCCGGGTCGCGACGAGGAAGGAGACCACCGCGGCGACGAGTCCGAGCAGGAGGATCGCGACCCGACCGCGGTCGAGTCGGGTACGGACGGCGTCGACGGCGGCCGAGAGTGATGCGGAGCGCGACGCGGGGAACGGGGACCGACCGGACATCTACGCCGCGGGGTACCACGCGAGCGTGTGGTCGGCCACGAGTCGGACGCTCACACGCTCACCGATCTCGACCTCCTCGGCGTGGTTGTGGAGACACCGGACGACGGGGCCGTCGTCGAGTTGTACGTGGTAGACGAAGGAGGGGCCGGTGTACTGCCGTTGAACCACCTCGCCGTCGGCGGTGGAGGTCGACGGCGCTGAACGGCCGTCGTCGTCGGTCGAGGTCGACGGCGTAGATCGGCCGTCGTCCTCAACGCCGAACGCAGTCCCGCCGTCGGCGGTGGGAACCGGTTGGGTCTCGGCGGAGATCGGGCCGGCCTCGCCGTCGACGGGGCTGAGCCGGAGGTCGTCCGGCCGGACCAGCACGTCGACGTCGGCGCCGACGTACTCGTCGGTCACACCCTCCAGCAGATCGCGGCCGTAGGAGCCGATGACCGTGTCGACCGAGCTCTCGGTGACCTTCCCCGGAACGAAGCTGGCCTGCCCGAGGAAGGAGGCGACGAAGCGGGACTCGGGGTGTTCGAACAGCGACGCCGGGCTACCGACCTGTTCGATCTGACCCTCGGACATCACCGCGACGCGGTCTGAGATCGACAGCGCCTCCTCCTGATCGTGGGTGACTGAGACGGCCGTGACGCCGGCCTCGTTGAGGATGCGGGCGACCTCCTCGCGCATCTCGACCCTGAGCGCCACGTCGAGGTTCGAGAACGGTTCGTCGAGCAGCAACACGTCGGGTTCGGGGGCGAGCGAGCGCGCGAGCGCGACCCGCTGGCGCTGGCCGCCCGAGAGGTCGGCGGGCGAGCGGTCGCCGTAGCCGTCGAGGCCGACCAGGTCGAGCAGGTCGTCGACGCGCCGGTCGGCGGCCTCGCTGTCGGGGTCGTCGAGGCCGAAGGCGACGTTCTCGGCGACCGAGAGGTGGGGGAAGAGCGCGAACTCCTGGAACACCATCCCCACGTCGCGATCCTCCGGGGGGACCTCCCGACCGTCGCCGGCGACGATCTCGTCGGCGACGCGGACGGTCCCCTCCGTCGGCGACTCGAGGCCGGCGATGGCCCGGAGCGTCGTCGTCTTCCCGCAGCCGGAAGGGCCCAGCAGCGTGAGCAGTTCGCCCTCGCGAACGGTGAGGTCGACGCCGTCGACGGCGCGTTCGCCCGCGAACTCCTTCGCGACGTTCGTGAGTTCCAGCACCGCGTCGGCGTCGTCGGCGACCGTCGAGTCAGTGCGCTCGGCTGCTCGCTCCGCCCTCGGCCCGTCGGTCGTGGATGTGGGTTGCTTGCTCATTTGTCGCGTCCCTGAACGAGGAGGGGGATCATCGAGAGCCCGGACACCACCACCAGCACCAGCGCCGGCAGCGCCGCCCGGCCGTAGTAGCCGCCCTCCTGAACTCGCCAGATGTACGTCACCAGCGTTGTAAACCCTGTCGGGTGCAGGATCAACGTCGTGTCGAGTTCCTTCATCGTCGTGAGGAAGACCAGCGCGGCGCCCGCGAGCACGCCGGGCGCGATCAGCGGCAGCGTCACTCGCCGGAACACCCGCCGCGGCGGCTCACCCAGCACGCGCGCCGCGCCGAGCAGTGCGGGGTCGACGCCGAGCACCGACGAGCGCGACGCGCCGACGGCCTGCGGGAGGAATCGAACCACGTAGGCGAACACCAGCAGCGGGAGCGACTGGTAGACGGCTCGGGCCACGCTCGGCCCGAACCACGCCGCCAGCTGGTTGCTGCTGAAGAACACCAGCGCGAGCGCGAGCACGACCCCCGGCATCGCGTAGCCGAGGTAGGTCGCGCGCTCGGCCAGCCACGCGAAGCGCGCCCGCGAGCGCCCCGAGTAGTACGCCACGGGGATCGCGAGCGCCAGCGTCGCCGCCGCCGCGAGCGCGGCGACGTAGACCGAGTTGAGGGCGAACCCCCACTCGAACGCCCGGCCGCCGACCTCGTAGGCGAGCGCCTCGGCCCGGACGAACCACATCGTCAGGATGCCGACCGGGAGCGCGAGCGTGAACGTCGAGACCAGCGCCGGCAGCAGCATCGCCGGCCAGCGCAGCCGTCCCAGCGAGATCATCGCCGTCGACGACGCCGCCGCGCCGTAGCCGGAGTCCTCGCCGCTACCGATCCGCGACTCCAGCGCGACGACGACGGCCGTCACGGTGAGCAGCTGGAGCGACAGCAGCGTGGCGTTGTTGCGGCCGTCGCCGAAGCTGTTGAGTTCGACGTAGATCATCCGCGTGAACACGTCGTACTGCATGATCGACGGCGTCCCGAAGTCCGAGAGCGCGTACAGCGCGACCAGCAGTCCGCCCGCGGTCACCGCGGGGAGGATCTGCGGCAGGATCACCCGGCGGAACGCCGAGAGGTACCCGACGTTCAGCGTGCGTGCGGCCTCCAACTGCGTCTCGTCGAAGGAGAGCAGCGCCGCCCGAGTCGTGAGGAACACGTAGGGGTAGACGAACAGCGTCAGCACCAGCGCGGTGCCGCCCAGCCCGTACACCTCGGGGATCTGGACCCCGAACGGCGCCAGCGCGTCGGCCAGCGCGCCGTCGGGGCCGAACGCCGAGATGTACGCGAACGCGCCGACGTAGCTGGGGATCACCAGCGGTAGCGCGATGACGACGGTCCAGAACCGGCGGAACGGCAGGTCGGTCTGCACCGTCAGCACCGCCAGCGGCACGCCGAGCAGGACGGAGGCCGTCGTGACGACGGCGACGAGCGCGAGGCTGTTGGCGAACACGTCGCCCGAGGAGCCGATCAGCGAGAGCGCCTCGTCGGTCGGCACCTCGCTCGCCCGTAGCAACAGCCAGATCAGCGGCGACAGGACCGCGGCGGCGATCGCCCCCGAGAGCAGGACCAGCGGCGTCGAAACGCCGTCGTCGTCCAGGCCCAGGAAGCGGCGAAGTCGCTGGCGGACCCCCGCGGACTCCCCCGCGGCGTCGCCGACGGCGCCCATCAGAGCACGCCCACCTCCCGCATGAGGTCCACTGTCGGGCCGATGTTCGAGAGCTTCGCCAGGTCGAACTCCGGCGGGTTGAGCTCGTCGATGCGGGGGAGGCCACCGACGGGCGGCACGCCCGGAATCATCGGGTAAGCGTACGCGCGGGTGGCAAAGTACTCTTGGACTTCGGCCGAGAGCAGGTGGCGGACGAAGTTCTGTGCGAGCTCCTGCTTGGGGCTCGCCGAGAGCACGGCGGCGCCGGCGACGTTGATCAGCGCGCCCGCGTCGCCGCTGGTGAAGGCGAGGTCGATCGGCGCGCTCGGCCGCGCGGCCTGCACGCGGAGCGCGTAGTAGTGGTTGGCGAAGCCGGCCCGGAGTTCCCCGTCTGCGACGGCGTTGGAGACGAAGAACTCGTTCGCGTACTCCGTGATGCCGGCGTCGACCATCCCCTGGATCCACTGTCGGGTGGCGTCCTCGCCCTCGGTGATCCGCATCGCGGTGATGAACGCCTGGAAGGCACCGTAGGTCGGCGCCCAACCCATGTCGCCGGCGATGCCCGAGCCGGGCAGGTCCATCACGTCGTCGGGGATCTCGCTCTCGTCGAGCGCGTCGGTGTTGTACGGGATCGCGCGAGCGCGGCCCGCAGTCCCGACCCACTCGCTGTTGGGGTGGAACTCGTCGGGCACGGGGTCGGTCACGTCACTCGGGAGTTCGGTCGTCAGGTCCTCGGCGGCGACGGCCGCCAGCGACCCGGCGTCGACCGACCAGAACACGTCGGCGGGCGTGGCCGCCCCCTCGCTGATGAGGGTGTTCGCGGCGTCGGCGGTGCCGGAGGCCCGCGGCGTCGCCTCGAAGTCGGGGTAGATGTCCTCGAGCTTGTTGATCAGGTCGCGGTAGAGGCCGCCCTCCCCGCCGCCGAGGTAGATCGTGAGCTCGCCCTCGAGGTTCGGGAGGTCCTCGATGCGCGTCCCGCTGATCTCCTCGCGGCCCTGCGCGAGCGCGCCGGAGCCCCGGAACTCGGAGAACTCGGCGTCGCCGATGGTTTCGTTCCCGCCAGTCGGCGTGTCGGTACCGTCGCCCCCGGGGCCGTCGGTTTCGGTGCCGCCGCCGCCACAGCCGGCGACGCCGACGAGGCCGGCGCTCGCGATGCTCGCGAGCAGGCGGCGCCGGCGCTTGGAGGTCGGTTCCTCAGTCATCGGCGGGCACCTCCACACGGTCGGCGGCGGGCGTTTCCAGCGCGTCGAGACAGTCGAGCCAGTCGTTCATGTATTCACCACAGTAGTTCAGGAACTCGCCGTTGTTCCACGCCTCGAAGTCGCCGGCGGCGAGCGCGTCGGCCATCGACGCGAACGCCTCGCGGTAGGAGCTCGCGCCGGCGGCGGCGTCGTCGATCACTTCCCAGACGTGCTCGTTGAGTTCGAGGCCCGCGACCTCGTTCTGCAGGTCGTCGAACGTCGAGCGCGGGGCCTTGTTGTGCTCACACAGCGGGCCGCCGTTGTACACCTGCTTGCCCAGCACGTCACAGGCCCGTTTGAGGAACAGCCCCGACCAGATGTCGTCGAAGCGGCCCACGTCCCAGCGGTTGTCGTCCATCGGCAGCTGGTAGAACGCCGGGATCACCTCGCGGCGGAACGCGAGGTTCATCGAGCAGACCGTCAGGTACTGGCCCTCGGCGGCGACGAAGTCCTCGCCGAAGTCGGCCCGGGCGGTCCGACTCTGGGCCTGTCCCTGCAGGTCGCCGTCCATCAGGATTCGCACTGCGTCGAGGTCGGGGACGTTCGTCCAAAGACCCTGCGAAGCGACGACGTCGTCGACGCGGGTGGGCTCGCGCTCCAGGTCCTCGTCCATCGCCGCGTAGGGGTACCCACGCGGGTAGAGATCGGCGTCGGCGTCGTCCAGCACGTTGACCCAGGACTCGTCGGAAGCGCGGGCCTCGATCTCGCCCTCGTAGGCGAGGTTCTCCATGTGGGTGCCGAAGAAGTCCTCGTCGTGGGGCAGCGTGTCGTCGTCGATGAACACGCCGTACTCGAAGCGCTCGTTCGCCCACATGTACAGCAGGCCGAAGGAGGTCTGGGCGTGGCTGGCTTCGGGGATCAAGTGGCTGTAGTCGTCGACGCCCTGCTCGGCGAACCACGCCTCGCGTGCGGTCCCGTCGAAGACGGCGCCGTCGACGCCGAGGTCGTCGAGCATCGCCGCCATCTCGTCGGTGTCGCAGAAGTCCTCCGTGACCAGCACGACGAACAGGCGGTCGGTGTCGAACCCGTACTCGCGAGCGTTCGCGACGTACTCCCGCATGCACTCGTACTCCCGTATCGTCGGGACGATCACGCAGATGTCCTGCTCACTCATTACCAGCGGGTTGTTTAGGGAGTCCTAAAACCCTGCCGATTTTTCGGGCGGCCAAAAATTGGTCGCGTGGCTGAAGTGACGCCGACTCAGAGCCGGGCGTCGATCGCGTCCGCGGCTTTCAGCGCCAGCGCGGCGATGGTGAGCGTCGGGTTCATCGCGCCGCCGGTGACGAACACGGAGCTGCCGGCGATGGAGAGGTTCGCGAGATCGTGGGTTCGGAGGTCGGCGTCGACGACGCTCGCGTCGGGATCGGTCCCCATCCGGGTCGTGCCCATGTGGTGGTACGCCGGGCCGGTCGCGTCCGGGCCGACGACCCACTCGATGTCGGCGCCCAACTCCTCCAACACCGCGCGCTGGATCTCGTTGGCGCGCTCGATGGTGCGGCGCGTGCGGTCGTCGAGCGACCAGATCACCTCGGGGACGGGGTTGCCGTGGTCGTCGGTCCGCGAGCGGTCGAGCGTGATGCGGTTCTCCGCGCGCGGGAACTGCTCGACGAGCGCGCCCATCGCGACGTGGTTGCCGTACCCCTCGCGGATCTCCGCGAGCAGGTCGTCGCCGAAGCTGTCGGCGCCCATCGCGATGTCCGCCGGCGCCGGGCCGGCGTAGTTGAGGAACTCCAGTTTGATCGCCCCCCGGCTGTCGTCCTCGCGGTCGTAGAACTGGTGGCTCTCGGTCGTGTTGAAGCCGACGTGCTTCTGGCGGGTGCGCTCGTCGAGGCGGCCGCCGACGCCGGCGAACAGGTGGTCCATGAAGTACCGCCCGACCGCGCCGGAACCGTTCGCCAGCCCGTCGGGGTACTGCTCGCTCTCGGAGAGGAGGAGCAAGCGCGGCGTCTCGACGCCGCCGGCGGCGAGGACGAACTCGTCGGCCTCCTGTCGGTACTCCTTACCCTCGGGAGTCACATAGACAGCAGCAGTCACCTTCTCGCCCGAGTCGTCGTGTTCGAGCCGCTGGACCGGCACCTCGTCGACGACCCTGGCGCCCCCCTCCTGGGCGCTGTCGACGTGGCGGGTCGCGTCGTACTTCGCGCCCGAGGGACAGACCGGGCGACAGGTGCCGTAGCCCACGCAGGCGCTGGCCTCGTCGGTTGGCTCGGAGTTCCGTGCGTTCGGCACCGAGTGGGTGGCGATCCCCAGTTCCTCGCAGGCCTCCGCGAACAGCGAGTCGCTGTAGGAGGGCGGGAACGCGGGCATCGGGTGGGGCTCCTCCCGTGGCGGCGCGAACGGGTTGTCCGACGCGCCGGCGACAGCGAGCGCCTCCTCTGCGGCGGCGTAGTAGGGCCGGAGGTCGTCGTAGTCGACGGGCCAGTCCTCGGCGACCCCCAGCTCCGAGTCCACCCGGAAGTCCTGCTCGTGCATCCGCATCACCATCCCCTGCCAGTGGAGTGTCGAGCCGCCGACGCCCTTCACGCGGGCGGCGTTGAGGGGGTAGAGCCGCTCACCGCCCGAGGTGTAGGCGTCCCGGGGCCCGCCCATCCCCCAGATCGGCGTGTCGTCGCCGGGCCGGAGGTGGGTCTCCATACGCTCCTCGCGCTCGTCGGGGTCGAACCGCGGGCCAGCCTCCAGCACGATCACCTCGTGACCCGCGCTCGCGAGGCGGTCGGCGACGATCGCGCCCGCGGGCCCGGCACCGACGACGCACACGTCGGCGTTCTCCGTGGGTGTTCGGTCCGGTTGACTCATTCCGGCCCCTTCTGGTAGCTCGCTGTCCCACCCGGATATCCCGGCGGGTTCTCGAGTCCGGCCAGCGACGCCCCCGTCGGCGACGCGTAGAGGCCGAACAGCAGATCGTTCACGAGGTAGTAGCGCACGCGCTCGTCGTCGTCGCCGTCGGGGTCCGGGTCGGCCGTGTCGACGGCCATGTAGGCGAGCAGCTCCTCCCTCGCCGCGGCGTCGAGCGCGGCGTAGCGTTCGCCTTCGAGGTTCTCGGCGTACTCGTCGAGCGTTTCGATCGCGGCGACCATCCCGCGCCCGTGCTCCGGCCGGTCGCGCACGCGCGGTCGGACGTACGCCTCCACGAACTCGGCGGCGTTCTCGACCTCGCTTGGGTAGAGGACGGCCGCGAGCGCGACCAGCGTCTCCAACTCGTCCTCGCCGAGTTCGGGCGGGTTCGCGTCGCTCGCCGTCGTCGTCTCGTCGTCCCGCGCTGCACTCGGCGCGGAACAGCCGGCGACGCCGCCGGCGCCGACCGCCGACAGCGCCGCGAGCGCGTCCCGTCGGGTGAGCCGCATCTGCCCAGGATTTTGGTGAGCCTAAAGAAGAGCGTTGTGGTCCTACCGCAGGCGATCGGAGGCGATCTCCGCGCCCTCGACGAGCGCTTCGAGTTTGGGCCACGCGATGTCGGGGTGGACCATGCCGAGGCCGGCCTGCGTGCCGAACCCGCAGTCCGGCGCGGCGACGATCTCGGTGTCGTCCGGGACCACGTTCGCCACGCGCTCGATGCGGTCGGCGATCGTCTCGGGGTGGTCGATGATGTTGGTCTTCACGTCGACGACGCCCGGGATGAGCGTCCAGCCGTCGGGCAGCGGGTGCTCGGCGAACGCGCGGTACTCGTGCTGGTGGCGCGGGTTCGCCTGCTCGACGCTGAGCCCGGAGATGTCGGCCTCGTACAGCGTCGGCAGCATGTCCACGAGGTCGGTGTCGAGGTGGTGCGGGCCCTCGTAGCTCCCCCAACAGGTGTGCAGGCGGACCTGCTCCTCGGGGATGCCCGAGAGCGCCTCGTTGAGCGCGTCGACGTGCATCTCGACCACGCCGCGGAACTCCTCGACGGTGTCGTCCGCGAACAGGTGGCTGTGGCCGGTCGCCAGCAGGTCCGGCGCGTCGATCTGGATGGTCGCGCCCGTGTCGGCGAAGATCTGGTACTCCTCGGCCATCGCGTCGGCGATGGCGTAGACGTACTCCTCGTGGTCGTCGTAGTGTTCGTCGACGTGCGTTGCGGCGACGACGCTCGGCGAGGCGGTGGTGAAGAAGGTGTCCTCGACGTCGACGCCGGTGCCCTCGAGCGTCTCGCGGAACGTCTCGACCTCCCGTTCGGCCTGCTCGTGGCCGTCGTAGCGGATCTCGCCGGTGACCGCGGGCTGTTTCGCGAGGTCGATCACGTCCGTCTCGAACGTGTCCTCGGCGACCGCGGGATACTCCTGCAGGTCGGCCCACAGCTCCTGTTCGCGCTTGCCGCCGATGTTCGTGAGCCGGTCGCCGACGTAGAAGTTGAAGGAGACGCGGGACTGCTCGCCGTTGTTGATCTCGTCGATGCCCGTCGCGAGCTGGCGCTCGACGACGTCCTCCGTCGCCTCAGTACTCACGCGGTCCCACTCGTCGGCGTCGACCTCGCCGCCTGACTCGCGCGTCCGGAGGAGGTCGAGCAGTTCAGGGGGACGCGGGAGGCTCCCGATGTGAGTCGTCTCGATCCGGTCGTCGGGGGTCGTCATGTCTGATAATACTTAGGGCGGTAAATATAACTGATGGTTTTCTCCCGAGGGGACCGGGCGGCGCGGCGAATCCGTCCTTTGAAGCCGGTCCGCATCAGCAGGGAGCACATGGACGGAAACGACCGGCGGATCGTCGGGCTCGCGGGCACGGCCCACGCGCTGGTCCACACGTACGAACTGTCAGTACCGATCATGGTCGGGATCTGGCTCACCCAGTTCACGACGACCGCCGCGGAACTGGGTGCGGTCGTCGCCGTGGGGATGGCGCTGTTCGGTATCGGCGCGCTGCCGGGCGGGGTTCTGGCGGACCGCTACGGCTCTCGAACGCTGATCGCGCTGTGTCTGACCGGGATGGGGGGCTCGTTCCTGGTGCTCTCGGTCGCCCCCTCGACGGCCGCCGGCGTGCTCGAGGGGCTCCCGCTGCTGTCGACGAGTCCGGCCGTGGTCGCGATCGCGGTCGCGCTGGTGCTCTGGGGCGCCGCCGCGAGCGTCTACCACCCGGCCGGCCTCGCACTGATCAGTAAGGGCGTCTCCGAGCGCGGGCGCGGGTTCGCGCTCCACGGGATGGCCGGCAACGTCGGCATCGCCGCCGGCCCGCTGGCCACGACGATCATGCTCGCGTTCATGGACTGGGAGACCGTCGCCGCGGTGCTCGCGGTGCCGGCCTTCGTCGCCGCCGGCGCGGCGCTGCTGCTCGACGTGGACGAGTCCAGCGCCGCCGACGAGGAGGACGTCGACGACGACGCCGAGAGCCCGGACTCGCTGGGCGCGTTCCTCCGGATCTCCGGCTCGCTGGTCAAGAGTTCGTTCGCGTTCGTGTTCGTCGTCGTCATCTGCTCGGGCCTGTACTACCGTGGCGTACTCACGTTCCTGCCGGAACTCCTCGCCGGCCTGGAGACGTTCCAGCCCATCGAACTCGCCGGCACCGAGCAGGAGCCCGCGAACTACGTCTACTCCGGCCTGCTCGCGGTCGGCGTCGCCGGCCAGTACGTCGGCGGCCGACTGACCGACATCATCGCCCCCGCGCGGGGGATCATGCTCGCCTTCGGCGGGATGTCCCTGATCGCGCTGGTGTTCATGCCGCTGGCCTCCGCCGGCGCCGTGCCGCTGCTGGTCATCAGCGCCGTGCTGGGCTTCGCGCTGTTCACGGTCCAGCCGATGTACCAGGCCGCGGTCGCCGAGTACACCCCCGAGGCCGCCCGCGGGCTCTCCTACGGCTACACGTACCTGGGCGTGTTCGGCATCGGCGCCCTCGGCGCCGGGATCGCGGGGACGATCCTGACCTACGGCACCCCGACGGCGCTGTTCGTCGTGCTCGCGGTCATCGCCGCCGTCGCGAGTGCGGTGGGGCTGCTGCTGATGCGGCGGTAGAAAACGCGCGCTCCTACGCTTCGGTGTCGACGACCACTCGCTCACCCTCCGACGCGAAGATCGCGTCGACGACCTCCTGCACCCGGTTCGCTTCCGCGAAGCTCACCAGGTCGCCGCCCGAGTCGGCGGCTGACGACTGCCGCCTCTCACTGTCCAGCTCCGCGACGAACTCGTCGACCAGCGCCAGCGTGTTCTCGCCGGGGTCGTCGACGACGACCTGCTGCTCCTCGCCCTCCGCGCTCTCGGCGAGGCGGTACCAGTCGAGCAGCGTCAGCGACCCCTCGGTGCCGACGACGGTCATCGAGTTCTGCTCGTCGGCGCCGCAGTCGGCCAGCAGGTCGATCGTGCCGCCGATTCCCTCGACGCCGAAGTAGCCGGTGATGGACTCCTCGTACCGGTCGGGCGCGGTGTAGTCGATATCGGCGTTCACCCAGTCGACGGCCCCGAACGCCTCCTGCACGCCGAAGAGGTAGTGGGTCCCCACTTCGCGCAGCGGGCCGCCCTGCTCGCGGCCGGCGAGCCACTCCACGTCCTGCCACTCCCGGGGCCACTGGGGGAACCGGAACGTGAGTTCGATGCGCTGGGACTCGCCGATCTCGCCGGCGTCGACGCGGTCGATCAGCTCCCGCACGCCGGGCGTGTAGCGGAACGGGAGGTTGATCGCCGTCGGGCGGTCGGTCGACTCCTCCAGGGCGACGAGTTCGGCGCCGACCGTGGCGTCTTCGGCGATCGGCTTCTCGCAGATGACCGCCTTCTCGGCGTCGATGGCGGCCTCGACCACCTCGCGGTGGACCGTCGGCGGCACGCCGACGTAGACGACGTCGACGGCGTCCTCGGCGACTATCGTCTCGTAGTCGGTGTAGGCCGCACAGTCGTACTCCTCGGCGAACGATTCGACCTTCGAGGCGACGAGGTCGCAGGCGCCCCAGACCGTCGTCCCCTCGTGTGCGCTGAACGCGTCGGCGAGGCGGTGGCCGATGACCCCGCAGCCGACGATTGCGACGTTGTACACAGCGGATCGACGGTACGGGGTGGCTTCAGCCTTCGGCACTCGGTCGGCCTCCGGAGGGGTTATGTCCCGCGACGGCGACGCCGGAACTGTGTCGGCGACCGACCACGACGTGTTCGATCGGCTCCCGGGGCGGTACGCCCACGCCTACCTCGTAGTGGCGTTTTTCGTCCTCCCCGCGGTGGCGGTGATCCTGAGCGGCGGCGGGGTCGAACGCCCGCCGGGCCCGATCGCGACCGCCCTGCTCTGGATCGTCGTGGTCCACCACAGCATCTTCCTCGTGGTGGCGGTCCTGTTCGATTAGCTCCCCAGCGGCGGCTCGCGGCCGTCGGCGACGACGTAGGCGTCGTACACCGCGTACAGCCAGATCGCGGGGTAGAGCAGGAACCCGACCAGCACCGCCATCGAGAGCACCGCGACGAAGCTGGCGACGATGATCGCCGCCCCCTTGCCCGGCTCGCGGTTGTAGAACTGCCCGAGTCCCGGCAGGATCGCCGAGTAGACCGCCGCGACGAACGGGTTCTCCCCGTTGGTGAGCACCTCGATCACGTCGTCGAGCGACGACTCGGGCGACTGCTGGCGCACGCCACACTTCGGGCAGATCTCGGCCTTCTCGCTGATCACCGCGCCGCAGTCCCGGCAGTACACCTCGCCCTCGCCGGGGGTCGTGGGCGAGCCCTCCGTTTCGGTCGCCGTCGACTCGGTATCGTTCTCCGGCGCCGTCGTCCCGTCGTCGCCACCGGTCCCGTCGGGCGTCGACTCGTCGCTGTTGCTCATACCCGCACGTTCGGGTCCGGGTGCGGTAGCTCTTGTGGCCCGCCGAACCCGGAACGCTTTCCACGCTGGCGGGTCCGGATCGGACGATGGCTTCGACCGCCGTCGCGCGCTACTACGCCTACAAGGCCACGAAGGCGGTGGAGCTCTACCGGCCGATCATGTACCTCTACTTCGCCAGCGCCGGGCTCTCCTTCTTCCAGATCACGGTGCTCGAGGCCGCCTACAACGTGACGACGGTGGTCGGCGAGATCCCGACGGGCTACCTCGGCGACCGACTCGGGCGGCGAAACGGGCTCGTGCTCGGCACGCTGGTGATCACGCTCACGCTGCTGGGACTCGGGCTGGCCGGACGGCTGACCGACCCGTTCCCGGCCTTCCTCGCGCTGTACGTCTGCTGGTCGCTCGGCTACACGTTCCGATCCGGCACCGAGGACGCGTGGATCTACGACTCCCTGGTCGGCGACGACCAGTCGTTCTCGGACCTGCGCGGCCGCGGCGAGTCGTTCGCGCTGACCGCGGGCGTCGCCGCCGCCGTCGCCGGGGGGTACCTCGCGTCGGTCGAACTAGCCTACCCGTTCTTCGCCGCCGCCGCGGTGACGGGCGTCGGCGCCGCCATCCTCCTGACCGCGGACGACGACCGCGCCGACGCCGACGACCCGAGCGACCGGACGACGCTGTCGGCCAGCCTCGACGCCGTGCGCGCCGCCTTCGCGGACCCGCGGCTCCGGGCGTTCCTCGCGCTCTACTACGTGCTGTTCTCGGCGGCGACGTACCTCGCCTTCATCTTCCTCCAGCCGCGGATCGAGACCGTCGCGGCGGGCTACCCGCTGGGCGACGTGGAGACGCTGCTGGGGTGGTACTACGCCGCCATCAGCCTCGCTGCCGCCGGCTTCACCTACCGGGCCGAGTGGATCCGGGAGACCGTCGGGCTCCGGCTCTGGTTCGTCGCCGTCCCGCTCGGCGTCGGCCTGTTGCTCGTCGGCCAGTGGGTGCTGCCGGTCTCGGCCTTCCTCGCGTTCGTGCTGATCCGCGGGCTCTCGGAGGCGACTCGCGTGTTCGCGAGCCAGTACGTCAACGACCGTATCGACGCCGTCGGGCGGGCGACGACGCTGAGCGCGATGTCGATGGTCAGCGGGCTGAGCGTGATCCCGTTCCAGCTCGGCAGCGGACTGCTCTCCGACGCCGCCTCGCCGGGCGCCGCGCTGGCGGCGGCGGGCGGGCTGCTGGTTGTGGGGACCGTCCTCGTCCACCTCGTGTCGACGCCCGTCGACGAGTGAGCGGCCGACTGTACGGGGTCACTGACGCCGGCCACGCGGCGCCGCCGAATCCGGCGAACCCGGCAGGATGGGCAAACCCTTTCGCAGTCGGGGCAGAACGCGGAGACGGTGTCCCGTACTGCTGCCGTTCTCCGGCTCCCGATCCTCTACATCGGGCTGGCGCTCGCCCGCGCCGGGCTGATCGACCGCGAGCGGGCGGTCGAGACCGCGGACCTGGCCTGGCCCCGGATCGTCACCGGCGTCGCCCGCATGTCGAAAAACGCCGCCGACGTGGCGATGGTGGGGGCGGTGCTCGGCGCCGACGCGATCGCCGGCGTCGGCGTCGCCGGCCCGTTCTGGGGGCTGGCGTTCGCCATCGGGGGCGGCGTCGCGGGCGGGACGATCGCGCTGGTCTCCCAGCGCTACGGCGCCGACGCCTACGAGCAACTCGGGCTCGCGGTCCGCTCCAGTGCGCTGCTCGTTATCGTGGTCTCGCTGCCCGTCGTCGTCGTGTTCTGGCTGTTCCCGACCGAGCTCGTGGGGCTCATCAACAGCGACCCGACCCAGATCGAGTACGGCGCACGCTACCTCCGGATCGTCGGCCTCGGCATCCCCTTCGCCGGACTGAACCTCGTCGGGAGTCGCGTGCTCGTCGGCGCCGACGACGCCTACACCGCGATGCAGGTCCGGGCCGGCGGCGCCGTCGTCAACATCGTGCTGAACGCGGTGTTCATCATCGTCCTCGGCTGGGGCGTCGCCGGCGCGGCGCTGGGGACGGTGCTCTCGAACGTGTTCGCCGTGAGCGCCTTCGCCTTCGGGCTCTCGCGGGGCAGCGCACCCGGCTTCGGCCAGTTCCCGGTGGAGATCAACCCCGTGGGTACCTACGTCGACGGCGACACGCTCAAGGACCTCGTCCGGATCGGTACCCCTGTCGGCGCACGCAACCTCGTCTGGACGGCCGCGGAGTTCCCGATGCTCGCGATCCTGGGGACCTACCGCGACGGCACGCTCGCGGCGTTCGTCGTCGCCCGACGCATCTGGGGGATCATGAACACGCCCGGCTGGGGGTTCGGCCTCGCCTCCTCCAGCCTCACCGGGCAGGCGCTGGGCCAGGGGAAGGAGGCGCTCGCGGAGGCGTACGGCCGCGACATCATCCGGTTCTCGGTCGCGACCTACGCCGTCTCGGCGCTGATCGCGGCCGTCTTCGCGCGGCCGATGGTGAGCCTGTTCATCAACCCCGACTCCCCCCCGGCGACGGAGCCGATCGCGGTGAGCCTGATCTACGCGGCCTGCGTCGCGATGCTGTTCCGGGGGATCTCGGGTTCCTCCATCGGCCCGCTCGACGCCAGCGGCGACACCCGCGTCCCGTTCCTGAGTCAGCTCCTGGGCATGTTCGGCGCCTCGATCCCGCTGATCTACATCGGGTCGGTGACGCCGCTGGGGATCTGGGGGGTCTACCTCGCCTTCATCGCCGAGACGACCGTGCCGGCGGCGGTCAACTACTGGCGGTTCAACAGCGGCAAGTGGAAGGAGATCAGCCGCGAGATCCGCCCCGAACAGGACGACGCGAGCGCCGTCGACTGATCCGCGCGGGCGGTCGTGGGAACGCTTAACCTCGCTCCACCCGGTCGCCCTGTATGTCCGAACTGCTGGTACGCGGTGGGACGGTCCACACGCTCGACGACGACCGGACGACCGCCGAGGCGGTCCTGTTCCGTGACGGTCGCGTCGCCGCCGTCGGCGACCCCGAAAGGGTCGAAGCGGCGGCCACCGACGCCGACGTGGTCGACCTCGACGGTCGGACGGTCCTCCCGGGGTTCAACGACGCCCACACCCACGTCTTCTCGGTCGGGATCGGCCTGCTGGAGACCGACCTCTCGGCGGCCGACGACCGCGAGGCGGCGCTCGACCTGCTGGCCGAGAACGCCGCATCGACGCCGGCGGGCGAGTGGGTGCTCGGGTTCAGCTACGACGAGAGCACCTGGCCCGCGGGCGAGCGCGACTACCTCACGAGGGCCGAACTCGATTCGGTGTCGGAGGCGCACCCGATCGTCGCCGTCCGCGTCGACGGCCACTCGGCGACGCTCAACAGCCGCGGGCTGGAGGCGGTCGACTTCGACGGCGTCGAACACGACGTCCGGACCGAGAGCGGCGATCCCACGGGGCGGGTCGTCGAGGACGCCACGGGCCGCGTGCGTGCGGCCTCCTACCCCGAGGTGCCGAAGGCTCGCGACGCGCTCGACGCCGCGATCGACCACTACCACGAACTCGGCGTCACGTCGATCCAGACGGTCGCGGGGCTGACCCGCGTCCGCGACCACGGCTACGTCCAGCAGGAGGCGCTGTTCGCCCACTGGCGCGAGAACGACCTCGACCTCCGGACGACGTTCTACGTCCCGCAGTGGCAGGCCGAGTCGCTCTCCGACCTCGAGTTCGCCTCCGGGTTCGGCGACGACTGGCTGCGCCTCGGCGGCCTCAAGACGTTCTCGGACGGCTCGATCGGCTCCGAGACGGCCAAGACCCATCGCGAGTTCGCCGGCGGCGGCTTCGGCGAGATGGTCAACGACCGCGAGCAGCTCCGGGAGTGGTTCGCCCACGCCGCGCGCACGAACCAGCAGATCGCCACCCACGCGATCGGCGGCGAAGCCATCGACGTCGTGATCGACGAGTACGAGCGCGCCCTCGAAGCGTACGACGACGAGTTCGACCCGCGGCTCCGGATCGAGCACGTGGAACTCGCGACCGACGAGGCCGTCGAGCGAATGGCCGACGCGGGCATCGTGGCGTCGATGCAGCCCAACTTTCTGCAGTGGAACGGCGACGACGGGCTCTACGAGAACCGCCTCGACGCCGACGTGCGCCCGGAGAACAACCGCTACCGCGACGTGCTCGACGCCGGCGTCCCGCTGGCGTTCGGGAGCGACAAGATGCCGCCGGGGCCGCTGTACGGGATGCAGTTCGCCGTCGACTCGCCCCACGAGAGCCAACGCCTCACCGTCGACGAGGCGCTCGCAGCGTACACCCGCGGCGCGGCCTACGCGGAGTTCCGGGAGGACGAGAAGGGCGTGCTCGAACCCGGGCGCTTCGGCGACGCGGTCGTGCTCGACGCCGACCCCTACGAGCACCCCGACTCGTTCGACGAGATCGGCGTCGAGCTGACGATCGTCGACGGCGAGATAGCCTACGACGGTCGATGACGCTCCACGACCTCACCCACCCCATCGAGTCCGGGATGCCGGTCTACCCCGGCGACCCGGAAGTCAGCGTCGACGCCGCCGACACGTACGAGGAAGACGGCTGCCGGGTCAGTCGGCTCGCCTGCGGGAGCCACGCCGGCACCCACGTCGATGCGCCCTCACACACCGAAGCCGACGGGGCGACGCTCGACGCCTACCCCGTCTCGGCGTTCGTCCGCGACGCCGTCGTCGTCGAGTGCGGCGACCTCGACGCTCGAGAGCCGATCCCCGAAGCGCGCGTCCCGGGCTCCGAGACCGCACCCGGCGCCGACTGCGTCCTCTTCCGAACCGGCTGGGACCGGTACTGGGGGAGCGAGCGCTACCGGGACCACCCGTACCTCTCGGTGAACGCGGCCGAGCGCTGCGCCGAGCGGGACCTGGCCGTCGGGATCGACGCGTTCAGCCCCGATCCGACGCCGCCGGCAGCGGGCGAGCTAGCCCTCGGCGACCGCGACCCCTTCGGCGCCCACCACGCGCTGCTGGGCGGGGGCGTCCTCGTCTTCGAGAACCTGACGAACCTCGGCGCGGTCCCGGCGCGGGTCGAGCTCCGCGCCCAGCCGATCGCCCTCGGGGGTGACGGCGCGCCCGTCCGGGCGGTCGGCGTCGACCGGTCGTAACGCCGCGGACGAAGCCTGTATGGGGGTCGACACCGAACACGACGTGTGAACCGACGCGAGTACCTCGCCGCGCTCGGGGCGGCGTCGACGGCGGCAGTCGCGGGCTGTAGCTCCGGTGGCGGCGACGAGAGCGGCGTGGCGCCGTTCGAACACCCCGGCACGCTCGAGGAGACGTTCGTCGCGAACGGCGACTACCCCGACGACACCGACCCGGCGGACGGCTACCCGCCTGAGTTCCCCGACCCGCCGGCGGCGCCGGACGTCGATCCCGACGCGCTGGAGACGCTGTCGGTCAACGGCGAGACGGTTCGGCTGCTCCCGATCGACGCTGCCCACGCGTGGTTCCGCCGCGCCGCCGCGCGGTTCGTCGACGCGCGAGGGCTGGACCAGTACACCCGGTCGCACCTCTACGGGAGCGTCCTCTCGCCGGCACAGCAGGGCTCGACCGGCGGCGGCATCGACGGCTGGCCGACCGACGAGCGCATCGTCGCCTACTGTGGCTGTCCGCACCACCTCTCCTCGGTGCGGGCCGCAGGGCTCCGGAAGGCCGGCTTCGAGAACGTCTACGTCATCGACGAGGGGTTCCGCGAGTGGTCCGACCGGAACTACCCGATGGCCGGGACGGCGTTCGGCGACGGCGACGCGGCGGCCGTCTCGGAGTGGCGCCTCGACGGCGAGATCGACCCGGAGTACGCCGGCGAGTACGCGTGGGCGTCGGCCGGGCGGCAGTACGAGGCGGCGCCGATCGGCGACGACGGGGGGTTCTCCATCCACCTGCGGTTCGCGGGCGTCGACGCCGAGACGCCCGTCCGAGTCTCGACGCCGGCGTTCACTCGCTCCCGGCCGCTGGGCGAGTTCGCCGAGGGCACGATTCGGTAGGCGTCGAACGGGCCGTCCGAGGCGGTAACATTCGTGTCACCGGGTTACCTCGGGGTCAAGAATCGCTTAAGGGTCGCGCGCGCATACGGGTGTCCGTGCGCGAAAACATCCCGAACGGATCGATCGAGACCGACGCCTTCGAGGCGACTGAGCGGCCGACAACTACCAGCGGCGAGGGGCGACAGTGAGCGAAGTCGCCACGGAGGCGGAGATGGCCGACCTCCCGCCCAGCGCGAAGCTGGTCCACCTCGTGCTGCAGGAACACGACCGAATGACCCAGAGCGAGGTCACCGAGGAGACCCAACTCGCGGGCCGGACCGTGCGCGACGCGCTCGGCCGGCTGGAGTCGGCGGGACTGGTAACCGAGGAGATCTGCCTGCAGGACGCCCGCAAGCGAGTGTACACCGCGAACAGCCCCGACTCGGAGCCCGACCCCGCGGAGGCGGAGACGGCCGAAGGCGCCGCCAGCGGGGACTGACTCAGCTTCTCCCGGCCAGCGTCTCGATCCCCTCGGGAAACAGCTTCTCGATCGACTCGTGTTCGACCGAGCCGAGGCGCTCACCGTTCAGCCGCTTGAGGTGGGTCCGAACGGTTCCCTCCCGGCTCGCCTGGCGGTACAGCGCCACCGCGTCGGTCGCGCGGTAGGTGCCGGCGATCAGCACCACGGTTTCCGTCGCCGGATCGAGCAGTTCGACGACGAAGAAGAGGTCCCCGCCGACCTGCCGGCGGTAGGCGTCGTACTGCGGGAACGCCGCGCGCTCACAGGCCGCGGCCACCTCGTCGGCGACGCTCTCGGGGACGACGTGGACGAACCCCGAGTAGCCCCGGTCGGCGTCGTCGGGCACCGGCGCCGTGTCGACCGCCGGGACGACGACGGCCTCCCAGCCGTCCTCGCGCCGCTCGTCGGCGATGCGGTGTGCGTCCTCGACGGCGGCCGCGCTTCCCTCCCTCCGCGTATCGTGGTCGGCGTCTGCCACGCCGTCGTCGCGGTCCATGCCCGGATTCGGGGGAAGCGGAGGGAAAAACCCTCCCCTCACCAGAACACGACGATCTCGAGCACCAGCGACGCGAGCAGCAGCATCGCCGCCGCCACGAACAGTTTCGCCGCCGGCGAGAGCCGCGCTTCCGGTTCGAGACCCAGCGTCGGCAGCGGGGGGACGCGTTGAACGGTCGCTTGGAACTGCGACTCCTCGCGACTCCCGACGACCCGGCCGCCCTCCTCGGGGCGGACGATCCGGTAACCGTCCTCCTCGAACTCCACGTCCCAGCGCTTGGCCGGGCGGAGTTGGAACGCGGCGTAGGCCAGCAGGGACACGCCGAGGAAGAAGAGCACCAGCTCCACCCCGAACCAGCCCACGCCGAGTGCGAGGGAGACGGCGCCGCTGCCGACGAACACGACGAGCGTGAACACGAGCCCGTACACCAGCGCGTCGACGGCCTGTCGCAGGCGGAACCGGACGCCGCGGTCCCCTGGCGGGCTGCCCGGGGGTCGCCAGTCGTCGGCCATCACTCCGCGTCGCCGACCGACGGGCCGACCGCCGCGGGCTCCTCGTACTCGTCGTCGTGGCGGTGACAGCGGCTCTCGCGTGCGGTCGCGTCGACGCCGTGGGCCGCCGGCGGCTCGTGGTCACAGACGCTCCCGAGTTCCTCACGGAGGTGGTCGAGCGCGGGCGCCTCGTCGCCGTCGCGGGCGAGGTCGGTCGCGCGGTCGACCGGCTCCCGGATCGAGCCCGGCAGCTCGCGGTCGGCGAACAGCTCCTCGACGACCTCGTCGACGGTGGCGAAGCGGGTCTCGAAGCCGAGGAACTCGCGGGCCTGCTCCGAGAGCGAGCGCTCGGCACGGCTGCGGGCCCGCAGCGTCTCGCGGAACACCTCGATCGCCTCCCACGTCTCGTCGTCGACGTCCTCGAATCCCTCCGGGCGGATCTTGACCGGGCAGCGCGTCGAGAACGGGCACCCCTGCGGCGGGTCCCGCGGGCTCGGCGGCGTCCCGCGCAGGGTCATCCGGTCGATCTCGGCGGTCGGGTCCGGCTCGGGGACGGCCGACAGCAGCGCCCGCGTGTAGGGGTTCGCGGGGTCCTCGAACAGCTCCTCCGTCGGCCCGAGCTCCATCACGTTGCCGAGGTACATCACCGCGACGCGGTCGCAGATGTGCTCGACCACGCTCAGGTCGTGGGCGATGAACAGGTAGGTGAGCCCGAGTTCCTCCTGGAGGTCCATCAGGAGGTTCAGGATCTGGGCCTGCACGCTCACGTCCAGCGCGGAGACGGGCTCGTCGAGGACGACGAACTCCGGCTCTAAGGCCAGCGCGCGGGCGATCCCCACGCGCTGGCGCTGGCCCCCGGAGAACTGGTGGGGGTAGCGGTAGTAGTGCTCCTCCTGCAGGCCGACCTTCTCCAGCAGGCTGCGCACGCGAGCGCGGCGCTCGGCGGGCGTCCCCCAGTCGTGGACGTCGAGCGGCTCGCGCACGATCTCGCCGACGGTCATCCGGTCGTTCAGGCTCGACTCGGGGTCCTGGAAGACGACCTGGGCGTTCCGGCGCCAGGCCTGCAGGTCCTCCCCGGAGAGTTGGGTCACGTCGTCGTCGCCGACGCGGACCTCGCCGCCGGTCGCGGCCTCGAGGCGGACCAGCGTCCGCCCCAGCGTGGTCTTCCCGCAGCCGGACTCGCCGACGATCCCCAGCGTCTCGCCCTTCTTCACGTCGAAGCTGACGCCGTCGACGGCTTTCACGGGCTGGCCGCCGATGAGGTCGCCCGACTCGTAGTACGTCCGGAGGTCGCGCACCGAGAGCAGCGTCTCCCCGGGGTCGCAGTCCAGCCCGGCCAGTCCGGTCGCCGTACGCTCGGGACCCGGGCGGCTCATCGCGACTCACCTCCGGAATCGACGGCCCCGGCTCCGGGTGGCGCGTCCTCGATCGCGTGACGGTCGACCGCCTGCTCCCGGGTCTCGTCCTCGGGGTAGAGCAGGCAGGCCGCGGTGTGGTCGGCGTCCGCGTCGGCGGTCTCGGTCGCGACGGGCACCGGCTCCGGGTGGACCTCCCGGCAGGCGTCGAACGCCTCGGGACAGCGCGGCGCGAACCGGCAGTCCGTCGCGGGCGCGTTCGGCGTCGGCACCTCGCCCTCGATGGTCTCGAGGCGGTCGGCGCCGCGCTGGGTGCTCGGGATCGAGCGGAGCAGCCCCCGAGTGTAGGGGTGCCGCGGGTTCTCGAACAGCTCCACGACCGGCGCCTGTTCGACCACCTCGCCGGCGTACATGACGGCGACGCGGTCACAGACCTCCGCGATGACGCCCATGTCGTGGGTGATGAAGAGGATGCTCAGCCCGTGTTCCTCCTGGAGGTCCGCGAGCAGTTCGAGGATCTGGGCCTGGATCGTCACGTCGAGCGCGGTCGTCGGCTCGTCGCAGATCAGCAGGTCCGGGTCGCAGGCCAGCGCCATCGCGATCACGGCGCGCTGGCGCATCCCGCCGGAGAACTCGTGGGGGTACTCCGAGACGCGCCTCGCGGCGTCGGGGATCCCCACGTCCTCCAGCAGTTCGATCGCCTTCTCGGTGGCTTCCAATCCGGAGAGCCCGCGATGCAGCGAGAGCGCCTCCTCGATCTGGTTGCCGACCGTGTAGACGGGGTTGAGCGTCGACAGCGGGTCCTGGAACACCATCGCGACGCCGCCGCCGCGGACGCTCTCGTACTGCGTCTCGCTCAGTCCGGTGAGTTCGCGGCCGTCGAACCGGATCGAGCTGTCGGGCAGGAGTTCGCCGGGCGAGTCGACCAGCCCCATGATGGAGCGGGCGGTGACGGACTTCCCGGAGCCGGACTCGCCGACGAGACCCAGCGTCTCGCCCTCGGCGATGCCGAAGGAGATCCCGTCGACGGCCCGGATCGTCTCGCGCTCGGTGTGGAACACGGTCTGGAGGTTCTCCACTTCGAGCAGGCGGTCGTCGGCCGGCTCCGCGGCCGTCCCGGCGTCCGATCGCGACGAATCGGCGACCATCAGGCACCACCCCCTGCAGCCGCGGTCTGGTCCTGTTGGCCGGTTTCCACGTCGCTCTGGGGGTCGATGGCGTCGCGGATCCCGTCGCCCAGCGCGTTGAAGCCGGTGACGACGATCACGATCAAGATGCCGGGGAGCAGCGAGATGTGCCACGAGGGCGTGGCGACGTAGGGCTGGCCCGCGCTGACCGCCCGGCCCCACTCCGGCGTGGGGGCGTTGATCCCCAGCCCGAGGAAGGAGAGCCCGGCGACGCCGATGATGACGCCCCCGAGCGTGAGCGAGGCGTAGATCAGCAGGTAGCCCACCACGTAGGGGAGCATGTGCTTGCGCATCGTGACCGACGGGCGCTGGCCGAAGCTCTTGGCGGCGTCGATCCACTCCCGCTCGGAGACCTGCAGCGCGGGGCCACGCACCGCGCGCCAGAGCCCCGGCCAGCCGGTCAGCCCGAACAGCAGCGCCAGCACGACACCCCCGTTGTAGAGGTTCGCGAGCCAGGTTCCGGAGAGCACGAAGGAGGCGAGCATGATCACCAGCAGCTGGGGGAGCGCCTGGATGCTGTCGCTGGCGATCACGATCCCCAGGTCGACCAGGCCCTTGTAGTACGCCGTCGCGAGCGCGAACACGACGGCGGCCCCGCCGGCGAGGACGAGGCTGGCGACGCCGATGAACAGCGACACGCGCGCCCCCGCCGCCATGAAGGTGAACAGGTCCTTCCCGCTCGGCAGGGTGCCGAAGGGGTGGAACCTGTCGTACTGGTCGTACTGCATCGGCCCGACGTTCTCGCCGCCCTGGCCGCGGGACTGTGACTCGCCGTTGGCGTCGCCGACGTAGATCTCCTCAACGCCGCCGGTCTCCTCGCTGTAGTACTCGATCGAGTGGAGGTACGGGTCGGCGATGTTGGCGTCGACGGTCGTCGGCCCCAGCGCGGGCGCGAACACCGCGAGCACGACGAACGCGAAGATGATCGCCAGCCCGAACAGCCCCCACGAGTGGTTGCGGAAGCGTCCGACCATGTCGTCGACGGGCGCCCAGTCGGCGTGGCGGTAGTTGTCGCGGTAGACCAGGTAGCTCCACCAGCCGACGAGCAGCCACACGAACCCGTAGGCGTAGATCAGGGCGACCCGGAGCAGCCACGCGGCCGCCGGCGAGAGCCCCATGAACGTTCCCACCCACTCGCCCGAGGGGAGTTGGTAGCCGGCGTTGTCGATCACCGACCGCGAGAGCAGCGTCGGGAGGCCGGCGAGCCCGTCGCCGACGCCCGCGATCGTCGCCGCGGCCCCCTGCAGGAAGCCGGGGAGTGCCGCGCCGACCGCGTCCCACGGGAGACTCATCACGAGGTTCGCGAGCGCGCCGAACTCGACGGCGACCAGCACGGCGACGACCGCGAGCACGCGCAGGGCGGGTACGGGCTCGTCCGCCAGCCGTTCCCGCAGCGTCGCGTCCTCGTCGTCGACGACGCTCACGCGCCCTCACCCCCGTAGCCGACGCGGGGATCGATCAACGTGTAGAGCAGGTCCTGCACGATGTTGATGCCGACCGACAGCAGGATGAAGAAGAACATCAGCGAGCCTACGAGCGGCAGGTCGGCGTTGATCGTCGCCGCGTAGAACAGGTAGCCGAGCCCGTTGATGCTGAACACCGTCTCGACGAGCACGCTCCCGCCCAGGAGGAGGAACGCCTCGCCCGTGATGATCGGCACCAGCGGGATGAGCGCGTTCCGGAACACGTGCTTGTAGACGATCTTTCGGCCGGGGACGCCCTTCGCGCGGGCGGTCTCGACGTAGTTCTCGTTTTTCGTCTCCAGCACCGCGGTCCGACCGATCCGCATCTCGTTGCCCATCGACGCCGAGCCGAGCACGAGCGCGGCGGGCAGGATCGCCTTGAACGCCCCGAAGAAGTTCTCGGGGACCCAGAGCCGCTGGAGCTCCGGCGGCGTGACGATGTTCGTCTCGACGAGCCAGGACTCCCACTGGAACCCGAACAGCTGTTCGGACTGGGTGAGCACGGCCACGAAGATCACCGCGAGCCAGAAGTTGGGCATCGCCCGCCAGACGATGCCGCCGAAGGAGGCGACGTAGTCGCTCAGCGTGTTAGGGTTGAGGCCGGCGTAGAACCCAAGGGGGAGCCCGACGAACAGCGGGAGCATCACCGACCAGAACCCCAGCCAGATCGTCCGGGGCGCGTAGACGCCGATCAGCTCCCAGACCGGGCGCCCGCGGTTGACGACCCACGAGTAGCCGAACTGCAGCGTGAACAGGTCTCGGAGGTAGTCGACGTACTGAAGCCAGAGCGGTTGGTCGAGTCCGAGGCTCCGCCGGACCGACGTGTACGCCTCGGTGTCGCCCGACGCCCCGATCACCGCCGCGGCCGGATCGATCGGCCCCATCCGGAGGATCACGAAGGTGATCGTGGTCCCGAAGAAGACGATAGGGATCATCAGGAGAACCCTGCGCGCGAAGTAACTCCAGCGACTCATTCGTGGACGGACCAATTAGCCGCCCGTTAATACGTCTTCCCCCAGCCGGCCGAATCGCCGGCAAGAACGTATTTCTCCTCGGAAACGAGGGGCCTGAAACCACCGCAAAACCTAACCGTTGGCTCAAACAGGAACGGGTATGGCTGATTCAGACGAACTGCAACGACGGCAGTTCCTCAAGGCGACCGGCGGGCTCGCGGCTGCGGGCGCGCTCGCGGGCTGTACCGACGGCGGTGAGGAGACGCCGCCGGGCGAACTCGGGACCGACACCGATACCGACACCGAGGCGACCGGCGACGACACGCCGGCCGGCGGCGACGACCAGACGACCCTCCGGCTCATCAACGAGTCGGCGAACACGCTCGACCCGATCGCGACCGTCCTCACGACGGAGGCCGTGAAGGTCTCCCAGATGTTCGACGGGCTCGTCGGCAAACCCCACGGGACCGCCGACGTGACCAACGCGATCGCCGAGAGCGTCGACGTCTCCGACGACGGCACCGTGTACACGTTCTCGCTCCGGGAGAACGTGGTCGCGCACAACGGCGACGAGGTCACCGCCGACGCGGTCGTCTACTCCTGGGAGCGACTGGCCGGGTCGAGCAACTCCACGTCGGACTACGTGCTGCTCGGCGACCTCGGCGTCGAACACGAGACCGACGACGAGGGGAACTACGTCCCCGGCAGCCTCGCCGTCGAGGCCGTCGACGACTACACGGTCGAGGTGACGCTCTCCTCGCCGTACTACGCGGGCATCGACATCATGGCCGACTCCTCGTTCGTGATCGTTCCCGAGGGGATCGTCGGCGACATCGACGGGTACGACGGCCAGATGGCCTACGACGAGTTCACCAGCGAGCCCGTCGGCACCGGCCCCTTCGAGTTCGAGAACTGGAGCCCCGACAACGAGGCGTCGGTGGTCGCGTTCGACGACTACTACGGCGAGGAACCGAGCATCGACCGGATCCACTGGCAGGTGATCGCCGACCCGAACGCGCAGTTCAACTACGCGATGAACCGGAACGTCGACGCGTTCCCCATCCCCAACGCGCAGTACGACCCGGAGAAGGTCAGCGTCGAGGAGACAGACGACATCGGGCGCCAGATCGGGACCTACGGGCCGCTCCAGAACGACGAGACCGTCGACTACCTCCGGATCGCCGGGCTCTCGACCAGCTTCATGCTGTTCAACACGAACAACGTGATCGAGCCCGCACGGAAGGCGGTCGCGTACGTGATGAACCACGAGGAGCTCGCCGCCGACGCGTACAAGGGACGCCAGACGCCGGGCTACCACATGACGCCGCGGTCGCTGTGGCCGGGCGGCCCGGAGGCCGCCGAGGAGCACGCCCGCGAGAACTACCCCTACGGCTACAACGAGTCCGACATCGAGTCCGCCCGTGCGCTGATGGAGGATGCCGGCTACAGTCAGGACGACCCCTACGAGTTCGAGATCATCAACACCCCCGGCTCGACGAACAGCCAGATCGCGGGGAACCTGCGTGACCAGCTCTCGGCTGCCCACATCGACCTCACGATCAACACCGCCGAGTTCTCGACGCTGCTCGACCGGGAGTTCGCGGGCAACCGCGACTCCGGGCTCGGCTCCTGGGGGATGGCGTGGGCCGACCCGATGAACGTGCTCGCGCTGCTGTACCCGCCGAACACCCGGACCACCAACAACGAGGGCGTCGACGCGCCGCCGCTGGTGGGGCTCAACTGGGTCGAGACCGACGCCTCCCAGCGCGCCCGCGAGGCCTGGCAGACGATGCAGAACAACAAGCGCGACACCGAGGAGGACCGCCAGGCTCGCGCCGACGCGATCCGCAAGCTCGAGGAGGCCAACTGGGAGGACTGCGCGCTGATCAACTACGGCTACCCCGCCAACGAGCGGTTCAGCTACGACTGGGTCGACATGCCGCTGTTCGGCCAGCTCGGCGCGCTCGGGAAGTACAGCGACGTCGAGATCGACACCGAGGCCCAGCCGAACTGATCGGCCCGACCCGGCGGCTCTTTTTTGCTGCTGCCGCCCCGAGTCGCCGTATGAACATCGGCGTATTCGCGGCTCACGAGCAGTACGGTCCGACCGAACTGCTCGATCACGCCACCCGAGCCGAAGCGGCCGGCTTCGACACCGTCTGGACCAGCGACCACTTCCACCCGTGGTGGCACACCGACGCCCACTGCGGCGCCGCGTGGCCGTGGCTGGGCGCCGCGCTCGAACGCACCGACGAGGTGCGCATGGGCACCGGCGTCACGCCCGCGATCGGCCGCTACCACCCCGGACTGATCGCCCAGACGTTCGCGACGCTGGCGACGATGGCGCCCGGCCGAGTCCACCTCACGCTCGCGACCGGCGAAGCGATGAACGAGCGCCCCCTGGGGTACGACTGGCCGGACTACCCCGAGCGCAACCGCCGGATGCGGGACGCCTGCGAGATCATCACCCGCCTCTGGGACGGCGAACGGCTCAGCTACGACGGCCACCACTGGTCGGCCGACGACGCCAAACTGTACACGCTCCCCGAGGAACGCCCGCGGCTGTTCGTCGCCGCCAACGGGCCAAAGAGCGCCAGGGTCGCCGGCGAGTACGCCGACGGCCTCCTCACGCTGGTCGACCCCGAGACGTATCGGGAGAAGCTCGTTCCCGCCATCGAGGCCGGCGCCGAGGAGGCCGGCCGCGACCCCGACGACATCGACCGCATCCGGCAGTTCAGTGTCTCCTACGCCGACGACCCCGGGGCGGCGCTCGACGCCGTCGAGTTCTGGACCGGGTCGATGGCGGTCGACTTCTCCGAGGACGTGTACGACCCCCGGGAGGTCGAGCGCCGCGGCAAGCAGGTTCCGAAAGCGGACTGGGACGACTGGGGGCTGATCACCGACGACCCGGCGGAGGTTCGGGAGGTCGTCGACGAACACCGCGAGGCGGGGTTCGACGAGATCGAGTTCCTCTCGACCAGCCCGGATCAGGCGCGGTTCATCGACGACGTGAGCGAGGAGCTCGAGCTCTGAACGGATCGGGAAACTCAGTCGTCGCGCTCGTCGAGGATCTGCTCGACGACCTCGTCGGCGTGGTCGGCGAGCACCTGTACTGCGGCGTCGTGGAACTCCCGGCCGGTCACGTCCCGGATGTCGTGTTCGCGTCGCAGCAGCATCTCGACCTCGAACTCCGCGTCCTCCAGCGTCTCGAGGGTCTCCGGTCGCACGTAGATGCTCTTGGCGGTGGTCGCGTCGAACTCGAAGGCGGGGCCGTTACCGTCCTCGGCCTCGGTGGTGTCGGTCGGTTCCTCGGCGTCGTCGTCGGCGCCCTCGTCGGCGTCCGAGAGGCCGGCGAATCGGTTGTCGTCAGGCATCGTTCTCCACGATCTCGGCGAGTCGGTCGAGTCTGTCGAGCATGTCGTTGTCCGGGTCGTACTCCCGGAGCGTCCGGCCGTCCCGCCACGCGCGACTGAACGCGATGCGGTGGCGGATCCCCGGCCCCGGGGAGTCGGGGTCGTCGAACTCGTCGGACCGGCAGAACTCGGGGAGGTGCTCCTCGAACGGCGAGTCCTCCAGGTCCTCGATGATGCGTCGCTCCTCGTTGTTGCCCGAGAGGTCGTTGGGCACGACCGCGAGCAGTTCCAGGTCCACCTCGTTCCGGATGGGGACGACCTGCTGGTCCCACATGCGCTCGAACCCGCTGACGCTGGGCTCGCTCATCAGTAGCGGGACGATCACGCTGCCGGTCCCGATCAGCGCCGCGTCCGAGAGCGGCCCCAGACTCGGCGGCGAGTCGACGACGATGTAGTCGTAGGCGTCGCCGAGCAGCTGGTCGACGATCCGGCGGCGGACCCACAGCATCCCGAACGTGGAGTTCCGGATGCGGTCCTCGATCTCGTCGAGGTCCACGTGGGCGGGCAGCACGTCGAACCCGTCGCGCTCGACGACGGTCTCGGCGGCGTCGACGGGGTCGTCGTCGGTGAGCACGTCGCCGACGTGGGGGCTGTCGCGCTCGTAGGCGTCCTTCAGGCCGACGCCCTCCGTAGCGTTGCCCTGCTGATCGAGGTCGACGAGCAACACGTCGTGACCCCGGGCCGCGAGCGCGTCCACGAGGTTGATCGCGATGGTGGTCTTGCCGACGCCGCCTTTCTGGAGCGAGACGCTGACCGCGCGTCCCATCAGGCTGCCACCCCACAACGTGGAGTCCGACCGGACGGAGTGCCCCGACGCGTCCCCGTTTGCACGACTGCAGCCTCCGGAAGCATACGTTCGACCGTCCGGCGGCGCCCACTTAAGATTTCTCACGATGCCTGAACCGTCGATACACCGAAGGAAGTTCGAAATTTCCAGAATGTTCAGTCACGCCCCACTACCCACCCGTCCCCGTTCGTTTCGCCCCGTACCCCCCGAACCTCGCGGACAGACTGCCGCTCCCGTGAGTTTCGGGGAGCGAGCGGGATCAGCCCCGAATCGGCGGCTGAGGCGCTCAGAACCCGTGGAAACCCCGGCGTCGTCGCTATCCTGTGGTTTTTACCGACCCCGGTGCTCGCTCAGTCCAACCGGAATGAACACGAGAAAGCTCGGAGCGCTCTGCGTCGCAGCAGTACTGACGCTCCCGTGGTTGGGCGGATGGCTGACCGGGATGGCCGACGGGCTCACGGCGGGGCCGACCGTCGCCGTCGCCGGGATCGGGATCCTCGGAGCGTCGTTCCTGCTGACTTGGGGCGCCGAAACCGCGGAGAAGGACGTCCCGCGGGCGTTCGCCATCGCCGTGCTCGCGGTGTTGGCGGTGGCGCCGGAGTACGCCGTCGACGCGCTGTACGCGTGGCAGGCGGGCGTCCAGGCCGGCACGCCCGCCGGCATCGAAGCCGGCAACCTCGCCGTCGCGAACATGACCGGGGCGAACCGCATCCTGATCGGGATCGGCTGGGCCGGGATCGCGCTGTTCACCGTCTACCGCGCCGGAGCGAGCCGGGACACGGCGGTGAAGGACCGGCGCGGGTTCCTGAAGAACGCCGTCTCGCTCGATCGGGACATCAGCCTCGAGATCTCGTTCCTGCTGGCCGCGACGGTGTGGGCCTTCCTCGTCCCCCTCGGCGCCGGCATCGACGTCTTCGATATGGCCGTCCTCGTGGGGCTGTACGTCCTCTACATCGGCGTCGTCCTCCGGGGCGAGCCCGAGGAGGACGTCGAACACGTCGGCGTCCCGGCGATGCTGGGGCGGATCCCCAACCCGTTCCGGGCGCTGACGGTGATCGCGCTGTTCCTGTTCTCCGGGCTGATCATCTTCACCGCCGTCGAGCCGTTCGCTCACAGCCTCGAGCTGCTGGGCGAGGACATCGGCGTCCCCTCCTTCTTCATGATCCAGTGGATCGCGCCGCTGGCCTCCGAGTCGCCGGAGCTCATCGTCGTCGTCGTGCTGGTGCGGAAGGCGCGCTCGACGGCGGGGTTCAACGCCCTCATCTCCTCGAAGCTGAACCAGTGGACCCTGCTGATCGGGACGCTGGTGATCGTCCACTCGATCGCGCTCGGGGAGTACGGCGCGCTGGCGTTCGACGCCAAGCAGGCCGCCGAGATCTGGATCACCGCCGCCCAGTCGCTGTTCGCCATCGCGTTGGTCATCAACTTCGAGATCGACGTCCGCGAGGCGCTCGTCCTGCTGGTGCTGTTCCTCTCGCAGGTGGTCCTCGAGTTCCTCGCGCTCCGGGAGGTCGTCCACCTGCCGGTCACGGAGATCGAACTGCTCCACCTGTTCACGGCGACGTACGTCGTCCTCGCGCTCGGCCTGTTCGCCACCCGCCGTGGGGAACTCGTCCAACTCGTACGCGACACGCGCCGGATCATCAGGAGCGCCGTCCACGGCAACCCCGAGGAGCACCCCTTTACCGACGACTGATCGTCACGGCGACCGTCTGCCGTGACGGACGACTGATCTGTCCGGCCCCGGTCGGCCGGACAGGACGACTGCTCGTCTCCTCCCCGAGAACGAACCTCCCGTTCGCGAGCCGGACCTAGTCCGGCGACTGCAACGGGGTGCCGGGACGGACGACCGACCGACAGAACGGCCGCGGGGCGTACGTTTTTCATCACTCGGTTCACATCCCGTGCGTGGACGAACTCACCCCCGAGCGGTTCTACGACTTCTCGATCGCGTCCGGTGCCGCCGTCTCCCCCGACGGGGAGCGTGTGGCGTTCCTGGTCAGCGAGTTCGACGCCGAGGAGGACGACCGCCACACGTCGCTGTTCGTCGCACCGACCGACGGCTCCGCCGAACCCTACCGACTCACCCGCGCCTCCAGCGCGTCCAGCCCGCAGTGGTCGCCCGACGGCGACCGACTGGCGTTCGTCGCGGCCCGCGAGACCGACGCCGGCCTCGCCGTGGAGAACGGCTCCGAGATCGAGGCGGAAGACGACGACGAGGAGAACGGCGAGCCGGTCGGCGACGGCCCGAAGCCGCAGGTCTGGTCGTTCGACATGGCCCGCGGCGGCGACGCACGCCAACTCACCGACCGCGACTACGGCGTCGCCGAGTTCGACTGGGCGCCGGACGGCGAACGCATCGTGATCTCGGCCCGGGACCCGACGGAGGCGGACGAGGAGTACCTCCGCCAGCGCGAGGACGACGGGCCCATCGAGATCGACCGCCTCCAGCACAAGGGCGACGGCGCGGGCTGGCTCGACGAGGTGTCGAGCTACCTGTTCGTCGTCGACGCCGAGAGCCGCGAGACGGTCCGCCTCGATGGGGCCGTCGACGACGCGGAGAAGGGCGACCGCCGCGGCCTCCAGCCGGCGTGGTCGCCCGACGGCGACCGCATCGCCTTCGTCGCCCAGCACGAGGAGGATCCCGACGACACGCACGTTCGCAACGTCTACACGATCCGCCCGGACGGCACGGGCTACGAGCAGGTCACCGACGCCGGCCTGCGCGTCGCCGCGCCCGAGTGGTCGCCCGACGGCAGCCGTATCGCCGTCGGCGGCGGCGAACCCTACAACTGGTACAAGCCGACCGAGGCGTACGTCCTCGACGTGGAAAGCGGCGAGTTCGACTCGGTCTCCGGCTCGCTCGACCGCACGATCGCGTTCGGCGGCAACCCCCAGTGGCTCGACGACGACACGCTCGTGGGGCTGTTCGGCGACGAGGGCAACACCCGGATGGTGCGTCTCGACGCTCACAGCGACGACCCCGAGCGCGTGTTCGTCGCGCAGGGGCGCAGCAGGTCCGTCTCCGGCCTGTCAGTCAGCGACGGCGGCGAGACGCTCGCGTTCCGGATGGACGACCCCGAGGACGGCGCCGACGTCTACGCGATGGGTCGTGAAGGCCTGGAGGCGGAGAAGGGTACCGAGGCCGACGAGGCGGGACTCGCACAGGTCAGCGAGGTCAACGCCGACCTCGTCGACGAGCCCCACGACTGTGTCCGGGTGTCCTGGGAGAACTCCGACGGCGTCACGATCCACGGGCTCGCGTACCTCCCGCCGGAGTTCGACCCCGAGGACCCCGAGCCGCACCCGGTAGTCTCCTCGGTCCACGGCGGGCCGATGTCCTACGACTCGCCGGCGTTCGGCTTCGACCAGCTGTTCTGGACGAGCAAGGGGTACATCGTACTGCGGACCAACTACCGCGGCTCGACCTCCTACGGCCAGGAGTTCGCCGAGCGCCTCCGGGGCACTCGCGGCGACAAGGAGGTCGACGACGTGAAAACCGGCGTCGAACACCTCGTCGAGGAGGGCTGGGCCGACGAGGACCGACTCTACCTCACCGGCTTCTCCTACGGCGGCATCACCACCGCCGCGGCGGTCACCAAGACCGACATCTTCGCCGGCGCCGCCGCAGAGCACGGCATCTACGACTTCTACGCCACGTTCGGCACCGACGACAACCACCTCTGGCACGAGGACGAGTTCGGGCTGCCGTGGGAGAACGTCGACACCTACCGCGAGATCTCGTCGATCACCGACGTGGATCAGGTGGACACGCCGCTCCTGATCACCGCGGGCGAGGAGGACTGGCGCTGCCCGCCGACGCAGGCCGAACAGCTGTTCGTCTCCGTCCGGAAACAGGGCGTCGACTCGCGGCTGGTGATCTACCCGGGCGAGCACCACAACATCGGCGATCCCGACCGCGCGATCCACCGGCTCGAGGAGTTGGCGACCTGGTTCGAGGACCACTGACGGGGTCGGCTTTTCCGAACCCGACGACGAGAACGTGTCCGGCCGGCTACCGCAACGCCGCCCCGAGATCCCGCCCGATCCCGGCGGCCACGTCCTCGGCGGCGTCGATGGCCATCGTCGCGAACCCGTGGACCTGTGCCGGGTAGTTCTCGTAGCGCACGTCGACGCCGTCGGCGAGTAGCTGTTCGGCGTAGTTCTTTCCCCCATCCCGGAGCGGATCGAACCCGGCAGTGATCACCGTCGCGGGCGCGACCCCCGAGAGGTCGCCCGCGTTGCTCGGGTCCGCGTAGGGGTTCCGTCGGTGGATCTCGTTCTCGATGTAACAGTCCTCGAAGAACCGGAGGTCGGCCCGGTCGAGCACGATGCCCGCGTTCCGCCGGACCGATTCATGGCGCTGTTCGACGCCGGTCGCGGGGTAGATCAGCGCCTGGTGGGCGAGGTCCGGGCCGTCGCGTTCGGCGGCCATCAGGGCGACGACCGCCGCGAGCGTCCCGCCCGCGCTGTCGCCCGCGACCGCGAGCCCGTCGGCGCCGCCGAGACGATCGGGGTTCGCGGCCGCCCACTCCGTCGCGGCGTAGCAGTCCTCGACGGCGGCGGGGAACGGGTGTTCGGGGGCGAGCCGGTAGGCGACGGAGAGCACCGCACAGCCGCTCTCGCGGGTCAGCCGCCGGCAGAGCACGTCGTGGGTCTCGAGCCCGCCGAGCACGTAGCCGCCGCCGTGGAAGAACACCACCGTGGGCACGTCGCCAGCGTCCGGCGGCCGGTAGCGTCGCGCGCGAACATCGCCGGCCGGCCCGGGGATCCGCAGATCGGTTACGGATCCGACGGCGGGTCGGTTCCGGGTCCCGTACCGACTCACGAGCCGTGCGACCGGCCGGAGGAGCTTGAGCCCGACCCGACTGTGCGGGAGTGAGAGCCGTCGACGCTCGAGGGCGGCCTCCGCCTGCGGGTCGATCGCGTCCGCTTGCACGGACCGGGGTTGGGAGCGACGGTGCATATACCCACCGAGCGCAAAGTTCACACCGCTCCAGCATGGAGGGGGAGACATGGCGCAGATCGAGGTCGACCTCCCCGACCGTATTACCGGCGAACTCAACCGTCTCGTGGAGTCCGGCGAGTTCCTCAACCGTGAGCGGGCCGTCGAGGACCTGCTCCAGCGCGGCGTCTCGGCGTACGACATCGAGGAGGAACCCACCGAGGAGATGGACAGCGACCTGTTCACCCAGACGGTCGAGGACCAGCAGGACCCCGCGATGCAGGAGGGGGGGAACGAGGACGAACCGACGTTCTGACGCGGCGACCTGTCACCCCTCCCGCGACCGTCCCGGCGACACCGAGCGGGTAGTCACTGCACACGTTTTCGCGACCGTGTCGAACGGGTCTCACGCAACCCACAGCGCTCGGCCCTAAGAAGCAAGTAAGGAAGATCCGCCCACTGTCGCGTGGGCGTCCCGAACCGTTGCGATGTGGGGTGGGGGGAGATGCCGGAATGCGTCGGCGTCACGGTCGGGAGTCTTCCTTACTGCACTGAGGAGGTAGTGGGTGCCGAACATTAAATGGTGGCTATATTGACGGGGGCGGGAAGTCGGAAAAGAATCCGCTGAGCCGCGTTCGTGATCCGCCGCCGTCGCTCGAGCGAATCGGCCGATACGGTCACCCCGTCGCCGACGCGACGGTAGGCCCCTCCACGGTCGTGGCGTTGGCGGTCCCGCGATCGCGTGAGGACTGGCCGTCGACGCCGACTGCTCCGTCGTGCTTCGGCGCTGATCCGTTCCCGTTTTCGGCGGCAGTTCGTCGTCCAGCCACGTACCTCCCTTTCCTGCCGAGGACGGCCCAACCAATAACGGGCCCTCCGGTGCTGAGACTCGCACGCTCGGCGAGGACTCTCGCTGCCCTCACGAGAACGAGATTCGTTGTCGGGGCGGGGTTTCCTAACCCGCAGATTTTCTTTCCGAATCGAGTATTTTCGCGTTCACAGCCGAAGACCATTACCGAGTTGAACAACCTTAATACGCGGAGGGGGCATCTATTGTACGATGGCTAAGACCAACCAAGAGTGGTGGCCACAGCTACTGAACGTGGACATCCTCGACGACAACGCGCGGGACGTGAGCCCGTACGAGGAGGAGTTCGACTACGCGGAGGAGTTCCGGAAGCTCGACCTCGAGGAGGTGAAGTCGGACATCCGGGAGGTGATGATGGACTCGAAGGACTGGTGGCCGGCGGACTACGGGACCTACGGGCCGCTGTTCATCCGGATGGCGTGGCACAGCGCCGGGACGTACCGGACGGCCGACGGTCGCGCCGGCGCCTCCGGCGGGCTCCAGCGCCTGCCGCCGGAGAGTAGCTGGCCGGACAACATCAACCTCGACAAGGCCCGCCGCCTGCTCCAGCCGGTCAAGCTGAAGTACGGCCGCAAGCTCTCGTGGGGCGACCTGATCGTCCTCGCCGGCAACGTCGCCCTGGAGACGATGGGCTTCGAGACCTTCGGGTTCGCCGGCGGCCGCGAGGACGAGTTCAAGTCCAACGAGGCCACCGTGTGGGGCCCCGAGGAGGAGTGGGAGGAGACCTCGCCCGAACGCTTCGAGGACGGCGAAGTTGGCAACCTGAAGGACCCGCTCGCGAACACCGTGATGGGGCTCATCTACGTCAACCCCGAGGGCCCGTACGGCGAGCCCGACGTCGAGGGCTCCGCGGCGAACATCCGGGAGGAGTTCACCCGCATGGCGATGAACGACGAGGAGACGGTCGCGCTCATCGCCGGCGGGCACACCTTCGGGAAGGTCCACGGCGCGGACAACCCCGAGGACCACCTCGGCCCCGAGCCCGAAGCCGCACCCATCGAGGACCAGGGGCTGGGTTGGGACCAGGACCTCGACGACATCGGCGGCATGATCACGAGCGGTATCGAGGGTCCCTGGACCGACTCGCCGATCGAGTGGGACATGGGCTACGTCGACAACCTGCTCGATCACGACTGGACCTCGGTCAAGGGGCCCGGCGGCGCGTGGCAGTGGAAGCCGGTCGACGCCGACAGCGTCGAGGACGCGCCGGGCGCACAGGACCCCTCAGAGTCCGAGGAGCCGATGATGCTGACGACCGACGTGGCGCTGAAGCACGACGACGACTACCGCGAGGTGCTCCAGCGCTTCCAGGAGAACCCCGACGAGTTCCAGGAGGCCTTCGCGCGAGCGTGGTACAAGCTCCTCCACCGCGACATGGGCCCGACCGAGCGGTACCTCGGTCCGGAGGTCCCGGACGAGACGATGGTCTGGCAGGACCCGATCCCGGACGCCGACTACGAGTTCGTCGGCGACGCGGAGATCGCCGAACTCAAGTCGGAGATCCTCGACTCGGAGCTCTCCCGCTCCCAGCTGGCCAAGACCGCGTGGGCGTCGGCGTCGACGTACCGCGACAGCGACAAGCGCGGCGGCGCCAACGGCGGCCGCGTCCGGCTCGAACCCCAGCGTAGCTGGGAGGTCAACGAGCCCGCGGAACTCGAGACGGTTCTCGAGACCCTCGAAGGCATCCAGGAGGAGTTCAACGGCTCGCGTGACGACGACGTTCGCGTCTCGCTCGCCGACCTGATCGTGCTGGGCGGCAACGCGGCCGTCGAACAGGCGGCCGCCGACGCCGGCTACGACGTGGAAGTGCCGTTCGAGCCGGGCCGAACCGACGCAACCGAGGAGCAGACCGACGCCGAGGCCTTCGAGCACCTCGAGCCGAAGGTCGACGCCTTCCGGAACTACCTCGGGAGCGGCGACTACGACGACATGTACGAGACGCCCGAGGAGCGGATGGCCGACAAGGCCGACCTGCTGAACCTGACGGTGCCCGAGATGACGGTGCTGGTCGGCGGCATGCGCGCACTCGGCGCGACCTACCAGGACACGGACCGCGGCGTCCTCACGGCGCAGCCGGGGACGCTCACCAACGACTTCTTCGCGAACCTGCTCGACATGGACTACGAGTGGGCGTCGATCGACGAGGACGACCGGGTCTTCGAGGTCCGCGACCGGGAGACCGGCGAGGTCGAGTGGGAGGCGACCCGTCTGGATCTCATCTTCGGCTCGAACGCGCGACTCCGGGCCACCGCGGACGTCTACGCGGCCGACGACGGCGAGGAGCAGTTCGTCGAGGACTTCGTCGACGCCTGGGCGAAGGTCATGCGGAACGACCGCTTCGACCTCGAATAGGCTCACGACCCGCCGAACCGACCCCGTCTTTTTCGAGACCGAACCCGTCGCGTCCAGCGAACAGGGTACGCTCCAAATATATCCGGGCCGGGGAACCAGGCGAACCTGGGCAAAACGGACGGGATCGAACGGGGCTGGCTGCCCCGCCCACCGGTGACGCTGGTCCCGCATCTCGTGTTCGTCGCGGGCAGCGTAGTGCTACTTGCCGGTCTCTCGCAGTTCCTGTTGCTGCTGGTCGCCGGCGGGCTCCGGTTATCGCGCTGCTCGCCCTCGTGGTCGTCGGCGCCCCGGGAGGGGACTCGTGTACGCCGGCTACCGGCTCCCCGGCGGGGATACCCCGAAGTACTACCCGTGGGCGGCGACGAGCGAGGAGCGCTGACGAGCGGCTCCCGTGGCCGCGGACGGGGAGTTCGAAGACGGAGGGACGCTCGCGGTCACCGATGCTGGTCCCAGAACCGGTCGACGCCGAGTTCCAGCATGTCCGACGAGACGGGCTGGAACTCCGCGCGCTCCGGTTCGGGGAGGTACTCCCGGACGGAGTTCCACGATTTCCGGGCGTAGCGGGCGTCGACGAGCGCACGGATCCCCACCTCCTCGGGCCCACGGATGACGCGGCCGATGGCCTGCCGGGCCTTGCGGACCGCGGGAACGGTCAGGGCCGTCTCGAACCCGTCCCCGAACTCGCGGTCGTACGCCGTCCGCACCGCCCGGGTACGGGGCGAGGCGGTGTTGATGATCGGGACGCCACAGACCACCGCGGCTGCGAGCCGGTCGCCCTGGTAGTCGACGCCCTCGGTCAGTGTACCGCGGATGCTCGTCACCAGCACCTTCGGCTCGCCCCGGAAGAACTCGGCTTTCAGCTCCTCGGTCACCTCGTCGGTCGAGGAGCTGTCGAGCAGCACCGGCTCGTCGAGCCGCCCCTCCAGTCGCTCGGCCATCCACTCCGCTTCGCCGTAGCTGGGCATCCCGACGAGGACGTTCCCCGGCGAGCGTGCGACCGCCGCGGCGGCGTCGACGTGCAGGCGCCGACACTCGGTGGCCTCGCCCGGTTCCCCACGGTTCCCGTAGGTGAACTTCGGCGCGTCGACGGCGAAGGACTCGCGGTTGTCCTCGGGGAACCCGAGACCGTAGCTCCGGGTCGTGACCGGCCGTCCCTCGCGTTCGAGGTGGTTCAATCCGGTCACCTCGCGGAACACGTCGAGCGGTTCCAGCGTCGCGGACATCAGCACGCCGCCGCCGAACTCGGCGAGGCGGTCGCCGATGGCCCGGCTGGGGACGCAGTTGTGCAGGGAGAGCCGCGCGTTGTACGCCCGTCGCCACGAGTCCGGGCGCTCGGTCTCGTCCCACGTTCGCTCCAACTCGATCTCCCGGAAGAAGGACTCGTGGTCCTCGCGGTACCACGCGTTCAGCACCCGCCCGACCGTCGTGACCGCTCGGGAGGCGTCCTCGTCCTCCAACTCGTTCAGGATCCTGGTGACGACGGCGCCGACCACCTCCGCACGCGACCAGACCGCCTCGCCGAACCCCGCACGCTCGGCCCAGTCCGTGATCTCGTCGGTCCCGGGCGTCTCCGGATCCCGGAGCGGGAGTTCGGCGCCGTCCAGTTCGTTCAGTTCGGCGCGCCAGCCCGGGCGCTCGCTGTCGAGGTGTGCCTTCACCCGGCGGTCCAGTTCCTCGCGGAGCGACTCGCAGAACTCCCGCACGTTCCGGAGCTCGTCCAGTTTCACGTCGCTCTCCTGGAGTTCGCCGCGGACGAGGTCGGCGTCGTCGGTACCCGTCGACGGCGTCGGTTCGTCGTCGAACTCGACCGCCTGGACGACGCGAGTCAGCTCCGAGACCGCGTCCCGGAGCGTCCGGTCGCCCACGCCGTCGCTGACGAGATCCCGCACCCGCGGTTCGAGCATGTGGGCCTCGTCACAGACCACGAACGTCGAGTCGTCGACGAGCGCGCCGGTGAACTGCCCGGAGGTGGTGGGGTCGAACGCGTGGTAGTAGTTCCCGATCACGACCTCCATGTGGCCGAGAACCGCGCCCATGATCGAGTGCGGGCAGCTGCCGTGACCCGCGGCGAGACTGACCAGTTCCTCGGTGTCGATCAACCCCCGATCGGTGAAGTCGAACGGGACGGCCTCCGCCGGATCGCCGTCCTCGGGCAGGTCGGCGAGGTACTGCGCGTAGAACGGGCAGTACTCCGTGCTCCCGGTTCCGGTGCCGTACTCCTCCGTGTCCGGGCGGTACGGGGTCGGTTCCCCGGCCGTCTCGAGGTAGTCGGCACCGCTGCTGCCCGAGTCGGCGATGCCAACCTGCTGGCTGCGGGCCCCACTCGCCAGCCCGTCCGCCGTCGTCGGGCCGCCGTCGCCGACGAGGTTCCGGGTACGTTCACGGAGTCCCTCACAGCGGTCGTAGACGTTCTCGTCGTCGACGCCGCCGCGGTTCTCGCGGGCGTAGGGGCACACGTCGGCCTTCCCGACGAGGGTGAGCCCCGAGACGGGATCGTGCTTCGCGGGCAGGTTCTCGTTGATCGTCCGGAGGTCGTCCTCGAACTGGCGCAGTTGCTGCTTGACGCTGGTCAACACGAGCACGCGCTCGAACCCCGACTCCGGATCGCGCACGCGATCCAGCCCCGCCGAGAGCGCGAGCATCGTCTTCCCCGTGCCGCAGGCCCCCTCCAGCGCGAGGAAGCCGTCGTTCTCGGCCGCCTCGACGGCCGCCTCGATGCCGTCGCGCTGCTCGGGGTAGGGTTCGGGGTGGCCGAACAGGTCGCGCCAACTCACTACCGACGACTGGGCGGCGGCCAGTTTAGGCATGTCGGACGTGGTCGCGCCTTCCCACTTGAGTGACCGGACGAACGTTGAAGAGGGATGCCGGGACCAGCGCCCACGTGCCCTGAGACCCGCCGCGTGGGAGACCAGCACGGAGTGCGAGAGGTCCCGCGCGACCCGACGCCTCCCCGCCAGCCAAACGCTTACCTTCGGCGCCGTCACGAACTCGCGTATGCCGAGCAACGCTGTCGGGACGAGTCGGGGCGTCCCGAACCGAGCCGCCACGTCGGGAGGTGACTGAATGGCCGTCGAGACCGAACCCGAGGACGAACCGGACGTCGACGACCTGCTCGACGAACTCGAAGCGTTGGAACTCGCCGTCGCGGACGGGGACGAGGAAACCCAGTCCCGCGTTCGCGACACCATCCGGATGGCCAGACGCATCGACGAGACGCCGCCCGTGTTCGGCCGGGTGATACGGGGGTTCGACCGCCACGACGCCGCCGAGGCGCTGGTCGGCAGCGTCGTGTTCGGGATCCCGATGGCGATCGAGGGCGGAACCCTGGAGGCCGGCGAGTATCTCGCGCTCCACCCGCTGTACTTCCTCGGGACCGTCCTGTCGGGGATCGGTATCGTCGTCGGCCTGCTCTACGTGGCCGAGATCCAGGACGTCCGCGTCGTGGACCCGCTTTTCGGCGTGATCCCCCGCCGACCGACGGGGCTGCTCACGATCGCTGCAGTCGCCGCGTTCGCGATGATGACCGGCTGGGGTCGCGTCGACTGGGCGGCGCCGTGGGTGGCGCTCTGCCAGACGGCGGTCTGTTTCGTCGGGATGGCGATCGGCGGCGCGCTCGGGGACATCCTCCCGGGGAGCTGAGCGAACCGTCCGATCCGCCCACGACGTGTCGTTCCCGCGGAACGATGGCCACGAAGCTTATGCCCGTTCCCGGGAAGCGTACTCCATGGAGCTAACTCGCCGAGCAGTCGGTACGTTAACGGTCGCCGGGATCGCGGGACTGGCCGGCTGTAGCGGATCGACGAGCTTCAGCGCCGAGTTCGCGGTGACCGACACCGGCGACACGGGCTACGAACGGACCGGCCAGCGCGAGCCGACCATGAGCCGGACGTTCGCGGGCCAGGACGTCGAGATCACCAACACCGTGACCGAGTACCGGAAGGAGATCGACCTCGGGCCGCTCGGCAGTTCGGACGTCGGCGTCTTCGCGGCCTTCACCTCCCCGCAGGTCGGGGTCGCGGGCCAGACGTTCAACCCCATCTCGAACATGAGCAACAAGGAGCTCGCCCAGCGCTTCCAGCAGCGGTTCGACGGCATGAGCGACGTGAGCCGCGAGTCAGAGGAGGAGGTCGACGTGCTCGGTTCCACCCGGACCGTCACGAAGCTCTCCGCGACCGTCACCGTCGACGGCAACGAGGTGCCGGTGTTCCTGCTCATCGCGAACTTCAACCACGAGTCGGACGTGGTGGTCCCCATCGGCATCTTCCCGCAGGAGCGCGAGGACGAGGAGGGACCCAACGTCCGCCAGCTGATGGCGAACATGACTCACCCCGCCTGATCCGCGACAAGCTTTATCGGCCGCCGGGTCCCACTGAAGGACATGGTCGAAGCGTTCGTCCGTCTACTGTGTCCGGAGTGTAACAAAGAGTGGGAGTCGAACCCGAGCGACCTGCCCGACACCGACCAGAACCTCAGCTGCCCCGACTGTCACGCGACCCGCCGGCTCGCACAGTTCATGCGGACCGATCGCGACCTCGAAGTCGTCCAGCAGTTCGAGTAGTAGCCTCCCCTTTTCGGACCTCTCAGTCCCGTAGCGACGCCATGTGGTCTACCCGCGACCGGACCAGCGCCTCGGTCCCGATGTCCTCCCTGATCCGGAGTCCCTCGCCCGCAGCGTCGAGCGCGTCCGAAGCGATCCCCTCCGCCGTCGGGATGTCGTCGCCGAGCCCGACGACCGCGAACGATCGCGAGGTCGTGGTGAACAGCCCTGCCTCCCGGGCGTCGACGGAGGCGTAGAACAGCAACGCGTCGCCGCCGTGGGCCGTCGCGGCTGCCTCGACCGTCGCCTCGTCGACCTCGATCTCGGCGCCGGAATCGGGATCCGTCGGGTAGCCCGCCGGGACCGCGTACTTACAGACCGTCGCGCGGTTCGCGAACCGCGGTTCCGGGAGGCGCTCGCCCTCCCGGGCGGCGACAACGACGTCGAGCAGCGGCGTCTCCATGACCGGGAGCACGTTCATCGCCTCGGGGTCGCCGAAGCGGGCGTTGAACTCGACCACCGTCGGCCCCTCGGCAGTGAGCATGAACTGGCCGTACAGGACGCCCGTGTACTCCGGGAGCGCGCCGACGGTCGCCTCGAGCACGTCGACGGCGTCGTGGTAGTCCTCCTGCGTCATGAACGGGAGCGTCGGCCCGGCGTCGCTGTAACTCCCCATCCCCCCGGTGTTCGGCCCCTCGTCGCCCTCGTAGGCGCGCTTGTGGTCCTGGACGGCGGGGGTCGGCCGGACCTCCCCGTCGGCGACGAACGCCTGAACGGTGAACTCCTCGCCCACCAGTCGCTCCTCGATCACCCACTCGTCGTGGTCGCTCCCGCGAACGTAGGCGGCGGCCTCCTCGTGGCTCACCTGGTCGCCGGTCACTCGGACGCCCTTCCCGCCGGTGAGTCCCGTCGGCTTGACCGCCACGTCCTCCCCGACGGACTCGACGTAGTCGGCCGCCGCCGCGGCGTCGTCGAACGTCTCGAACCCGGGCGTCCCGGGGATGTCGTTGTCGGCCATGAACTCCCGTTGGAACGCTTTGTCCGTCTCGATCCGGGCGGCGTCGGCTGTCGGGCCGAACGTGAACACCCCCGCCGCGTTCAGCGCGTCGGCGGCACCCGCCGCGAGCGCCGCCTCGGGCCCCACGACCGCCGCGTCGGCGCCGACGGACTCGGCGTACTCGACGACGGCGTCGGTGTCAGTCTCCTCGGCCGTCTCGGTTCCCGCCGCCAGCGCGGCGATCCCGGGGTTGCGGTTGCTCGAAAGCGCGTAGACCTCGGCGTCGGGCGCCAGCGCACGCGTGATCGCGTGTTCCCGACCGCCGCCGCCGACAACCAGTACGGTCTCGGACATGCCCGGAGAGTATGAGCACGGGAGTGTAAACGTTGCTGTCCGATCCAGTCGAGAAATACACGAACGTGGGTATCTACAGGATGCGCTTGCCGAAGGCGCTGGCCGCGAGTTCGACGGCCAGTTCGGCGGTCTCGTTGTGCTGGTCGAGCGTCGGGTTGACCTCGACGAGCTCCATCGAGCGCATGCCGCCGTCCTCGGCGACCTGCTCCATCGCGTGGTGAGCCTCCCGGTAGTCGACACCGCCCCGAACCGGCGTCCCGACGCCGGGCGCGATCGTCGGATCCAGCCAGTCGAGATCGAGGCTGACGTGATACCCCTCGGTGCCGTCGCTCGCGACCGCCAGCGCGTCCTCGACGACGTCGGCCAGGCTCCGGTCGTCGATCTCCGACATCGTGTACGCGCTGATCGGGCTGTCCCGAAGGATCTCCCGCTCGGCGTCGTCGAGCGACCGCAGCCCCACGATGGCGACGTTCTCGGGGGCGAGACGCGGGGCGTTGGCCCAGTCGACGTCCTCCCACTCCCTGACACCCAGCAACGCCGCGAGCGGCATCCCGTGGACGTTACCGGAGGGTGTCGTCGTCGGGGTGTTCAGGTCGCCGTGGGCGTCGAACCAGACGGCGCCGACGTCGGCCTCCGCGGCGGCCCCGGACACGGTCCCGATGGCGATCGAGTGGTCGCCGCCCAACACCAGCGGCGTGTGCCCGTCCGCGAGCGACTCCCGGACCTCGCTCGCGAGCCGGCTACAGACGTCCTCGGTCTCCCGGAGGAAGCGGGCCTTCCCCTCGCTGGGCGTCCGGTAGTCCGGATCGCGCTCCTCAGCCCGCGGGACGAGTAGGTCCCCCGTGTCTTCGGTGGCCACCCCGGCCTCCGCCAACCCGTCACTCAGCCCTCCGTAGCGGATCGCTGACGGCCCCATGTCGACGCCACGGCGATCCTGCCCGTAGTCCGTCGGCGCGCCGATGACTCGCACCGACCGCCCGTCCCCGTCGAAGTTTCCGCTGTCGGCCATGTCGACGGGTTCGGGAGGGGAGCGGTTAGTCTTGGGGAATGTCCTGAGCGGTCGTCGCGAGAATTCGGTCGGCAGCCCGCTCAGTGATCAGTTCCGGCAGTCCGCCCGGCCCGGTTGGACGGGCGCGGGTTTTCGATATAGCGCTATGAAGTTTACAAGACACACCGACGACACCTCGGAAGCGCCGGAACAGGCCTCACTCACCGCCGGCCGAGGAGTTAAGCCCCCGCCAGCCCCCGCTCGGGGCGTGAAACAGCGACTGTTCGCGGACGTCGACGACTTGGCCGAACGGATGGACGAGCTCGCCGTGGAGCAGTGGGAGCACCCGGAGCTGGGCCTCCACGAGGAGCGAGCCAGCAGGCTGCTCCGCGAGACGCTCGACGCGGCCGGCTTCGAGATCGAGGCGGGCGTCGGCGACATGCCCACGGCGTTCGTCGCGAGCTACGGATCCGGCGACGGACCCACCATCGGGATCCTCGGGGAGTACGACGCGCTGCCGGGGCTCTCACAGGCCGTCAGCGCGGAGCGGGAGCCGATCGAGGCCGCCGGCCCGGGCCACGGCTGCGGGCACAACCTGTTCGGCACGGCGGGCGTCGGCGCCGCGATCGCCGTGTCCCGGGCGCTGGAACGGGGGGATGCCGACGGCGAACTGCGGTTCTACGGCTGCCCCGCCGAGGAGACGCTGGTCGGCAAGACGTTCATGGCCCGGGACGGCGTCTTCGACGACCTCGACGCCGCCGTCACCTGGCACCCCAGCGATCACACCGCCCCCCAGCGCGGGAGTTCGCTCGCGCTCGACTCGCTTTCCTTCACCTTCGAGGGCGAGAGCGCCCACGCCGCGGCGTCGCCGGAGTCCGGCCGGAGCGCGCTCGATGCCGTTCAACTCCTCAACACGGGCGTCGAGTACATGCGCGAACACGTCCCCGAGGAGGTGCGCGTCCACTACAACGTCCAGGAGGGCGGCGACGCGCCCAACGTCGTCCCCGCCGAAGCCTCGGTCTGGTACTTCGTGCGTGCGCCCACGCGCGAGGGCGTCGAGCGCGTGACCGCGTGGCTGCGCGAGGTCGCCGACGGCGCGGCGACGATGACCCGGACGACGGTGAGCGAGCGGTACTACACGGGCTGTCACCGACTGGTCTCCAACGGCGCCATCGCGGACACGTTCCGCGAGAACATGGCCGAACTCGGGGCGGTCGAGTTCGACAGCGAGGAGCACGAACTCGCCGGGGAACTGCAGGAAACCTTCCCAGAAGGCGCTATCGAGGACAGCCTCTCGGAGTTCGAACCGCCACACGACGAGGCCGCCGCCGACGCCGCACTGTACGGGGAACCGATGGACGCCTTCGACGACGGCGAGACCGGCGGCGGCTCGACCGACGTGGGCGAAGTGAGCCAGATCACGCCGACGGCACAGTTCCGCGCGACGACGTGGGCACTCGGCACTCCGGGCCACTCCTGGCAGGCCGTCGTCGCCAACGGGGACTTCGGCCGGTCCGCGGTCCCCTACGCCGCCAAGCTGCTGGCCGGCACGGCGCTGGATCTACTCACTGACGACCAGCGACTGGCTGCGGCCCGGGAGGAGTTCGAAGGGGAAGTGGACGGCTACGAGAACCCGCTTCCCGAGGACGCCGACCCGCCGTTCGAGCTCACACGGTAATCGACGTTAGCGGGACCGGACGACGAGAGCAGCGTAATCGACCTTGCCGGCACCAAATGATCGAAATAAACGCAACCGGTACCAGCTTTCGGCGGGTGTTCGGTCCCCACCGCGAGGATTAAGGCCCTAATCCTCGCTTCCGGTACGTTAATGTGGCCCGCGACAGAGCCACGACCCATGGGCGCAGACGCCGACAGCGAGACGGTCCAGGTCAAGACGCGAGTCCCTGCCCACCAGCGCGAGGCGTGGCGCGAGGCCGCCGACGAACTCGGGATGAGTCAGAGTGAGTTCGTCCGGACGATGGTCCAGGCGGGCCGCAGCGGCTTCGAGGCGGCCGACGAGTCCGGGGGACCGAGTAACCCCGAGCAGGGCGGTTCTCCGGGCGCCGACCCCAGGGGTGACGGCCTCGAAGCGCGGGTCCACGGGACACTCTCGGCCGACGAGGCGGTCGACTGGGAGGAACTGGTTGACGCGGTCCTCGGGGACTTCGAGGACCGGCTCGACCGGATCACCCAGGAGTCCGAGGCGATCCGCTACAGCGGCCGGAAGGGGGGGTACGTTCTCGATGGCGAGTAGGCAGGCGGATCCCGAGGTGGCCGATCCGATCGACTACTACCTCGAGGACATGGAGATGCACGGTCGGGCCGAGCGCACCCGTGACGCCTACGAGCGGGTTCTCAGGGGGTTCGCCGCCTTCCTCGACGACCGCGGCGTCGACGCCGGATCGGCCGGCCACCGCGACTGTCTCGCGTGGGTCCACTCGGTGCGGGACGAGCTCTCACCGAGCACCGTCGCGACCTACGCGACCACCGTCAACCGGTTCTACGACTACATGAACCGGGTGGGCGCGTTCGACGAGAACCCCATGGCGCTAGTGATGGAGGAGATGGACGAGTCCATCGAGAAGGACCCCGAACGGCGCGACGTGGACGTGGCGACGATGGGGGAGTTCCTCGGGCGGATCCGCCACCCGCTCCACCACGCGGTCGTCCTCACGCTGTTGAAAACCGGGATGCGCGTGGGCGAGCTCTGTAACCTCGACTGCCGGGACCTCCGGTTGGCGGACCCCGGACTCGAGGGGTACGACCTCGACGGCCGGCCCCAGCTGGACGGCCGCGGCGACGCGGTCTACGTCGACAGCGCGCCCGCCCGGGGCGAGGCCTACAACGGCGAGGTCCGGGAGGAGTCGAACAAGCGCAAACGCTCGACGGTGATCCCCGTCGACGACGAACTCCGACGGTCGCTCCGACGCTGGCTGGCGATCCGCCCGGATACCCCGAGCGAGGCCGACCCGCTGTTCGTCTCGACGGCCACCGACTGGGGCCGACGACTCTCCGCCAGGGCGGTACGACACTACGTTCGCGGGTACGCCGAGGAGATGGGCTGGTACGAGACCGGCGCCGGCGCGGGGGAGAACGTCACGCCCCACTACTTCCGGCACTTCTTCACCACCCACCTCCGGGATCGGACCGGCGACAGGGGCATCGTGAAGTACCTCCGCGGGGACGTGGCCAGCGACGTGATCGACACGTACACCCACAACTGGGGGGACCAGGTCCGGGAGACGTACCTCTCACACGTCTACCGGTTCGACTGAGCGCCGACGTGTAAATCGTATTCCGCGATATCGAAATCGGGTGTGGCGGGACGGGTCACCACTCCCGAGAAGACGCGTCGAAAAATCGCCGCTGCACCCCGTGAGGGGTTACTCGTCGCGGTTACGGTAGGCCCGCAGCAGCGCGCCGGCGCCGATAGCCGAGAGCGCGCCGGTCGCCGTGAACCCGGGGCCGCTGGCCTCGGTGGTCTCGTCGTCGGGGGCGGCGGTCGCGGTGTCCGTCGGCGTGCTCTCCGGCGTCGCCGTCTCGTCGCTACCGGTGAACTCGTCGTAAGCGATGGATCCCTGCTCGACGATCGCGCTCGATTCGGGCACGTCGCCGTGTTGGGGGCTGCTCCCCTCGGCGGGGCCGCCGGGCTCGCTGACGACGAACCGGCCGACCATCCCCAGCGACTGGTGGGGCATGCAGTAGTAGTCGTACGTGCCTTCCGTGGAGAAGGTCAGTTCGTGTGAGCCCTCGCTGATGACCTCGGTGTCGAAGGTGTCGGCGCCCTCCGGGATGCGCTCGTCGTAGGAGACGACGTTGTGGGAGCCGCTCTCGATCGTCCACCGGATCGTGTCCCCGGGCTGGACGTGGAGCCCGACGGGGTCGAAGTAGTACTCGCCGTCGTCGCTCGAGACCATGCTGACCTCGTGGGTCTCGCCGCCGGTTGCCGTCTCCGACTCCTGTGCGCCCGCTGAACCGGCGACGACTGACGTCGCAACGACACCGGCACCGATCGTTCGCAGGAGGGACCGTCGGCTCGCGCTGTCTGGTACTTTCACGGTCACGCACTACGGCTGTGAACCGTTTATCGGTTCCGTTATCGGACCCCGGTATCGGCCGAATTCGGGCGAGAGAGAGTCTGTAATGCGTTACCACGCCCCAGTCGGCTATCCGCTACGTTTATTTCCGACGGGACCCCGGTAGCGGCCGTGTCACGGACCAGACGCTCGGTCCTCGCCTCGCTCGGCGCCGGCGCCCTCACCGCCGGCTGTGTCGGCCTCCCACGGGGCGGCTCCGACAGCGTGAGCCTGCTGTTGAACTGGACGCCCAACGGGCTGCACGTGCCCTACTACGCGGCCAGAGCGCAGGGGTTCTACGAGGAGGAGGGGATCACCGTCTCGGAGATCCGCGGGGGCGACGGGTCGGATTTCGCCGCCCGGCAAGCCGGGCTGGGGAACACGGAGTTCGCAGTCACGAGCAGCGATCAGGTGCTGCTGACCGACGGCGGCGGCGTCGACGTCACCTCGATCGCGGTGATGATGCAGCGAACCCCGACCGTCGTGTTCGCGACGCGGGAATCGCTTGGCGAACCGCTCGACGATCCCGGGCAGCTCGCCGGCACGCGTGTCGGGACGGGCCCGGGGATGGTGCGGAAGCTGACCGAACTGTACCTCGAGGCCGTCGACGTCCGTGAGGAGGTCGAACTCGTCGACGCCGGCTACAACACCGTCCAGCGCCTGCTCGACGGCGACGTCGACGCCGCGGGCGGCGTGTTCGGGGACGCCATCGACGCTCGCTATCAGGGCGCGACCGTGGACAGCCTGCAGGTCGCCGAGCAGGTCCCGGCCTACGGCCACCTGCTCGCGACCGCCCCCGACTACGCCGCGGAGAACCCCGAGACGGTGCGCGCGTTCCTCCGGGGGACCGCCCGCGGCGCCGCGTGGGCGACGAACAACCCCGAAGCCGGCGTCGACGCCGTCGTCGACGCCAACGAGAGCCTCGCCGAGGTGCGCGAACAGACACGGGCCACGTGGGACCGGATGGCCGAAGCGCACGTGGTCGGACCTGCCGTCGAGGCGCACGGCTGGGGCTGGCACGAGTCCGCCCCCTGGACCACCGTCGCCGACGCGCTCCGCGAGGCGGACTCGGGCGAGGTCGCCGATCCCGCCGGCGTCTGGACCAACGAGTACCTCGACACGGACGACGAGTACGTCGGCGAGTACGCCGAACGCGTCTCGTGATCCCTCGCTCCGGACTTGTCGGACGGGTCGGGCCGCCCGCCGTGGTGTCGCTCGTCCTCCTCGGCTGGTGGCACGTGGCCGCGGCGACGACGCCGCGGATACTCCTCCCGGCCCCGGCGGCGGTCGTCGCCACCGTCATCGCCGAGCCGTCGACGTTCGCCCGAGCAGTGGCGATTTCGGGGTTCACGGCGGCCGGGGGGCTCGGCCTCGGTTCGGTGATCGGGCTCGGCCTCGCGTTCGTGGCAGTTAGCTCCGCCCCGGGTCGGGCGGTCGTCGAACCGACGGTCGTCGGGTTCCGGATCGCACCGCTGACCGCCGTGGCGCCGCTGGTGTTGCTCTGGTTCGGGACGGGCGTCCCGGTCCGGGTCCTGCTCGTCTCCCTGATGACGACGTTTCCGGTCACTGTCGCCTCGATCGATGGGCTGGCGTCGACGCCCCAGGCGTCGCTCGACCTGTTGGCCTCCGTCGGCGCGTCGGAGTGGCAGACGTTCCGCTCGGTTCGCGTGCCGGCGGCGCTCCCGAGCGTGTTCGCGGGGGTGAAACTCGGCGCCGCGCTCGCGGTGACGGGGACGGTCGTCGCCGAACTCCTCGCGCTGCGGGGCGGCCTCGGTGCGGGCGTCTGGGAAGCGGGCCGGTTCGTCCGGACGGCCGAACTGTTCGCGTACCTCATCGTGATCGCCCTCTTCGGAGTGGCGTTCTACGGGACCGCAGCGCTCCTCGAGCGAGCCGTGAGGCGGCGTTGGGGGATCGCGGACTGATCACGCGACGGCCCGACGGAGGCGCGAACCGAGCAGGCCGACCGCGCCGTAGAGCGAAAACCCGACGAGGAACACGACCGACAGCGCGGCGAGTAACACGTCGGGGCGGACGTTCTCGGCGGCGACGAGGATCAGGTAGCCCAGCCCGCTGTCGGCGACGAACCACTCCGCGAGCACGCTTCCCACGACGGCCAGCGTCGCCGCCTGTCGGAGGCCGCCGACCACGTCGGGAACGGCGTAGGGAAGCCGTATCGAGAGCAGGACGCGGTGTCGGGGGGCGTCGACGGATGCCGCGAGGTCGAGCGCTGCCTCGGGGGTCTGCCGGAAGCCGGCGGCGGTGCTCACGGCCATCGGGAACAGCGTCATCAGCGCCACGAACGCGATCCCGGTGGCGAACCCGGTGCCGAAGTAGATCAGCAGCAGCGGGGCGATCGCGACGACGGGGAGCACGCGTGCCGCGATCAAGTACGGCGAGACCGCCCGCCAGAGCGGCGGCAGTTCGCCGACGGCGACACCGAGCACGAACCCGGCCAGCGAGCCCGCGGCGCCGCCGACCAGTACCTTGACCGTCGTCGCCACGGCGGCGTCGGCGTAGAGCCCCGGATCGCCCGCGAGGCGTCGCCCCACCGCGAGGGGGTGGGGAAGCAGGTACGCCGGCACGTCGAACAGGCTCACGAACCCGGCCCAGAGGACGACGGCGCCGACGAGGGTCACGGCGGGGTACGCCCACTCGGGAAGGCGACCGGCGGTCATCTGTCGGGGTGTGTGTCCTCGGTGCGGTTCTGCCGGAGTACCCGCCTGATGTCGGCGACCTGGTCGGCGAACGCGGGCGTGTCCATCGTCGCCTCCTCGCGGGGTCTCGGGACCGAGACGGACACACGGTCGACGATCCGTCCGGGGTCGTCGGCCATCACGATCACCCTGTCGCCCAGCAGCACCGCCTCCGGGACGCTGTGGGTCACGAACAGCACCGTCCGGTCGGAGTCACGCCAGCTATCGAGCACCGAGGCGGCCATGTCGTAACGCGTGAGTTCGTCGAGTTCGCCGAACGGTTCGTCCATCAGCAGCGTCGACGCACCGAGGTGCATCGCGCGAACGATGGCGACGCGCTGGCACATCCCGCCGGAGAGCTCCCGGGGATAGGCGTCGACGGCGCCGCCCAGTCCCGCGGCGACGAGGCGCTCGCGAGCACGGTCGCGATCGGGGTCCCGACCGGCGAGTTCCCGGAGGAAGGTGACGTTCTCCAACGCCGTCTTCCAGGGGAACAAGGTGTGGGACTGGAAGACGACGCCGAGGTCGCCGGCCGCCTGCGCCGACTCGGGGGGATCGCCGTCGACCCTGACTTCGCCCGCAGTGGGTGACTGGAGCCCGCCGACGCTCCGGAGCAGCGTGGTCTTCCCACACCCCGAGGGCCCGACGACGGTGACGAACTCGCCGGCGTCGACCGACAGGGAGACCGAATCGAGCGCGAGCACGTCGTCGAACCGTACCGTCAGCTCCGTCACGTCGATCACGGCGTCTCCCTGTCGGCGGCTCATTTGTCGGGGTGATGGGCCCACTCCGGAAGGACGTAACGGTCGGTTCAGTTGCCGCCCCGGTCTCTCGGCGCGGTGTCCTTCGACAGTTGCGTGTGGGGCTAATCCAACTCGTAAATCGTTATTCGCGATAGCGAACCTAATGGTCGCAAGGTTCAACTTGTCGCCGCGGGGTGTCGAGTGTATGCCCTCCACAACGCGTCGGGACCTGTTGGCCGCGCTCGGGGTTGGCGCGGCGCTCTCCGGCTGTCTGTCGGTCGGCTCGGCCTCGAACGACCTCGGGACAGTCGACGGGAAGTGGCCGATGGACGGGCGGGACGCCGGCCACGCGCGCCGCGTCGACGCCGGCCCGAGCGAGCCGACCCGTGTCTGGCGGACCGAGTTCGACGACGTTCGCGGGGTCAGGACGCCGTCGCTGGCCGACGGCGACCTGTACGTCCCCGCCGACGCCGTCAGCGGGACGGCGCGCTCCCGATACCGACTGTACGCGCTGTCGGCCGGCGACGGGGAGCTCCGCTGGCAGGTGCCCCTCCGCGTCCAGCCCAACGGCGCCCCCGCCGTGAGCCCGGACCGAATCGTCGTCGGTGCGAAGCGATCGACCGAACGCGGCCGCGTCGTCTGTTTCAACCCGCGATACGGCGAGGAGGAGTGGCTCAACGACGTGGCGGCCCGCCTCACCGCGCCGCCGACGGTCGCCGAGGGCGTCGTGTACGTCGGCGACTGGCGGGGTCGCGTCCACGCGCTCGGCGCGCTGGCGGGGGACGTGCGGTGGACCCGCCGGATCGACGCCGGCGACGGCGGGCGAACCTTCCCGAACGCGGTCGCCGTCCACGACGGCACGCTGTACCTCGGCTCGGCGTCCGGGAACACCGGCGTCGTCGCCCTCGACGCCGACACCGGCGAGGAGCACTGGCGAGTCTCGACCGGTGCCGTGACCGAGGGGCCGGTGGTGACGGAGGACCTCGTGGTCGTTCGAAGCCACGGGATGGTGACCGCGCTCGATACCGACGGTCAGCACCGCTGGACGGTCAACGTGCTCGAACCCGACCCGCGGGCAGTAGCTGTCGGGGACGAGCGCGTGTTCGTCCCGGCGGGCGACCGACTCTACGCGATCGACCGGGACGGCGAGGAGGCGTGGCGTCACGAGGTCGACGACGGCCGGGTCGGGACGCCGACGGTCGCCGGCGACGCGGTGGTGTTCCGCGACGGCGATCGTGGCCTCACTGCACGGGCAGTCACGGACGGCAGAGAGCGGTGGACGGTTTCGACGGACGGGGGCGGGCAACCGATCGTCACGGACGGGGCGCTGTTTCAGTCGAGCAGCAGCGGCGTGATCGCCCGCGGCGAGAACTGAGGGTGTGGGGTCGGGAGGATGCGCGTCAGGCGATGTCCCGCGAGGTGTCGATGTTGACGCTCTCGGCCAGCCGGAGCTTGATCGGTTCGGCCAGCGCCTTGCCGCCGCGGAACTTGGGGACGACGAGACGGTTCTCGATCTCGGCGTTGGTGATGGTCGTCCGCAGGTCGAACACCACGTCGGCGACGTGGGCGGTCACGTCGCGGTTGTCCGGCACGTCGACGCCGTTCAACCCGTGCAGGATCGCGAGCCCGCCGGTGTTCACCATCACCGTCTGGAGCTCGTTGAGGAAGCGCCGGAAGCGAGCGCGGTCGTAGCGCTCTAAGCTGTCGACCACGTCGATGATCAGCGTCGCCCCCTCGGGGAGGGTACCGATCAGGCGGTTCGCCTGGTCCAGCGGCGCGTCGCCGCCCACGTCGCGGACGTTCGGGTCGCCGGTACGGGTGTTGGTCCGCTCGATGCCGTCGATGACGGCCTGATCGGACCGGACGGTCGTCAGGTACAGCGTCGGCCGTGCGGCCGTGAGTTCGTAGAGGAACAGCTCGGACTGGCTGGCGGGCTCCGCGGTGAGCAGCACGATAGAGCCCGCGGGGAGACCGCCCTCGAGCTCCCGGTCGAGGACGTTGATGCCTGTCGAGAGCCGCCGAGCCATGGGGAGCGTTACTCGTTTGGGGGGCAAAAGCGTTCCGTGCGGGTATCAGCCAGGGACCACGTCCGCCCGGTCCCGGAGCGCCGTGGCGGCCCGCTCGTAGCGTTCCCGGACCCGTCGGGCATCGAGCGGCCGGCCGTCGACCCTCGGGACGGCGGCGAGCACCGGACAGCCGAGCAGCTCGGCAGCGTTCGGGGGGCGAACGGCGGTACGGGTCAGCACGGCACCGACGACGGGCGTGTCGACCGCCCGGGCCATCGCTGCCGTCTTGGCGGCGTTCCGGAGCGCCGGGGCACAGGCCGTGCTGACCAGCACCGCCCCATCGGCGGCCCGCAGCGGCGTCGCGGCGTCGATGCCGGCACCTGCGGGGGTGTCGACCAGTACCGTCGATCGGGCAGGGGCACCATCCGCTTCCCAGTCCGCCCGGACCGCTGCCAACCGCTCGGCTGCCGGCGGGAGCTCTCCGTTGGGGACGGGGAGGACGCGACAACCGTGATCGGCGGCCAGTGGCGGGTCGTCCGTGGGGTCCTCGTTCGAGCGCGGAACGCGGGCGAGGGCGTGCAGGTCGGGCATGTCCCTGTCGGCGTCGACGACGAGCGGGCGGTCGGGGAGCGCGGCGGCGAGCCCGAGCGTCGTGGTCGTCTTCCCGACCCCGCCCTTGCCGCCGGCGATCGCGAGCATGGCGCTACTGGTCGCGTGATCCGGCAAGAAATCTCGGGGTCTCGACCGCCGCCGTCGCGTCGCGTGCTAGTCTCGACAGCAGCCGCCGGCTTCGCCGCCGAAGTCGACGACGAGCTCCGAGGAGATAGCGTTGTTCACCGCCTGCAGGCGGGCCTGCAGTTCCTCCTCGGCCTCGAGGTACTCGGCCATCTCCGGCAGCGAGTGGAGCTCGTGTTGGGCCTGCCGGACCTCGTCGACCAGTTCCTGATCGGCCTCGCCGGTCTGGCGGGCCGTGGTGAGCTCGGCGCGGAGCGACTCGAACTCGGAGATGCGCTGCTGGGCCTCCTCGCTCCCCTCGACGGCCCGTTTGGCTTCCTCGAAGCGCTCGTACTCGTCAGTGGCGGCGATCCGCTCCCCCAGTTCGGCGCCGAGGTCCTCGACGGTCTTGGCGACGCTCATACCCCCGGATTGGGGGTGCGCGCGTTTAGGGCTACCGAACGCGGCTGATCGGTGCCGGGGATCGGTTCACCGATCGCGGTGGGTACCCGAACTCGATCGAGCGCGCCCGTCGCCGTCGGACGGTGCCGTTTTGAGTGGGCCGTTTGAACGCCCGTCCATGTCGGTGCTGCTCGCGACCGTCGTCACGGTCGTCGCGACCGCCGTCGTCTGGCTGGGGTCGGATATGCTGGAGGAGGCCAGCAACCAGCTCGCCGGCCACTACGGGCTACCGCCGGTGATACAGGGGTCGGTCGTCGCCGCGATCGGTTCGAGCTTCCCCGAACTCTCCATCGCAGTGCTGTCGGTGGTGATCCACGACACGTTCGACCTGGGCGTCGGCGCCGTCGTCGGCTCGGCGGTGTTCAACGTGCTCGTGATCCCCGGCGTCTCCGCGCTGCTGGCCGAGGACGAGCTGAACGCCAACCGCGACGTGGTGTACAAGGAGGCGCTGTTCTACATGCTCTCCGTCGCCGCGCTCCTGCTTGTGTTCTCGCTGGGTGTCATCTACTACCCCCACGAGAGCGGCCGGCTGGTCGCGGATATCCCCCCGTGGCTCGGGATGCTCCCCATCGCGCTCTACGGGCTCTACGTGTTCATCCAGTACGCGGACACCGTCGAGTACGTCGCCGAACCGCTGACGGAGTCAGTCAACGTGCGACGACAGTGGGGGTCACTCCTGCTCAGCCTCGCGCTCGTGCTCGTCGCCGTCGAGGGGTTCGTCTACGGCGCCGACGTGTTCGCCACGACCCTCGGCGTCCCCGAGGCGGTCTGGGGGCTCACGGTCGTCGCCGCCGCCACCTCGCTCCCGGACACGCTGGTCTCGGTCCGCGCCGCACGGAAGGGCCGGGGGATCACCAGCCTCGGGAACGTGCTCGGGAGCAACGTGTTCGACCTGCTGGTAGCCGTGCCCGCGGGGATCGTGCTCGCCGGCGGCGCCGTGGTGAACTACGGCGTCGCAGTACCGATGATGGCGTTCCTCGTCGTCGCCACGGTGGCGCTGTTCACCATGCTCCGGACGGATCTCCACCTCTCGGATCGCGAGGCCACGGTGCTGCTCGGCGTCTACGCGGTGTTCCTCTCCTGGATGGTGCTCGAGACTGTCGGCGCGGTCGGGTTCGTCCCGGGGCTCTGAGGGGCCGGCGGTCGCGCCGTCGCCGGTGCGCTTTTGGAGTCGTCAGCCCAGTACCCACCAATGCCGCCGGTCTCCGTCGACGCGTTCGCGAGCGAGTTCCGCGGCCTCCCAGCGAGCGAGCGGACCGAGTTCGTCAGCGCGGTCTGGGCCGCCCGCGGCTGGGAGACGACCGTCGAGGCCGGCGTCGTCGTCGCAGAACGGGGCGACGACCGACGGCGGATCCGGGTCGCCGACCCCGGCCGGTTCGGGACCCCGGATCTGGACGGCGTCGACACGATCGTGGCCGCACGCGACCGCGAGGCCGTCCAGGCGGCCGCGGTGGAGGCGGGCGTCGCGTACGTCCCGCCCGCGGATCTGCGCGACCTGCTGCTGTACGGGATCGAGCGCGAGACCGCCGCCGAGATCTACGCGGAGGGGGTCGATCGACCGCTGGAGCGGACTGTCACAGACGAGGCGGACGAGGCGGGCCTCCTCGACACCGTGCTGGCGGCGATCCCCGCCCTCGGCGAGAACCGTCGAGCGATCGTGGCGATCCTGTTGGTCGTACTCGTCGGCGTCGTCGCCGCCGGCCCGCCGCTCACGGGCGGTGACGGCCCGACCCAGTCGCCGATCACGGTGGCCAACGGGACGCCGGAAGGGGCTGACGGGGGCGCCATCGGCGCCGAAAGCCCGACGCCGACGGCGATGCCGGGGCTCAGTCCCGGGGTCACGCGGGCGGGCGTCGTCGACCCGACGGCACTGGCCGAGGCCCACGTCGATGGCGTCCGGAACCGATCGCGGGTCGTAGCGTGGGAGCTCACGTCGCCCTCGGGTAGCTCGACGGGCGCGAACACGGTCCGGAACGCGACGGCGCGGATCGCGAACGCGAGTCACTACGCGCGACGGCGGGCGGTCGTTCGACCGGAGGACAACTGGTCGACCCGGGTCACGGACGAGACCTACGCCGGCGGGAGCGACGTGTTCCGCCGGATCAGCTTCCCGAACGAGACGCGGTACGCACGGTACGACCTCGCGGAGTACCCGGCGACGACGATCGACGCGAACGTCGAAACGTACCTCTACCGCTACTTCGTCGGCGCCGACGAGGCGGTCGTCACGTGTGCGATCGAGTACGACACCGACTGTCCGACGTATCGCGTCGAGATCGACGGCGACGCGCCGGCCCTCCTCGAGAGCGAGGTCGAGGAGTACGAGGCGCTACTGATCGTCTCCAACCGGGGCGTGATCACGACGATCCGGGCGAGCTACACGCTGCCCGACAGCGACGACGACGGCGAGCGCGAGCAGGTCCGGTTCGCGCTCGACTACCAGTTCGAGGCCGTCGACGTGACGCCGCCGGACTGGTTGTCCGCGGCCCGGAACGCGACCGCCACGGAGACGCCGACGACGGAGGACGGGACGGCGACGGAGACCGGTTAGTCGGACTGCTCGACGAACTCGGAGACGGCGTCGAGCTCGTCCGGGCCGATCCCGTGGCCGCCCGTGAAGGTCTCGAAGCTCACGTCGGCGCCGGCCTCGCGCATCCCCTCGGCGGCGGCCTCACACCGGTTCGCCGGGATGATCTGGTCGGCCGCGCCGGCGCCGACGAAGACCGGCTTGCCCGCGATGCCCTCGGGCGAGCGGTCGGCGTGGGACTCCGCGAGGTAGCCGTGGTGGGCGGCGACCCACGCGAACGTGTCGGGCTGTTCGAGGACGAGCGAGAGGCTGGTGATGGCGCCCTGACTGAACCCCAGTAGACCGAGGTCATCCGGATCCAGGTCGTAGGCGTCGACGGCGGCGTCGACGGACTCGGCGACGAGGTCGAGGCTGCGGCGGAACCCCTCGGGGTCGGGCTGGCTCGATTCGAGGCCGCCCGCCGAGAGGTCGAGGTCGTACCAGGTGTAGCCGCCCTGCAGGCGGTCGGGCGCGCGGAAACTGATCACGTGGCGCTCGCCGGGGAGCCGTTGGGCGACCGGCAGGAGGTCCTTCTCGTCGGCGCCGCGGCCGTGGAGGACGAAGACCGCGGCGGCTGTGTCGCTGTCGGGTTCGCGGTGGGCGTGTTCGAGCGGGACGTCGGCCATACCACGGGTTGGCGGGCGGGCGGTTTGAACGTCTCCCTCGCGGCACGGCGGCCGCCGACCGGCCACTAGCCGTGCCGGCGAGCCAGATAGGCGAGGAGGAAAACGGCGGCCAGGCCGCTCACCGGGACGGCGTACGGCGTGGCACCGAGTGTGAGAACGGCCGCGGCGACGGCCAACGCGCCCGCCAGCACCGCGTAGCCGAGCGCGGGGTCGCGCCGTGTGCCGTCGGCCGGTTCGGTTCGGACGACGAGTTCCCCGCGTTCGAGTTGGTCGAGCGTCAGGTCGAGGCGTGTCGGGAGCCGGGCCAGCGCGGGTATCGACTGCTGGGCGTCCGCCGCCGTCTCCCCGACGAGCGCCGCGAGTTCGTTCTCGATGAGTCCCCGTTCGAGCAGGAACTCCCGGACGGCCGCGAGGAAGTCGAACTCGGGATCGAGCTGTCGGCAGACCCCCTCGCCCACGGTCCCGACCCGGACCAGCAGCATCACGTCCGGCGGGATCCGGAACGGGAACTCACGGAGCGACCCCATCAGTTCGGTGATGATGGTGCGCCACGTCACGTCCGCGCGACCGGAGAGGTTCTCGACGACGAGTTCGAGCACGCGCCGGACCTCGGCGCGGTCGACGCTCGACTCGAGCACGTCGAGCGCGATCAACGCGTCGACGAGGCCGTCGAGGTCGCGCCGGACCAGCGCGCGGTAGAGGTCGACGACGTCCTCCTGAACGGCTCGTGGGAGCTGTTCACTCATCCCGAAGTCGAAGAGGAGCAGGCGCCCGCCATCGGTGACCGCGAGGTTCCCGGGGTGCGGGTCCGCGTGGAACACGCCGTCGACCAGTCCCATCTCGAGGTAGACCTCCGTGATCCACCTCGCCATCTCGTGTGCGTCGACGTCGACGCCCTCGAACGCGTCGTCGTCGGTTACCTTCCGGCCGGTCAGGTACTCCATCGCCAGCACGCGTTCCGACGAGAGTTCCGGGTAGCTGGCAGGGACGACGACCCGGTCGTCGTCGGCGACGTTCTCGCGGATCTCGTCCATGATCTCCCGCTCGCGGTCGAAGTCGAGTTCGTCGAGGACGATCTCCTCGAAGTCGTCGGCGACGTTCCGGACCGAGTACCGCTGGCGTTCGTCGAGGAACGGGGTGACGAGCGGGAGGAGGCCGCGGATCACGCGGAGGTCGCGCTCGATCATCGGCTTGAGCCCCGGGCGGCGGACCTTGAGGGCGATCCGCTCACCGTCGTACGCGGCCGTGTAGACGAACGCGAGCGACCCGCCCGCGACGCGTTCGAGCGTCGAGAGGTCGAGCTCGTCGCCGAGTTCCGCCTCCAGAACCGTCCGCGGGTCCCCGCCGGCGTCCTCGGGGATCTCGTCCTGGAGCGTGCCGAACACGTCGGTGTAGGTCGGCGGAACGATGTCGGGACGCGTGGAGAGCACCTGTCCGACCTTGATGAACGCGGGCCCGAGTTCGAGCATCGTGTCCCGGACGCGTTCGGCCCGCTCACGGTGCACGGCCTCGCCCACACGTCGACGCCGCCCGAACAACAGGAACCGACGCCGGTCGCGCAGGAAGGCGATCGCGAACGGAAGGAACCGGACGACGACTAACAGGTACCGCCGGACGAGCCCGGCCATCTCAGCGGACCCGCCGTCCACGGGTGCGCTCCGTCTGACTGACCATGCGCCGGGGTTCGGGGACGCACCGTATATAGGCTGGTGGGCGAACGCCGATTCTCCCGGTCCCCACGGCGATCCGACAGCGCGACTGCCGGACCACCGGGTTGATAAGCGCCCCAACACAGCCAAGAGGTATGGACGAAGAGGTCCCGGACCAGTACGACCCGCAGGCGGTGGAGGACACCGTCTCGGCGTACTGGGACGATCACGACGCCTACGAGCGGACCAAGGAGGCACACGCCGACGACCCGCCGTTCTTCTTCGTCGACGGGCCGCCGTACACCTCCGGGCAGATGCACCTCGGCACCGCGTGGAACAAGACCCTGAAGGACTCGGTGATCCGGCGCAAGCGGATGGAGGGCCACAACGTCACCGACCGGCCAGGCTACGACATGCACGGCCTGCCCATCGAGACGAAGGTCGAGCAGGAACTCGGCTTCGAGTCCAAACAGGACATCGAGGACTACGGGATGGAGAAGTTCATCGAGGAGTGCAAGCGGTTCGCCGTCGAGAACCGCGAGAACATGGACGAGGACTTCCAGTCCATCGGCGTCTGGATGGACTGGGAGAACCCCTACCAGACCGTCTCGCCGGAGTACATGGAGTCTGCCTGGTGGGCGTTCTCGCAGGCCCACGACAACGACCTGGTCGAGCAGGGCAAGCGCTCGATCACGCAGTGTCCCCGGTGTGAGACGGCCATCGCGAAGAACGAGGTCGAGTACCACCAGGTCGAGGACCCGTCGATCTACGTGGAGTTCCCGCTCGCGGTTCGCGAGGGGAGCCTCGTCGCGTGGACGACGACGCCGTGGACCGTCCCCGCGAACACGTTCATCGCCGTCGACGAGGCCGCGACGTACGCGAAGGTTCGGGCCGAACGGAACGGCGAGGAGGACGTGCTCTACCTCGCGACCGACTGCGTCGAGTCGGTGATGGAGAAGGGCGGCTACGACGAGTACGGGATCGAGGCGGAACTCTCCGGCGAGGAGCTGATCGGCTGGCAGTACGACCACCCGCTCGCCGAGGAGGTGCCGGATCACCCATCCTTCGTCGGCGCCGGCGAGGTGTACCACGCCGACTACGTCGAGACCGACCGAACCGGGCTGGTCCACTCCGCACCCGGCCACGGGCAGGAGGACTTCGAGCGCGGCGACGAGCTCGGGCTGGACATCTTCTGTCCGGTCGGGAGCGACGGCGTGTACGACGAGCGCGCCGGCGAGTACGCCGGCCAGTTCGTCCGCGACGCCAACGACGACATCATCGACGACCTCCGCGAGAACGGCCACCTGCTCGCCCACGAGAGCTACACCCACGACTACGGGCAGTGCTGGCGGTGTGACACGGACATCATCTTCCTCGCGACCGAGCAGTGGTTCATCACGGTCACCGACGTGAAGGAGGACCTGCTCGAGAACATGGAGGACAGCGAGTGGCACCCGCCCGAAGCGCGGGACAACCGCTTCCGGAACTTCATCGAGGACTCGCCGGACTGGAACGTGTCCCGGCAGCGATACTGGGGCATCCCGATCCCGATCTGGACGCCCGAGGGCAGCACGGCCGAGGGGACGACCGAGGACGACTGGATCGTCGTCGGCACCCGCGACGAGCTCGCCGAGCGCGCCGATCAGGACGTCGACGCCGACGAACTCGACCTGCATCGGCCCACCGTCGACGACCTCACGATCACCGAGGACGGCACGACCTTCACCCGCGTCCCCGACGTGTTCGACGTGTGGCTGGACTCCTCGGTCGCCTCGTGGGGGACGCTCGACTTCCCCGGCGAGACTGAGGCCCACGACGAGTTCTGGCCCGCCGACGTGATCGTCGAGGCCCACGACCAGACCCGCGGCTGGTTCTGGTCCCAGCTCGGCATGGGCACCGCCGCCGTCGACCGGATCCCCTACGACGAGGTCGTGATGCACGGGTTCGCGCTGGACAGCGACGGCCGGAAGATGTCCAAGAGCCTCGGCAACATCGTCACGCCCCACGAGGCCATCGAGGAGGTCGGCCGCGACCCGCTCCGGGCGTACCTGCTGAGCCACGACCAGCACGGCGCCGACCTGCGCTTCGAGTGGGAGGGGCTCCGCGAGATGCAGTCGACGCTCAACATCCTCTGGAACGTGTTCCGCTTCCCGCTCCCGTACATGGAGCTGGACGACTACGACCCCGGTGAGGCCGACCTGAGCGACGGCGAACTGAGCGTTGTCGACGAATGGGTGCTCTCCCGGCTCCAGACGGTCGAACAGGAGACCGAGGCGGCCTGGGAGGAGTACGCGGTCCACGACGCGCTCAACGTCCTGCTCGACTTCGTGACCGAGGACGTGAGCCGGTTCTACGTGAAGGCGATCCGCGAGCGCATGTGGGAGGAGTCCGACTCCGCGAGCAAGCGCGGCGCCTACGCGACGCTCTCGACGGTGCTGAACGAGGTCGTCCGCCTGCTCGCCCCCTACACGCCGTACCTCGCCGACCGGATGTACCAGACCCTCGACGGCGAGGCCGAGACGGTCCACATGCTCGAGGCGCCGACGCCCGACGACGACCTGCACGATCCCGACCTGGAGCGGAACATGGCCGTGCTCCGCGAGGTCGAGGAGGCCGCCGCGAACGCGCGCCAGCAGGGCGGCCGGAAGCTCCGCTGGCCCGTCCAGGAGGTCGTGATCGAGACCGACGACGAGGACGTTGCCGCGGCGATGCGCGACCTGGAGGAGCTGTTCCTCGAGCGCGTGAACGCCCAGGAACTCACGGTCACCGACAAGTTCGAGGACCTCGTCGAGATCGCGGACCCGCAGATGAGCGTCGTCGGGCCGGCGTTCGGCGGCGACGCACAGGACGTGATGGCCGCGGTCCGGGGCGAACCGCGGGAGGCCGTCGAAGGCGGCGTCGACGTGGACGGCGAGACGGTCGAACTCACCGACGAGATGGTCGAGTACGAGTCCGAACCGCCCGAGGGCGTCTCCGGCGCCGAGTTCGAGGGCGGCAGCGTCTACGTGAACACCGAACTCACCGAGGAGATCGAGCGCGAGGGGTACGCGCGGGACCTGATCCGCCGCGTCCAGGAGACCCGCAAGCGCCTCGAACTCGACGTGGAGGAGGAGATCCGCGTCGCGGTCGACATCGACGACGAGCGCGTCGCCGGGTTCTTCGACGATCGGCGCGACCTCGTGGCCGACGAGGTGCGGGCCGCCGAGTTCGTCGCGGTCGAAAACATCGACGAGGAGAACGGTCTCGTCGAGGAGTGGGGGATCGAGGGCGTCGACGTGACGATCGGCGTCGAGCCGGTCGACGACTGAGCCCCTCACCGACGAACTCGTTTGAACGATGGCGGGACCAGCCCGTCGCGTGACCTGGCCACTGCGGCGCGACGAACACGCAAGTCCGGAGCCCGTCGCGCCGACCTGCCCCCACCGGCCGCTCGCTAACCCGAATCCACCGCTCCCTCGGGCGTCGCCACCAGCAGGAAGTAGCTCCCGCCGTCGACCTCGCGCGCCTCCTCGACGGCGAACCCGGCGTCCTCGACGAGCGACTGCCAGTACGCCAGTGGGTCCGCGTCCGGGTCGTGCGGAACCGGGAGTTCCAGCACCCCGAGCGTCCCCTCCGGCCCGAGCACGCGTCGGGCCTCCGTAAGCGCCGACTCCGCGGTTTCCTTCGGCAGGTCGTGGAGCACTCGGCAGGCGGTCACCACGTCGTGCGTGTCGTCGGCGACCGGGAGCCGCGCCGCGTCGCCCGCGACGACGTCGACGCCCAGTCCCGCTTCCGCGGCGTTCCGTCGGGCGAGTCCCGGCCCGTTCCCGAGGATGACGCGGTCGTCGAACACGTCGAGGCCCGTCAGGCGACAGTCCGCTGGCACCGCTGGCGCGAGGCCGACCAGCGACCGCCCCGTCCCGCAGCCGACGTCCAGCGCGCGCTCCGCGTCGGCGTAGGGCATCGCCTCTCGAGGTGCGCGGTACTTCCAGCGGTCGGGCTGCCACGGCGGCGGCGAGAGCACGCGGTCGAGCGGGCCGTAGCCGCGCTTCGCTCCCGCCGCGGCCAGCGCCAGGCCCACGAGGCGAGCCAGGCGTCCGCCGCGGCGCCACGCCAGCAGCCCGGCGACGACGAGCGCGAGCGCGCCGAACAGGCGCCGGAAGCGTCGACGCCAGTGGTAGACGCCGAAGTAGGAGGCCATGCGTGTTCCAGGGGCGGAACGACCTTCAGCCTCCGGGAGCCGGCAGCCGCGGACCGCGGTCAGCGAACGACGTCGCTGTCCGCCGGCCCCACGGCACCGAACTCCCGGACGAGTTCGTCGAGCCGTTCCGGCTCGTCGGCGCCCGGCAGCGGTTCCGCGGCGGTTCGGCACGGGTCGTCGACGCCGAGGTCCCCACAGACGCGGTCCGCAACGGCCTCAGCCATGCGCCGGTAGGTGGTGAGCTTCCCACCGACGACGCTCACCAGTCCCGGCGCGGCGTCGTGGCCGACGAGCGCGAAATCCCGGGAGATGCCCCTCCCTCCGCGATCGAGCTCGTCGGGCTCGTAGAGCGGGCGGAGCCCCCAGTACGTCCGTTCGATCGCGGCGTCGGCGAGTGCGGGGAGCATCGCCGCGCACTCCTCGACGGTTCGGTCGACCTCCCAGTCGGCCCGCTCGAACTCGTCGGGGTCGTCGACGGCGACGCTCGTGGTCCCGAGCACGACCTGCTCGCCGTGCGGGACCACGATGTCGCCGTCCGCGGGCTCCCGGCAGCGGTTCAGCACGGGACCCAGGTCGGCGTAGTCGACGGCGACCATCACGCCGCGAGTGGGTCGCATCCCCAGCTCCGCGCCGGCCATCGCGGCGACCTCGCCGGCCCACGGGCCCGCGGCGTTAACCACCGCGTCCGCGGCGATCGTGGGGCCGTCGTCGACGCGGACGGTGAGGCGCTTCGACGAACCCGTGCCGGCGTCGATGTCGGCCACCCGCGCGTCGGTGTGGATGCTGGCGCCGTGCTCCCGGGCACTGGCTGCGGTGGCTGCCACGAGGCGCGCAGGGGAGACGACACCGTCCGGGACGGCGAAACCTCGCTCGACGCCCTCGGCGATATCGGGGACGCGCTCCCGGAGTTCCTGGGCGTCGAGCAGCGTCGGCTCCATCCCCACCTCCCGACAGGCGTCGAGCTTCCGCCGGAAGTAGTCCGGGTCGTCATCGGCGAGCCGGACGAACAACCCGCCGGCGTCGTCGATGCTGGCGGGCGCGATCTCTCGGAGGATCCGGTTCTCCTGCAGGCAGTCCGCGGCGCCCTCGGGGTCGGACTCGGCGTAGCGTGCGCCGCTGTGGAGCACGCCGTGGGAACGCCCCGACGTGCCGGCGTTGAGCCCGGCGCCGCGTTCGAGCAGCGTCACGTCGACGCCGCGCATCGCCAGGTCCCGGGCGACGCCGACCCCGGTCGCGCCGCCACCGATCACGGCCACCTCCGTCTTGACGGTCATTGCCGGGGCTGGGGCACGGCCGGACTTGAGCGTTCCCGCTCGGACCGAAAGAGTCGACCCGCCGGCGCGTGGAGGGGGCGTATGCACGTCCACGTCAACGCCGCCGAGAGCGTCGACGGGAAGCTCTCGACCCGCGAACGCGAGCAGGTGGCGATCTCCGGGCCCGCCGACTTCGACCGGATGGACGCGCTCCGGGCCGAGTCCGACGGCGTGCTGGTCGGCGTCGGCACCGTGCTGGCCGACGATCCCTCGCTGACTGTCAAGGACGACGAGCGACGCGACCGACGGGAGCGGGACGGCGAGCCAGCCACCCCCGCCCGGATCGTGGCCGACTCGCGTGCCCGGACGCCGCCGGACGCCGAGATCCTCGGCGACGCGGCCGCGACGTACGTCCTGGTGAGCGAGGACGCCGACGAGGCCGACGTGGCGGCGCTGTCGGCCGCCGGCGCGACCGTCGTGACGGCGGGGTCGGGCCGGGTCGACCTCCCCGCAGCGTTCGAGCGCCTCGAGGACCACGGCGTCGAGCGCCTGCTGGTCGAGGGGGGCGGCGAACTCATCTTCTCGCTGTTCGACGCCGGGCTGGTGGACCGGCTCACGGTCTACGTCGGCCCCGTCGTGATCGGCGGCCGCGACGCGCCGACGCTGGCCGACGGCGAGGGGTTCACGGACCCCGACGCGTTCCCGTCGCTGTCGCTCGAGGACGTGGAGCGACTCGACGACGGTGTCGTGCTGACCTACGACGCGGGGGCGGAGGAGCAGTAGCTACTCGAAGGCGGCGACGAGGTCGTCGTGTGCGTTCCCGTTCGAAGCGATGATCCCGTCGGCGCCGGGGGTCCAGCGGTTCCCCGCCAGGTCGGTGACGGTGCCGCCGGCCTGCCGGACCAGATGGACGCCGCCGACCGTGTCCCACGGCGAGAGCGACATGCTCGAGACGGCGGCGTCGAGTTCGCCCGCAGCCACCGAGGAGAGCGCGAACTGCGAGCTGCCGAACCGGCGGCAGTCGCCGAACTCCTCGGTGATGGTGGAGACGTACTCCGACAGTTTCCGACGGTTGGTCTCCGAGAGGCCGAAGACCGGATTGATCGTGAACGTCTCGGGTCGGCCGCGCTGACTCACGCTGATCGGTTCGCCGTTGCGGGTCGCCCCCTCGTCGCCGGCGGCGAAACAGTCGCCGAGCGCGGGGAACTCGTTGACCGCGGCGACGGCCTCGTCGTCCTCGGCGGCGGTGACCGAACAGCACCAGATCCGGTTGCCCACGACGAAGTTGTTGGTTCCGTCGATCGGGTCGACGATCCACGCCGTCCCCGACTCGGGGAGCGTCTTCCGGGTCTCGATCTCCGGCAACTCCTCCTCGCCGACGATGACCGCCTCGGGGTCGTCCGCGCGGAGTACGTTCGCGACCCGTCGCTGGACCTCCCGGTCGAACTCCGTCACCGAGTCGAGTTCGTTCGCCTTCGTCTCCACCGTGAGCGGACCCCGGAATCCACCGTGTGCGACCTCACCGCCGGTCGTCGCGGCCTCGCGGGCGAGAGAGAGTGATGTCGTCGCGTCCATACCCCCCTCGTGCGGCCCGAGACGCAAGGGTGGTTCGGTCCGGCACGGCCTTCCGCACGGCCGGCGACGTGAAGCGGGTCGCGCGGACGAACGCTTATTAGCTATCGCGGCCCAACTCGGCACGATGGACGTAGACAACCACGCCGAGGAGCTCGCCTCCGCTCTCGGTGTTGACAAAGAGGAGGTCAAAGAGGACCTGGAGAACCTGCTCCAGTACAGCGTTCCGATCGACGAGGCCAAACAGAGCGTCCGCCGGAAGCACGGCGGCGGCGGTGGCGGCGACGCCACCCCCGAATCGCTCGACTTGGCGGATCTGACGACCGAGCACGACAACGTCACCGTGACGGTCCGGGTGCTCACGAAGGGCACTCGCTCGATCCGGTATCAGGGCGAGGACATCACCATCCGGGAGGGTGAGTTCGCCGACGAGACCGGCACGGTCTCCTACACCGCCTGGCAGGAGTTCGGCTTCGAGCCCGGCGACACCGTCACCGTGGGCAACGCCGGCGTGCGCGAGTGGGAGGGCCACCCCGAGCTCAACCTGGGCGACAGCACCAGCGTCGCGCTGGAGAGCGAAGAACTCGAAGTCCCCAACGAGATCGGTGGCGAGCGCGAGCTGATCGAGCTCGAACCCGGCGACCGCGGCCGGACGGTCGAGGTCAGCGTCGTCGAGGTCGAGGAGCGCACCATCGACGGCCGGGACGGCGAGACCGAGATCCTCTCGGGGGTCATCGGCGACGAGACGGGCCGGCTGCCCTTCACCGACTGGGACCCACACCCGGAGATCGAGACCGGCGAGAGCGTCCGGCTCGAGGACGTGTACGTCCGGGAGTACCGCGGCGCCCCCTCGGTGAACGTCTCGGCGTTCTCGACGGTCGAGAGCCTCGACGAACCCGTGACCGTCACCGACACGGCGCCGTCGATGTCGATCGGCGAGGCGGTGACGGCCGGCGGCCTGTTCGACGTGGAACTGTCCGGCAACGTGATCGAGGTCCGGGACGGCTCGGGCCTGATCCAGCGCTGTCCGGAGTGCAACCGCGCGATCCAGAACGGCGAGTGTCGCTCCCACGGCGACGTCGAGGGCGTCGACGACCTCCGGACGAAGGCGATCCTCGACGACGGCACGGGGACGTGTACGGTGATTCTCGGGCGCGAACTCACCGAGGGGATCTACGGCGGCGACCTCGACGACGCCCGCGAGGCCGCCCGCGAGGCGATGGACCGCGAGGTGGTCGCCGAGGAGATCGCGGCGGCGCTGGTCGGCGACGCCTACAGCGCCCGCGGGTCGCTCTCGGTCGACGAGTACGGCGCGAACCTCAACGCCGACGCGTTCGAGCCGGTCGACGAGGACCCCGAAACGGCCGCGCGTGACCTGCTCGCGGAGCTGGGGGTGGGCGCATGAGCGCCGACTCCGGCCCGGGCAACCGCGAGATCGCCCGCCGGCTGTTCGCCGCGGAGTTCGACGACGCCTCGCTCTCCTACTCCGAGAGCGACGAGGAGCGCGCGCCGAACTACGTCGTCACGCCGACGGGCGCGCGCGTGAACCGCCTGTTCGCCGTCGGCGTGCTCACCGAGGTCGAGCAGGTCAACGAGGACAGCCTCCGCGGGCGCGTCGTCGACCCCACGGGCGCGTTCGTGACCTACGCCGGGCAGTACCAGCCGGACGAGCACGCGTTCCTGAACCGTACCGAGCCGCCGACGTTCGTCGCGCTCTCGGGGAAGGCCCGTACCTTCGAGCCGGAGGACTCCGACCGCGTGTTCACTTCCGTCCGTCCGGAGAGCATCAACGAGGTCGAGGCCGACACTCGGGATCGGTGGGTGGTCTCGGCGGCCGAGCGTACGCTCCACCGGGTCGCGATCTTCGCGGAAGCGCTCGACTCGGACCTGCGAGGCGAGGAGCTCCGTGCGGCGCTCGAAACCGCGACCGTCGACGCCTCGTTAGCCGCCGGCATCCCGAAGGCCATCGACCACTACGGCACCGGCACGGTCTACCTCGAAGCGGTTCGCTCGCTCGCAGTCGAGGCGGTCGAACAGGTCGCGGGCGAACGCGATTCTGTCGGGGCGCTGGAGACCGAACCCGGGGCGGAAGGCTCCGCCGAACTGGGCCCGCTCCCCGCGGTGGATATCGACCTCGACGGCGCGGCACAGCAGGTCGAGTCGGCCACTGAGGGGTCGACGCCGGCAGAGGCGGACGACGCGGCGGGATCGACCGAGGACGCCGAGCCGGTCGACGCGGCGTCGACGAGCGGCGAGGCTGACGGTGAGGGGACCACGAGCTCGGGGGCCGGGGAGACGGACGCCGAGCCGGAAACCGACGACACGACGGACGACGAACCGGCGACCGAAACCACGGCTGCCACGGCGGCCGACGAGGCGGCGGCCGACAGTGGCGAGGAGGAACTCGGCGACTTCGACGCCGGCGAGTCGGTCCAGGAGACCGTCGAGAACGAGGCCGAGGACCTCGAGGACTTCGACCCCGAGGAGACCGTCGACGACGAGGAGGCGCTGACCGAGAGCGAGCGCCGGGAGGTCAAAGAGGAGTTCGGCACCGACTTCTCGACCGGCACGGAGGTCGACGAACCCGGCGAGGCCGGCATCAACGTGCCGACCTCCGAGGAGGAGCTCGAGGAGATCGAGTCCGAAATCACCGAGGAGGGCGGGACCACCGAAGAATCCACGGCGGAGGAGTCGGCGGATCTCGATTACGACCTCGAGGACGCCGTCGTGGACGCGATGGCCGAGCTGGACGACGGTGACGGCGCCGACCGCGAGGCGGTGGTCGAGCGCGTCGTCGAGGAGCACGGCGCCGATCCCGACGCCGTCGACGACGCGATCCAGGGCGCGATGATGAGCGGGAAGTGCTACGAGCCCAACGACGGCACGCTCAAGGCGATCTGATGGGCGAGCCAGCGGTCGAACCCGTCCCCGGCGCGCCGGCGGCGACGCTCGAGTTGGGGGACGAGCGCGCGCTGGCGATCGCGGACTACCACGCGGGCATCGAGATCGGCCTGCGCTACGAGCGCGGCGTCGAACTCGACTCGAACGCCGACGAGCGCCGGCGACGACTGCTCGCGCTGCTCGACCGGACCGACGCCGACCGGGTGGTCGTGCTGGGAGACCTGGTCCACCGGATCGCCGAACCCGACGGCGAGGAGGCCGAGGAGGTGCGCGACCTGCTCGACGCGCTCGACTCGCGGGGCGTCCCGCTGACGCTCGCGACGGGGAACCACGACGGGGGTATCGCCGACGTGTTCCCCGACCGGATCGATCAGCTCCCGACCGAGGGGACCCGGGTCGACGACGTGGGACTCGTCCACGGCCACACCTGGCCCGGGGCCGAGGCGCTCTCGGCGTCGACGCTCTGTATGGGCCACGAGCACCCGTCGGTCCGGTTGACCGACGAAGTCGGCGGGAGCCGCGTCGAACGCGCGTGGCTGCGCGGGCCCCTGCGGAGGGAGCCGTTCCGCGAGGCGCTGGGAGAGGCTGCGGACGGACTGACCTGGAACGGGGCGGAGCTGGTGGTCTTCCCCGCGTTCAACGACCGCTCCGGCGGGACGTGGATCAACGTCGAGGGCGAGTCCTTCCTCGCGCCGTTCCTCCCCGACGCACTGATCGACGGCGAGGCGTACCTGACCGACGGGACACGCTTGGGCCCGTATCGGGAGGTCTAGAGCAGTAACCCGACCGTCCCGAGGGCCGCGGCCACGACGGCGGCCCACCAGATCGGCGTTCGGTCCTCGGGACCGCCGGCCAACTCGGGACGGGCAACGCCGAGCAGCGCGACGAACGTCACCAACAGAAAGCCGGCGAGTGCGGCGACGTTGCCCGGCCAGACGCCGACGCGGACGACGGCGATGGCCCACGAGAGGCTCTGTGTCGCGCCGAGCCAGCAGAGGGCGAGCCAGAACGTCCTGCGCGGGGCGAGTGCCACACCGGCTCTCGGGTCCGCGAGCGCCGAAAAGCTGTCGAGGCGGCGCCGTCGGACGAATACTCTGCCGACGGCGGAAGGTTGATACCCCTCACCTGCCTCCGACCCACAATGAGCGACCTGCTCCGCACGCCGGAGCGCCGCACCTGCGAGCGTTGCGGGCGTGTCGAACACTACGAGGACGGGGTCTGGCGAGCCGACGGGGTCGGCGATCTGTACTGCATCCACGAGTGGGACATCGACGGCGCGTTCGTTCCGGTCAAACGGGAGTCCACACCCGCGGCCGAGGAGTGTTGAGGCGGCTGTTCTACTCGGTTTCAGCGTCCCGTACCGCCCGAAGCGCGTCGAGCGTGCCGTCGACGTAGCCGCGGTCGAGCGTATGATCGGCCGCCCGGGTAGCGGTCTCGTCGGCGTTGGCGACGGCGTAGGACTCCCCGACGGTTTCGAACGTGGAGGCGTCGTTCTCGCTGTCGCCGACGGCGACGAACTCGCTCGGGTCGTAGCCCAGCACCTCGGCGACGCCCGCCAGCGCCGCCCCCTTGCTCACCCCTGGGGTGGTGAGGTGGAACGCGTACCCGCTGTCGACGAACTCCAGATCGAACTCGGCGGCCACCTCGCGGAGCAGCGCCTCGTCGGCGGTTCGGCTGACGGCAACCTCGGTCTCGCGCCAGCGGTTGATCGTGTCGACGCCATCCCAGCCGAGCGTACCGCCCCGCTCCTCGAACGCCTCGACGGCGGCGTCGACGCGCTCGGGGTCACCCGCGTAGCGCAGCTCGCCGTCGGCGAGTGCGACGCCGCCGTTCTCGGCGACGACGCGCTCGGGGATGCCCGCGAACTGACAGAGTGCGACCGGGTAGGGGAACGCCTTCCCGGTCGCGATCACCACCGGCGCGTCCCACTCCGCGAGCAGCGGGAACGCCCGCGGCGCGATCGTGTGCTCGGGCGTGGTCAGCGTGCCGTCGATGTCCAGCGCCAGCGGCGGAACCATCGGGTCGGGTTCGGGGGCTGGCGGGGAAAACCGTCCCGGTCGCGCTCAGTTTCCGTTCGCCAACGCGGCCGCGATCCGGTGGGGGCCCCGGAGATCGCCCCGATACCGTCGACACGGCGTTTGGTCGCGCGGGAGAACAACCCTTTTCGCCGTGGCCCCGGAACCCGGAGGTATGGCAGACGAACCCGACGAGACCGACGAGGCCGTCGAGGAGAACGGTGACGAGGAGGAGAAGTCCTTCCGCGAGCGCGTCGAGGAAATCCGCCAGCGGCGCGAGGAGGAGCGCGAGGAGGGCGAGGCGCCCGGCCCGGAGGGGATGGGCGGCGACCCGCCCGGCATGGGTGGCGGCGAGGGCCCCGGCGGCAACCCCTTCGCGCAGATGATGTCCGGCATGATGGGCGGCGGTGGCGGCCCCGGCGGCATGGGCGGCGGCGCGCCAGGGATGGGCGGCGGTCCCGGCGGCATGGGCGCCGAGGGCGCCGAGGAGGGCGGCGACGCCGGCGGCCGGCAGGCCCAGGCCACCGAGGACATGGTGCGGGAAGTGCGCCAGCTCCGTGACGAGGTCCGCGATGCGACCCGCGAACTGCGACGGATCGCCGACGCGCTCGAGGACTGAAACTGCGGCTTCTGCGACCGTTTCGACCGACCGCGGAGCGACGGCGATCGCTACCGATGCGTCGGGAACGAAACCGAGGGACCGTTCGATCAGTCCGCGCTGGTCGGCTGCTGGTGGAACGGCGCGCTCGCGATCCGCTCGCGGAAGGAGGGGAGCGCGTCCCGACCCTTCGAACTCATCGCGCTCACGACCGCGAACACCTCCTTCCGGGACACCTTCACGCCCGACTCGGTCAGCACGTCCTCGGGGTGTTCGCGCACCTCCCGGAGCGTCCCCACCGCGAGCAGGAAGGGGACCGCCCACGCCTCGAGCGTGTTCCCGTCCCGGAGCGGCACGTGCTGGAGGTACGTGCCGGCGTCGTCGAGGTACGAGCGCGCGAGATCGGTCGTTCGACGGACGACCGAGGTGGCGCCCTCCCGCTTCTCGGGATCGAGCACTTCGTCCTGCTCGAGGCCCTCCTCGGCCATCCACTCGGCGGGGAGGTAGACGTTGTTCTCCTCGTTGTAGTCGTCGTAGACGTCCTTCGAGACGTTCACCAGCTGGAGCAGCAGGCCGAACTCCTCGGCGGTCTCGTAGAGGGTCTGCTCGCGCTCGGCGTCGATCTCGCCCCGGGTCACGAGGTTGGTGATGAGGTTCCCGACCGTGCCGGCGGCGTAGTAACAGTACTCCTCGAGTTCGCGCTGGTCGTCGATGCGGAGGCCGCCGTCGTCGGCGTAGCGCTCGACGAAGTCGGCCATCCCGTCGACCATCTCCCGGACCGGCGGGGTGATCGCCTCGCGAACGTCCCGGGGCAGCGCCTCGAACGTGGCGACGATGCGGGGCGCGCTCGCGACGACCGCCCAGTCGGCGTCGCGCTCGCCCTCGGCGGGCAGCCACTCCGTGACCTCCGCGGCGAACTGCTCGGCGTCCGTCTCGTCGGTCGAGTCGAGAACCGCGTCGTAGGTCCGCAGGAGGGCCGCCTGCTCCGCGGGCGGGATGTGGGAGGCGTCCTCGACGGTGTCCGCGACCCGGCAGAGGAGGTAGCCCAGACAGATGTACGAGTCCATCGGCTCCTCGAGCACGTCGACGGTGAGTGCGAACGTGCGTGAGACGTCTTGGACGGCCTCGTGACACCACGCGAGGTCTTCCGGCGGAACGTCGGCGAGGGGGTCGGGTCCGGGCATTCGGTTTGTGGACCCTATGACGAGCGGCGTTAAAAGTCTCTCCCAAGCGGGTCGCTGAAGCCTTTCCGACCGCCCGTTCGGGGTCAGGACGGGGTAGAAAACCCTAAGCCCGCGCCGGAAGGAGTCGAGGGTATGGACTTCGGGCTGAACGCCGAGCAGCGACAGATCCGCGACACCGTCGCCGAGTTCGTCGACGAGGAGGTGGTCCCCCGGGCCCCCGAGATCGACGAGACGGACGACCACCCCGACGACCTCGTCGACCAGATGGCCGACCTCGGGCTGATGGGGATGCCGTTCCCGACGGAGTACGGCGGCGCCGGGCTCGACTACCACAGCTACGCCATCGGGATCGAGGAGATCTCCCGGGGCTCCGGCGGCCTCGGCACCATCGTCGCCGCCCACACCTCGCTCGCGGGCAACATGCTCTACGAGTTCGGCGACGAGTCCCAGAAGGAGGAGTACCTCACGCCGCTCGCGGCCGGCGACGACCTCGGCGCGTTCGCGCTCTCCGAGGCCGGCGCCGGCAGCGACGTGCCGGCGATGACCACCAGCGCCGAGAAGGAGGGCGACGAGTACGTCCTGAACGGCGGCAAGCTCTGGACCTCCAACGGCTCGGTCGCGGACACGGTCACCGTGTTCGCGAAGACCGACCCCGACGCGGGCAACAGGGGGATCTCCTCGTTCGTCGTCCGCCCCGAGGAGGACGACGGGTTCATCGTGGAGAACACCGAGCACAAGCTCGGCGACAAGGGGTGTCAGACGGCCGAGCTCCGGTTCGACGACCTGCGGCTCCAGGAGGACCGGCTGATCGGCGACGAGGGCGACGGGTTCGTGCAGGCGCTCAAGACGCTCAACGGCGGTCGGATCTCCATCGCCGCCCGCGGCGTCGGGATCGCTCGCGCGGCCAAGGAGGCCGCCGCCGACTACGCCACCGACCGCGAGCAGTTCGATCAGCCCATCTCGGAGTTCCAGGCGATCCAGCACAAGATCGCCGACATGGACACGAAGGTACAGGCCGCGAAGCTGCTGATGCACAAGGCCGCGGACCTGAAGATGCGCGACGAGGAGTACATCAAGGAGGCCGCACAGGCCAAGCTCTACGCGAGCGAGGTGAGCCGCGAGGTGGCCAACGAGTCGATCCAGGTCCACGGCGGCTACGGCTACACGAAGGACTTCCCGGTCGAGCGCTACTACCGCGACGCCAAGCTGAACGAGATCTACGAGGGGACCAGCGAGGTGCTGCGGAACACGATCGCCGACCGGATGCTGTAGGGTCCCGACGGCTCGGTTCAGACGAACTCGATCCCTTCGTACAGTAGGTACGCGGTACCCGTCGACCCGACGAGCGTCACGAGCCAACTCGCGAGGGTGCCGGCGTACTTCCGCGTATCGACGCCCGAACCGGCACCGGCGAACCCACAGCCGGCGATGCTGTTGATGATGATGTGGTTGTACGAGATGGGCACGCCGAGCACGTTCGCGATTATCTGCACCATCGGAATCGCCGTCAGGAGCACTGCGAGCGAGGTCCGCTGCCCGAGACTGGCGTACTGCCGGCCGACGGCCTGGAGCATCACCGGGCTCTTCGTCCACGCGCCGACCATGATTCCGACCCCCCCGAACACGATGAGCGGGAGAATGCCGAACCCGAACTCCTGGACTGTGCCGACCAGCGGGCCGACCGCCAGGCCGACCTGACTCCCGCCGCCGATGAAGGAGAACACGATGCCCGCAAACAGCACCGCCCTGTCGGTGATCCTGTCCGCCCGGGGGGAGTTCGGCACGTACCGCCGAATGAGTTGGACCATCCCGTAGGCCAGCGCCACGGCCACGACGCCGGAGACGACCCACGAACTCAGCGTGAGCGACCAGTAGTCGAAGTTCGGACTGTAGTCCGCCGCGAGACCGACGCCGGCGACGCTGCCGAACGTCGAGAACGCGACGGGAATCGAGTGTTCGAGGTAGATCCCCAGTCCGACGTAGAGACCGATGACCACCAGCGCGATCGTCCCCATCTCGAAGGAGATCGGGCCGGAGACGACTTCGGTCCCGACGCCCCGGGTCACGGCGGCCCCCTGGGCGACGGCACCCACGAACCCCACGAGACCGACGAAGAACGCCCCGCGGAGCACGCCGATGGAGTTCGACCCGATGGCGGGCGCCATCGAGACGGAGACGCTGCTGGCACCAGTGACCGCGGCGACGCCGAACGAGATGAGCAGTCCGACCGCGAGCAGTAGCACTGACGGCACGGAGTCAGTTACGGGCCGGACGGTGAGGTTGTAAAAGCCGTCGGATCGGTGTCGCCACAGCGGCGTCACCCGCCGCCCGGGACCCAAGCCCTAACCCCCGCGAACCGCAACCAGGTCGACAGGTGGACCGGCGGTAGAGGCGTCCACCCGGACGGGAGGTGTCCACGATGGCATCCGAAACCGGAGAGTCACCGACTGCACGGATCGTGGGAAGGACTGTGTACGCCCCGGAGGTCGAACCGACGGACGGGTCGGTGTGGCCGCTGTTAGGGGGCACCGACTGACCACGCAGCCGTACGGACTCCGTCGCGGACGGCTCTCGATTTTTCGTCAGCAGTGGAAAAGGCAGTTACTACTCCTGAACGTGCTCGGGCGGCAGTTCGAGCTGCCCCGAAAGGTCCCGCTGGGGGAAGGGGATCTCGATGCCCGCCTCGTCGAAGCGCTGCTTGACGTTCCTGACGTACTCCGAGCGGATCTTCACGAAGTCCGCCCGCGAGGGGTTGTCGATCCAGATGCGCGAGCGCAGGCCGACGTAGGAGTCCGCGAGTTCGGTCAGGCGTACGCTCGGTTCGGGGTCCGAGAGGATGTCGGGGTGGCGCTCGGCCTCGTCGACGATGATCTCGGTCGCCCGCTCCACGTCGTCGTCGTAGCCGATACCGAACGTGAACTGCAGGCGCAGCGTGTCCTTCGCGACGGGGTTCTTGATCACGCCGCTGGTGAGTTGGGAGTTCGGCACGGTGAGCAGTTCGTTGTCGAACGTCCGCACCCGAGTCACCCGGAAGGAGATGTCCTCGACGATGCCGGAGTTGCCGTTCCACTCGATCCAGTCGCCGATGCGGAACGGGCGGTCGGTGTAGATGAACATGCCGGCGACGAAGTTGGCGATCACGTCCTGCAGCGCGAAGCCGATCGCGAGCGTCGCCGCGGCGGCGATCGTGGCGAGCGACTGGAGGAAGTCGCCGAAGCCGGCGAAGCCGAAGGCGACGGTGATCCCCACGAACACGATCAGCACCGAGGTGACCTTTCGGATCGGCCGGCGCGCGTGGGCATCGAGACCGCGGGCCTCCAGCACGCGGCCGAGCACCGGCGTGATCGTCGCCTTCCCGGCGAGGTAGACCGCCGCGAACACGACGGCGAACACCACCGCGGCGCCGACGGCGTTCGCCAGCACCGTCGGGAGGAACTGGTCGAGGAAGGCGGCGACGACTTTGTTCGTGCCGGCGGCCGACCCGCCGGCTGCGGGCGTCGTCTGCAGGATCGGCATCAGTGCAACACCGCCGTGTGCCCGCGCGTCTCGATCACCTCGGCGTCGACGCGGTCCGCCAGATCAGCCGCCAGTTCCGCGGCGTCGTCGGTCCCCCGGGCCGACCGGAGGAACTTGACTTTCACCAGTTCGCGGTCGGCGAGCTGATCGCCGAGCTCGTCGACGACGGCGTCGATACCGCTCTTCCCCACCCAGACGGTTACGTCGAGATCGTGTGCCTGCTTGCGCAACTCCTCGGACATTCTTACCGGAAACAGTCCCCGGGGAAGCTTTGAAGCTTCGGTATCGCCAGCGGCTCAGTCCCGGTAGGGGTAGCGAGCGGTCGCGCCGCAGTCACACCGGCGGATCACGCGCCCGCGCTGGACCCGGACGCGGACGTTCACTCCCGGGCGCTGGTACACGTCGCAGGCGTCGCAGGTCGAGCGCGCGAACGATCGCGGCAGCGAGAGCCGGTGGCGCTCCGCCAGCCGCCGGGCCAACCGGACGTACTCCCGCGAGCGATCGAACTCCCCCTCGTCGGTGGCCGCCGCCGCCAGCTCGGCGAGTCGCTCGATCCGCTCGGCGGCGATGTCGGCGCCCATCGGTCGTCTGGATCCAACGGGGCGCCGGGGTTATCGCTTTCGGGGACCGCCCACGGGCGCCGATGTGTCGCCGACGCGTACAGGCCGGAACGGTGACCGACCGGGCCGGCACCCGCCAGCCGGAACGTTGATTCATCCGACCTGCCAACGACGACGAAACCCGTGCGCGTCCTCGACTACCTCGAACAGGAGGCTCGGATCCGCGGCGGCATCGTCACCGCCACCCGCCAACAGCGCAAGGCGCTCGAGGGGACGGGCGTCGACGTGGTCGATTCGCCGTGGGTCGGCGACGGGCCCGTCGACGCCGCCCGGTCGCGACTGACCGGCGGGCGCGCGTTCCGCGAGTACGACGTTGCCCACTGCAACGTCGTCGGCCCGGGGAGCGTTGCCGTCGCCCGGCACGCAACGCGCAACGACGTCCCGCTCGTCCTCCACGCCCACGTGACCGCCGAGGACTTCGGGGAGTCGTTCCGGTTCTCCGAGCGCCTCGCGCCCGCGCTGCGGCCCTACCTCCGGTGGTTCTACTCGCAGGCGGACCTGGTGCTCTGTCCCAGCGAGTACACGAAGGGGGTGCTCGAAGCGTACCCCGTCTCCGCCCCCATCGAGCCGGTGACCAACGGCGTCGACATCGACTCCCTCGAGGGGTTCGAGTCGCTCCGCGAGGAGACCCGCGAGCGCTTCGACCTCGAGGGGATGGTGGTGTTCTGCGTCGGCGAAGTGTTCGAGCGCAAGGGGCTGACGACGTTCTGTGAGGTGGCCCAGCGGACCGACTACGACTTCGCGTGGTTCGGCCACTACGAGGAGGGCGCCGCCGCCGGCGAGGCGACGCGCTACTGGACGAACGACCCGCCCGAGAACGTCACGTTCACCGGCTGGATGGAGGACAAGCGCGCCGCCTTCGGCGCCGGCGACGTGTACCTGTTCCCGACCAAAGACGAGAACCAGGGGATCGCCGCGCTGGAGGCGATGGCCACCGGGAAGGCGGTCGTTCTCCGGGACATCCCGGTGTTCGAGGAGTTCTTCACCCACGGCGAGGACTGCCTGAAGTGCGAGACCCGCGAGGAGTTCGTCGCCGCCCTCGAGCGACTCGACGGGAACCCCGACCTCCGGGAGCGACTGGGCGAGAACGCCCGGGAGACCGCACGGGAGCACTCACTGGACCGCGTGGGCGACCGGCTGGTCGAGCAGTACGAGCGCCTGCTGGGGGAGAACCATTCCGGAACCCCTTAACGGCACCTCGGCCAACCGCTCGCCCATGGAGTCGGTCGCGGCCTTCACGGACACCTACCTGCCGACGGTCAACGGCGTCACCTACACCGTCCAGAGCTGGCGCGACCGCTGGGAGGCCCGGGGCGGCCGCATGGCGGTCGTCTATCCCGGGTCGCCCGACCGGACGCCCGACCCCGACGAGTACCCCCTCCGATCGCTCCCGCTGCCGATCTACGCGGGCTACCGGCTGGGGCTGCCGCGGATCCCCGACGCCGTCACCGACGTGGATCTCGTCCACGCCCACACGCCGTTCGCCATCGGCCTCGCCGGCCTGCGGCTGGCGCGGAAGCGCGACCTCCCGCTGGTTGCGTCGTTCCACACGCCGACCGAGGAGTACGCCAGCTACCTCTCCTCGTGGGGGCCCCTTCGCGATCGGACCGCGGCGATGAGCCAGCGCTACGAGTCGTGGTTCCTCGACGCCGCCGACGCGGTGATCGTCCCCTCGGCGTCGACCGGCGAGTACGTCAGCGAGACCCTCGGCGTCGAGGATCCCCGGATCGTCCCGAACGGGGTCGACACCGAGCGGTTCCAGCCGGTCGACTCGACGGCGTTCCGTGAGCGTCACGGCCTGCCCGAGGACGGGACGATCGTCGGCTACACCGGCCGCCACGGCCACGAGAAGTCGCTCCCGGCGATCATCGACGCCTGCGACCGTCTCGATCGGGAGGTGACCGTCGTGTTCGGCGGCGACGGTCCCGCACGGGAGGAGTTGGAGGCGGCTGCTCGGGAGCGCGGGCTGGACGCGCGCTTCCTCGGCTTCCTCGACAGGGAGGAGCTGCCGGCATTCTACGCCAGCCTCGACGCCTTCCTGTTCCCCAGTCCGGTCGAGACCCAGGGACTGGTCGCGCTGGAGTCGTTCGCCTGCGGCACGCCGGTTGTCGGCGTCGACAGCGGCGCGCTGAGCGACACGATCGACGACGGCGAGACCGGCTATCACTTCGAGCGCGGCGACGTGGACGGGTTCGCCGACGCGATCGAACGTACGCTCGCCGAGCGTGAGCGCCTCCGGGAGAACTGCCTGGACCGGCGGGCGTCGATCAGCGTCGAGCACGCCGTCGACCGGTTGGCGGAGATCTACGCCGCGGTTCGGGAGTGAGCCGAATCACGTCGCTTAAACCCACGCCGGCGGAACGAACGGGTATGAGCTTCGAGAAGGGCGACGTGGTCGTTCTCAACGACGAGCACAGCGAGTTCGACGGCGAAGAGGGCGAGATCACGCAGGTCATGGAGACCATGTTCGGCGACCCCAACTACACGATCGTCTTCGAGGAGGGCCAGGAGGCGGGCATCCCACAGGACCAGCTCGAACTGGTCGAGGAAGCGGGCGGCGACGACGAAGACGAGGCGTAACGCAGTTCTGACTCGGCGGGCGGCGGTACCGTCGAGGAAGCCTTTTGCGCGCGACCATCGTACGACCAGCCATGCCGAGCGTCCCGTTTCATTACGTCGACCTGCGGACCTTCTGCTACGCCACCGAGGACGAGAAGCGCGTCGAGCAGGCGCTGCGACGGTTCCTGCCCGAGGAGTACGAGATCGAGCGCGAAGTCAACCGGGGGCACCACGGCGACCGGATCGTCGTGTTCTCCGCGCGCGTCGACAACGCCGACGACGTGCGCCACGTGCTCCGGCAGCTCAGCGAACTGTCCGACATCGAGGACGTGATCGACGAACTCGACGAGCGCGTCGACGACAACTGCGCCTTCTTCCTCCGACTGGACAAACAGGACGCGTTCAAGGGCGAGGTCGACCGCGGCGAGGGGATCACCCTGCGGGCGAAGGTCGAAGCCTACCCCGCGAAACAGCCCGCGGCCGTCGAGAACGCGCGCGAGGCGCTGGAGCAGGCTCGCGAACAGGCCGAGAGCTGATCGGCGCTCGACGGGACGGGGCGCTCAGTCGTCGACACGGCCACGGCATCGGACTCCGGGCTCGCCGGACGGAGCCGCCGAGCGGTCACGCGGGCCGGCCGGTTACGTCCACTTGATGCTGCAGCCACGCGACGGGCGGTCGGGTATCTCGACCGCCTCCCCGGCGAGGACGGCGTCGATGGCGTCGCGGATGTAGAACTCCGATGGCTCCTCGTCGGGGTTGAGCGCGTCGTCGAGCCGGCCGTGGTAGGCCAGAACCCACGAATCCCCCTCATTCCGGAACAGGAACGGGTCCGGGGTACAGGTAGCGCCGTACGCCGCGGCGACTTCCTGGCTCTCGTCCCGGAGGTAGGCGTCGTAGGCGATCTCGCCGGAGTCGACGGACGCCCGCATCTTCTCGAAGCTGTCCTCGGGGTACTCCTCGGCGTCGTTCGGGTTGATGCCGACGACCGCGGCGTCGTCGTACTCGGCGGCCAGGTCGTTCAGCAGGTCGAACTTCGCCCGTGCGTAGGGGCAGTGGTTGCAGGTGAACACGAGCAACAGCGCGTCGCTGTCGCCGAAGCTGTCGAGGGAGTACGTCTCGCCGTCGGTCCCCGGCAGGGAGAACGACGGTGCCTCGTCGCCGCGATCCAGTTCGGACTCGGATTCTTTCGCGACCATACCCGCGCTTGGACCCCACACCGGAAGGTCGTTTCGGCGGGCTAGGCGTCCATGTAGCTCCCTTCCAGCGTGTTCCGCATCCCGCGGACGATCTCGAGGTACGCCTCGGTGGAGCGTTTCCCGCCCTTCGCGTCGCGGATCGCCTCGCGCTTCTCGGGGTCGGCGAGCACGTCGACGACCGTCGACCCCGTCACCTTCGCGGGGAGGAGGTACGCCATCTCCTCGTCGACGGCGCCGAACTCGGTGGAGTGGGCCGCGCCCTCGAAGCCGCCGGTCCAGGGGTGGACCGCGGGGACGATCTGGCTCACGTCGCCCATGTCCGTCGACCCGGTGACGTGCTGGTGTTCGCCGTGGACGGCGTCCTCGCCGATCACCTCACGGGCGTTGTCGTCGAACGCCGCGACGAGCGTCCCGTCGGTCCGCAGCGGGAGGTAGCCCGGGAAGTCCTCGATCGTGACGTTCGCGCCGACGGCCATCGCGCCGGACTCCAGCGCGCGATTGGTCGTCCCGTTGGCGTCCTCGATGGCGTCGACGCGCTTGGCCCGGACGTACGACTCCATGCGCACGTCCGCCGGAACGACGTTGACGCCGTCGCCGCCCTTCGTGACGATCGGGTGGACCCGGACGTGCTCCTCGTCGGGGAACGTCTCCCGGTTGGCGTTGACGGCGTTCATCCCGGCCATCGCCGCGTTGAGCGCGTTCACGCCCTCCTCGGGCGCGCCGCCGGCGTGGGACTCCCGACCCTCGTACTGGACCGTCTTCCCGACGAAGCCGTTCGAGGAGAAGTCGCTGGTGACCTCGCGCTCCGGCGTCTCCGAGGCGGCGTGGATCATCGCCGCGCAGTCCACGTCGTCGAAGTAGCCCCGGCGGATGAGCTCCTGCTTCCCCCCGAAGAACTCGATCTTCCCGTCGTCGAGCAGGCCGCGGCGGTACTCCAGGTCGAGGTACTCCTCGGCGGGCACGGCGATGAACTCCACCGCGCCCGGGAGGTCGTCGACGACGCCCGACGCGACGAGGCCGTAGGCCGCGCCGACGAGGTTGGCCAACTGCGCCTCGTGTCCGCAGGCGTGGCAGGCGCCGGTCTCCGGATCCGCGGCGGGGTGGCCGGGGTTGACGAGCGCGTCGAGTTCGCCGAGGAGCGCGAAGACGAACTCGTCGTCCTGTTCCGCACCGCTCCCGCCAGCACGTGCTCGCGCGCCGGTGACTGCGAGCTCGGTCTCCACGTCCAGTCCCAGTCCGCGGAACTCCTCGGCGACTTTCCGGGTCGTCTCGGTCTCCTTGTACCCCAGCTCCGGCTCGGCGTGGACCGATTCGGCCAGCGAGCGGATCGCCTCGTCGTTGTCGTCGATGGCCTCCCGAACCCGTCGCTTGAGCGCCGCCGTGTCAGTCATCGACAGCCCCGACGGGCGGCGGGAAGATGAGTGTGGCGTCCCGGGCAATCCGTCAAGCCACGTTGCGCTCGTGGAGCAGGTCGCCCCGGTCGAACCGGTCGCTCCCGAGGTCCGACACGTCGACCGTCGACGCCCCGCCGTCGAGGAGCAGTTCCGCGACGACCTGCCCGGTCGCGGGCGCGTGCTGGAACCCGTGGCCCGAGAAGCCGACCGCCTGCACGAACCCCGGGATCGACTCCTCAACGATCGGGTGGTGGTCGGGGGTGACCGCGTAGAGGCCGGCCCAGCCGCGTTTCAGTCGCGTCCCGTCGCCGAAGTAGTCGCAGTAGACGCCCGCGCGTTCGACCGTCTCGGCCGCCCAGGCAACGTCGAAGGACTCGGAGAACGAGTCCGGGTCCGGCGTCTCGGGCTCGTCGTCGAAGTAGCCGCCCACGACCGCCGCGCCGTCCCGCTCCGGCCGGAAGTGCGAACTCGTCTCGAGGTCGATGGTGAGGGGGTCGGTCTCGGGGACCGGGCGCTCCGGGTCGACGACGAGCGCCTGGCGGCGCTGTGGCTCGACGGGCACGTCGATCCCCGCCATCGCGGCGAGTTCGGCGGCCCACGGGCCCGCGGCGTTCACCACCGCGTCGGCGGCGAGGTGGCCGTCGCTCGGGGCGCCGTCGCCCGCCACGTCGACGCCGACGGCGCGCCCGTCCTCCAGTCGGACGCCTGTGACCGCGGTCCCGGTTCGGATATCGACCCCCTGCTCGCGGGCCGCGTCCGCGAACCCCTGGAGCGCGAGGTACGGGTCCGCGAAGCCGTCCCGGGGGTTGTACGTCGCGGCCGTGACCGTATCGGGGTCGACGCCCGCACAGTAGTCGGGGACCTGCTCGGGCGCCAGCAGTTCCGTCTCGGCACCGCGCTCGTGCTGGAGGTCGACCTGCCGCTCCAGCCCGGCGGCGGTCTCCTCGGTCCGCGCGAGCATCAGGTAGCCCGTCTGCCGGAACGCGATGTCGACGCCGAAGCGATCCTCGAACGACTCCCAGACCGGTCGACTCGCCAGCGACAGGTCGACGTTGACCGCCGTCGAGAACTGACACCGGATTCCGCCGAGGGCGCGCGCGGTGCTCCCGTTCCCGAGGCTGTCCCGTTCACAGAGGACGACCTCGGCCCCGCGGTCGGCGAGCGCGTACGCGCTCGCGAGGCCGACGATCCCGCCGCCGCCGACGACGACTCGCATACCCTCACTCGGCCGGGGGCGGGCAAAACCGTTGTGCCGGGCGGCGTGGACGGCCGCGGCTGGCCCGCCGGTAGCGAACAGGCGACGCGTGGGTTGCTCGCGAGGGGCGCGTCGCGCTCCCGCCCGGACTCCCTCGCGGTTCCGGTGGCGAGGGGGGTCCCGTCATCGCCCTTGAACCCTCGGCCAAGAAGCTTTCTCCGCGGCGTCGTAGGAGGGCGTATGCGCGTACTCTCCGACGACGACGTCGCGAGCCTGCTCGACCTCCCCGATCTCCTGCCCGAGATCGAACGGGCGTTCCTGAAGCAGGGACGCGGCGAGGTCGAGCGCCCGGAACGACCGCACTTCCCGGTCGGGACCGGACTCGAGGGCGACGAACCGCTGGGGACGGGGCTCACGATGCCGGCGTACGTCCACGGCGACGAGCACTACGCCACGAAGTTGGCGAGCGTCCACGAGGGCAACGCCGACCGCGGCCGGCCGACCGTCCAGGCGCAGATCGCGGTCACCGACGCGCGGACCGGGGTACCGGCGGGGCTGCTGGCGGGAACGCGGATCACCAACGCGCGGACGGGCTGTATCGGCGGGCTGGCGGCGAAGCATCTGGCCGTCGGCGACGGACCGGTCCGGGTCGGCGTCGTCGGCGCCGGCACGCAGGCGCGCTGGCAGACCCGCGCGATCGCGGCCGCACGGGGCGTCGAATCCGCGCGCGTCTACTCCCCCAGCGACTCGCGGGAGGCCTGTGCGGCCGACCTCCGGGCCGAGGGGATCGACGCCGAGGCGGTCGACTCGGCGCGGGCGGCCGTCTCGGACGCCGACGTGGTCGTGACGGCGACCACCGCGACCGAACCAGTTTTTCCCGGCGACGCGCTCGCCCCGGGGACGCTCGTCGTCGCCGTCGGCGCCTACACAGCCGAGATGCGCGAACTCGACGCGGCGACGGTCTCGCGGGCGGCACGGCTGGTCGCCGACGTGCCCGCGGAGGTCGCCGAAACGGGGGATTTCCCGGACCACGGGGCGTCGGCGTTCACGCCGCTCTCCGCGGTGTTCGAAGGCACAGCCGGGAGGGAGTCGGACGCGGAGATCCTGGTCGTCGCGTCGGTCGGTTCGGCGGTGCTCGACGCCACGGCGGCGACGGCGCTGTTCGAGCGGGCGATCGCGGAGAACGTCGGCACCGACGTGGCCCTCTGAGCTACTCCTGCACGCCGCCGAAGGGGTCCTCCTCCGACTCGTCGGCGAAGGGGTCCTCGCTTCGCTCCTCGTCGGCGAACTGGCCGTCGACGTCGTCGAACTCCCGGAACAGCGTCTCGAACTCGTCGCCCGACCCCATCTCGTTGATCGTCGCGTCGAGCTCCTCGCGGAGCGCCTCGAGCCGGTCGGTGAGCTCGCCGTACTCCTCGTTCTCGTCGAGTTCTGACTCGGTCTTCTCGGCCTCGAGCAGCGCCTTCTTCGACGCCAGCGAGAACAGCTCCTGCACCCCCGAGTCGTACGTCCCTCGGCGCTCCAGGTTCTCGACGGTCTCGAGCAGTTCGTCCCGAGCCACCGGCTTGACGAGGTAGTCGTCGAACCCCATCTCGAGCACGTCGAAGTCGGGCTCGACGGCGGTCACCATCGCGACCTGACAGTCGAGCCCGCGGTCCTGCATCGCGTCCAGCACGTCGTCACCGGAGAGCCCCGGCATCCGGCGGTCGAGCAGCACGATATCGACCTCGGCGTCGAGGTTCTCGAGCGCCTCGCGGCCGCCGTAGGCGGTTCGAACGCGGTAGCCGTCGCCGAGCCACGCAGCGTAGAGGTCTGCCAGGTCTGACTCGTCCTCGACCACGAGCACGAGAGGTCGATCGTCACTCATCTGAAGGGGTAGCGGTTGGCTATAGGTAAAAACGAGCGGCCGGCTATATCAAAATACCCCTTCGGGACTCGCGGTCCCCGAATCGAAACCGCGTGCTTACTCGTTGGGGCTGTAGTTGGGCGCCTCGTCCGTGATCATCACGTCGTGGGGGTGACCCTCGGTCTGCCCGGCCGCGGAGACCCGGACGAACTCCGAGCGCTCCTTGAACTCGGGGATGCTCTCGGCGCCGACGTAGCCCATCCCGGACTGCATCCCGCCGACGAGCTGGTGGAGCTCCGAGCCCAGCGTCCCGGTGTAGGGCGTCGCCGCCTCCACGCCCTCGGGGACGAACTCCTCGTCGTTCTCCTCCTTGAGGTAGCGCTCGCCGCCGCCGGACTGCATCGCGCCGACGCTGCCCATCCCGCGGTACTGCTTGTACTTCTTGCCGTTCATCGTGATGACGCGGCCGGGCGCCTCGTCGGTGCCGGCGAAGTAGGAGCCGAGCATCACCGCGTCGGCGCCGGCGGCGATGGCCTTGATCGCGTCGCCGGAGTAGCGGATCCCCCCGTCGGCGATCACGGGCACGTCCGCCCCGCTCGCCACGTCGGCCACCTGCGCGACGGCGGTGATCTGGGGCATCCCCGCGCCGGAAACGACTCGGGTGGTACAGATGCTACCCGGGCCGATCCCGACCTTGACGCCGTCGGCGAAGTCGACGACGGCCTCGGCGGCCTCGCGCGTGCCGACGTTCCCGACGACCACGTCGGCGTCGACGGTCTCGGCGATCGCCTTCGCGGAGTCGATGACGTTGAGGTTGTGGGCGTGGGCACAGTCGATGAACAGCACGTCGGCGCCGGCCTCGTCGGCGACCACCGCGCGCTCGTCGTCGAACGGGCCGACCGCGACCCCGACGCGCAGGCGGCCGTCCTCGTCCCGGGCCGCGTTCTCGTTCTCGCGGCGCGCGAGGATCCCCTGCATCGTCACGAGGCCGACCAGGTGGTCCTCGTCGTCGACGATGGGGACGCGCTCGATCTTGTGGTCGTACATGAGTTCGAGCGCGTCGCGGGCGCTCACGTCCTCCGCCGCGGTGACGACCTCGTCGGTCATCGCCTCGCGCACCTCGTCGCTCTCGCCGACCTCGAGGTACGGGCGGATGTCGGTGCCGGAGATGATCCCCAGCACGGTGTCGTCGTCGTCGACGACCGGCGCGCCCGAGACGCCCTCGCGCTCCATCATCGCGTCCACGTCGTTGACCGTCTGCTCGGGAGAGGCGGTGACGACGTTCTCCCGCCGGATCACGAGCTCGTCGGCGCGTTTGACCTGCGTGATCGACGCCTCCATCTCGGCGGTCGTCATGTTCTGGTGGAGCACGCCGAGCCCGCCCTCGCGGGCCATCCCGATGGCCATCTCGGCCTCGGTGACCGTGTCCATCGCCGCCGAGAGGATGGGGATCTGTAGTTCGACGTTGGTCGAGACGCGCGTGGACACGTCCGCGGCGTCCGGTTCGACACGACTCTCCATCGGCCGCAGGAGCACGTCGTCGAACGTCAGCGCCTCCGGCACTCGTAGCTTCTCTGAGAAGGGTTCCGATCCGTTACTCGCCATGTAGTCGGTGGTGAGGCTCGCCTCAAAAACGTTCCGAGTCGGGGAACCGTGTGGCCACGGTGCCCACACTGTTCGATCGACGGCCACGATCACGGAGTCGATCGAAAGATTCGACACTTCTTCAGTTCAACCGTCCATCCGGCGAGGATTCTTCGACTCGCATCCAGTTTCACCGATGATCCGGTCGTGGTTATGGGGCTCACTCTCACGCAACGTTTATCGGCGTATCGAGGGAAGTAGTGGGTATGGACGTCGACAGTATCGCCGCATCGCGCATCGCCGGCCAGTCGCCCTGCAGCGCCGTCGACCAGCCGAAACCGATGTGGCGAACAGTTCGATGTCTCTTCCCGACGTTTACACGGTTCGACTGCCGTCGCGGCTATCCGGACTCGGGAGAACACCACCGTTTGGCCACGGGTGAGGCCGCGAGCTAGTCGTGAGCGTCTCAGACCACCCGATCGCGTTACGCCTCGAACAGCGCGTCGGCGGCGCCACGAAGCTGTTGGCGACGGTGATGGGGCTCCCGCTCGTCGACGGCATCTTCCCCGCGCTCGTCGTCGCCGGCGCCCTGACCACCGACGCGGGCGGGATGGACCCGTGGGGCGTCCTCCAGACCGGACTGCTCATCTTCGGCGGCTCCGCAACCGTCGCGGTGGTCCTCGCCGAGATGGAGGGGAGTCCGGCCCAGAAGGCCACCTCCGTCCTCCTGATCGGCCTCGGCCTGATCCCGCTGGCCGTCGTCGAGGCGGCGTTCGCCCAGACGATCTACTCGATGTTCGACCCGGACGTGTTCCAGCGGTTCGCCGGGCTGGTGATCCTCGCGATCGCCGCCAAGACCGCGAGCGCCGAGGTCGGCACGTACCTCCCGGGCCCCGGCGCGATCGTCGCGCTGGGCGTCGTCGCCAGCTACCGACCCTCGGGCGCCGAGCTCTCGATGAGTTTCGAACTGTCGACGCTACTGCCCGCCGCGGCCGCCGCCGGCACGGGGATCGCGTTCGCCCTCGGCGTGGCACTCAGCGCGCCCCAGCTGCAAGGCGCGGTCGACATCGACCGCTTCCGGTTCGGGAGCGCCGTCGCGCTGGGGATGCTCGCGGTCGACGTACTCGGGGTGCTCGTGACCGACCAACCGGTCGCGCTCGCAGTGCTCGCGGTGACCGCGCTGCTCTCCTACGACCCGAACTCGGCGGACACCGACACCACGGCGTCGACGACCGACGACGTGCCGCCGACGTACAGCCCCGACGCCGACAGCGAGGACCGCCCGGTCGATCTGCCGGCCGAACTGGCCGCCGCCAGTCGCCCCGGCGGGGCCGACCCCGAATCGGCCGTCGGCGCGGCCGACGGCGGGATGATCGAAACGGAGGACGAGGCGCCCGCGGAGTCGGACGAGCCCGAACGCCCGCCGTACCTCTGAGCCGGCTCAGCGGTTCTTCAGCCACCAGCCGGCGCCGACGCCGAGTAGCACCGCCAGCCCGCCGAGGAAGAACAGCACCCCCGGCGGCAGCGCGAGCGCGTCCTCCGCGGCCCGGACGGTGTCGGACACCGGCGTCGCCGTGGGCTCGGGCGTCGACGTGGTCTGTGCGATCCCCATGCCGCCCTCGGTCTCCGTTTCGACCTGTGTCGCCGTCGTGCCGGCTTGGTGGTCGGCCGTGCCGCCGGCACCCGTCCCGAACGGGAGCGAGAGATCGCCGAGATACGCCTGGACGAGGAGGCTGGTGATCCCCAGCGCCGCGACGGCGCCGATGAGCCGCGAGAGCGCGGCTTTCAGCCCGGTCGTTTCGTCCTCGGTGCCGGCGTAGACGATCAACGGTGCGTCGGCCGGGCCGTACACCGTCATCTCGCGGCCCTTCTCGGAGTAGACCGTGTCGACCGGTTCGATCAGGCCGGCATCCTCGAGGTTGCCGATGTGGTACTGGGCGTTCTGCAGCGAGAGGTCCAGTCTGTCGGCGATCCCCGAGGGGGTGGCCGGGTCGTCGTGGAACTCGCGGAGCATACCCCGAGCGGTTTCCGAGGAGAGCGCGGCGAGGGTCTCGCCCGCCTCGTCGCTGTCGACGCCGAGTACCCGGGGTTCCGGGTCGGGGTCGGCGTCCGGGGTGGAGGGCAGTATGTCGACCATGCAGGCTTCGTTTTTACACGGGTGGTTGAAACTCTGTTCCCTTCCGTTTCGCCGGGCTGTCACGTCTCGCTCAGTCGTACCGTCCGGGTACGACCAGCACCCGGAGGTCGTTCACGTTCGTCCCCGTCGGGCCGGTCACGAGCGCCGCGTCCCGGCCGTCGAGGTGGCCGAGCGAGTCGTTCCGCGCGAGCGCGTCGCGGGCCGCCTCCCGGTCCGGTACGGTATCGGCGTCGATCAGCGCGCCCGCGGCGTCGGTCGCGCCGTCCCGGCCGTCGGTGTCGACGGCGGCGACGACCACATCGTCGCCGACGTGGTCGATACCCGCCCCCAGCGCGAGCGCCGCGGCGAGTGCGAACTCCGTGTTCGGGCCACCGTCGCCGTCGCCCCGTACGTCGACGGTCGTCTCGCCGCCGGAGAGCAGGACCGCGGGCGGCTCGACGGGGTCGCCTGCGGCGGCCGTCTCCTCCGCGACGGCGACGTGGGTCGGCGCCGCCGCGCGCGCCTCGCCGCGCACTCGCGAGGAGAGCGCGCAGGGCTCGAACCCTCGCTCCTCGGCCGCGGCCGCGGCGGCGTCGATGGCCGTCCGGGCGCCCGCGACGACGTGGGTCGGCACGTCGGCGACCGCCGGGTCGCCCGGCCCGGGCGTCTCCGGATGCTCGCCGGCGCCCCCGGCTTCGAGGTGCTCGCGGACCGCCGGCGCGTCGACCTCGTACCGGGAGAGCACCGCGAGCGCGTCGTCGTAGCTGGTCGCGTCCGGCGCCGTCGGGCCGGAGCCGATCACCGACGGCGGGTCGCCCACCACGTCGCTCACCGCGAGGCCGGCGACCGTCGCCGGGGCGGCCGCCGCGGCGAGCCGGCCGCCTTTCACCCGCGAGGCGTGCTTGCGGACGGCGTTGAGTTCCTCGATGTCGGCGCCGGCGTCGAGGAGCGTACGAGTGACTCCGCGGAGGTCGTCGACGTCCAACTCGCCGGCAGGCGCCGCGAGCAGTGCGCTCGCCCCGCCCGTGACGACCGAGAGGGCGAGCGTGGACTCGTCGGCCGCGTCGGCCAGGTCGAGCAGACGGTCGGTCGCGTCGGCGCCCGCCGGCGTCGGGACGGGGTGGCCGCCCGCCTCGACCGAGACGGCGCCGATGGAGCCGCTCACGTCGGGGTGGTCATCGGGGACGACGACGAGACCGTCCGAGATCCGGTCGCCGAGACTGGCCTCGAGCGCGCGGACGACGCCCGGCGCCGCTTTCCCGCCGCCGAGGACGAGCACGCGGTCGAACGCCGAGAGGTCGACGAGCGATCGCTCCCCCGTGGCGATCTCGAGGTCCCCGCTGGTCACGGCGAGCGCGTCGCGGGTCGCGCGCTCGGGGTCGGCGCCGCGGATCCCCGCCGCGAGGCAGTCGAGCGCGACCTCGTGGGCGGATGATCGTGCGTGAATCGCGCGGTTCTGGAACACGGGGGAGAGCGCGACGGCAGGGCCCAAAAACGGTTCGGGAGGGCCGAACCGCGCTTCGTCACGGTAAAGGCCCGGCGGCGCCGAACCGTGCGCAATGAGTGAATCGGAGGGGAGCGTGCAGGTCGTGGGGACCGCGCACGTCTCCGCCGAGAGCGTCCGGGAGGTCGAGGGGACCATCGAGGAGGAACGCCCGGACGTCGTCGCCGTCGAGTTGGACGAGGGGCGCTACAGCCAGATGCGGGGCGGGGAGCCCGAGGACCTCTCCGCGGGCGACCTGCTCGAGGGGAACACCGTCTTCCAGTTCCTCGCGTACTGGATGCTCTCGTACGTGCAGGCGCGGCTGGGCGATCAGTTCGACATCGAGCCCGGCGCGGAGATGCTCGCCGCCGTCGAGACCGCGGAGGACCTGGGCATCGAGGTCGCCCTGGTCGACCGGGACATCCAGGAGACGATCCGTCGGTTCTGGTCGCGGATGGGGCTGTTCGAGAAGCTACAGGTCGTCGGCTCGCTGGCGTTCGGGATCACCGACCCCCGGATCGCCGGCGTGATGTTCGGCCTGCTGGTCGGAGTCGTACTGGGCCCGGTTCTCGGGGTCTTCGGCGGCGCCGTCGGCGTCACGCAGTCGCTGCTGGTCGGCCTCACCGGGAGCGCACTGGTGGGGCTGCTCTCGGCGTACGTGCTCGCGGAGCTCTCGTTCCGCACCCTCGAGGACGACGCGCTGGCGCTCGCGGTCGCCGGCGGCGGCGGGTTCGCCGTCGGCACCCTCGCCGGCGTCGGCCTCGGGCTGACCGACTCGCTGGTCACCGGGTACCTCGGCGGGTTCGTGATCAGCGCCGTGGGGTCGATGACGCTCGGCCTCGCCGCGGGGCTGGTCGTCGGCGTCGCCGTCGCGGGCGCGATGAGCCTGTTCGGCGACGACGGCGAGTCGACCGACGAGGAGATGGAAGAGCTGCTCGACCCGGACGAGCTGACGGACACCGACGTGGTGACCGCGATGATGGAGGAGTTCCGGCAGTTCTCCCCGGGCGGCGCCGAGGCGCTGATCGACGAGCGCGACGCCTTCATCGCGCACAACCTGCTCGACCTGCGCGCCCAGGGGAAGGACGTGGTCGCCATCGTCGGCGCCGGTCACCGCGCGGGGATCGAAGAGTACCTCGCCCACCCCGAGCGACTGCCGCCGCGTGAGTCGCTGACCGGGCAACGGGAGCGCCTCCTGCCGTGGGGGAAGATCGCCGCCGTCGCCATCACCGGCGCCTTCGTCGCCTTCTTCGTGCTGCTGGCGATGGCCGGCGTCGAGGACCGCTTCCTGCTGGAACTGTTCGCGGCGTGGTTCGTCGTCAACGGCGTGTTCGCCGCGGGGCTGGCCCGGCTGGTCGGCGCCCACTGGCCCTCGGCGCTGGTCGGCGGCTCGGTCGCCTGGCTCACCTCGGTCAACCCCCTGCTCGCGCCGGGCTGGTTCGCGGGCTACGTCGAACTCCGGTACACCACCGTGAACGTCGGCGACATCGAGACGCTGAACGCGCTGCTCGACGACCAGGAGACGCCGCTGATGGAGCTGATCGACCGGATGTTCGAGGTGCCGCTGTTCAAGCTCATCATGATCGTCGCGCTGACGAACGTCGGGAGCTTCATCGCTTCCTTCCTGTTCGCGCTGTACGTCCTCCCGCCCTTCTTCGGCGACATCGGCGGCGTCAGTGCCGTTCCACGGCTCCTGATCGAGGGCGCACAGAACAGCGCCCGAACCATCTGGGGGTGGGTCGCGTGAGCGCACCCGACGGCGGGCGGGGCGGCGCGGGCGGCGGCCGCTTCGAGCCCGAGCCCTCGCTACGGTTCTCGGCACAGGAGATCCAGGACCTGCTGATCGCGTGGCTCGCACTCGGGGTCGCGTTCGCGATCTTCTTCGCCGGCGGCGGGCAGCGCGCGATCGCACTCGTGACGGGGAGCCCGACGACGTTCGCGGTCGCGCTGGTCGTCTCGCTGCTGACCGCGGGCGTGGGGTTCCTGCTCCACGAACTCGGGCACAAGGTGATGGCGGTCCGGTACGACAACGTCGCCGCGTTCCGCGCGGAGTACAACATGCTCTTTCTGGCGATCATGAGCGCCTTCCTCGGCTTCATCTTCGCCGCGCCGGGGGCGGTCCACCACCGCGGCCGGCTCACCGCGCGCCAGCACGGGCTGATCGCGCTCGCCGGGCCGGCAGTGAACCTCGCCCTCGCGGCGGTGTTCGTCCCGCTCTGGATCGCCGGCGTCGCCCTCGGCGTCGATCCGCTGGAACTGCTGGGGGGACGCGGGCTCGCGGTGAACCTGTTCCTCGCGGCGTTCAACATGATCCCCATCGGCGCGCTCGACGGGAAGACGATCGTCGGCTGGAGCAAGGCGGTCTGGGCGGCCGTGTTCCTGCCTAGCATCGCGGTGACGGTGTACGTAGTCTTCGTGCTCGGGATCGGCTTCTGACCGGGCCGCCGGGCGCGGCGGAGCGGAGGACTTTTGCGCGACCCTCCCGCCGCTTCAGCCATGACCGAGGAGGAGGGGCTGACCTATTCCGACGCGGGCGTCGACATCGCCGAGAGCGAGGCGGCGACGGCCGCGCTGGTCGGGGCCGCGGGCGCCGCTGGCGAGGGCACCGACAGCGATTACGCCGGCCTGCTGGACATCGGCGACCGCTACCTCGCGCTGGCGACCGACGGCGTCGGGACGAAACTGCTCGTCGCCGAGGCGATGGCGGACTACTCGACGGTGGGCATCGACTGCATCGCGATGAACGCCAACGACCTCGTGGCCGCGGGCGTGCGCCCGGTTGCGTTCGTCGACTACCTCGCGGTCGACGAACCCGACGAGACGTTCGCCGAACAGGTCGGCGAGGGGCTCGCGGCCGGCGCCGACGCCGCGGACCTCGAACTCGTCGGCGGCGAGACGGCGGTGATGCCGGAGGTCGTGAAGGGGCTCGACCTCGCGGGCACCTGCGCGGGGCTGGCGGCGAAAGACGCCGTCTTCCCCGGCAGCGCCGAACCCGGCGACGCGCTGGTGGGCTGGGAGTCCTCCGGCATCCACTCGAACGGACTCACGCTCGCCCGCGAGGCGGTCACCCGCGAGTACCAGTACACTGACCCCTACCCCGGCGAGCGCTACGACGCCGTCGGGGACGCGTTGCTGGAGCCGACCCGCATCTACACCGACCTGCTGGACCCCATGCGCGAGCACGGCGTCCGTGCCGCCGCACACGTCACCGGCGGCGGCTGGACGAACCTCGAACGGCTGGGCGACCACCGCTACGTCGTCGACGACCCCTGGCCCGCACAGCCGGTGTTCGACTTCGTCCAGGATCTGGGCGACGTGAGCGACGAGGAGATGCACCGGACGTTCAACATGGGGACCGGCTTCGTCGCGGCGCTGGACCCGGACGCGGCCGACTCGCTCGTCGGGGAGACCGAGGGGCGCGTGATCGGCCACGTCGAGGAGGGCGAGGGCGTCGCGATCCGCGGGCTGGAGCTGTAGCGGTCCGGGAGGCGAGGAACGCGCTAGGAGACGTGACTCGCGATGTCCGCTTCGGTGATGATCCCCACGGCCTCGCCGCCGTCGGTGACGATCACCGCCTTGTAGTGGTCGAGCAGGTTCCGGATCTCGTCGACGGTCGCGTCGGCGCCGACGGTCGGGAACGACTCGCTCATCACCTCGGCGACGGGGAGGTCACCGACGTTCTCGCCGGCGTGGACCACGTCGGACTGGGAGATCGAGCCCACCGGGACGCCGTTCTGGATCACCGGGAGCTGTGAGTAGGCCTCCTCGTCCATCAGCTCGACCGCGTCGCTGACGGAGTCGTCCGGGCCGACGTTGACGACCTCCTCGTGCATCAGGTCCGTCGCGCGGACGACCTCGCCCTCGGCCTCGTCGAGCGCCTCGACGATGCGCCGGAGCGTCGAGAGCCGCGGGTCCACGTCGTCGTTCTCGACGCGGGCGATCAACGGCTGGGAGACGTCGGCGCGTTCCGCCAGCGCCGACTGGGTCATCCCCACCGTGTTCCGCCGTTCGCGCAGGTCCTCGGGTGTCGGCAGTTCCATGGTCGGGGATAACCGTAGGTAATCACTAAGTGGTTTCGGCCCGCCGCGCACAGCTGCGTGGGGCCGGCGGGCCAGCGGGATGGACGGCGCACCGATCCCGCACGACGTCGAGAACGACTGGGAGACGGCCACGCGACGCGAGCGGGGGGACCCCGACGGAGAGCGTTACGCTTCCTCTTCCTCGCCTTCCTCGGTCTGGACGGTCTGGATGACCTCCAGCGGGACGTCACGGAGCGCGCCGCCGACCTCGCTCTTGGCGATACGGGTGGCGTGCTCCTCGTTCTCGGCGTTGAAGATCTCGATCTCCAGCACCAGTCCGACGAGTGCGGTGCTCGCGGCGATGAACGCGGAGTCGAACGGCTCGCCACAGGCCGGGCAGTCGGTCAGCCCGACCTCGACGTCGACGTACTCCTTGTCGGCCTCGTTGAGTCGGCGGCCCGACTCGGAGACGGCGACGCCGATGGCGTCGTCGATGTCCTCGACGTCTCGCACCAGCCACGCAGCCTCCATCACGACGTGATAGTTGCTCATACTGGTTCCAGTGGCCTGTGCACGTTAACTCCAGCGAAGCGTGCCGACGAGTTCCGGGAACCGCGACCGCCACTCAGGTCCGTCCCCACGTCCACTTCACGTCGAAGAAGTACCGATAGACGCCGCTGACGAGAATCGCGACGGCGTTTGCCAGCAGGTACTGGATCCCCTGCCAGTCGACCAGCGCGTACAACACCGCCAACTGGATCGGGATCGCCGTCCCGCGCACCACGTTCGTCTTCAGGAGCCCGGTGAGATAGTCCGTCCAGCCGGTGTTCCGCATCGACGCGAACGTCCAGGCGTTGTTGAGGACGTACGTCATCACGATCGTGATCTCGATCGCGACGGTCGCCCCCAGGAGGTAGTTCACGTCGCCGGCATCGACGAACAGCCAGAGCAGCAACATCTGGACGCCCGCCGTCGTCGATCCCACGATGACGTACCGCCGGAGCTGGACGGCGATCGGCCCGCCCAGGAGGTTGCGGAGGAACGAGCGGAGCATCTAGCGGTAACCCAGCGCCTCGAGTCGGTGTTCGAGGTCCTCGTCGACCTCGGCCGCGGCGTCGGCGTCCCCGTGGCCGCGGAGCAGGTCCGCGTGGGCGTCGATGATCGGGGCGAACTCCTCGATCACGTCGCGCTGCTCGGCCGTCGGATCGCCGGCCAGGTTCGTCTGCTGGGTCGGGTCGTCGGGGTGGTGGTACAGTTCGGCCGCCTCGGTGCCCGCCGCATCGACGTTCTCGACGTAGGTCCAGTCGCGGTCGCGGACGCTCACCAGCAGGTCGCCGTCGTCGAGCGAGCGCGGGATGGGTTGGCTGGTCACCTCCTCCCCGCGAACCGTCACGGAGACCACGGGCTCGCCCGCCGGGTCCTCGCCGTCGATGACGCTCGGGGCGACGCTCGAGCCGGTCCACGCTGTCGGCGCATCGAGGCCGAGCAGATCGGTCACCGTCGGCGGAACGGCGTCGAGGCCGACCTGTCCCCCCACGCGCCCGCCGTCGGTGCCGGGCACGTCGACGATCAGTGGGACGTTGATCAGTTCGTCGTAGAGTTTGGGGTAGTGCGCGAGGTGGCCGTGCTCCTGGAACTCCTCGCCGTGGTCGCCGGCGACGACGACCGCCGTCTCGTCGTCGACCCCGGCGGTCTCCAGCGAGTCGAGCACGCGCCCGACGCTGGCGTCGACCTGTCGGACCGCCGCCTGGTAGAGCGTGCGGAGGTCCGCGAGCGTCCGTTCGCCGACGTTCCAGCCCAGCCCAGTCCGGGTGTGGGCGTGGATCATCCGGTGGGTGCCGAGCAGGCCGTCGGACACCTCACGGATGTACCGCGGCGCCGGGACGTACGGCGTGTGGGCGTCCATGTAGTGGATCCAGAGGAAGAACGGCTCCTCGGCGTCCTCGATGAAGTCGGTCGCGGCGTGTTCCACGTCGAACATCCGCGAGGTGTCGAGGAACGGGCGCTCGTCGGTGCCGCCGCGGAGCCACGAGCCGAACCGTCGCACGGGCGAGGTGGCCAACTGGAGCCACGCCTCGACCGTCGGGTGGGTGGCGAGGTACTTGCTGTAGATGCTGGACCCGACGCTGGCGACGAACGGTTCGAACTCGTCGAAGCCGTCGTCGTAGCCCCAGTGGGAAGTGAGGAAGCCGTTGGCGGCGTTGAACCCCGCCGTCTCGAACCCGGCCTCCGAGAGCGTCTCGGCCAGCGTCTCGACGCCGTCGACGCCGATGCGACCGTCGTCGGCGAACACGGGGCGTGAGGCCAGGATCGACGGGAACGAGAAGGGTGTCCAGTTGCCGGTCGCGAACGCGCGGTCGAACGTCGTCCCCCGGTCGGCGAGCCCGTCGAGCACGGGCGTGTGGCGGTCGTCGTCGTAGGCGCCCAGCGCGTCGGCACGAAGCGAGTCGACCGTGACCAGCACGACGTTCGAGAGATCGGTGTCAGTCATGGTGGGTCCCCGACTGCGGACGGGTGGTGTCGTCCTCGCTGACAGACGGGGACGACGCGTCGGACGGGTATATACCTACTACGCGGCGCCCCGGGGCTAAAAGTACCACTATCCGGAGGAGCTCCGAGCGCCGCAGTTTTCCCCCGAAGCGCCGAACCGGGGCCATGGACGCGAAGGCGTGGCTCCAGCGCCGGCAGGTCGCCGTCTACGCCGTCGGCGTCGCACTCGCCGTGGGCGTCGGCGTCGGCCGCCCCGCTGTCGCCCCGGCTGTCGAGGAGCTCATCGACCCGGTGTTGGCGCTGCTGCTCTACGTCACGTTCCTCGAGGTGCCCTTCGTCCGGCTCCGGCGCGCGTTCCGGAACCGCCGGTTCATGGCGGGGGCGCTGGGAACGAACTTCCTCGTCGTCCCGGTCGTGGTCTGGCTGCTGACGCGACCGCTGCCGAACCGGCCCGCGCTGTTGGTCGGCGCGTTCATGGTGCTGTTGACGCCCTGTGTCGACTACGTCATCACCTTCACCGACCTCGCCGGCGGCGACGCCGAACAGGTCACGGCGGCGACGCCGGCGCTGCTGCTCGCCCAACTCGTTGCGCTGCCGGCGTACCTCTGGCTGTTCGTGGGGCCGACCGTCGCGTCCGCGATCGAGCCCCGGCCGTTCGTCGAGGCGTTCCTGCTCATCATCGCGCTGCCGCTCGCGCTCGCGTGGCTGACGGAGGCGTGGGCCGAGCGCTCCCGCCGCGGCGCGTCGTGGCAGACGGCGATGGGCTGGCTCCCGGTGCCGATGCTGGCCGTGACGCTGTTCGTCGTCATCGCCTCACAGCTCACGCGCGTGCAGGACTCGATCGGACAGATCGCCGCGGTCGTTCCGGTGTACGTCGCGTTTCTCGTCGTGATGCCGCTCGTCGCGCGGTCCGTGGGCGCGCGGCTGGACCTCCCCGTCGCCGAGCGTCGGGCGCTCGTGTTCACGTCGGTCACGCGGAACTCGCTGGTCGTGTTGCCGCTCGCACTCGCGCTCCCCGCGGCCTACCAGCTCGCCCCGGCCGTCGTCGTCACGCAAACACTGGTCGAGCTCGCAGGGATGGTCACGCTGACGCGGGTGGTCCCGCGCTGGCTGGTCCCGGAACCGGATCGCTAACTGGACCGAGTGGGGACGCGACCGGGCTCGGACCGCCGTTTTCGCGGTCGCCTTTCGTCGACGAACAACACACGCGAGTGGTGAGGCCGCAGCCTAGTTACGAAATTCGTAATGCTACTTCGGAACTCGTAGCTATCCGCCGAGTTTATTACGATTCGCGTATTCCCATGGTGTAATGACGGAGACCGGCAGTGACGACGGAGCGACGATCGCCCCGGAACCAGTCACGGACGGCGGCGCGGCTGCGTCGGACGACGGCGACGCGGGCGCCGACCGGACCATCCTGCTGATCGGTAGCGGCCCGATCCAGATCGGCCAGGCCGCCGAGTTCGACTACTCCGGCGCGCAAGCCTGCCGGGCGCTGCAGGAGGAGGGCGCCGAAGTGGTGCTCGTCAACTCCAACCCGGCGACGATCATGACCGATCCGGAGACCGCCGACCGGGTGTACGTCGAGCCGATCACCCCCGACGCCATCGCGGAGGTCATTCGGAAGGAGAACCCGGACGGCGTCATCGCCGGCCTCGGCGGCCAGACCGGGCTGAACGTCACCGCCGAACTCGCCGAGCAGGGCGTCCTCGAGGAACACGACGTGGAGATCATGGGGACGCCGCTGGACACGATCTACGCGACCGAGGACCGCGACCTGTTCCGCCAGCGCATGGAGGAGCTCGGCCAGCCGGTCCCCAAGTCGACCACGATCAGCCTCGCCGACGACGAGTCGGCGACGGAGATGAGTGAGGCGGCACTCAAGGAGCGCGTCGAGGCCGGCGTCGAAAAGGTCGGCGGCCTCCCCGTGATCGCCCGCACGACCTACACGCTGGGCGGCTCGGGCTCGGGCGTCGTCGGCGAGATGGACGAACTGCTCGAACGCACGCGCAAGGGGCTCAGGCTCTCGCGCAACGACGAGGTGCTGCTCACCGAGTCCATCTCGGGCTGGGTCGAACTGGAGTACGAGGTGATGCGCGACGCGGGCGACTCCTGCATCATCATCTGCAACATGGAGAACCTGGACCCGATGGGGATCCACACCGGCGAGTCGACGGTCGTCACGCCGTCGCAGGTGATCCCCGACGACGGCCACCAGGAGATGCGCGACGCGGCGCTGGAGGTCATCCGCGACCTGGGAATCCAGGGCGGCTGTAACATCCAGTTCGCGTGGCGCGACGACGGCACCCCCGGCGGCGAGTACCGCGTCGTCGAAGTCAACCCGCGCGTCTCGCGCTCCTCGGCGCTGGCGTCGAAGGCGACGGGCTACCCGATCGCCCGCGTGACCGCCAAGGTCGCGCTGGGCAAGCGCCTCCACGAGATCGACAACGAGATCACCGGCGAGACCACCGCCGCCTTCGAGCCGGCGATCGACTACGTGGTCACGAAGGTGCCGCGCTGGCCCATCGACAAGTTCCCCGAGACCGACTTCACGCTCTCGACGGCGATGAAGTCCACCGGCGAGGCGATGTCGATCGGCCGCACGTTCGAGGAGAGCCTGCTCAAGGCGCTCCGGAGCTCCGAGTACGACCCGGCGGTCGACTGGACGAGCGTCGACGACGACGAACTCGCCGAGTCGTACCTCCTCAGACCGAGCCCGGATCGCCCCTACGCGATGCTCGAGGCGTTCGTCCGCGGCTTCTCGGTCGAGGAGGTCGCCGACCTCACCGGAATCGAGGACTGGTACGTCGAGCGCTACCGGCACGTCGCCGAGGCGGCGATCGACGCCGCCGAAGGCGACTACACCGCGGCCGCGGAAGTGGGGTTCACCGACAACGAGATCGCCGCCGTCGCCGGCGGCGAGTTCCCGGACACCCACGCGTCCTGGATCCCGGCCTCCGAACCCGGAACGCAGGAGCCCGCGGCGGCCGACGGCGGCACCACGGACGTGACGCCCCAGCAGGTCGCGAGCGAGACGCCCGACCGCTCGTTCAAGCAGGTCGACACCTGCGCCGGCGAGTTCGCGGCGTCGACGCCGTACTACTACTCCGCGCGCCGCCCGGAGCTGTTCGACGACCCCGGCGCGAGGAGCGAACTCCAGATCGACACCGACGTGGAGAGCGTCGTGGTCGTCGGCGGCGGCCCGATCCGCATCGGGCAGGGCGTCGAGTTCGACTACTGCGCGGTCCACGCGGTCCGCGCGCTGGAGGAACTGGGCATCGACGCCCACGTGGTCAACAACAACCCGGAGACGGTCTCGACGGACTACGACACCTCCGACGGCCTGTTCTTCGAGCCGATCACCGCCGAGGAGGTCGCCGACGCGATCGAGGCCACCGACGCCGACGGCGTGATGGTCCAGTTCGGCGGGCAGACCTCCGTCGACGTCGGTGAACCGCTGGAGACGGAACTCGACCGCCGCGGGCTGGACTGCGAGATCCTCGGCACCGGCGTCGACGCGATGGACCTCGCGGAGGACCGCGACCGCTTCAACCGCCTGCTGGCCGAGCGCGGGATCGAACAGCCCGCCGGCGGCTCGGCGACCAGTGAGGCTGAGGCGCTCGATCTGGCGCACGAGATCGGCTACCCCGTGCTCGTGCGCCCGTCCTACGTGCTCGGCGGACGCGCGATGCAGGTCGTCCACGGCGACGACGAACTCCGCGAGTACGTCGAGGAGGCGGTCCGCGTCTCCCCCGAGAAGCCGGTCCTGATCGACTCGTTCCTCGAGGACGCGGTCGAACTCGACGTCGACGCCGTCGCCGACGGCGAGGACGTGCTGATCGGCGGCGTGATGGAACACGTCGAGAGCGCGGGCGTCCACTCGGGCGACTCCGCCTGCGTGATCCCGCCGCGCTCGCTCGACGACGAGACGCTGACCCGCGTCCGCGAGGTCGTCGAGGAGATCGCCGAGGCGCTCTCGACGGTCGGCCTGCTGAACGTCCAGTTGGCCGTCCAGGAGGACGAGAACGGCGAGGCGAGCGTCTACGTGCTCGAAGCGAACCCCCGCTCCTCGCGCACCGTCCCGTTCGTCTCGAAGGCGACGGGCGTCCCGATCGCCAAACTCGCCGCCCGCGCGATGGCCGGCGAGTCGCTGGCCGAGATCGACGCCGCCGAGCAGATCCCCGAGCAGCCGAGCGTGAAGGAGGTCGTGCTGCCGTTCGACCGCCTGCCGGACTCGGACCCGCGCCTCGGCCCGGAGATGAAGTCCACCGGCGAGGTGATGGGCACCGCCGACAGCTTCGGGGTGGCCTACGGGAAGGCACAGATCGCCGCGGACAACGAGATCCCGGCCTCCGGGACGGTCGCAGTCGACGGCGACTGGCCCGCGGCCGTGATCGACGGCTTCACCGACTACCTCGACGCCGTCGAGCCCGACGACCTCGAGACGGCGCTCAAGGAGGGCAGCGTCGACTTCCTGCTCTCGACGGAGCGTGACAGTCTCAGAACCGCCGTCGACGAGGAGGTCCCCTACCTCTCGACGGAGGCGTCGGCCCGCGCGGCGCTCGCGGCGCTCGATGCGGGCGCGGAGACCGACGGCTCGCTGGCCGGCGTCGACGTGGCCGCGCTGTCGGACCGTCCGACGCGCGAGGAGAACTGGGGCTGAGGGCGACGGACTGACCGGGAGGGGTCGAACGCTACTCCAGTTTGTTCAGCGCGTCGAAGAACTCCGCGTCCGGCCCGGCCAGCCGGATCGGCGTGTCGGCGGTCCGGATCGTCACCGTCGTCGGCGGGTCCGGGCTCCGGGTCACGCGCCCGTCGACGATCACGTGCGCCTCCGGCGTCCCCGTGAGCCGGACCGTGATCTCGCTGTCCAACCCAACCGCCAGCGGCGGCATCCCCGCCTCGGCGCACATCTCGTTGAGGACGACCGCCTCGACATCGGGATGGACCAGCGGCCCGCCCTCAGAGAGGTTGTACGCGGTCGACCCCGTCGGCGTCGCCGCGAGGACGCCGTCGGCCCGACCGGAGGAGAACAGCGACCCGTCGACGCGTATCTCGAGGTCGACACCGCCGGCTGGGCCGCGCTGGGCGCCCTGCAGGACGATCTCGTTGACGGCGGCAGGGCTCACCCAGTCGTCGCCGGCGGCGACCAGCCGGGGAGCCTCGCGGACCGAGAGCTCCCCCGTGCGGAGCGCCTCGGCCTCGTTCAGCACCTTCTCGACCGCGTCCTCGGGCCCGATCGCGTTGAGGAAGCCGACCTCGCCCAGGTTGACGCCGACGATCGGCGTGTCGCCGACGCCGCGGGCCGCGAACAGGAACGTCCCGTCGCCGCCGATGGCGACGACGAGGTCACACGCGTCCATCGCCGAGACCGGACGGCCCGACTGTTCGTGTTCCTCGGCCGTGGCCTCGTCCAGCCACACCTCCACGTCGGCCTCCCGGAGGCGGTCACGGATGTCCGCCGCCAGGAACGACGCCCGCCTGTTGCCCCGCTTCGCGACGATGCCGACCAGCATGGGTCGCGGTTCCAACCCCGCCGGCAAAAGCGCGCGGATCCGCCGCGCCACGGACAACCTTCATTTGCGGGCGCGCCGAGAGTCCGACAATGACTGGACGCCTCGCGGGGGTGGACGCGCCCACATGAGCGACGACGAGGAGGAAGACTGGTTCGAGCGGGCGATGCGTGAGACCGAGGGGACGTCCAACGAGGAGGGGACGACGGAGGAGACCGCCGACGACGCCGACATCGACGACGGGACGCCGACCGACGGCGAGGCGTTGACGGGGGAAGCGGCCGACGAAACCCCGTCGTCGACCCCCTTCAGCGACAGCGGTGAGAGCGGCGCGGGGGACGAGGGGGACCCGTTCGGCGGCGACAGCCCGGACGAAGGGACCGAGTCGGAGTCGGACCCCTTCGGTGGCGTCGCCGGCAGCGGGGAGCGAACGGACCCGTTCGGGGACGCCCCCGGGTTCGGCGAGGGAGGGGGTAGTGGCGAGCAGGGGACCGACGACGCTCCGGGGGGGTTCGGCGGCGGCGGTGAGGGAGAGTTCGGGGGCGGTGAAGGAGGGTTCGGCGACGGTGAGGGAGGGTTCGGCGGCAGCGGCGAGGGGTTCGGCGGCGGACAGGAGTCGTTCGAGGACGCCGAACTCGAGTCGGACATCGACCGCGTCAACGTCGGTATCGAGGGGCTCGACGAGATGATCCTCGGCGGCGTCCCCAAACGGTCGCTGATGGTGGCCATCGGCGCCGCCGGGACCGGGAAGACCACGTTCGGCCTCCAGTTCCTGACCGAGACGCTGCAGGACGAGGGGCGGGCGATCTACATCACGCTGGAGGAGTCCCGCGAGGCGATCCTCTCGACCGCCGAGGAGAAGGGCTGGCCGTTCCGGGAGTGGCGCGACGACGGGCGCCTCGCCATCGTCTCGATGGACCCCATCGAGATGGCGAACTCGCTGTCGTCGATCCGGAACGACATCTCGCGGCTGGTCGAGGAGTTCAGCGCCGACCGGCTCGTGCTCGACTCGGTGTCGCTGCTGGAGATGATGTACGACCACCCCGCCCAGCGCCGCTCGGAGGTGTTCGACTTCGCGCGCTCGCTCAAGCGGGCGGGGGTGACGACGATGCTCACCTCCGAGGCCAGCAGCGACGACGCCTACACCTCGCGGTACGGGATCATCGAGTACCTCGTCGACGCGGTGTTCATCCTCCAGTACGTGCGCCCCTCCGACTTCCGGGAGACCAGACTCGCCGTCGAGATCCAGAAGATCCGGGACGCGAACCACTCCCGCGAGACCAAACCCTACGAGATCACCAACGAGGGGATCTCGGTGTACCGGCAGGCGAACATCTTCTGAACCGAGGCGTCGACGACGGGCAGTCGGCGCCGTGTGAAGTTCCGTCACGGGGCCACCGGGGCGTACCCGTCGGAGTAAAGAACCCCGCGGGCCAGTGATCGGTATGATCTCGGTCCCGCGTAGCCTCCTCCGGCGCCTGTTCAACCGCGAGTTCAGGCCGGCCGACGTTGCTCAGCAGGTCGTCGGCGGCTTCCTGCTCGCGGGGCCGTTCGTCGTGACCGAGGAGGTCTGGGTGCTCGCAGGGTTCATGAACGGCGTCCAGTGGGCGGTGACGGTCGCGATGGTGTTCACAATCGGATGGGGGGCGCTCTATCGCGCCGACAGCGACCGGGACGCCGACGACGAGACGGAGGTCGCGGGCATCCCCTACCGGTTCCTGACGCTGATGCTCGTCTCCTTCGGCTCGGTGCTGGTGCTGGCGTTCAGTTTCGCCGCCCCGGAGGCGTTCGGGGCGGATCTGTCCCAGACGGCGAAGGCGGTGAGTATCGGCGCCGTCTTCGCGGTTGTGGGGGCGGCCACCGCCGACAGCGTGTTTTGACCGTCGGCGGCGCGTGATCAGCAGCGACCGTCGAGTCGCTGCACGGAACTCGATGCCGCAGACGTGTTTTGAGCGTTCACGGCGAGCGTCCGGCTCCGGCCTCCGCTGGAGCGACGAAGCTCGATCCCGGTACACCGTACTCCCGCTGTTTCCACCCCCCACCGACGACGGAGTTAAATCCCCGTCACGACTACTGCCGCCAAGCGTGAGCGCGACCGTCGAGACGCGCCGGGACCCGCGGGGCGACGCGACCTACGAGTCCGAGGCGTGGCAACTGAAAGAGCAGATCCGCAGAGAGGAGGGCGTGCTGAAGCAGCGCCGGAGCTTCTTCAGGGACGCCTACCGCCGCGCGGACTGCCGACTGCTGTTCGTCGACGACGAGCTCGCGGGCTTCGTTTCGGCCCGCCAGGACGGCTACATCCTCTTTCTCGCAGTCTCGCCCGACTACCGCGGCGAGGGGTTCGGCGAGCGGCTCGTCGCCGCCATCGCCGAGGACCACGACTCGGTCACCTGCCACGCCCGGGCGACCAACGACCAGGCTCTGGCGTTCTACCGCCACATCGGCTTCGAGGACGTCCGCCGGATCGAGAACTACTACGAGGACGGCGGCGACGCCTACTACCTCAAACTCGGGGAGGACCGGTCGCTCTCGGAGAAGCTGTCGGAGTTCGTCCGTCGGTAACGGTCCTCACCAGAAGCCAGCGATCTCTCGTTTGCTGCCCGGAACCCTCGATCCCTGTCAGCATGAGCGTCGTCGCCACCCTCACTCGCTTCGCTCGGCCGTGGTGACCAGTGCTCTCCGACCTATGTCCGGACATCCGGACCGATTCAATACAGTGAGCGTTCCTCTCATCACTCACGGATGGTGGCATTTTTCGATTCTTCAGGAAACGCCGGTGCTATCTCCGTTTCGATAATTCGGAACCGAGACCTGTCACGGGAGAGCCCCGTCACACGACTCGAACGCCGTCGGGATCGGTCTCCCGACGTGTTTGTGATTCTGAGTGAAAACTGCAATAGCGAGTCCGCCCGAAGGTTTCCGCATGCGCACTTCGAGGCGGTTCGATCCAACACCCTCCAACCGGCCGCTCGAATCTCCAACTGGCTCTCCGTTCCCGGACCACTACTCGCCCCACTACCGGTCGAAACCGGATTGCTCGACTGCTGTCAACTGGCACGCATCCGACGGAGGGGAAGGTAATGCGTGACACCGTCGCGCTTTCAGGGGTTTCACGCCTCCGTAGCCACATTACCGCGCGGGATGGTCTCGTCGGTGTCTGGATGCTCGGGACGGTCCTCGCGTACTATCACAACTTCCTTTTCCTCCGATCGACGGTGCTCTCCTACCTCTACGCGTTCGTCTTCTATGGGGTCGGAGTGGCGTACGCAACGTTCGACGAAAGAGTTCGCCATCTGCTCGCGATCGGGACGATCGGCGGGGTTCTGGAGCTCCTTGGGGACCACTTTCTGGTCCACGTCGCCGGGACTCTCGTGTATCCATCGGGTTACCCGGTCCTGCTGAGTTCCCCCGCATACATGCCGTTCGCGTGGGCGATCCTCATCTCGTTCATGGGCTATGTGGGGATCCGCCTCCACGAGGAGATCGGCACCACCGCCGCGTACCTCGGGCCGGCAGTGTTCGCGTTCGTGGCCGAGAGCGGGTTCGAATCCCTCGCGAGCCAGGGCGGCGGCTGGATCTACGCGAGCGCGCCGCTGGGGTGGATCGGCCACGCGCCCCTGTTCATCGTCGTCGCGGAAGCCGTGATGTTCGCGTCCAGTTACTACTGGGCGAGACGGAGTGCTCTCGTGGGAGGGCTCGGGATCGGCGTTACGATCAACGCGAGCTACGTCGGCGTCTATTACCTGTTCAGACTGGTCGAGACGCTGGGGTAAGCTCCCCCAACTACTCCAGCGCTTCCTCGAACGCCTGCTCCAGATCGCCCTTCAGGTCGTCGACGTGCTCGACGCCGACGCTCACGCGGATCAGGCCGTCCTTCAGCCCCGCCGCCTCGCGCTCCGCCTTCGGGATCGCGGCGTGGGTCATCGTCGCCGGCTGCTCGATCAGGCTCTCGACGCCGCCGAGCGATTCGGCGAGCGTGAACACGTCGGTCTCCGAGACGACCGTCTGGGCCTCCTCCAGCGTGCCGTCGAGTTCGAAGCTGAGCATCCCGCCGAAGTCGTCCATCTGCTCGGCCGCGAGGTCGTGGTCCGGGTGGCTCTCCAGTCCGGGGTAGTAGACGCGGGCCACCGCGTCGTGGTCCTGCAGCCAGCCCGCCAGTTCGCTCGCGTTCTCACAGTGGCGGTCCATCCGCACCGGGAGCGTCTTCGTCCCGCGGAGGACGAGGAAGCAGTCGAAGGGCGACGGCGTCGCGCCGACGGAGTTCTGGTAGAAGCCGATTCGCTCGTCGAGCTCGGGGTCGTCGACGATCAGCGCGCCGCCGACCACGTCCGAGTGGCCGCCGAGGTACTTCGTCAGCGAGTGGGAGACGATGTCGGCCCCGTGCTCGAGGGGGCGCTGGAGCATCGGCGTCGCGAACGTGTTGTCGACCGCCGAGAGCGCGCCGTACTCCTCGGCGATGTCCGTCAGCGCGTCGATGTCGTTGACGTTCAGCAGCGGGTTGGTCGGCGTCTCGACCCAGAGCAGTTCCGTGTCCTCGGACATCGCGTCTCGCACTGCTTCGTGGTCGGTGGTGTCCACGAAGTCGAACTCCAGGTCGTAGTCCTCGTACACCTGCGTGAAGATGCGGTGGGTGCCGCCGTACACGTCGTCGCCGGCGACGACGTGGTCGCCGGATTCGAGCAGGTTGAGGACGGTGTTGATCGAACCCATCCCGGAGGAGAACGCGCGGCCGAACTCCCCGCCTTCGAGGGCTGCGAGGTTCTCCTCCAGGTCGGTCCGGGTCGGGTTGCCCGTCCGGGAGTACTCGTAGCCGCGGTGGTCGCCCGGCGCGTCCTGCTCGTACGTGGAGTTGGCGTAGATCGGCGTCATCAGCGCGCCGGTCTCCTCGTCCGGTTCCTGGCCCGCGTGGATGGCCCGGGTCTCGATGCGTTCGTCGTCGCCGCGGTCGTCGCTCATACCGGTGCCTCGGGCGGTGGGGGCGTCATAGTTCCGCTTCCGGCGTGGGTCGGTGGGGAGTCCAGTCGGTCCGCCGAGCAGGTCGCAGCCCCGACCCGAGAACGCATCGTTTATACGCCGACCGCCAGTACGCGGGAACAAGACCATGCCTAGCTCCAACGGGCCCAACACTGGCACTCGCGACAAGCTGTCCAACCACCCCCGGGACCGCGGCACGTCGCCGCCCCAGCGCGCCATCGCCGAGTACGACGAGGGGCAGAAGGTCCACCTCGTGCTCGACCCGTCGGTCGAGGACGGCCGGTTCCACGCCCGCTTCAGCGGTCACACCGGCGAGGTCATCGGCACGCAGGGCGACGCGTTCAAGGTCCAGATCACCGACGGCGGCAAGGAGAAGACGATCATCGCCAGCGCCGCCCACCTTCGCGCACAGGAGGAGTAATGACGATCTTCAAAGAGAAGCTCGACGAGGAGTACCTCACGGCCGCGGAGGTCAAGGAGGAGCTCCAGGACGTCGAGGAACAGCGCGCGGCGGAGGACGACCGTGAGCTCCGCTACGAGCTCGCGCGCGCCATCGAGCACGTGAACCGGTTCGCACTCCTCGACGCCGAGGAGTCACGCGAGCTGGTCGAGCGCCTGAAGGAGCTCGACAAGGTCGACGACGCCACCGCCCACAAGATCGCGGATCTGCTGCCCCGCGACCGGGACGAGCTCCGGACGGTGTACGCACAGGAGCGCTACTCGCTGTCGGGCGAGGAGCTCGACGCGATCCTCGACATCGTCGCCGAGTACGCCTGACTCCTCGCGGACCCGGTCCCACACCGGGCAACAGTTTATCCGTCGCGGTGACTTATCAGGGGCATGAGCGATGCCGAAGAGTCCGACACGGCCGAGGACGCGGCCGAGGACGCAGCCGTCGAGCACGCGGTCGTGCTCGACCACCTCCCCTACGGTCGCCCCGACGACGACCGGCCACAGCACCAGAAACCCGAGATCGCCTACGCCGTCGGCGAGGGGCAGTTCGACCTGTTCGAACTCACGCTCGCCGAGGGCGCCGACGTGAGCATCGGCGACCGGATCGTCGTCGCCCCCGACGCCGACCGCGATCTGGTCGATCGCTACCGCGAGATCGACCACGACGACCTCTCCAGAGGCGCCGAACAGGAACTCGAGTACGTGATCGAGGAGATCGTCGACCGCCACCCGCAGCGCTTCCTCGACTACTTCAACGACGCCCAGCCGCTGACGCTGCGGCTCCACCAGCTCAACGTCCTCCCCGGGATCGGCGACAAGCTCCGGGACGACATGCTCGAGAGCCGCAAGCGCGAGGGGCCCTTCGAGAGCTTCGAGGACCTGGAGGAGCGCATCTCCGGGCTCCACGACGCGAAAGGCGTCGTCGTCGAGCGGATCATCGAGGAACTCACCGAGGACGTGAAGTACCGAGCCTTCGTCGGGGAGGAGCAGTAGTTCCCCGCGACTCTGACAGCCGGCGAACAGATCGAACGACGCCGGAACGGGGCTTTTAACGCCGGCGGCACGCTATCGCGGGTAATGACTGGGCCCGACGACCCCCGGGACCCCGACGCCCTCATCCGCCGTGCCAAACGAGGGAACCCGGAGTTCGACCAACACTTCCTCGTCGACGACCGGGTGCTCGACCGGCTCCCGGACTACCTCCCGGAGTCCGCCGACCGCGCACACGTGCTGGAGATCGGCGGCGGGACGGGGGCGCTCACCGATCGACTGCTCGCGGCCGCGCCCGGAGGCGGCGAAGTGACCGTCGTCGAGCGCGACCCGGACCTCGTCGCGTTCTTGCGCGAGGAGTTCGCCGACGCCATCGGGGCCGGCGACCTGACCGTGATCGCGGGCGACGCGCTCGACGTGGAGCTCCCCGACTTCTCGGCATCGGTGTCGAACCTCCCCTACGGCGCCTCCTCGGAGATCGCGTTCGACCTGCTGCCCCGCAAGCGCCCGCTGGTGTTGATGTTCCAGCGGGAGTTCGCCGAGCGCATGATCGCCGAACCGGGCGAGGACGACTACGGGCGGCTCTCGGTCTCGGCCCAGCACTACGCCGACGTGGAGATCGTCGAGCACGTGCCCGCCGAGGCGTTCGACCCGCAGCCGCGTGTCGACAGCGCAGTCGTGCGCTGCACGCCGCGTGACCCCGAGTACGAGGTGGCCGACGAGGAGTTCTTCCTGCGGTTCGTGAAGGCGCTGTTCACGCAGCGCCGGAAGACGATGCGCAACGCGGTCCGCAACACCGCCCACATCTCCGGGCTCGAGGACCCGGACGCGGTGGTCGATGCGGCCGAGGAATCGCTGATGAGCCGGCGCGCGGGGACCGTCTCGCCGGGCGAGTTCGCCGAACTGGCGGCGCTGGCTCGACGGGTGGACCCCGGCGTCGTCGGGGGAGGTGGCTGAATGTCCACGCACTCCCTCCGCGAGCTGATCTGGGCGGCGACGGTGTCGACGGAGGCCCGGATCCTGGCGACGGTCCTCGTGTTGGCTCTGTTCGCGGGCGTCAGCGTCGGGGGCCGGTCGCTCGACGCCTGGTTGAAGCAGTACGTCGACGACGCCGTCGCGGACTCTGTCCAGGCGACCGTCGTCGCGCTCGCGACCGCACTGACGGCGATGTTCCTGGTGACGGTCTGGCGGGCGGGCTGGCTGCTCGAACAGGGGTTCGCCCAGATCGACCCCTCCAGACAGCAGGTCGTCGCGATCGTGCTGAGCGGCGTCATCTTCGTCGCCGCGTACCTGCTGACGCGGTTCACCAAGAACAGCATCCGGCGGCTCTCGAAGGAGCGCGGCGCCATCACCGACCACCAGCAGGAGGTCGCCCACCACATCGTCCAACTGCTCATCTTCGGGCTGGCGGTGCTCGTCGTGCTCGGGATCTGGAGGGTCGATCCGAGCCAACTGCTGCTCGGCGCCGGGGCCGCCGGGATCGTGATCGGTCTCGCAGCCCGGCAGACCCTCGGCGCGGTGCTCGCGGGGTTCGTCGTCCTGTTCTCCCGGCCGTTCGATCTCGGCGACTGGGTCATCATCGGCGACGAGGAGGGGATCGTCACCGACATCAGCGTGTTCAACACCCAGATCCGGACGTTCGACGAGGAGTACGTGATGATCCCCAACGACATCGTCACGGACACGGAGGTCCGCAACCGCTCCCGAAAGGGTCGGCTCCGCATCGAGACCGACGTGGGCGTCGACTACGACACCGACGTCGAACACGCGATGGACGTCGCCGCCGAGGCGATGGCCGGGACCGAGACGCCGATGGAGCGTCCCGGTCCCAACGTCGTGCTCGCGGAGTTCGGCGGCTCCAGCATCGTCCTCCGGTTGCGCTACTACATCGACAACCCCAGCGCCCGGAAGATGTGGAAGGCCCGGACGGAGGTCATCGCGGCGGTCAACGAGGCCTTCGCTACCGAGGGCATCAAGATCCCGTTCCCCCAGCGCGAACTCTCCGGACGCCCCCAGGGCGGCGACCTCGCGGTCTCGGGAATCAGTTCGGGTGCCGTGGCCGACAGCGAGACGGCCGACGCTGACGGGACCGGCGACGCCGACGACCGCGTCGAACGAGAGGACGCCGCCGCGGACGGCGCCGGCGGCGACACGGGGGACCAATGACCGACGAGGTCGACGACGGGACGACGGCGACCGACCTCGCCGAGCGCCGCGGGCAGGAGACGAAAGTGTACCAGCCGGCGGAGGACTCGGGACTGCTCGCCGACGCCGCCAAGGAGTTCGCCCGCGGGCGGACGCTGGAGGTCGGCACCGGCTCGGGCTGGGTCGCCGAGCAGGTCGCCCCCCAGGTCCCGGAAGTCGTCGCCGCCGACGTGAACCCCCACGCCTGCCGGCAGGCCCGCGAGCGCGGCATCGAAACGGTTCGAACGAACCTGACCGACGCGTTCGCCGACGGGAGCTTCGAGACGGTGCTGTTCAACCCGCCGTACCTCCCGACCGATCCCGAGAACGAGTGGGACGACTGGATGGAGCAGGCGCTCTCCGGCGGCGAGAGCGGCCGCGAGCTCATCGAACCGTTCCTCGACGACCTCGGGCGCGTGCTCGCACCCGGCGGGCAGGCGCTGCTGTTGGTCTCCTCGCTCGCGGGCTACGAGGAGGTCGAGGAGCTCGCCCGCGACGACGGCTTCGTCCCCGAGGAGGTCCGGCAGGAGTCCTACCCCTTCGAGACGCTGTCGATCCTACGGCTCACCCGTTTCACGCTGTGTGGGAAGCCCTCGGCCGGCCGGATCGAGTAGGCGTCGACGGCGATGGACGGGGCTGTCGCTGGTGGGTGGTTCCGGAATTTTGCGAGGGAAGAACGCTCTGTGAGCGCCCTCCCGCACTGTGTGCCAGTGCGAGGGAAGGGATTTGAACCCTTGGACCTCTACAGGAGCGGATCTTGAGTCCGCCGCCGTTTCCCAGCTTGGCTACCCTCGCACGCAGTCTGGGGAAACGGCCCATCGTGGTTTAAGCCACCGGTTCGGGCCGACTCCTCCCGGGCCCGCCGATAGTTTCACACTCGCCGCCTGCTCGGTCCGCCGATAATTTCACACTCGCCGCCTGCCCGGTCCGCCGATAGTTTCACACCTTCCCCGGTACTACCCGCCGACGATGGACGAGCACACCCGAGACCCCGGCGTCGCGCCGCCGCTGGGGAACCCCACCGGGTGGCGCGAGGACCGGCGCTGGGAGCACGCGACGCTCCGCCGGGCGGCCGAACACGGCGTCCGGCTCTACAACGACGGCGCCTACACCGAGAGCTACGACTGCTTCAAGTTCGAGTGGTACAACTACGGCCGCGGCACCGCGGAGTCGGCGTTCTGCCACGGGATGCAGCAGGTCGCCGCCGGCACGCACAAACACGCCGCCGACTGCGGCCGGGGCGCCGACGCCGGCGACACCGGGATGCGGTCGCTCTTTTCGACCGCACTCGACTACCTCCGGGGCGTCCCCGACGACTTCTACGGCGTCGACGTGGCCGCCGTCCGGCGACGCCTCCTCGTCGCGATCTTCGAACCGACCCTGATCGACGACTGGCGCATCGCCATCGACGACCACACCCCCGACGCCTACCCCGCCGACTACGAGTACGCGGCGGGGCTGGGGTAACGTGCTGGCGCCGGACCGCGTCGCGGCCGCCGAATACGCCAAACGACGCGTGCTCGCCGAGGGAACCGACACACGGTTCGGCACGTTCGTCCACGACCCGGCCCACGCCGACCGCGCGGCGGCGACCCAGTTGCTCGACGCGCGACTGCCGCCCGCCGACGCGCCGAACCCGCCGGAGCGCGATCCGGCCGCCCGCGCGCTTCTCGCCCGATTGGACACGCTGTTCGACCGCCACGAGCGCCCTCACCGCGTCGTCACCGGCGTCGACGCCGGGACGGCCGCCCGGCTCGCGCCGCTGGCCCGGGCGCGCGGCTACGAGCGGGAGGACTACTGGGCGCTGGCCGCCCACCGCGTCGACGCCCCGGCGATCCCGGACGAACGCCGTCTCGAAACGCGGTCCCACGGCAGCGACGCCGCCGGGACCGTTCACGAGTCCGTCGGTCGGGACCCCGCGGGCGTCGCGTACGCGGCCGAGGTCGCGAGCGCACTCGGAGGCCAGGAGGTGGTCGCGTTCCGTGACGGCGATCCGGTGGGGGCGGCGGGCTGGTATATCCACGGAGGCGCCGACGATCCGGTGGCTCGGCTGACCCACGTTGGCGTCCGGCCCGCAGTACAGAACGAGGGCGTGGGATCGACGCTGGTCCGGGCAGTCGTCGATCGGTGTCCGCTGCCCGCCGACCGCATCGTCGTCTGTGCGACCGCCGATCGGGCGGAGTTCTACGAGCGACTCGGATTCGTCCGGAACAACGCCCTCTGGCGGTTCGCCCGGCTCCCCTGAGCCGGCGACGGTCGCCCCGACCGGAGCGCCTTTGGCCTGGCCGGGACAGCCTCGGGTATGCACGACCGCGAACTCCTGTTCGATCTCTCCGCGGCGGCCGGCCCCGTGGGCTACGAGGACGGCGTCCGCGAGGTGGTCCGCGAGGCGCTCGCGCCGGACGTCGACCGACTCCAGACGGACGCGATGGGGAACGTCGTGGGGACGGTCGAAGGGGACGGCGACCGCGAGGTCGTCGTCGCCGCCCACGTCGACGAGATCGGCTTCATGGTCTCGGCGGTGACCGACGACGGGTTCCTCCAACTCGACTCGCTGGGGGGCTGGAACGCCCAGATCCTGCGTGCCCAGCCCGTGACCGTCCACACCGAGGACGGGACGGTTCCGGGCGTCATCGGCGCCGAACCGGCCCACACGCGCGACGAGGACGACGTGGAGGGGGTCGACGACCTCGCAGTGGACCTGGGGCTCGACGGCGACGACGCCGCCGACGCGGTCGCCGTCGGCGACGTGATCAGCCTCGACGCGACGCCCCGCGTCCTCGGTGACTGCGTGACCGGGAAGGCGCTCGACGACCGCGCGGGCGTGTACGCGATGCTCGCGGCCGCACGCGCCGCCGACCCGGACGCGACGGTCCACTTCTGTGCCACGGTGCAGGAGGAGGTCGGCCTGCGCGGCGCCCGCGCGGTCGCGACCGACGACCGGTTCGATCCGGACCTCGTGATCGCGCTCGACGGGACGCTCGAACGGAGCGTCCCGGACGTCGACGAGGCCGAGACGATCACGACGCTCGGCGACGGTGTGGGTATCAAGCGGAAGGACGCCTCCGTGATCCCGAGCCCGACGGTCGTCGACTGGCTGACGGACGTGGCCGAGGACGAGACGATCGAGCACCAGCGCGAGGTGGCGTGGAACATCGGCACCGACACCGGCGCGCTCCAGAACGCGGGCGGCGCAGTGCTGTCCGGGGCGCTCTCGATCCCGGTGCGCTACCACCACTCGCCGATCGAGACTGCCCACCGCGAGGATCTGACCGCGACGGTCGACCTGCTCGCGGCGGCGCTCGAACGGACCGGCGAGCTGGTCGACTGACACCGCGGGCCGCCCACTGGCGGCGACGCAGTCCGGAGCCGAGCCCTTCTTGCCCGTCCACCCCGTCCCACAGGTATGCAGATCCACCAGTTGGGCGAGGGACAGCCCGAACTGGCCGTCGTCGCCGGGATCCACGGGGACGAGCCCTGCGGCGTCGAGGCCGTCGAGCGCCTCGTCGCCGACGACCCCGATGTCGAGCGGCCGGTGAAGCTGATCGTCGCGAACGAGGAGGCGCTGGCGGCCGGCGAGCGGTTCCTCGAGGAGGACCTCAACCGGGCGTTCCCGGGCGATCTCGACGGCGACACGCACGAGTCACGGCTGGCCCACGAACTCGCCCGCGAGGTGCAGGGCTGTACGGTGCTGGCGCTGCACTCCACGCAGTCCTCCGCCGACCCCATCGCGGTCATCGACACCGTCGACGAGATCGCGCGCTCGCTCGCGCCGCTGCTCCCCGTCGACGTGCTGGTCGAGACGGACAACTACACCGACGGCCGACTGGTCGAACACGCTCACACGATCGAACTGGAGTGTGGCCTCCAGGGTAGCGAGGAGGCCGCCGACAACGCCTACTGGCTCACGCGGTCGTTCCTCTCGGCCACGAACGCGCTGTCGGTGCCGACCTCGGACGACCGGCTCGCCCAGCCCGGCCGCGACGAGGTGCAGGTGTTCCGGCTCGACGGCCCCATCGCCAAACCCCCGGGACGGGAGTACGACGTGGTCGTCCCGAACTTCGAGCGCGTCGAGGCCGGCGAGCGGTTCGCGCTGGCCGACGGCGAGGCACTGACCGCCGAGGAGCCGTTCTATCCGGTGTTGCTCTCCGCGGAGGGGTACGACGACATCTTCGGCTACGCCGCCGAGGCGGTCGGCACCATCGAATAGCCGGATCGACGCCAGCCGGACGACTCACGCGGCGTCGGCGGTTCGGTACGTTTATTTCCGGCACTTGGGTTTGACTGACCATGAGTGGACGCCCGCTCGACGTGCTCGAGGAATCGCTCACGGAGCCGGTGACGGTCCATCTGAAGGACGGCGAGTCCTTCTACGGGACGCTCGCGGGCTACGATCAGCACATGAACGTCGTGCTCGAAAGCGCCGACGCGAGCGACGCCGTGCTGGGCGAACTCGACGTCGAGGACGTGGACAACACAACGATTATCCGTGGGGACAACGTCGTTTCGGTAACTCTATGACCGGCGCAGGAACACCGAGCCAGGGGAAGAAGAACACCACGACCCACACGAAGTGCCGTCGCTGCGGCGAGAAATCCTACCACACCAAGAAGAAGGTATGCTCGTCGTGTGGCTTCGGGAAGTCCGCGAAGCGACGCGACTACGCGTGGCAGTCGAAGAGCGGCGACAACTAACGGTTCTCTCTGCGGCCGTTCTCCGGTTCCGTAGCGGCAGCGTTCACCGGCGGGCACGTAGTCGACGGCGTCCCACGGCGACCGCGTCGTCGACGGGCGAATATACACGTTCCTGTACACTCTACAGAGATATCGGCGAACATGTAGCACGATAGCGGGGGTTTTTGGTTCCAGAACCCGGAGCGGCAGGTATGCACGAGGGTTCGGCTGAGAGGCCGGCCGGCGAGGACGGGATGCGAGACAAATGCGGCGTCGTCGGCGTCGCGCTCGAGGACCGCGGGGCCGCCCGCCCCTGTTACTACGGGCTGTACGCGCTCCAGCACCGCGGGCAGGAGTCGGCGGGCATCGTGACCCACGACGGGTTCCAACAGCACGACCACGTCGAGATGGGGCTGGTCGGCGAGGCGTTCGAGGAGGACGACCTCGACGGCCTCCAGGGCGAGAACGGCGTCGGCCACGTCCGCTACCCCACGGCGGGCAGCGTCGACGAGGCCTGCGCCCAGCCCTTTACGGTCTCCTTCCGCTCGGGCTCGTTGGCGCTGAGCCACAACGGGAACCTAGTCAACGCCGGCGAGATCCGGGAGGAGCTGGCCGGCGAGGGCCACGCGTTCACCTCCGACGGCGACACCGAGGTGATCGCTCACGACCTCGCGCGCAACCTGCTCGATTCGGACCTCGTGCGCGCGGTCAAGCGCACGATGGACCGCATCCACGGCTCCTACGCGCTGACGGTGATGCACGACGAGACCGTCCTCGGGATTCGGGACCCGCAGGGGAACCGCCCGCTCTGTCTCGGGAAACTCGACGACGGGTACGTGCTCGCCAGCGAGTCGGCGGCGATCGACACGCTCGGCGGCGACCTGGTCCGGGACGTGAAGCCGGGCGAGCTCGTCCTGCTCGACCCCGACGGCGACGGCTACGAGAGCTACCAGTTGGTCGAGGAGGAGAACTCGGCCCACTGCTTCTTCGAGCACGTCTACTTCGCCCGGCCGGACTCGGTGATCGACGACGAACTCGTCTACGACACGCGCCGTGATCTCGGCGCGCGCCTCTGGGACGAGTCGGGCGTCGAGAGCGACGTGGTGATGCCCGTGCCGGACTCCGGCCGCGCGTTCGCGGCCGGCTACGCGGAGGCCGCGGCCGACGAACTCGGCGACGACGCCCCGGAGTTCGCGGAGGGGCTGATGAAGAACCGCTACGTCGGCCGGACGTTCATCATGCCGACCCAGGACCAGCGCGAGCAGGCGGTGCGGCTGAAGCTCAACCCCATCCGCTCGACGGTCGAGGGGAAGTCGGTCACGCTCATCGACGACAGCATCGTCCGCGGGACCACATCGACCCAGCTGGTCTCGCTGCTCGAGGACGCCGGCGCCGCGGAGGTTCACCTCCGCATCGGCGCGCCACAGATCGTCGCCCCCTGCTACATGGGCATCGACATGGCCTCACGGGAGGAGCTGATCGCGGCCGAGCAGGACACCGACGAGATCCGCGAGACCGTCGGCGCCGACTCGCTCGCCTACCTCTCGGTCGACGGCGTCGCCGAGGTGCTCGGCGAGTCACGCGCGGACCTCTGTCTGGGCTGTGTCACGGGGGAGTACCCCTACGACATCGACGGCGAGGAGACGGACCGGGACGTGACCCGGCCCGACATCGACGGCGCCGTCGTCGCCGACGACTGAGTCGCAGTCGCTTCTACCCGAGGACGTACACCATCAGGTACACCACGACGCCGAGGGCGAAGGAGGTCGCCCAGAGCGGCGCCGCGACCTTCCCCACTTTCCGGTGGTTCGTCGACGGGATCTCGCTGACGGGGTGGCTCCAGGCGAGCAGGAGCGTGTAGAACAGGAGCGGCACACAGACCACCGCGAGCGTGATGTGGATGCCGAGGATCGCGAAGTAGACGGTCTCGATCAGTCCCGTCCGGGGGAACTCCGTCGGGCCGATCAGCGCGACCCGGTAGAGGTAGCCGACGAGGAAGACCGCGAACAGGCCGAACGCCGAGCCCATTCGTTTCCGGTGGCCTTCGACGTTCCCCTCGTGGATGGCGCGGACGCCGAGGACGATCAGGACGAACGCGACGACACTGACTGCGGCGTTGACGTGCGGGATGGCGTCGACGACGGCCGCGGGCGCACGCGGCAACGCGTCGGCCGGGACGACCCGCAACGCGGCGGCGAAGACCAGTGCGAGCGCGACGGCAGAGAGGGCCGTCGCGGTACCGAGCGTGTGGTCTCGAACGGCGGCACGGAGGTTCATACCGAACCGTCGGACCGAGCGGGGATTAAACGTGTGGCGACGGCATCGACGGAGCGGTCGACCGGCCCTCCCGGTGGCGCCGTCGCCCGAGGGGAAAGGGAAGCCCTTTTACTGGCCCGACGGCAACGATGGAGTGCAGCAAGCACACGCGAGCGTGGGTAGCCAAGCTAGGCCAACGGCGCAGCGTTGAGGGCGCTGTCCTGTAGAGGTCCGCCGGTTCAAATCCGGTCCCACGCACTCTCCTAACGGTACAGATCCGCCAGCGTCCGCCATCTACCGCGGGGTGGGCGGCACGAGCCGCGGGCGGTTCCCACGGTTCAACGCCGCCGTTCTGCCTCGAGGCAGATGTCGGTCCCGGCGAGGCACCGCTCCACTTCGTGTGGGGTGGGCGCATGTGACGAAGGCGCCGGTTACCGCGTCTGTGGCACGGCGTCGACCGGCGAGGCACCGCTCACCTGGCCGTCGAGGTCACCGACGACAATCTCGATCAGGGGCGGCCGCTCTCGGCTTAGAGCCTGACCCGCGCCCCGTCTTCTGGGACGTGAACGTCCGCTATCGCCGCCCGGAGCTCGTCACGGGAAAGCAAGCAGTGGTTGACGGCTTCCATATGGACGACGACGACCGTGGCATCGGTCGCGTCACGGACAGCCGAGATGTCGTTGATGCCCATCGTGATGGGTTCACCCTGTTCGAAGCGTGCTTCGCCACCATTGAGGACGACCATGTCTGGTTCGAACCGGTCGAGCGTGTCCGCGACCGCCTCGTACCAGATCGTATCACCCGCGACGTACACCGTCTCGTCGGCCTCGAACACGAACCCCGAGACCGGCCCCATGTCCTCGGCTAACTCGTCGTGGCCGTGTCGACCGGGGGTCCGGTGAACGGCGACCGCTGCGAACGAGGCCTCGTCGTCGACCGGGCGCACGTCAGTAAAGCCCTCCTCGACGAACTCCTCGGCCTCCTCGGGCTGGCAGAACAGCGGGACGTCGGCGTCGAGTGCCGCTTTGGCCGCCTCGTCGAAGTGATCGGTGTGGCGGTGCGTGACGACGACGGCGTCGTAGGACAACTCGACAGCGGGCATCGGCACGAGCGGGTTTCGGCGATCGTTCGGCGTGTTCGGTACGGGTGGATCGTCACCCGGGTCCGCGAAGGTCGGGTCGACGAGGAACGTCGTGTCACCAACGTCCAGGAGGAGCGTAGCGTGGCGAACCAACTGCACGCTGGCGCCGGTCGGCGTTGACATACGAGAACAGCTAGGGGACCCATCGCGGTGTGATTTGCTTCGACGGCCCTGTTGGCCGATGCCGTCGCGGATGGAGACGCACCGACCTCCGCATTACGTGCCTCGAGTTGGTCGATTACGGCCCGTGACTTGGCGTCGATAGCCTCGGGGTTGCCCATCAAGTCGTCGGCGCTGCCGATCGTGAGATCGGAGAGGGCCTCCTCACTCCCGCTCCGGGCACTATCGACGTCCTCGCCGACGGTTGCGTCGTGGGTCTGTTCGTCAGCAGGCCGTAAGAATCCGGAGTGACCGCTACGGCAAAGGTACCGTGACAACGCGTCTGTTGTCAGAACCCATGTCGACGGCCTCGGCCGCGATGTCGTCGACGACTCCCGACGTTCAGCGAGGCGTTCAAACGGGCCCGTCAGTCGTTCCGTCGCGACACGGCGACGATGAGCGGCTGTACCGAGTGGTCCACCGCCGTCACCACGGTTTTACCGACACGACGCGTACCAGGCTGTATGATTCGAACAGTCGTCGTCGCCGGCGTCGGCCCGGGGCTCGGCGAATCGCTCGCGCGGAAGTTCGCCGCCGAGGGCTGTCAGGTCGCGCTGTTCGCTCGCTCGGCGGACTACATCGAGGAGCTCGCCGACGACCTCCCGGACCCCGGCGAGGGGGTTGCCGTAGAGACTGACCTCACCGACGTGGACCAGATCCGGGCGGGGTTCGACGCGGTCCGGGACGCGTTCGGGCCGGTCGACGTGCTGGTGAACCACGCCAGCGCCGCCTCGTGGACGGGGCTGATGGACACGAGCGTCGAGGATTTCGAGCGGGCCTGGGCGGTCAACGGCCGCGGCGCGTTCGTCTGCTCGCAGGAGGCCGTCGGCGACATGCTCGACACCGGCGGCGGGACGGTCATCTTCACCGGTGCGACCTCCGCGGTCCGGAGCCGCGGGGGCGCGATCGGGTTCACGGCCGCGAAGTTCGCGGCCCGGGGGATGGCGATGGACATCGCCCAGGAGTTCGGGCCGGAGGGCGTGCACGTCGCTCACGTCGTCATCGACGGGCAGATCGACACACCGGGTGCCCGCGACCGAGCGCCCGACCGCGATCCGGAGACGTTCCTCGATCCGGACGAGATGGCCGAGACCTACTGGCACCTCGTCGAACAGGACGACGTGAGCACCCAGCCGTTCGAGGTCCACATCACCAACGGCCCGAACACGACCGAGTTCATCTGACGCGCCGTCACCGTCATCGAGGTCCTCGGCCCAGTGGCAGCACGCTACTCGACGACGTGACGGCCGAGTCGGCGACCTGCTCGCGGCCGACGCCGAACCGTACGGTGAGTCGTCGCTGTTCGCCCGGGCAGTCGTGAACAACCCCGACGTGCTTCCTGTCCGTATGACGTACGTCGACGCCCTGCGCGACGCTGGATCGCTCGACGACCACGAACTCGGGGAGCTCGTCTCCCCGGCCGTCGCGGCGAACACTGTTGCGGACACGCTGAACGGCCACCCGACCGACCGGCCCGACGGGACCGGTAGGAGATAGGTTCTAAATCCCGTTCCGGGACCCCACAGACGGAATCGAGGAGCGATACGAGCATGGCGGTGTGGCTCACGATGCCGCCGGTATCGTCGATCGCCGGCACTCCCACGCCGGCGAGACGCTCCAAGCGGTGATCGTCTACGACGGCGAGAGCCACCGCGACCTCTACCGGCGGGAGGACGTGGGCGATCTCCACGGCTCAGAACTGGAGACGGAAGTGCTGGAGGAGATCCGAGCCGGTCGCCAACGCCGGGAAAGCACGCTCGCCGACCGCTACGAGGGAGCCACGGTCCGCGTCTTCGAGGCGCGGGTCTCGTTCCACTTCCCGCGCGACGACGGATCGGGGACCGTTGTCGTCCTCGACCCCGCCGCGGCACGGAACCTCGTCACGTTCGTCGACGACGTCCGGGGAGATATTTACGGGATTGACGACCGCCGTTGGAGAGCCACGTTCCTTGTTGGCCCGGTTGAAGCCCTCTTGGCCAGCCACGATCCGCGGTGAAGCAGCCGATAAGTTTGGTTGCACATCTACCGTTCCGGATGGTCTGTCTGTCAATTGGTCACCTTTTTTAATACCGTGTCTCGAGCGCAGTGATATGCAAGTACGCCGTATCGAACGGCAAGCCGACGTGGGAGGCATTATTAGGGTACACGGATCGGCGTGGCGAGAAGCGTACGATGGGTTGCTCCCTCCCGAGATCCTCCAAGACCAGACCATTACCCCAACCGAGGAGGACGTACAGCAGTGGCAGGAAGCGCTGCGTGAGAACCAGGAGGGTGTTCTGGTTGCCGCCGACGACGAGGGAGTCGTTCGAGGGTTCGTAGACGTTCGATGGGGTGATTCCGAGACGAAAGAGTTTGTCGGGGATGACGAAGCCGGTTTGAAGGCGATCTATGTGGATCCGGATTGGTGGGGAGAAGGGACCGGTACAGCCCTACTTGAACGAGGGCTGGAGATTCTTCCCGAGTCGATTGATACAGTACGACTTGAAACGTTTGCGGAAAACGACATCGCAAGTCAGTTCTACGAGTCAAAGGGGTTCGAACGGACGGACGTGGGAGAGTACGATATTGCGGGACGTTCGTATTCGACGATCGTCTACGCGCTTCAACTGTAACCTGCACTTCTCGAGAGTAGCGCACACCCTTGTCACGGTATGAAGAACGATCAGGAGGGGGAATTTGCGTATCCGGGGAAACGCGGCTCCGTTTAGCAAATATCACGGGACCGGATTACTCTTCAGCCTGTTCTAACTGGTCGATACGCTCGTTCAGCCTTTCGATAGCTGCCGCCAGTTCCGCGATCTCTGAATCGACGGGTCGTTCGTTCGGCTGAGCTTGGCTGTGCTGGGGCCAGTTTCCGTGGGGATGCACCTGACACCAGGGACAGTGGCGGTGGGGTGGCATACATTTGCGGTTTGTTACCGATTACCAATAAAGAACCGATGGATTCTTACATCGTGGGAATACGTCAGAAGTGCGGAGTGGACGAGCTGGACTTACCGATTCTCTCCAAGTCGATCAACAGCTGAAAACTTCAACGGAGCCTCCTCGTTCAGTCGTCGTAGGTGTGGAAGTCGACCGCCTGTTCGAGGAGTTCGTCCGGGATGCCCGGCACTTCCTCGGACCGGCCCCACCTCGACGCGCGGACGGACCAACGCGTTCCACGTCCGCGCCGACACGGACGACGATGACGCCGTCATGCTCGTCCGCCCGTTCGGGACGAACCTGCTTCTGGCCGGTGAGGGCTCCGAGGGGATGCTCCGTCGGGCGGCCACCGAGGACGTCGCCTATTCGAGTTTTCCCTCCAGGACCTTCGCGGCGGTGAGAACCGGATCCCACACCGGGCTGAACGGGGGCGCGTACGCCAGATCGAGGTAGGAGAGCTGGTGAGCCGTCATCTCGGTGTGCAGCGCCGCGGCGACCGTGTCGATCCGCTTGGCGACGCCCTCACGGCCGACCATGCTCGCCCCCAGGACGCGACCGCTCTCGCGGTCCCCGAGCATCGTGATCTCGATCTCGGACCCGCCGGGGTAGTAGTGGGCGCGCGAGCGCGTGGTGATCGTCACCGAGGCGGGATCGAAGCCGGCCTCGCGGGCCCGCTCCGCGTCGATCAGCCCGGTCCGGGCGACTTCGAGGTCGAAGGCCTTCACCGCGGCCGTGCCGACGATCTCGCCGACGGGCGTCGGGTCGCCGGCGAGCGTCCGGCCGATGGCGCGGCCGGCGCGGTTGGCGGTCAGCGCGAGGGGGACGTGATCGGGCTCGCCGGTCACGGCGTGGGTCGCCTCGGCGCAGTCACCGGCGGCGTAGACGTGCTCGTCGTTGGTTCGCCCGTACTCGTCGGTCGCGATCGCGCCCGTGTCGCCGAGTTCGATGCCCGCTTCTTCGGCGAGTTCCGTGTTCGGTGCGACGCCGACACCGACCAGGGCGAGGTCGACGGGGACGTCCGCGTCGCCGGCGGCGATGGCGGAGACGCGCTCGTCGCCACGGATCCCGTCGACCGCCGTGTCCAGATGCAGGTCGATCCCCTGCTCGCGGAGGTGATCCTCGACGGTGGCGGCCGCCTCGGCCCCGAACGGCTGGAGCGTGTGGGGCAACATTTCGAAGAGATGGACGTCGAGCCCGCGCTCGGCGAAGGCCTCGGCCATCTCGATGCCGACGTAGCCGCCGCCGATGATCCCGACCGACTCGGGGGACTCGGCGTCGGCGTAGTCCGCCGCCGCCTCGCGGGAGTCCACTGAGGGGGTCTCGACACCGAGCGCTTGCCTGATGTCGGCCCCCGCACCCATGCTGTGGAGGGTGAACACCCCCGCCTTGTCCATCCCGTCCAGCGGGGGCTCGACGGCGCGGGCCCCCGTCGCGACCAGCAGGTCGCTGTAGGACTGCTCGAACTCGCCGTCGGGGCCGTCGACGGTCACCGTCCGGGCCCCGCGGTCGATGGCCGTCACCTCGTGGTTCGTCCGGAGGTCGATCCCGCGCTCCTCGACGAACTCCTCGGGCGTCACCGAGACGAGGTCCTCCAGCGTCTCGACTGCGCCCTTCACGTAGTAGGGCAGGCCACACGCGCCGTAGGAGACCCACTCGCCGCGCTCGAACACGACGACCTCCCGGTCGGGCGCGTCACGTTTGAACTTGCTCGCAGCACTCATCCCTGCCGCGTCACCGCCGACCACGACTACTGGTGCTGTCATACGAGAGGCTACGACCGCACCGCTAATAAAGTATTGTGATTATTTCACAATAGTAATGGAGAGCGGCTCCGCAGCTCGTACCGAGAATCCTTACGACTCGATCCAATAGAGAGGGTCAAAAATCAGTTTCACACGGTGTCCCGGGCGACGCACTTTTTCGTATATAGCACAAAACCGTAGTGCATGGACCGCGCCCAGGACTGGATCGACGACATCGAGGCACAGCGACGCCAGAAAGACCGGTATTTCGGTGAGGACCCGCGGTCACCGATCCCCGAGGACGAGCGGGCGGCGTTCGACGGGCTGAACTACTACCCGGTCGACCCGGACTACCGGTTCGAGGTGGAGTTCGACGCCTACGACGACCCCGAACTGGTCGTCGTCGGAACCAGCACTGACGGCGAACAGGAGTATCTCGCGTGGGGGGAGTTCACCGTCGATCTCGACGGTGAACCGGTCACCGTGACTGCCTACAAGGGTGATCCTGAGGAGGATCGGCTCTGGGTGCCGTTCCGGGACGCGACCAGCGGCGAGGAGACCTACGGCGCGGGCCGGTACATCGACCTCGAACCCGACCACCACCGGACCGACGCGGGAACGTGGGTCCTCGATTTCAACGAGGCGTACAACCCGACCTGTGCGTACTCCGACCGGTACGAGTGTCCGCTTCCGCCGATGGAGAACTGGCTGGACGTCCCGATCGAAGCCGGTGAAAAGAACTCCGAGCACTGAGGGCGCGAGACGACGGCCGTTGCGTCCGCCTCACGCAACGCATCGTACCGCTGTCGACCAGTTCGTCCGTTCACTCCCGTCGGCGAATCAGCCCATGGCTCCTAACGAACGGACAATCCCTCCGGGATACCCCCATCGGAATCCCGGGGAGAGAGATCACCGGATCTCGGATCCTGGTGCACCTAACTGGGTCGAAAGCTCCTCAATCGACGCGATCTCCGTGAGATAGCCGGCGAGGAGGAGAGCGTATCAGGTGCTGGGGAGCACGTGTACTCGATCCGGTCGAGTCGTGGCTACCGCGTCGCACTCGTGATCAACCGACCACGGATCGAGGCGGGTGATCCCCCTTCGGGGCATCACCCGGACAGGACTTCCGAACGCTAACTCCGGAGCGGTCGCGCCGTCCTGTGAACCTATCCGTCACGAGCCCGAAACCCACAGCCATGCCCGGACGCTCCAGTACCGCTCCCGGTCTGTGGCTGCTCGGCCTCGTCGTCGCCGTCGTCGCGCTCGTCGGCACGACACAGCTCGGCTGGGAGTTCGGCGGGTTCGACGATCCAGTCCCGATCGCCATCGGCGTCGCCTGCGCGGTGCTGGCGGCGATCGCGTGGCTTCGCTAACTCCGAGCAGCGTCGCCACTCCCCGGTCGGCGTCGAAAGAAAACGGCACTGTCGGAGCGGTCGAGAGCGGAGAGCCGGTTAACCGAACAGCTCGCCGAGGCCTTCGCCGCCGTCCTCTTCTTCCTCGTCGTCCTCTTCCTCGGCCTCGGCCTCCTCCTCGTCGGCCTCGTCCGCTTCCTCGTCGGCCTCGGCGTCGCCCTCGCTGGCGCCGCCGGCGGCCGCACCGCCCGCGGCGGGCGCAGCGGCAGCCGTCTCGATAGCGTCCTCGATGTCGACGTCCTCCAGCGCGGCCACGAGGGCCTTGACGCGGGACTCCTCGACGTCGACGCCGGCGGCTTCGAGCACCGCCGTGACGTTCTCCTCGTTGATCTCCTCGCCCGATTCGTTCAGCGTGAGTGCAGCGTAAACGTATTCCATTGTACTGAGTTACCCGAACATCTCGCCGAGCCCTTCGCCGCCGTCGCTCTCGTCGTCGTCGGAGTCGTCCGCCGGCTCGGAGTCGTCGGCGTCCTCGGCGTCCGTTGCTTCGTCGTCCTGTGCGTCCTCCTCGTCGGTCTCCTCGTCGGTCTCCTCGGCCGCTGCCGGCGCTTCGACGCCCTGCAGCTCCTCGGGGAGCGCCTCCTGATCGTCGATCTGGGCCGCCAGCGCACGCAGCTGTGCGTCCGCCTTGCCGATCAGGTCGGGAGCGAGCTCCTCGTTGACGATCGTCGCCTCGAGGCCGACGGACTTGGCCTCGCCGGCCGCCTTCGCGAGCAGCGTGCCCGCGTTCCCGGCGGTCGGGTAGGCCGCGTTGACCGAGAGGTTGCGGGCGGCCGCGGCGGCAGCCTGCACGTCCTCGCGGTACTCGTCGACGTCGATGGCGAGCTCGTCGGGCTCGAACAGCACGCCGTCGGCGTAGACGGCGCGCAGGTCGAGGCCGACCTCCTTGGGCTCGATACCCATCTCGGCGAGCACGTTCGCCAGGTCCTGGTCGACGACCTCGCCGGCCTCGAGCACCTTCGAGTCCTCGGTGACCTTGATCGAGCCCTCCATGATCCGCGCGGACGCGCCGATCGACTGGAGTTCGCCCACGAACGGGCCGGGGTCGATCCCGGTGTCACCCTCGGGGATGACGATGTCGTTGGGCGCGGTCTCGCCGGCGCCGATCGGCGCCGGGGTCTTCGAGGCTTCGAGCTCCTTGAACAGCCCGAACGGGTTGTCGTTCGTGCCGACGAAGGCGACCTCGCCGGCGATCTCGGCGGCGAGCTGTTCGAGGCCCTCGTCGACCTGCTCGACGGCGCGGGTCATGAGCGTGTTGCGGCTCATGCGCACCTCGGCGGTGCCGTGGAGCCCGCGGCGCATGCTCTGGAGCTGTCGCGAGGGGATGCCCGTGACGCCGACGACGCCGACGGCGTCGTAGCGCTCGAGGAAGTCGACGAGCTCGTCGACCTCCGCCTGCTTCCACTCGGGAACCGTCTCGGTCTTGCGGACGTCCTGAGCTTCGCTCATGCGGGCACCTCCACGGCCGGCCCCATCGTCGTCTTCACGAAGATGGAGTCGATGTTGAGGGGCCCCTTCTCGAGGTCAGCCTCGAGCCGTCGGACGATCACGTCGATGTTGTTCGAGACATCCTCGGGCGTCATGTCCTGGGCACCGACGCGAGTGTGGAACGTCCGGCGGTCGCCGGAGCGGATCTGAACGGTGTTCTTCATCCGTTCGATCGTCTCCACGACGTCGTCGTCGGGCTGGAGCGGGGTCGGCATCTTCCCTCGCGGACCGAGCACGGTCCCGAGGTAGCGGCCGATGTCTTGCATCATCGCGGCCTCCGCGATGAAGAAATCCGTGTCGTCGGCGAGGTCTTTGGCCTCGTCGTCGTCGTCGCCGAGGTCCTCGAGCTCGTCGGGGCCGAGCACCTCGTCGGCGACGTCCTCCGCACGAACGGCGGTCTCACCGGTCGCGAAGACGACGATACGGGTCTCCTGTCCGGTACCGGACGGGAGAACGACACTTTCGTCGACCCGGTTGGACGGGTCGTTCAGGTCGATGTCGCGCAGGTTAATCGCGAGGTCGACCGTCTCGGTGAAGTTCCGAGCCGGGGCGTCCTCGAGTGCGCGGGATACTGCTTCCTCTATTGAATCTGCCATCTTTCACCTCCGTAGTACGCGTAGGCGGCTCCTACGGGTGAGTGAAACAGGCTACGCCTGTCTCGTCGGAGAAGACGGCGATGCTAGACTTAAAGCCGTCGAACTGGAGAGCCGTCGAAACCCCCGGACTGCGCCGTCTCGGACCCTGTGACCGCGTCCCGTGGGGCGGCGTCGACGACAGCTCGGGGGAGGCCGGAGCGCGCGACCGACAGCAAGGCCTAAACCCCGAACTGCACAAGCGGGCACAGAGATGGAGGACCGCACGCGCAACTACCTCCGGGGGCGCTTCGGCGACTACTACGCCGACGCCGAGCTCTCGGTCCCGCCAGTGCCCGACGCCCGCGAGTGGGGTCACATCCCCTACACCGAGAGCGCGGGGACGACGATGGTGCGCCACCGCTCGCTGCTCGACATGGGCGGGGACGCCAAGTCGATCCGGGAGTTCCTCGAACGCGAGGCGCCCCGACACGCCTACTTCTCGGCGGCGCGCTACGACGACCCCGGCGCCCGGCAGATGGCCGAGAAGGGCTGGCGCGGTGCGGACCTCGTGTTCGACTTGGACGCCGACCACCTCCCCGGCGTCGACGAGGACGAAGCCAGCTACGCCGAGATGCTTTCGGCCTGCAAGGACGCCCTGCAACGCCTGCTCGACCTGCTCCGGGACGACTTCGGCTTCGCGAACGACGACCTGCTGATCGTCTTCTCCGGCGGCCGGGGCTACCACGTCCACGTGCGCAACGACGCGCTGCTCGAACTCGACAGCGAGGCGCGCCGCGAGGTCGTCGACTACCTTCGCGCGGTCGACCTCGACCGCGACGACCTGATCCGCACGGTCTCCCACGGCGGCACGACCCGCCGCGAACTCAAGACCGGCGGCGGGTGGGGCCGCCGGGTCCACCGCGAACTCGTCGAGTTCGTCGCCGAACTGCGGGAGATGGACGAGGACGACGCGACGGACGAACTCACCGCGTTCGACGGGATCGGCGACGGCCGCGCGGGGACCATCCTCGACGCCGTCGAGCGCAACCCCGGCGCGATCCGCGACGGGAACGTCGAGGCCGGCGGCCCCGGCCTCCGGAAGCTGGTCGAAGCACTGACCGCACGGGTGATCCAGAACGAGACCGCGCCCATCGACGAGCCGGTCACGACCGACGTGCGCCGGCTGATCCGCCTGCCCGGGACGCTCCACGGCGGCACGGGGTTCGTCGTGAAACCGATAGCTCCGGACGACCTCGACGCGTTCGATCCCCTGGAGGACGGGGTCGCCGACCGCTTCCGCGGCCAGCGGATCATGGTGAACGTCACCGAGCCGGGACCGGTCGACGTTGGCGCCGAAACAGCTATGGACCCCGGTCCGCAATCAGTTGAAGAGTACGTCGGCGTGTTCCTCATGGCGAGGGGACGCGCCGAGAAAGCCACAGAGTAGTCGAACAGGCCCGCAGCCCCCCGGTACACGCGCGAACACACCACACATGGACATCGACGAACTCCAAACCGTCCAGAGCAAGGAGCGCCAGAAGGACAGCCTCCAGCACCTGCGGGATTCGTTCTACGAGGACGTGGCCGCCTACATCGACGAGCTGAAACAGGAGCGCAAGCGCGTCGCCGACGAGACCGACGACCCGTTCTCGGACCCGGAGGTCTCCCGGCTCACCGACGACATCGAGCGCGCGGAGGACGTCGTCGAGGCCATCTACGAGCGCCGGGTCGGCAAGGTCGTGAAGATGGCCTCCTTCGCGGCCGCGGACATGCCCGTCGAGGAGGAGGGGCTGACTACCCAGGAGCGTGACCTGTTCGAGGACATGGTCGGCCGCATCGGCGAGAACCGCTCGCGGGTGCTCGACATCCTCGCCGGCGAGGGCGACAGCGCGCCCGCGTCGTCCGGCGGTGCCCCCGGCACCCGGCCCGAGCAGACCGAGTCGACGGCGACCGACGAGCCGTCCCCGACGAGCGACGACCGGAACCCTCCCTCCCGCGACGAGCCGGCAGTCGGCACCGGCACGACGGCGGCCGACTCGCCCGCCGCCGCGCCCGACGAGCCGGACGACGTTCCCCCGGCGCCGCCCCGCGACGCCGAGGAGGCGCCGTCGCCGCCCGAGGAGGCGGCGGATCCGCGCTCCGACGGCGGGGTTACGGCCGACACCCGGTCGACCGGCGGCGAGGAGGCCGACGCGGACCGAACGACCGTCCGCGTCACCGAGGACGTGGGCCGACTGCTCGGCGTCGACGACCGCGAGTACGAACTCAGGAGCGAGGACGTGGTCTCGCTGCCCGAGGACAACGCCGAGGCGTTGCTCCAGCGCGAGGCCGCCGAGGAACTCTGGTAGCGAGGGCCACCCCGCCGGGGACTCACCCGTTCGGTTTCCGTTCCTGTTCGGGGTGTTCGGCGACGAACACGCTCGTGTCGTCCGGGACGTCCTCCGTCACCCACGAGTTCGCGCCGATGCTCACGTGGTCGCCCACCGAGACCGTTCCGAGCACGTTGCTCCCGGCGCCGATCACGACGTGGTCGCCGATGTCCGGGTGGCGCTTGTACCCTTTCGCCAGCATGTGTTCCTCCCCCTCCTCCGCCTCGAAGTGCAGCGCGCCGAGGGTGACGTTCTGGTAGATCCGGACCCAGTCGCCGACCGTCGCCGTCTCGCCGATCACCGTCCCGGTCCCGTGATCGACGAAGAAGTACTCCCCGATCTCCGCACCGGGGTGGATGTCGATCCCCGTCTCCGACTTCGAGTACTCGGCGAGCTCGCGGGCGTAACCGACGCATCCCTGCTCGTAGAGTCCGTGAGCGACGCGATGTGTGAGGATCGCGTGGAACCCCGGGTACGACCGGATGATCTCGCAGTACCGCGTCGCCGCCGGGTCGCCCTTGTACGCGGCCTCGGCGTCCCGCTTCAGCGTCCGCCTGACCGCCGGGAGCCGGTCGAGCGTCTCGTCGACGATCGCGGTCGCCGACGCCTCTCCCCCCGAGTAGGCCTCGATCCCCCGGCGGAGACGGCGCCCCAGCTCGGTCAGCAGGTCGCGCGTCGCTCGCGGGTCGTCCAGCAGCTCGTCCCCGTTCCAGCACCGCGGGAACAGGAGTCGCTTGAGCAGCGGGGGCTCCTCGCGGAGGGAGTCCCGGGGCGGGTAGTCCGCCGGCGCGCCCGTCGGGAACGGGGACTCGTCCGCGCGGTACGATTCGACGAGGGCCGTGTGTGCGTCACCGTCGTACTCGTAAGCCATTTCGTACACCCCTTCGTGGAGCCGCGTAATCCCTTTAGTGGCTCCCCCGATCGGTGAGCGTGCGCGTTCACGCCGCTGGTAGCGGAAAGCGTTAGTCCCCGCCGACCACACGTTAGCCCATGCTCGAACCCGGCGACGACGCACCCCAGTTCTCGCTCCCGAACCAGGACGGCGACGACGTGTCGCTCGACGGCCTCCCCGGCGAGCACGCGGTGGTCTACTTCTACCCCCGTGCGGACACCCCCGGCTGTACAACCGAGGCCTGCTCGTTCCGCGACGACTGGGACGCCTACGAGGACGCCGGCGTCTCGGTCGTCGGGATCAGCGACGACCCCGTCGAGGACCTCGCCGACTTCCGCGAGAAGTACGACCTCCCGTTCGACCTGCTCTCCGACGAGGACGGCGAAGTGTCGGCGGCGTACGACTCCTACGGCGAGAAGAACGTCTTCGGCAACGAGGTGACGGGCGTGTTCCGCAACACGTTCGTCGTCGACGACGACGGGGAGATCGTCGCCGTCTACGAGGGTGTCGACCCCGAGAACCACGCCGACGAGATCCTCGGCGATCTCGATCTGGCCTGAGTCCGTCGACGGGTCAGGCGCGAAGCGTCCGGAGTTCTTCCGCGACGACGGTCCGGTTCAGAACGAGGAAGCCGGCGAGGATACAGACGAACCCGGCGATCGCCAGCGGCGGCAACTGTTCGTCAAGCAGCGCCCACCCGGTGACTGACGCGACCGCGGGGACCGCATAGCTCACGAGGTTGGCGGTGAACGGCCCCCGGCGGCGCATCAGCGTGAAGTAGGCGCCGTAGCCCACCGAGCTCGCGACGACGCCGACGTAGCCGACGGCGACCCACGTCCAGGTCCCCGAGGGGAGCATCACCGACTCCCCGATCCCAAGGCTCGCGGCGTGGAGCATGAGCGCGCCCAGCGCCATCGCCCAGCCCGTGGTCGGGAGGCTCGCCATCGGCGCGTCGACCCGACGCAGCAGCACGCTGCCCGCGGCGACGGCGATAACCGCACAGAACACCAGCAGCGCGCCCAGCCCGTCGGGACCGAACAGCGCGAAGGCGCCGTCGAGGACGGCGGGCGCGCCAGCCGGCGGCTCGGCAACGGCGGTCGGCGAGGGGCGCGCGATCAGCACGACGCCGAGCAGCCCGAGCACGATCCCGACGGCGTCACGGGGGCCGAGCCCGCCACCCGAGAGCAGTACGGCGGCGAAGCCGACGGTCAGCACGGGGTTGAGGCTGTACACCACCGACGCGATCGAGCCGGAGGTGTAGAGCTGGCCGAAGAACAGGAAGAACACGTTGGCGAACACCAGCAGCGAGGCGGCGACGACGATCGCCCCCAAGTCGGCGCGGGTGGTCGGCCGGTCGAGACGCCCCAGCGCCGCGAGCGCGACGACCGTGACGGCGGCGCCGATGTCGAACCGGAAGGCCGCGAACAGGATCGGCGGGATCGTCTCCAGGCCGACCTCGATAGCCGAGAACCCCGCGCCCCACGCGATCGCGAGAACGACGAACAGGATCGCATCCTCGTAGCGAGACACGTCGGAACTCGTGGCGGGGACGGCTTGAGCGTGTTCATCGCGGCGCGAGCGGCGGGCGGGCTACCGCATGATCCGCTCGAACAGGGGGTCGACGTACTCCCACTTGGCGTCGACGACGAACGGCAGCGTGAACAGCGCGAGTACCGTGAGGCCGCTGATCACGTCTCCCGGCAGGCCGAACCGGGGGAGCGCCGAGCCGGCGAAGGCGCCCGTGTGGGCGCCGGCGATGACGAACAGCAGCGGGCGGACCGAGCGGCGACGGCGGTCGCTGGGCGTCGAATCCATACGTGCCCGTCGCCGGGGTCCGTAAAACCGATGCGGCTCGGGGGTCAGTAGCCCCGGTTGATCAGGTAGTCCGCCAGATCCGCGAGGAGGCGGCTCGCCTCGTTGTCCGGCAGCACGTCGAGGTGCTCCTTCGAGTTGGCGGTCAGCTCCTCGGCCTTCGAGCGGGCGTATTCGATGCTGCCCGCCTCCTCCAGCGTCGCCACGGCGTCGGCGACCTCCGTCTCGGTGAGGTCGTCGGCCGTCCCGGCGTCGACGAGGTTGTCCACGTCGACGCCCTGCTGACGGGCGTGCAGCGTGATCAGCGTCTCCTTCTCGCCGACGAGGTCCGAGCCGCGCTGCTTGCCCAGCTCCTCGCTGGGGACGGTGAGGTCGAGCACGTCGTCCTGAATCTGGAAGGCGCGCCCGGAGTCGATGCCGTACTGCCGGAGCGCCTCGATGGTCTCGTCGTCGGCGCCGAGCAGGATCGCGGGGATGGCCGCGGAGGCGCCGTAGAGCACCGCCGTCTTGAGTTCGACCATCTCCAGGTACTCCTCGGGGAGGACGCCCGAGCGGTTCTCGAACTCCACGTCGAGCGCCTGCCCCTCGCAGATCTCGGTGCAGGTTCGCGCGAGGCGGTTCGTGGCGGCGACGGAGAGTTCGGGCCGACTGCCCGTGTCGGTCATGAACTCGAACGCCTTGGCGTACAGCGTGTCGCCCGCGAGGATCGCGGTCTCCTCGTCGTACTCGCGGTGGACCGCCGGCACGCCCCGCCGGAGGTCGTCGTCGTCCATGATGTCGTCGTGGATCAGCGTGAACGACTGGATGACCTCGATGCTGACCGCGGCCCGCAGCAGGTCGACCTCGCCGTCGAACAGCGCGGGGAACTCGCGGTAGTCGGCGCTGCCGGGTTCAACGTCGGTCAGCGCCTCGCCGACCAGGAGGCAGACCGTCGGCCGCAGGCGCTTCCCGCCGGCGTCGAGGAGGTACCGTGAGGCCTCGTAGAGCCGTTCCGGATCCCGGATCGGGAGCTCCTCGGTGATAGCGTCGTTGACCCGCTCGCGGCGCTGTTTCACCGCGGCGAGCAGCCGTTCGACCGTCGCTTCGTCGCTCATCGTTACTCCGTGAGCTGGTGGACCTGCCCGTTGCGCGAGAGATGGATGTCCTCGCCGAGCGTGTACCCCTCGGAGGAAGCCAGGTCGACGTACTGCGCAGCGTTCTGGAGGTTCTGGTGGGCGGGGAACACGTGTTCGGGCTGGAGCGCGTCCAGCATCTGGTAGTGGCCCTCCTGGCTCAGGTGGCCCGAGACGTGGATCTCGTCGTAGATGTGCGCGCCCTGCATCCGGAGCAGCTGCTCGGACTGGTAGCGCTGGCCCTCGTTGGTCGGCTCCGGGATGACCCGGGCACTGAAGATGACCTTGTCGCCGTCCTCGATGTCGTAGGGCGTCTCGCCGCGGCCCATCCGGGTGAGCATCGCGCGGGGCTCGCCCTGGTGGCCGGTGACGATGGGGAGGTAGTTCTCCTTGCCCTCCTTCATGATCCGCTTGAACGTGCGGTCGACGGACTTGCGGTGGCCGTACATCCCGAGGTCGTCCGGGAAGTCGACGAAGCCGAGGCGCTCGGCCGTGCCGGAGTACTTCTCCATCGAGCGACCGAGCAGCACCGGCTCACGGCCGATCTCCTCGGCGAACTCGACGAGGCTCTTGACGCGGGCGATGTGGCTGGAGAACGTGGTGGCGACGATGCCGCCGTCGTAGTCCTTGATGCTCTCCATCACGTCGCGCAGGTGCTCACGAGCGACCCGCTCGGAGGGGGTGCGGCCCTTCTTCGACGCGTTGGTACAGTCCTCGATGTAGGCCAGCACGCCCTCGCCCTCGCGACCGATCTCGCGGAACCGCTCCATGTCGATCGGGTCGCCGATGACCGGCGTGTGGTCCATGCGCTTGTCCAGCCCGTATACCACGGCGCCCTCCGGCGTGTGGAGGACCGGGTTGATCGCGTCGATGATGGAGTGGGTGACGTTGACGAACTCGAGTTCGGTCTCGTCGCCGATCTGCATCGTCTCGCCCGCTTCCATCTTGATCAGGTCGTTGTCGACCTGGAACTTGGACTCGCTCTGGACCTGCTGTTTCACCAGTTCGATGGTGAAGGGGGCGCCGACGACGGGCGCGTCGTAGCGGTGAGCCAGCTTCGAGATGGCGCCGATGTGGTCGAGGTGGCCGTGCGTGGGCACGATGGCCTGCACGTCGCCCTCGATCTCGGACATGACCCGGTCGTCCGGGATGGCGCCCATGTCGATCAGGTCGAGGCTGTGCATCTGCTCGGTCTCGACGTTGTCGTGGATCAGGACCTTACTCAGGTTCAGGCCCATGTCGAAGATGACCACGTCCTGTCCCGCGCGGACCGCGGTACACTGTCTACCGACCTCTTCGTAGCCGCCGATTGTTGCGATTTCGACTTCCATGGTTGGATGCACTCAAAGCCACGTTGGTGGCGGTGTGCGTACTGAAACAGCCGCGAGTTCTGGGGGTCGTGGACCCCGGCGTCTTACAGCGCGTCGGTCACCGATCCCCGCAACGCCACACTGGCGTTTACCCGCGGGATGTTCTTACCCGTTCTTCTTGGCCAGGGGGTAAAAATGGCGCGGGTCGACGGTCGGGGTCGGCGGGGCGTGGTCGACGCCACCGCGTCGGCGCCCTCGACGCCGCCGGCCACCGCCTCAGACCCCGAACACCGAGCGCAGCAGGTCACGCGAGCCGGGGCCGAGCCCGACCGCGCTGACCGCGATCAACAGCAGCGTCGTGTACCGCGGCGTCTCCTCGACGAGTTCGGGTTCGAACACCCAGATCAGGAACGTCGCCGCCGCCATCTTCACCACGAGGAACGGCCACGCGGCGCCGAACAGGTCGACGATGAACCGGTTCGCGGGGTGTTTGGGCGTCAGGTTGTACGGCACGCCCAGCGCCATCAGGTAGTCGAGGCCGATCACGTTCGCGGCGCCGTCGACGGCATGGGCGACCAGCACCATCGCGCCGGCCAGGCCGGTCCCCTCGTTGATCTTCGGGGCGAACGTCTCGATGGCGTACCACGTCCCGGCGGCGGCGGCCGCGCTGAGCCCGACCATCGCGAGCAGCACCAGCGGGTAGAACGTCACCTGCGACTCGGTCGCCGCCAGCACCGAGAGGTACGCGACCGAGAGCAGGAACGCGGCACTCCCCATCGCCGCCAGCGGACGCACGTAGTCGTCGACGACGCCCCGTCGGGAGAGCCACAGCGCGAGGAGGACGCAGGCCACCGCGATCACGAAGATGGTGACGTAGATGATCGGGCTGATGAGCAGCGTGTTCAACGGGTAGTCGAACCAGCTGTCGCCGATCGCGTTGTGGGCGTCCTCGACGGTCCGGAGCGCGCCGCCGAGCAGCATGAACGGCACCATCGCCCAGAACAGCCCGCGGTCCTCGCCGATGTCCAGGTAGTCGAGCAGCAGCACGACGCCCGTGATCGTGATCAGCAGCGTGACGATGTAGCCGATCTCGCTGACCACCGTGTAGCCGGGTTCGGCGACGGGTTCGGCGGCCGCCTGGCAGGCCGACGTGCTGTAGAGGTACTCGACCGTGCTCCCGGGGCGGACCGCACAGACCGCGTTGTGGGCGTCGGCCTGCACCGGCCCCCAGAAGTAGTGCCAGATGAAGCCGTCGTACACCGTCTCGGGGAACAGGATCGAACCCCCGATGAGGGCAGCCAGAAGCGTCCCGACGACCGCGATCCAGGCTCGCGCCGGGTTCTCGTCGGCGCGCTCGCGGAGGGAGAACATACCCCAACAGCACACAGGGCGGGGCTTCAGGGTTGCGGTATCCCCGACCAGTAACGTTACCCCGGCCGCCGCCGCCAGCCTCGGTATGGTCTCGCCGACACCGATGTACGTCGCTGCCGGCGTCGCACTCGCCGCGCTCGTCGTCTTCGTCGCCTACCGGAAGGGGAAAGCCGACGGGATCCAGCAGGCCCAGCGAACCGCCTCCCGGGAGGCCCACGACGACGCGACCGAGCGCGAGCCGCCCGTCGACGTCGGGGATCGCGTCACGCTCGGCATCAAGGAGTTCAACGTCCACCACTCGGGCGAGCGAGTGGCGGTCTGCAAGCAGGAGGGGTTCGTCGTCTTCGTCGACGGCGTCCCCGACAGCGCCGACGTCGGCGACGTGATCGACGCCGAAGTCGTCTCGTTCGGTCCGGACCGCACCTCCGCGGAGGCGGAGTACGTCGGCAGCTGAACCTGGCCCGAGCGGTCAGATCGGGAGCCCCTCCGCCTCGTAATCGGTCCCGAGCACGACCATCGTCTGCGATCGCGTGAACCCCTCGGTGTCGGCGATGTGGTCGAACATCAGGTCCCGGAGCGCGTCGGTGTCCTCGGCGTGGAGTCGGACCATCACGTCCCACTGCCCCGTGGTGAGGTGAACCTCCTGCACCTCGGGGAGCCCGGCGAGGTGGGCGAGCGCCTCCTCCTCCCGGCCCTGTTCGGTCCGGAGGCCGACGAACGCGCTCACGCCGTAGCCGAGCGCCCGGGCGTCGACGTTGGCGTGGTACCCCTCGATGACGCCCGCGTCCTCCATGCGGTTCACCCGGTCGTGGACGGTCGCGCTGGACATGTCGATCCGGCGCGCCACCTCGCTGAAAGGGGTCCGGGCGTCCTCCTGGAGGATCCGGAGGATCTGCCGGTCCGTGTCGTCGAGTTCCATACCCGGAGGTGAGACGTGTGGCCTCTTTGGGTTTGCGACTGTGGCGGCGTCGACCGCGGGGTGGGTTCATCGGTCGGCGTCGATCTCCCGGGCCGCCGCCAGCATCTCGTCGTGGAGTTCCCCGTTCGAGACGACCAGCCCGCGGGCGTCGTGGCGCCACGGCTCGCCCCGGAGATCCGTCACCGTCCCGCCGGCCTGTCGCACGAGGTGGACCCCGGAAATCGTGTCCCAGGGCCTCGTCTGGACGTTGGTGATCACGCCCTCGACGGCGCCGGCGGCGACCATCGCGAGCGCGGCCTGTGCGCTGCCGGGCCGGCGGAGGTCCGCGAACCGGGAGACGATGGCCTCGCAGGCGCGGGCGTACTCGTCGCGGCGCTCGCGGGGCCACCAGACCGTCGGGACCACGGCGGCGCGCTCGGGGTCCGAGACCGTCGAGACCGAGATCTCGGCGCCGTTGCGGTACGCGGCCTCGCCGTCGGCGGTGTACACGTCGTCGAGCGCCGGCAGGACGTTACAGGCCGCGACTGGTTCGCCGCCGACGACGCAGGCGACGGCCGTCGCCCACGTCGTCAGCTCCCGGACGAAGCTGTTGGTGCCGTCGATCGGGTCGACGACCCACGCCGGCCCCGTCTCCGGCACCGACTTCAGCGCCTCGCCCTCCTCGCCGACGATCGGTTCCGCGGGATGGGCCGCGCGGATGGCCTCCTCGACCTCCCGCTGGGCCGCGCGGTCGGCCTCCGTCACCACGTCCGTCTTGCCGGCTTTCGTCTCGACGGCGACGCCGGTGCGGAAGAACTCCGCGGCGACCTCGCCGCCCGCGACCGCGGCGCTGCGGGCCAACGCGGCGCGATCGGTCGCTGCGTGTTCGTGCATGGTTCTCGGCATCCGTGAGCCAGCCCCAAGAACGCTCGGGTACGGATCCGGCAGCGACGCGCCGCCCGGCGGGCCGAGGCGTCGTCGGGGTTCGACCGATGTCGGCCGCGAGAGGGCGCTGAAGGTGGAAAGCCCGGGCGCTGGGACGCGGCGGCAACCTTCAAGGCACCTCCGGGAGAACGATTAGGTGTCTATGGACATCTCTGATATCGCCGTCAAGGAGTTCGTCGAGGTCGACGCCGACACCCGTGTCGCGAAGGTTCGGTCGCTGTTCGATCGGGAGAACCCGAAGGGGATCGTCGTCATGGACGACGGCGAGTGCATCGGCGTCATCCGCGAGAAACAGCTGATCCAGTCCCACGTCGAGGACGACACCAAGGCGGAGGCGATCGTCCGCTCCTCCCGCAGCGGCGGCAGCCCGCCGAACGTGCGACGCTACGACGACGTCCGCGAAGTCTCGCGCGTGCTCGTCGAGGGTGACGTGAAGATCGCGCCCGTCTACGAGGGCGACAACCTCTGGGGGGTCGTGACCGCCGACGACATCCTGCACGCGGTTCACGAGAACCTCGCGGCGATCACGGTCGGCGAGATCGCCTCCGAGTCCGTCGTCACCGTAACCGAGGACGACCACGTCGGGAGGGCGATCAACCGCCTGCGGGAGAACGGTATCTCCCGGCTCCCGGTCACCAACGAGAACGAGGAGCTCACCGGGATCATCAGCACCAACGACATCGTCGACTTCGCGGTCCGTGACGAGGAGCGACAGGGCTCCAAGGACCGCCGGGGGGAACTCGACCGGATGCTCGACATCCCCGCGTACGACCTGATGTCGAGTCCGGTCCAGACGATCACCTCGGGCGAGACCGTCGACGAGGCGGTGTCGGTCATGTTCGAGAACGGCATCTCCGGGCTGGTCGTGACGGCGACGCCCGACGGCTCCGAGATCGAGGGGGTCATCACCAAGACCGACGTGCTGCGTGCGCTGACCCACACCGAGGAGGAGTCGATGGACGTCCAGATCACGAACGTCAACCTGCTGGACGTGCTCACGCGGGAGGACATCGTCGACGACATCACCAGCGTCGCCGACAAGTTCCAGGAGATGAACGTGCTCCACGCCCACGTTCGCTTCACCCAGCACAAGGAGAAGCTCCGTGGCACGCCGCTGCTGCGGTGTCAGATCCGCCTGCGCACCACGCAGGGGCAGGTCGCCGGCTCCGGCGAGGGCTACGGCGCCGAGCACGCCTTCCACGTCGCGCTCGACCGGCTGGAGCGCAACGTGCTCGAACTCAAGGGCGTGAAGGCCGACGAGGAGTACCGCGGGCAGCTGCTCCGGAAGCTGAACGAGCTGTAGAACCGCGACCTTTTGCTGCGGTCGGCGCCTTCGGCGCTTCCCTGGCAAAATCTCGACCAAAAGCCTCCTCACTCCCGACGGTCGTTCGTCGGCCTGCTCGCTCACTTCGCTCGCTCGCAGTACTTGCCCGCCCTAGCAGCGTATCCACGACTGAACCGCGCGATTTTTCGGGCTGTTGCTACTCTGGTGGCAGCGTTCCCCTCTCACTGCCGGCTACATCGCCGGCGAGATCGGCCCGGCTAGCGGTACCGTTTGACGGAAAAGAGCCGGTCTAGAACTCCTCGGTCGACTCGAGCCCGCCCTCCGCGATCCGGAACGTCGCCGTCTCGCCGGTCGCTTTCGAGCGGTGTTTCTCCAGCCCGGCCCGGCGGTTGCCGCCACGGAACCGCTCCAGGCGGAGGACGACGCCGGTCCAGTGCTCCAGCGTGTTGCCGCCCAGCCCCCGGGTCCGGTCGGCGTCCGGATCGCGGAACACCTGGTTGGTGATGACGACCGCGAGGTCGTGTTTGCGGGCCAGCGAGAGCAGGTGGGTGACCTGGCTGGCGACCTTCCGCAGCGACTCGCCGCCGGCGTCGTCGCCGGCGCGTTCGAGCCGGTAGAACCCCGTCGCGGAGTCGAGGACGATCAGGTCCGCGGTCTCGGCGAGCTCGGCGGCGTCCCGGACGGCCTCGGACTGCTCCTCGAAGTCGTGGGCCTCGGAGACGACGATGCGGGAGGCGACCTCCTCGAAGTCGGCGTCGCCCGCGGTCTTGCCGTCGACGATCTGGCGGAACCGGTCGATCGAGAGCCCCTCGGTGTCGATGTACAGCGCGCGGCCGCCGTCGACGGCCGCCTCGACGGCCGCCGCGAGCGCGAGGTTGGTCTTCCCCGCGGCGGGTTCGCCGTACACCTGCGTGACGGTGCCGCGCTCGAAGCCGCCGCCGAGCAGGTCGTCGATGGGTCCACAGCCGGTGGGGACGGGGTCGCTCATTACGAACGGTTTACGCGGGGTGGTACGAAAGCGCTCGGGAGTCCTCCCGGGGGGCCGACCGATCACTCCCGGACCGCGTCCTCGGCCCGCCGTACCACTTCCCGGACCGGGGCCCCCGTCTCCCGGGCGACGGACAGCGCGTCGTCGTACTCCGCGCTGTAGTCGAACACGTCGCCGTCCTCGTCGCTCGCGATCTTCACCGCCACCTCGTACCGCTCGCCGTCGACCTCGACCGTGGCCGTCCCGAACTCGCGGTTCGCGACCCACCGGTGGCCGGCGCCGTGCTCCCGCACGCCGAGGGTCCCGGTCTCCTCGGCCAGCCGCCGCGCAACGCGCTCGGCGTCGTTCGGGCGGCAGATCACCTTCACCAGGTGACCGGGGCGGGACTTCTTCATCGTCGTCGGGACGATGGTCACGTCCCGCGCGCCCGCCTGGGTGAGCGTCTCCTGCAGGCTCCCCAGCACCTCCGGGGTGGCGTCGTCGAGGTTCGTTTCGAGGACCGAGATCCCCTCCCGAGTGAGGCCGCCCTCGGCCTCGCCGACCAGCGCGCGCACCACGTTCGGGTGCTGCTCGAACTCCTTCGCCCCGGCGCCGTAGCCGGAGGCGTCGACGCGCAGTTCGGGGAGGCTCTCGACCCCCTCCGCGACGGCGGCGAGGATCGCCGCGCCCGTGGGCGTGAGCAGTTCCGTCCCGATCGGGCCGCCGCGCATCGACCAGTCCGCGCGCTCGGCGATCTCGACCACCGCGGGCGAGGGGACGGGGTAGGTGCCGTGGGAGAACGTCACCTCGCCGCCGCCCGCCCGGACCGGCGTGGTCACGACGCGCTCGACGCCCTGCTCCCGGAGGTCATCGAGCAGGAGCATACACCCCACCACGTCGGCGATGGCGTCGTCGGTGCCGACCTCGTGGAAGCCCGTCTCCTCGAGTTCCATGCCGTGGACCGATGCTTCGGCCTCCCCGAGGATCCGGAACGCCGCCAGCGCGTCCGCCTCGACGGCCTCGGGGAGGGCCATCGACTCGACGAGGTCGACGACCTCCGCGTAGGTACGGGTGTGGCCATGCCCCTCGGCGTCGCCGCCGTGGGAGTGGTCGTGATCGTGCGGGTCGCCCTCGCCGTGGTCGTGACCGCCGTCGCCGTGATCGTGGGAGGGGCTGTGTGCGCCCTCCTCGTCGTCGTGGTCGGCGGCGTCCTCGTGCACCACCCGAACCCGGGTCGCGCGAATGGCGTTCCGCATGACCCGTTCAGTCTCGAACCGGACCGGGAGCGATTCCGTGACGCGGTCGAACACCGACCCGTCGGCGCCGGCCGCGAGCAGGGCGCCGAGCAGCATGTCGCCGGCGGCGCCGGTCCGGCCGTCGAACGCGAGCGTCTGCATACCGCCGCTGGGGCGCCGGCGGAGAAAGAGGCGACGATTCGACGTCCGGATTGGTGCAGAAAACTTCGCCCTAACGCCACACTTATGCGCCGACGACCCGTGGTTGTACGTAACTCACTCCGGGTCACTCATGAACGAAGTTCAACTGGAAGTCGCGAAAGCGTACCCGAACGATTCGGGCCGTGGCATCGCTCGGCTCGATCCCGACACCCTGCTGCACCTCAAGCTCTCCCCCGGGGACATCATCGAAATCGAGGGCGCCGAGACCACCGCCGCGAAGGTCTGGCGCGCCGATCGACAGGACTGGAACACCGACACGGTTCGCATCGACGGCTTCACGCGACAGAACGCCGACGTGAGCATCGGCGAGCGCGTCACCATCCGCAAGGCCGAAGCCGAGACCGCCGAGAAGCTCACCCTCGCGCCGCCGGAGGACGCCTCCGTACAGTTCGGCTCCGAGGCCGCCGGCATGGTCAAACGGCAGATCCTCAAGCGCCCGGTGGTCGAGCGCGACATCGTCCCCGTGATGTCGAGCACGAACCACCCGTTCATGCGCTCGCCCGGGCAGGCGATCCCGCTGATCGCCGTCGACACCGAGCCCGACGGCGTCTGCCTGATCACCGAGGAGACCGAGGTCGAACTCCGGGAGGAGCCCATCTCCGGGTTCGACAAGACCGGCGGCGGGATCACCTACGAGGACATCGGCGGCCTCGAGGACGAGATCCAGCGCGTCCGGGAGATGGTCGAACTGCCGATGAAACACCCCCAGATCTTCAAGAAACTCGGCATCGAGCCGCCCCAGGGGGTGTTGCTCCACGGGCCGCCCGGCACCGGGAAGACCCTGCTCGCGAAGGCCGTCGCCAACGAGACCTCCGCGAGCTTCTTCTCCATCGCCGGCCCGGAGATCATCTCGAAGTACTACGGCGAGTCCGAACAGCAACTGCGGGAGATCTTCGAGGACGCCAAAGACGAGAGCCCCGCCATCGTCTTCATCGACGAACTCGACTCGATCGCGCCCAAGCGTGAGGACGTGACCGGCGAGGTCGAGCGCCGCGTCGTCGCCCAGCTGCTGACGATGATGGACGGCCTCGACTCCCGCGGGCAGGTGATCGTCATCGGCGCCACCAACCGCGTCGACAGCGTCGATCCCGCGCTCCGCCGGCCGGGCCGGTTCGACCGCGAGATCGAGATCGGCGTCCCCGACGAGACCGGGCGCAAGGAGATCCTCCAGATCCACAGCCGCGGGATGCCGCTGTCGGACGACATCGACCTCGACCACCTCGCCGCCGAGACCCACGGCTTCGTCGGCGCCGACATCGAGAGCCTGAGCAAGGAGGCCGCGATGAAGGCGCTGCGGCGCTACCTCCCCGAGATCGATCTCGACGAGGAGGAGGTGCCGCCCAGCCTGATCGACCGCATGATCGTCAAGCGGGACGACTTCCGCGGCGCGCTTAACGAGGTCGAACCCAGCGCGATGCGGGAGGTGCTGGTCGAACTCCCCAAGATCACCTGGGACGACGTGGGCGGGCTCACCGACCCCAAACAGCAGGTGAAGGAGGCCGTCGAGTGGCCGCTCTCCAGCCCCGAGAAGTTCGAGCGCATGGGCGTCGAGGCGCCGAAGGGGGTGCTACTGTACGGCCCGCCCGGCACCGGGAAGACGCTGATGGCGAAAGCCGTCGCCAACGAGACCAACGCCAACTTCATCTCGGTCCGCGGCCCGCAACTCCTCTCGAAGTGGGTCGGCGAGTCCGAGAAGGCGATCCGGCAGACGTTCCGGAAGGCCCGGCAGGTCTCGCCCACGATCATCTTCTTCGACGAGCTCGACTCGCTCGCGCCGAGCCGGGGCGACCAGGCCGGCACGAACGTCTCCGAGCGCGTCGTCAACCAGCTGCTCACCGAGCTCGACGGCCTCGAGGAGATGGGCGAGGTGATGGTCATCGGCGCCACCAACCGCCCGGACATGATCGACCCGGCGCTGATCCGCTCGGGGCGGTTCGACCGGCTCGTGATGGTCGGCGCGCCCGACCAGGAGGGTCGCGAGCGGATCCTCGAGATCCACACCGAGAACACGCCGCTCGCCCCCGACGTGAGCCTCCGGGAGGTCGCCGAGATCACCGACGGCTACGTCGGCTCGGACCTGGAGTCGATCTGTCGGGAGGCCGCCATCGAGGCGCTCCGGGAGGACGACGACGCCGACGACGTGGAGATGCGTCACTTCCGGCAGGCCATCGAGGCGGTCCGGCCCACCATCACCGACGACCTGATGAGCTACTACGAGAGCGTCGAGGAGGAGTTCCGCGGCAGCTCCAGCGCGAACGTGGACCGGGGCAACCGCCTCGGCTTCCAGTAAGCGCAAACAGCCCTTTTCGTTTACACAACGGCCTTTAGCGGCCGGTCCCATCTGAGAGCATGCGACGACGTGCCCTCCTCACGACGCTCGCGAGCGGGAGCGCCCTGCTCGCCGGCTGTGCCGCCGGCGACCCGACCGGGACGGATCCGCGAACCGATACCGACACGTCGACGCCCGGCGGTACCGAGCCGTCGCCGACTGAACCGACCGGTGCCCCCGACGAAGTGGTCGAACTGGACGGCAACGCGCTGTTCGGCGCCAGCGTCGTCGACCTCGAGACGGCCGACCGCACGTACGCCCTCTCGCCGATGCGGTTCCGTACCGAAACCGGCGCCGAGGTCCGGATGCGGTTCGACGCGACGGCGACGGCCGAGCACCCCGCTCGGCTGGTCGCCTCCATCCAGAACGTCGACGAGTACCCCGAGCAGTTCGACCTCGACTGGCTGCCACCCTTCGGCCGGCCCAGCAGCGAACCGCCTCGCGAGCACCACGAGCGACTGATGGGCGCCGGCCTCCGCGACGAGGGGAGTCTGGTGCTCGCGCCGACGCCGAACCACGATCTCGTCAACGATCCGCCGGCGGTCGAGCGCGACGCCGACGGCCACTGGCGCCTGGCCGGCGGGATCGACCGCTGGCTGCCAGAGACGCTCACGCTCGACGTCGGGGAGGCAGTCCGCGGCGAGTACGCGGTCGTCGGCCACCCCGAGGGTTCGGGCCGGCCGACCGGCGTCTACGAGTTCCTCCGCCCCGGCGACGCGGCGGACGCGAGCGTCACGGTCTGGCAGACGAGCGCGCCCGGCCCCGACGGGGAGTCGCGATTCGCGGGCGAGTCGGTCCCGTCGATCGGCGGGGACGGCGAGGCCGGACTCGGCTGGTACCACACTGCCGACGCGTCCTCGGGCGCGTATCTCCGCCCCGAGACCGAGCGGGCCGACCTCCCCGCGGGGATCACGTTCCAGTTCGTCAACCACACCCGCGAGGAGCTGGGCTGTGGTCACTGGTACGTGTATAAACTCCACGACGGCGAGTGGTTCGATCTCGGTCCGTACGTCCGGACCGCCGAGTGCCGGATGGTCCCGCCCGCGGGGACGAAGTCCTGGACGCTGCACGCCTACCGCGGCGGCGGGAGCCTCCCGCCCGAGAACGGCCGCGCGTACCCCTTCCTCGGCGGCGGCCGCTACGCCGTCTCGGTCGGCTACGGCGACGAGTCGTCGTCGAGCACGGCGATGATCGAACTCACCGGCGACCCGATCGAGATCGTCCCGACCGACGACGTGACGAGCGACCGCGACGGGAGCACGGTCGTCGTGACTCACCCCGAGTGGAGGGAGGGAGGCGACGAGGCGGCGACGCTCACGCTCACGCGGGCCGACTCGGCCGGGGAGACGCTGATCAGCGAGCAGGTGATGCGCCGACGGTTCCGCAGCCTCCGGAACACGCTCGCGTTCGTCGAGGACGGCGTCGAAGCGGTTCGACTCAGAACCACCGAACGCGCCGCCCACGGCTCGATCGGCTACGACGGATCGACCCGGCGCTTCCGGGTCGACGGGCAGGCCTACGAACTCTCGGCGTCGGGGATGGAGTAGCGCTGCCGGTAGCACAACACCCAACCCCGGACCGACCCTCGATTCGTGTATGACGACCAACCAGAGCGACACGTTCGAGATCGGCGAGTACACCGTCCACCGACTCGGCTTCGGCGCGATGCGACTCTGTGGCGAGAACGTCATCGGCGCGCCCGACGACGAGGAAGCGGCCCGCGAGGTCGCACGCGAAGCGGTGGACCTCGGCGTGGACTTCGTCGACACGGCCGACTCCTACGGCCCCGGGACGAGCGAGCGCCTGCTGAGCGAGGCCGGCGTCGTCGACGACGCCCTCGTCGCGACGAAGGGGGGCCTGCTCCGGAACCCGGACGGGGACTGGCTGCCCCACGGCGATCCCGACTACCTCCGGAACGCCGCGCTGGCGTCGACGGACCGACTCGGCGTCGACAGCATCGACCTCTACCAACTCCACCGGCCGGATCCGGACACCGACTTCGAGGAGTCGGTCGCCACCCTCGGCGAACTCAAGGACGACGGGCTGGTCGAGAACGTCGGGCTGAGCAACGTCTCGGTCGAGCAGTTGGAGACCGCCCGGGACCACGTCGAGGTGGCGACCGTCCAGAACGAGTACAACCTCACGAACCGCGAGCACGAGGACGTGCTCGACGCCTGCGAGGCCGCCGGGATCGGATTCATCCCGTACTTCCCCGTCGGTGCTGGCGACCTCGACGGGAAAGCCGCGGCCGTCGACGCGGTCGCCGACGCCCACGACGCCTCGCGCTACCAGATCGCGCTGGCGTGGCTGCTCCAGCGGTCGGACGTGACGCTCCCGATCCCGGGGACGTCGAGCGTCGAGCACCTGCGGGAGAACGTCGCGGCGAGCGCGATCGACCTCGGCGACGGGGAGCTCGGGCGGCTGAGCGAGTAGCGCCGCCACGGCTTCGCCCGGTGTGGTCGGGCCCTACCGCTGGGAGCCACGGAGGATGAGCGGACCGATCGCGAGCGTCCGTTTGGCGACGGTCGCGATCCGGGAGATGTAGGAGACGAGCAGCAGGAACGGGAGCGAGGTCACGGTGAACCCGGCACCGACGACCCAGACGACGTTCTGGACGCCGAGAGTTACGCCCGGGATGGGGGCGGTCCCGAAGAAGCCGAGCATCGCGCCGGCGACGAGCAGGGCGGGTACCGACACGTAGAGGATCAGCTGGGAGAGGTCGATCAGCGCCCACTGGAAGTACAGCGTCTTGATGTGCTCCCGGGCCGGCCCCCACATCGAGAGCGCGGTTTTGAACTCGGACAACACCGTCTCGGTGTCCTCGTCGATCTCGTCGGCGTACTCGTCGGCGATCCGTTCGACCTGGAATATCTTCCAGCTATAGTTGAAGTTGAGCGCGCCGTACAGCACGTCGAAGCTGCCGAACCGTGCGCCGTCGAGCTCTTCCTGGACGGCGTCGGCGTTGCCGGTGACGCTGTCGGTGAACTCGTCGACCTCCGCCCGGAGATCGTTGTCGTCGCTCCCCGAGACCGACCCCCGCAGCGTCTCGGCACGCTCTTTCGTCTCGTTCACGAGTTCCTGGAGGAACGCCGAGGGATCGACGGGCACGGGCTCTTCGACCATGTCGCTCATGTAGTTGCGGAAATCCATCGTGTTGCTCATCCGCGCGTGTTGGTCGCCCAGCGGCCCGTTCTCCTGTGAGATGACGAGCTGGCTGATCGTGACGATCAGGGTGGTGCCGGTGATGATCGCTCCGAGCATCGTCGAGAAGATGGTCGCTTTCGTGTCGCCCGTGTTGAGGTTCTCGTAGAAGCCGCCGACGCTTCCGATCGCGACGAACGTGGCGAACAGGAGTAGCCCGAGCGCGGCAGTGACGACCAGCCTGTTCGCGCTCAGGATCACGTAGAGTTTCAGCCGGCTCTCGTCGGCCCGCTCACGCATCGTGTTCGCCGTCGAGATATCCGTGTCGCCGGACGTCTCTAACTCCGTCCCCGAGCCCGCTTCGGCGTCGACGCCGTCGTCCGGGTCGATGCTCATTCGTCGACCCGCCGTTTGAGGACGAGGAGGTTCGTCCCGCCCCCGACGTAGTCGATCGTGTCCGCGAGCTCCCAGCCCTCCTTCCCGAGTTCGTTGAGTGCCGCTTTCGGGTCAACCGATTCCTTCTTCGTCGCCCCGCGCGGCGGCTTCAGGGTCTCGTACTCCCACTGTTCGGACGCCATGGGCGTACCTCTTGACCACGACTGAAAAATCCGGGGTCGACGGCTCAGTAGATCAGTTCGTCGGAGTTCTCGACCATGTACAGCGTCCGGGCGGCGACGTTGACCGCGTGGTCGCCGACGCGTTCGAGGTCCCGAACCGTGAGCAGGAGGCGGGACACGTCGGCCATCAGGTCCTCGACCTCCTCCTGGTCGTTGGCTTCCTTCTCGATCAGGTCCCGGACGATGGTCTCGGAGGCGGCCTCACAGAGCGCGTCGAGGTCGTCGTCGCGCTCCGCGACCGCGAAGCAGCCGTCGGCGTCCTCGTCCTCGTAGGCCGCCATCGCCATCGCGAGCATCTCCAGGGTCTCGTCGCCGATGCGCTGGACGTCCACGTCGGGGAACACCTCGTAGCGGGCCTCCTTCGCGTACCCGCCGAGGTTCGTGGCCAGGTCGGCGATGCGTTCGAGGTCGGTGATGATCTTGAACGAGGAGGCGATGAAGCGCAGGTCCCCGGCGACGGGCTGCTGGAGCGCCAGCAGGTCGACGCAGTCCCGTTCGAGTTCGAGGTAGAGCTCGTTCACCTCGCTGTCGCGCTCGATCACCTCCTGGCCGAGTTCTTCGTCCTGCTGTTCGAGGGCGTCCAGTCCCATGCGGAGGCGCTCGGCGACGACCTCCCCCATGTAGAGCACGTCCTCGCGGAGCGATTCGAGCTGTCGTTGGTAGTCGTCTCGTGGCATTATCCGAACTTCCCCGTGATGTAGTCTTCGACCCGCTCGTTCTCCGGGTTCTCGAAGATCTTCTCCGTGTCGTCGAACTCCACCAGTTCCCCGCCGGTGAGGAACACGGCGGTCTTGTCGGAGATGCGGGCGGCCTGCTGCATGTTGTGCGTGACGATGACGACGGTGTACTCCTCGGCCATCTCGTCGATGAGGTCCTCGATCTTCGAGGTGGCGACGGGGTCGAGCGCCGACGCCGGCTCGTCCATCAGCACCACCTCGGGGTCGACGGCGATCGCGCGGGCGATGCAGAGTCGCTGCTGCTGTCCGCCCGAGAGGTCGAGCCCGGACTGATCGAGTTGGTCCTTCACCTCGTCCCACAGCGCCGCATTCCGCAGCGCGTCCTCGACTTTCTCGTCTAAGTTCTCGGTGCGGTCCTGCAGGCGCAGCCCGTAGGCGACGTTGTCGTAGATGCTCTTCGGGAAGGGGTTGGGCTGCTGGAACACCATCCCGATGCGCCGTCGCAGCGCCACGGGGTCCACGTCGTCGTCGTAGACGTTCTTCCCGTCGAACAGCATCTCGCCCTCGACGCGCGCGGCGTCGATCAGATCGTTCATCCGGTTGATGCTCCGGAGGTACGTCGACTTGCCACAGCCCGAGGGGCCGACCATCGCGGTCACCCGCTTCTCGGGGATCTCCATGCTCACCGACCGCAGCGCCTGGTTGTCGTTGTACCAGACGCTGAGGTCGCGGCTCTCGATGATCGTCGACGCCTCACCGTCGGCGTCCCGGTCGCGCCCCCGGCCCTCGGGGACGCCCACCGCGTACTCGTCGCCGCTCGATCCCTCGCTCACGTCAGTCCTCTTGTCAGCGTTGCTCATAGTGGTTGCGCACGTAGATCGCTATCGAGTTCATGCTCAGCATCGCCGTCAGCAGCACCACGATGCCCGCCGCGAGCACGGTGGTGTAGAACGCCGGGCTCGCGTACGTCGACGCCCAGACGTACAGCTGGAGCGGCATCGCGCCGATGGTGGAGGTCCAGGAGTCGGGGATCCCGAACACCTGCGCCGCGCCGATCACCAGCAGCGGCGCGGTCTCGCCGATCGCCCGCGAGAGCGCGAGGATCGTCCCCGTCAGGATCCCGGGGAACGCCCGGGGCAGCACGACGTTCTTCACGGTCTGCCAGCGGGTCGCGCCCATGCCGTAGGACGCCTGCCGCGCGGAGTCCGGGACCGCCCGGATCGCCTCGCGGGCGGAGATGATCACGATGGGGAAGACGAGCAGCGCGAGCGTCGCGCCGCCGACCAGCAGCGTCCCGGTCGGCTGGCCGGCGTATCGGACGAACAGGCCCAGCCCCAGCAGGCCGTACACGACGCTCGGTACCCCGGCGAGGTTGCTGATGTTCACGTCGATGATCCGGGTGAACGTCGTATCGGGGGCGTACTCCTCCAGATACACCGCGGCGCCGACGCCCGCCGGAACGGCGATGGCGGCGACGACGAACATCAGCAGGATCGTGCCCACGATGCCGGAGTAGATCCCCACCGAGCGGGGGTCGCCGCTCTGGGTCGTGCTGGTCAGGAAGCCCCAGTCGACCCAGGCCGCGGGCCCGGTCAAGCCGAGCGCGCCGACGAGCAGTTCGCCCGCGAGCGCGCCGCCGACGATCACCGCGGGCAGCAGGAGCCCGATCCGGCGCTCGGGTCGTTCCCGCAGAACGATCGTGACGTAGAGCGCGGTCGGAACGGCGGCGAACATCGTGAGGGCGACACCCGGGATCGCCCCGAACCCGGTCGCCGTCCCGAGGACGCCGCCGACGGCGCTCCCGAACAGGATCGCCGCGCCGGCGATCCAGCCGTCGCGACGGCCCCAGCGCCCCTCGATCCAGCGACCGAGCAGGAACGCCTCGGGGAGGCCGAGCGTCAGCACGAGCACCATCCAGTCCGCGGGCACCGTCGGCAGCCCCTGCACGAGCCCCGGGACGACCAGTAGGGAGCCGGCGGTGACGCCCAGCACCGCACCCAGTTCGGCGAGGAACGGGATCGAGCGGTCGGTCCGACGGAGCGCGACGACGACGCCGGCGGGGACCGCGAGCGCGATCACGAAGGAGAGCCAGACCAGCGTCGGGATCACGTCGATGAACAGCGCCGCCAGGCCGCCGGCGTACAGCGCCGCGATGCCCGGCATCACGGTGCCGAGCAGCCCCGTCGCGAGCGTACCGTAGCTCCGCCGGTAGCACCACCAGCCCGTCGCCACGGTGGGGACGACGAGCGTGAGGAGGAAGACGAGGTGCCAGCCCGGATCGGCCGACAGTGGCTGGAACGCGTCGTTGGCGACGTAGACGAGCAGCACCGCGAGCGTCAGGATCCCCGCCAACGTCGACGCGAACAGCACCGCGCGGAACAGCTTGCCGATCCGTCGACTGACCCGGCCGAACCGCTCGTCGGCGTTGCTCATTGGTACTCCTCCTGGTACCGCCGGGCGATCAGGTCACTCAGTACGTTCATGCCGAGGGTGATCACGAACAGCACCAGCCCGACCGCGAACAGGCTGCGGTAGGCCAGCCCCCCGCCGGTCACGTCGCCGGTCAGGAGCTGGATCATCGCCGCCGTCATCGTCATCCCGGGTTCGAGGTAGGAGTCGGGATCGAACAGCGAGAGGTAGGAGGCGAGGCTCGTCGGGTCGAAGCTCCGCGCCAGCGAGCCGCCGGCGAGGGTCACCGCCATCGTCTCGCCGATGGCTCGCGAGAGCGCGAGGATGAACGAGGAGAAGATGCCGGACGCCGCCGCGGGGACGACGATCCCCGTCGACACGTCGTACTTGGTCGCACCCATCCCGTAGCCGGCCTGTCGGAGGTCGTCGGGCACCGCCTGCATCGCGTCCTCGCTGACGGATGCGACCATCGGGAGGATCATGATGCCGACGACGATGCAGGCCGAGGCGACGTTGAACAGGCCGTCGACGCCGAACAACGTGTCGAGCACCGGCGTGATGTACGCCACCGCGAAGATCCCGTAGATGATCGAGGGGACGCCCGCCAGGATCTCCAGTGCGGGCTTGAGGTACGACCGCGCTCGCTCGCTCGCGTACTCGCTGAGGTAGAGCGCGGTCGCGACGCCCAGCGGGATCGCGATCAGCCCCGCACCGAAAGTCACCATCAGCGTCACCGCCACCAGCGGCATGACGCCGAGGTTCGGCCCCTGGAGGCCCCACTCGCTGCCGGTGAAGAACTCCGTCAGCGTCGCCGTCGGGCCGTCGATGCCCAAAAGCGGCGCCGTGATCGTGAAGAACTTCGCGGCCTCGTAGACGAGGAGGCCGATGATACTCAGCGTCGTCGCAACCGAGAGCGCCGCACACCCGAAGAAGAACGCTTTCGCGAGCAGTTCCCGCGAGGAGTTCTGCGTCCGTCGGGTCAGCCCCTCGGTCGCCGCGTCCCCGCTCATGTTGAGTTATTCATCGGCGTATCCCCGAAAAAACGCTTCGTTGTGAGGCGCACGACTCGAGGTTACTCCGAGGCGGCCTCGACTGCCGACTCGAGTCGGTCGAGCATCTCGTCGCGCTCGGATTCGGTGTTGGGCACGTAGCCCACTTCGTCGGCGACGATCGACTCGCTGGTGCTGTTCTCGAGCCAGAAGCGGGCGAACTCGGCGACGTGTTCATCCGCCAGCTCTGACTGCGCGGGGTACGTGAAGAGCGGCCGCGAGAGCGGCTGGTACTCGCCGCTGCTCGCCGTCTCGAGGGTCGGCTTCACGCAGCCGTCGCCGTTGTCGATCCCGAGCGCGGTCACGCGGTCGGTGTTCTCGGAGTAGTAGGCGAAGCCCATGTAGCCGATCGCGAACTCGCTGTTGGCGACGCCGTTGATGATCTGGTTGTCCTGCTCGGTCGACTGGTAGTCGGTCCGGTGTTGCTCTTCCTCGCCGAGGACCTCCTCGAGGAAGTAGTCGAACGTCCCGGAGGCGTCGGTCGGGCCGTAGAGCTGGATCTCCTCGTCGGGCCAGTCACCGTTCACGTCGCTCCAGGTCGTCGGCTTACTCTCGGCCGACCAGATCTCCGCGAGCTGCTCGACCGTGACGCACTCCTCGCCGTCCTCGCCGAACCAGCTGGCGTCGTTGTTGACGACGACGGTGAGCGCGTCGGTGGCGACCTTCAGTTCCACCGGCGTCACGTCGTTGCTCGAACACTGCTCCTCCTCGGTTTCGGTGATCGGGCGGGAGGCGTTGTTGAAGTCGGTGTCCCCCGTACAGAAGTAGTTCGTGAAGCCGCCGCCGCTCCCGGTTGAGTTGACCGAGATGTCGACGTTCGGGTGTACGTCTTCGGCAGTGAACTCCCCGCGCATCGCGACCGCGAGCGGGAACACCGTCGAGCTCCCCGAGATGTTGATGTCACCCGAGAGCCCGCCGTCGGTTTCGGTCCCCGTGTTGCTGGTACAGCCGGCTGCCGCGACCGCCCCCGTCGCGGCGGCGCCGGCCAGGAACGTTCGTCGGGAAACGCCGTCGGTCTGTTTTGCCATCACTGAGTGCCAGGACGTTCGAAGGTAAATACACTACTATGAAATCTATATAGACACACGTTTGCAAACTGTTCGCATGCACGGCTCCGCCCAGCGGGAACTGATCACCGCCGCGTCCCCGGTTTCCTTCTCCGGACCGTCGAATACCGACTACCGAACCGAGTCGGTATCCGGAGTTACGTTCCGGGGAGCGCCGCCCGATGGACGCCGACGTGCCGGAGTATATAGTTGAGAGGAACGTTTAACATCGGCGGCGCGTCTACGTACCGTCGATGGTCGAGACCCGGAAGGTGCAGGTGACCGGCGGTTCGACGTTCACCGTGTCGATTCCTAAAGACTGGGCCACCGGGAACGACGTCGGGGCCGGCACGCGCGTCGAGTTCCACCCGGAGGGCGACTCGCTGATCCTGACGCCCGTCAGCGAGGCCGAACGCACCGAGGGGAGCCTCGACGTGGCGGGGCTGGAGGGCGAGGAGCTCCGCCGCGCCGTGATGACGATGTACGTCTCGGGGTTCGACGTGATCTCCTTCGAGGCCGACCGGATCACGACCGATCAGCGCCGGACGATCCGGCAGGCGACCCAGAGCCTCGTCGGGCTGGAGGTGTTAGAGGAGACCGCCGACCGCATGGTCGTCCGGGACCTGCTCGACTCCTCGGAGCTGTCGATCCACAACGCGGTCGACCGGATGCGGCTGATCGCGTCGTCGATGCTCGACGACGCCGTCGAAGCCCTGGCCACTGGCGACGGGGACCTCGCGGCGGACGTGATCCAGCGCGACGACGACGTGGACCGCCTCTACATGGTGGTCTCCCGGATCTTCCGGGCGACGCTCCGGAGCCCGACCGCCGCCGAGGAGCTGGGCCTCCCCCGCGAGGTCTGTTTCGACTACCACTCGAGCGCCCGGCAGTTGGAGCGCGTCGCCGACCACGCGACGAAGATCGCCCACCTCTCGCGTGAACTCGAGGGCACGCCGCCCGAGGAGGTAACCGAGTCGCTCCGCGAGCTCCACGGCGCGGCCGCGACCGTGATCGAGGACGCGATGGCCGCGCTGGTCGCCGACGGGAACGACGAGGCGATCCGGCTGGCCAACGGCGCCCGCGAGCGCGTCCAGGAGATCGACGCGAGCGCCCGCGAGATCGACGAGCTACTGCGGGACCTCGATCCGGCACGGGCACAGCTCCTCGGACTCATCGTCGATTCGCTCACCCGGTCGGCGGACTACGGCGGGAACGTCGCCGAAACCGCGCTGCAGAAGGCGGCACCGACGCCCTGATCGGTCCACGGTGAACCTCGTCGACCGCTGTGTGACGCCGGAACGTTTCGCGTAGCTGTCGCTCCCCCTCGACGACCGGCCGCAGGAAACGAGACGCGTCCCTATTCGACGACGACGGCGCTCACCTGCCCGGACTGGCCGGGACGGGAGGTGACACGCGCCGTGCCGGCGCTGGTCTCGATGACCGCGCCCTTCGTGATGATGTTCCGCCGGACGTAGTTGACGTTGGCCGGGTTCTCGGTCACGTCCTCGATCTCTGCCTCGACGGTCTCCTCGCCGTCGGCGACCTGCGCCACGTTCGTCGAGAGCGCGCGGATCTTGCGCTCGTTCCCGCGGGCGTCGATGGTTCGGAACCGCGGCTCGGCGACGGTTGTCTCGGTGGGCTCGTTACCCAGCTGGTGGCGCTTCTTCTTTCGGGATCGGACGCGTCGCCCCCCGGTTCGCTTGCGCGGAGAGGGTCCCTGGTCTTGCATACTCGCGGGAACGGCCAGCGAGCACTTGAAGCGTTCGACTCCCGACGGCCGCTCCGCAACGCTTAGGCCCGCCGCCACACGCCACACGAGCATGAGTCTGGAGACCACCGTCGCCGTCCCGTTCCGGCAGGAGGGCCGGGACCGACTGGGCGACGGCGAGTTCGTCGTCGCGCTCTCGCTGGACCGGGACTGGTTCTCCCCGGACCAGGCCAAGCGCGTGGTCGACGTGGCACTGGGCCGGGGCCTGCTCGAACGCGATGACGGCGACCTGGTCGCGGCGTTCGATCCCGACGGCGTCGACGTGCCCGAGGAGTTCACCCCCGACGCCGACGTGCTGCGCGAACAGAGCGCCTTCGAGCAGGTGCTCGACCGCGTCACCGACGCCGGCGTGGAGAAGCAGGCCGCCGTCGCGGGCATCAACGAACTCCAGCGCGAGCTGGGACTGACCATCGAGGCCGCCGCCGTCGTCTACGCGCGCCGCGAGGGCGTCGACGTGAGCGATGCCGCGGGCGCGGCCCGCGACTCGGTGCTGAGCGAATGAGTACGGACCGGATCCGGGACGGCCACCGGATCGCCCAACTGCTGGCCTCCGAACTGGAGAGCGGCGCCAGCCCCGACGCGTTCGCGGTCACCGACGCCGACCCCGACGTGGAACCCACGCCCGAGGGAGCGCTGGCGTATCGCGTGCGCGACACCGCGACCGACGGGACGATCGCGACCGTCTACGTCCAGCCCGACCGCGTCCGCGTGGAGTTCCGCGCCGCGCCCGCGGCGGTCGCCGAGGCCGCGGAAGCCGAGGGGCTTCGAGTCCGACCGAAGGCCGCCGCCCCGCCCCGGACCGTCGTGTTCGTCGAGGACGGCGCCCAGGTCAAGCGCGTGCGGTCCGCCTTCGGCGCCGCGCTCGGCGACGGCTGATCGGGGTTCGAGGCGCTCGCTTCCCCGTCCCCCGCGGTCGGGACCCCAGCCGCTTCGCCTCCCGAACAGTTCACCGACGGCAACGCTTTTTCCGGGGCGGTGGGATGTGGGGGCGTGAACGTCGGTCAGTTCCCCGACCCGATACGGTTCGTCGGGTCGCTCATCGACAGGGTGGCCCCCCTCTTCCCCAACTGGGGGAACTCCCCAGCCGTGAGCTTCCTGATCCTGGTGCTGTTCACGGTCTTCGGCTACACGCTGTCGCGGTACGTCGTACGGCTCGTGGGCCGCCAGGTCGCCAAGCGCTTCCGGCGCCAGAGCGTCGCCCAACAGATACTCCGGCTGATCCGGGCGCTGGTCTCGCTCTTTTTCTTCCTGATCGGCGCCGGGCTGGTCGGCCTCGAACTGGGCAACGTCGTGCTCTCTGTCACGGTGTTCTCGGCCGTGATCGGGATCGTGCTGGCGCCGCTGGTCGGGTCGATGGTCAACGGCCTGTTCCTGTTGGCCGACGAGCCCTACGAGATCGGCGACATGATCGAACTGCCCGACGGCACCCGGGGGTTCATCGACGACATCACCATCCGGTACACCAAGATCTTCACGCTCGACAACACGTTCCTCGTGATCCCCAACGACGTGATCCGGCAGGACAAGGTGACGAACCTCTCGGCGGAGGACGAACGGACCCGGCTCTCGCTCTCCGTCGAGATAACGTACGAGAGCGACGTGGAAACCGCCCGGTCGCTCATCGAGAGCGCGGCGAGGAAGGTCGAGGAGGTGCTCGAGGGCGGCCCGGACATCCGGATCGGCTCGGCGCGCTACCCCGCACGGCCCACCTGCTACATCGACGAGTTCCACGACGACGGCGTGATCCTGACGCTTCGCTACTGGGTCGACCGCCCGTACAAGCTCATGACCGCCCGCTCGCGCGTCCAGACGGCGATCTGGGACCGGTTGAACGAGCAGGACGTCGACGTGGAGATCGCCTACCCCCACCGCCACATGGTGTTCGACGACACCAGCGGCGAGGCCCGGGTCGCGACCCGCGAGGCGGCCGAGCGGGAGGCCGTCGACTCCGCTGCCGTCCGTGGTGAGGCCAGCGGATCGGAGAGCGCGGACGCCGAGGGCGATCCCTGACTCGGCGCGCTTCCGCGCGGGCGCGCGCCTGAACCGTTACCTTTCTGCCTCGCCGGGTCCCAGTCCCGGGCATGACCACAGGGATCGCCGTGCTCAACTTCGGTGAGCCGGCCACGGCCGACCGGGAGGTCGTCGAGGACTACCTCGAACGCATCTTCTTCGCGAACATGGACATCGAGGGCGAGACCACCGAGGCGGCGGCCCGCGAACGCGCCAGCAAGCTGGCGGAACGCCGTGCGCCCGGCCTGATGGAGGAGTACGGCGATATCGGCGGCTCGCCGCTGAACGCCCACGCGCGGCGACAGGCCGAGCTCGTCGAGACCGAACTCCGGGACCGCGGCTACGACGTGGAGACGTACGTCGGCTACCAGTTCATGGAGCCGTTCATCGGCGACGCCGCCGAGGCCGCCCACGACGACGGCGTCGACCGGCTCATCGGCCTGCCGGTCTACCCGCTGTGTGGTCCGTCGACGACCGTGCAGGCCCTGGAGAAGCTCTCGAGCGCCGTCGACGACCTCGACTGGGACGTCGACTACACCGAGATCACGGGCTATCACACCCACTCCGCCTACGCCCGCCTCCGCGCGGACAACATCCGCCGGACGCTCGACCGCGAGGGGCTCGAACTCGGTTCGGACACGCGGCTGATCTTCTCGGCCCACGGCACCCCCACCTACTACCTCGACGAGGGGAGCCGCTACGTCCAGTACGTCGAGGAGTACTGCGACATGGTCGCGGGGATGTTGGGCAACCCCGACTACGAACTGGGGTACCAGAACCACGCGAACCGCGACGTGGAGTGGACCCAGCCCGACGTGGAGGACGTCGTCGAGGAGATCGACGCCGAGCGGATCGTCGTCGACCCCACGAGCTTCATGCACGAACAGAGCGAGACGCTCGGGGAGCTCGACGACGACCTGCGCGAGGAGGCCGAGGAAGCGGGGCTGGGCTTCACCCGCGTCCCGGTCCCCTACGACGACGAGCGGTTCGTCGGGCTGCTCGCCGACCTCACCGAACCGTTCATCGCCGACTTCGACCCGGACCTCTACGGCCTCCAGCAGTGTAAGTGCCGGCCGGAGCCGAACGCGATGTGTCTGAACGCCCGGCGCAACGAATGAGCGACGCCGAGGACGCGGCCGACGACGCCGGCACTGCCCCCAGCGTCGCGATCGTCGGCGCCGGGTTCACCGGCCTCTCGACGCTGCACGCGCTCGCGGAGCGGGGCGTCGACGCGGTGACGTACGAGGCGACCGACGAGGTCGGCGGCGTCGTCAAGAGCCGCGAGATCGGGGGGAAACTGCTCGAAGTCGGCCCCCAGCGACTGCGGATGACCGACGCGATCCGGGCGATGGTGACCGACCTCGACATCGCCGACGAGGTGCTCACGGCGGACGACGACCTGCCGCTGTTCGTCTACGCCGACGGGGACCTCCGGGAGGTGCCGCGGTCGCTGTCGGCGTTCCGTCGCACGGACCTGCTGTCGACGCGGGGGAAACTCCGGCTGCTGGCCGAACCGCTGACGGACCCGATCGACCCCGCGGAGTCCGCACAGGACGCGTTCGTCCGGAAGTTCGGCACCGAGGCGTACACGAACCTGATCGCGCCGCTGTTCGGCGGGACGTACGGCTCCGACCCCGCCGAGATGCCGGCGAAACACGCGCTGAAGCCCATGATGGGGCTCGAGAGCCGGAAGGGGAGCCTGCTGCGCGCGGCGCTCTCCCGGCTGGTGTTCTCCGGGGAGGAGACGCCACCAGCGGCGAGTTTCGAGTCGGGGCTCCAGCGGCTCCCGAAGGCGCTGGCCGACGAGTACGCGGGACGACTCAACCGCGAGACGCCGGTAACGGGGATCGAGCGCGCCGGTTCGGGTGCCGACTCGGTGTGGCTCGTCCACACCGAGGACGACACCCAGCGCGTGGACCACGTCGTGCTCACGACGCCCGCCGACACCACCGCCGACATCGTGGAGGGCGTCGACGCCGAGAGCGCCGCCGCGCTCCGGGAGTTCAACTACAACCCGCTGGTGCTGGTCCACCTGGAGAGCCGGGCCCGCGCCGAGGGGTTCGGCTACCAGGTGCGCCGGACGGAGCCGATGCGCACGCTGGGCGTGACGTGGAACTCCAGCCTGTTCGACCGCGACGGCGTCTACACCGCCTTCCTCGGCGGGATGCACGACCCCGACGCGATCGAGCGCGACGACGAGACGCTGGGCGGGACAGCCGCCGAGGAGTTCAAGCGCGTGATGGGCGTCGACGCCGAGGTGCTCCACGTCGAACGCATGCCGCGGGCGTTCCCGGCGTGGGACGACTCCTGGGCGGCCAGCGAGCGCGTGGACCTGCCCGAGGGAATCACGCTCGCGACCAACTACACCGGTCGGATGGGGCTCCCCTCCAGGGTTCGCGAGGCGCGGCGGCTGGCCGGGGAGCTCTCGAACTCCGTGGGCGAGTAGCCGGAGCGGTCCCGCGTCTCGGGCCTTACTCCCACTCCCAGTTCTTCGCGGTCTCGACGAACGCCTCCACGCCCTCGATGGGCGTGTCGCGGTTGACGCCGTGGCCCAGGTTGAGGATGTGGCCTTCAGGCCCCGCAGCCTCGATGATCCCCGCGGTTCGCTCGCGGACCGTTTCGGGATCGGCGTACAGCAACGAGGGGTCGAGGTTCCCCTGCACGGGCGTCCCGCCGAGTTCCGCCCGGGCGGTCGCCATGTCGACGGTCCAGTCGAGCGCGACCACGTCGGCGCCGGTGGCCTCGAGGCTCTCCAGCCGTCCGCCCATGTTCCGGACGAACTCCACCGTCGGCAGGTCGACGCTCTCGACGATCTCGCGGTGGAGCGGCAGCACGTACTCCGCGTAGTCGGCGGGCGGCAGCACGCCCGCGTAGGTGTCGAACAGCTGGACGGCGTCGGCCCCGTGGTCGGCCTGCATCCGGAGGTACTCGGCGACGACGCCCGCGAAGCGCTCCATCAGTTCGAGGAACGCTTCGGGGTGGCGGGCGCGGAACTTCCGGACTTCCTTCCGCCCGCGGTCCGGACCGCCGGCGACGACGTACGACGCGAGGGTGAACGGCCCGCCCGCGAACCCCAGCACGGCGTCCTCGTCGGCGACGCTCCCGCTCAGGCGGTCCAGCAGGTCGGCGACGAAGCCGAGCTCCTCGCGCACGTCGCCGCGCCGGCGGGCCACGTCGTCCGGCCCCTCGACGGGGTTCTCGATCACGGGGCCGACGCCGGACTCGATGTGGTAGTCGAACCCCAGCGGTTCGAGGCAGGTGAGGATGTCCGAGAACATCACGACGCCGTCGACGCCGTAGCGATCGTACGGTTGGAGCGTGATCTCCTCGGCGACCTCGGGCGTCTCGATCGCCTCGCGGAAGGAGTACTGTTCGCGGAGGTCGCGGTACTCGGGGAGGTGGCGGCCGGCCTGTCGCATCAACCAGACGGGCGGGCGCTCGGTGCGCTCGCCGCGGGCGGCGCGGACGAGCAGCGGATCGGTCATAGTGGGGGTTCGGCGGGTCGGGGTTAGTGCGTTTCCGTTCGCGCTCCGGCGGCCCGGGTCGTGGAGCCGGAGCGGCTGGCCGGCGCGCGATCGGGCGGGCTATTTCCATACCCCGGTCTCGGATTCGGACTGCAGTTCGCCTTTCGCTTGCCGCCCGCTCGGCCAGAACGTGACCGCCAGAACGGACCCGTAGAACGCGGCGACGCCCAGGAGGACGAACTCCCCGGCGACCGCGCCGACGCTCGCAGCCCCAACCACACCCGTCGCGGTGCCGAACACGGTCAGCCGGACGACCCACGCGCTGATCAGGACGGAGATCAGGGGGAAGTACACCCGTCGGAGGCGACGGGACGTGGCTTCGTACGCGGATATCTTGATCGTCGGCTCGCGGAAGTCCTCGCTCAGGAGTTGCCGCCAGTTGGACTGCACGACGCCCTCCGGGTCGAGGGCGTTCGCGAACACGTTCTCCTCGAGGAGTCGGACCCGCGAGCGCCAGATGTCGTACACCCGGTATCGGCGGACCTCGATCCACAGGAAGATCGCCAACATCGCGACCCCGACGAGGAGGATGTAGTGGGGCCGCGAACCCGCGGAAAAGGCCCACGTGAGCAGCGTCGCCGTCACGACGACGGCCCAGTTGGTCGTCCTGTCGATCCGCGTCCGCCACGAGGTCATCCGGGAAAGCTCCCCGCGGTAGGTATGCCCCATGAGCGAGAGGAAGTCGGACCGGTCGGTGGCTGCCTCCCCGGCGATCTCGCGTTCCTCCGGGGACTCCGGGTCGAAATCGGGCGGGATGTCGGTCACTTTCGGCTCTAGACGCCCCGACTGTATAAGCGTGTGACACCACCCCACGCAGATCCTGCGAGCAGCTCCGGACGCCAACCTGCGGTATCTCGAAGCCCACGGCGGCCTCCCTCACACCGGCCGCAGGTGCTCACAGTCCCCGGCGGTCACCCGCTCGCGCTCCCCGTCGTCTGTTTCGACGACCAGCGCGCCGGGGAACGCCACGTCGACGGCCTCGCCCACGATCTCGCCGCCGGGGGTGTCCACCCGCACGCGCTGGCCGAGCGTCGCCGCGTGCTCGCGCCAGGCCTCGAGGATCGAGTCCGGGTCGTTCCGCAACTCGTCGAACGTCTCCAGCAGCCGCTGGGTGAAGACGCCGCGGTCGACCGGCTCGCCGCGTTCGATCTGGAGCGACGTGGCCCCCTCGGGCAGCGCGTCGGCGTCGACGTTCGCGTTCACCCCGATCCCGGCGACCAGCCACGCCACGCGGTCCGCTTCGCCCTCCATCTCGGTGAGGATCCCGCAGAGCTTCTTCCCGCCGCGCTCCCCCGACCCGCCCGCCAACACGTCGTTGGGCCACTTGATCCGCGCGTCGACGCCGGCCTCCCGCGCGGCGCGCGTGACCGCCACCGCGGCCGCGAGCGTGTAGACTGGGGCGTGGGCCGGCGGCGCGTCCGGGCGGAGCAGCAGCGAGGTGTAGACCCCGCCGGCGGGACCGCTCCAGCCCCGGTCGAGTCGCCCGCGGCCGGCGGTCTGCTCGTCGGCGACGACAGCCACGTCCGCTCGGCCCTCGTCGGCGAGTTCGCGGGCGCGCTCGTTGGTGGAGCCGATGCTGTCGTGGAACTCCACGTCGAAGGGCGTGTCGAGGCCGAACTCGATCGCGGCGCCGCCGAACTCCGGCACCTCCGTCACGCGGTAGCCGTCGTCGACGCTCTCGATGCCCAGCCCTTCCTCGCGGAGCGTCTCGACCTGCTTCCAGACCGCGGCGCGGGAGACCCCGAGGCGGTCCGCGAGTTCGGGGCCGGCGACGGGCCCCTCCGCGAGCGCGTCCAGGAGTGCGCGGCGCGTGTCGGTCATGGATCGTTGTGGGGGTGGTGGGGGTAAATCGGTCGTGGTGTGGCGTCGGCGTTCGTCGTGGTTGAGGGACGTGTGTCGCGAAGAGAGTTCGCTGCTTCCGTTCGCCTGCCCCGTTTCCGGGGTCCGTCGCTCGCGGGTCACTCCGTTCCCCGCTCGCTCCCCGAGGGAGTTTACCGTCGCTCGTTTCACTCGCGACGTTTCCCTCCCTCGTTCGGAATCCTTTTGCGACACCTGGGCGACGTTGCCGACAATGACTACAGGTGGTCCACAGTGACGATGGAGGACCGCATCGAGGAACTCCGCGAGCGCCGCGAGGAAGCCCTGAAGGGCGGCGGCGAGGAGCGAATCGAGCGGCAACACGAGAAGGGGAAGATGACCGCCCGCGAGCGGATCGACTACTTCCTCGACGAGGGCACGTTCACGGAGTTCGACCAGTTCCGAACCCACCGCAACCACAAGTTCGGGATGGAGGAGAAACAGCAGTACGGCGACGGCGTCGTCACGGGCTACGGCGAGGTCAACGGCCGGAAGGTGTTCGTGTTCGCCCACGACTTCACCGTCTTCGGCGGCTCGCTGGGCGAAGTGTTCGCCGAGAAGGTCACGAAGGTCATGGACAAGGCGATGCAGGTCGGCGCGCCCGTCGTCGGCCTCAACGACTCCGCGGGCGCCCGGATCCAGGAGGGCGTCGACGCCCTGGGCGGGTTCGCGGAGATCTTCCGCCGGAACCAGGAGGCCTCCGGCGTCGTCCCGCAGGTCTCGGCCATCATGGGCCCCTGCGCGGGCGGCGCGGTGTACTCCCCGGCGATGACCGACTTCACGTTCATGGTGAAGGACACCAGCCACATGTTCATCACCGGGCCCGACGTGGTGGAGACGGTCACCGGCGAGGAGGTCAGCTTCGAGGAGCTCGGCGGCGCCGTCACCCACGCCTCCACCTCCGGCGTCGCCCACTTCGCCGAGGAGAGCGAGGAGGACGCGCTGGACAACATCGCGCGCCTGCTCTCCTACCTCCCGCAGAACAACGTCGAGGACCCGCCGCGGGTCGAGCCCTGGGACGACCCCGAGCGCGCCGACGAGTCGCTCAACCAGATCGTCCCGGACGAACCGCGCAAGCCCTACGACATGCACGATGTCCTCGACTCCGTCGTCGACGAGGGCTCGTTCTTCGAGGTCCACGAGGAGTTCGCGAAGAACCTCGTCACCGGGTTCGCCCGGATGGACGGCCGCTCGGTCGGCGTCCTCGCCAACCAGCCCCGCGTCAACGCCGGCACGCTGAACATCGAGGCCAGCGAGAAGGGGGCGCGCTTCATCCGCACCTGCGACGCGTTCAACGTTCCCGTCCTGACGTTCGTCGACGTGCCCGGGTTCATGCCCGGCACGGATCAGGAGCACAACGGCATCATCCGCCACGGCGCGAAACTGCTCTACGCCTACTGCGAGGCGTCGGTCCCGCTCCTGACGACGATCACCCGAAAAGCGTACGGCGGCGCCTACGACGTGATGGCGTCCAGCCACGTCGGCGCCGACGTGAACTACGCCTGGCCGACCGCGGAGATCGCGGTCATGGGCCCCCGGGGCGCGGTCAACATCCTCTACAGCGACGAACTCGAGGCCGCCGACGACCCCGACGCGCGCCGGGAGGAGCTCATCGAGGAGTACCGCGAGGAGTTCGCCAACCCCTACACCGCCGCCGACCGCGGCTACGTCGACGACGTGATCGAACCGCCGGAGACGCGCTCGCGCCTGATCTCAGACCTGGAGATGCTGCAGGGCAAGCGCGAGCAGACGCCCCAGAAGAAGCACGGCAACATCCCGATATGACCGACGCGGGGACGGACGAGCCGACGGATGGCGAGCCGGCGCCGACCGGCCTCGTCGACCGCCTCACGCTCCCGGACGACGCCGACGAGGCGGAGGCCGCGGCCATCGCCGCCGCCGTCTCGGCGCACATCCGGGATCAGGAGGCTGCCGCGGCCGCGGCGGCCGCCGAGAGCGACGAGGAAAGGTGGCAGGACAAGCGCTGGGGGTTCGCCGGCCGCGTGGAGTCGCTCCAGCGGCGGACCGTCAGAGTCAGGGACGGCACGCCGACCGACGCCTGGAGCGCCGCGGGCCGGACGGACCGGCTCTGAGTCGGTCGTTCGCTTCTCTCAGTCGCCGAAGTAGAGGTACGCTCGCGGCGCGACGATCCCGAGCAGGATGACGATCCCGAACGCGATCCACTCCGACACGTCGGTGAACACGGCGACGCCGATGCCCAGCACCGCCGCGACGACGGCGAAGACGAGTCGGACCCGGATCTCGCGATCGAAGTCGAGTTCGCTCATACCCACCCTGGGGGAGCCCGACCCCTGAACGCGTCGGTCGCTACTCGGTCGCGACCACGTCGTCGCCGACGCCGATCTCGCCGCCCTCGACGATCGCACACCGCAGGCCGCCGCGGTGCACCAGCGCCTCCTGGACCCCCTTCTCCTCGAGTTCCCGTTCGAGGTAGGTACAGGGCTCACAGAGTTCGGTTCCCTCGACGACGGCGTCGCCGACCCGGAAGCGCTCGCCCAGCAGGCGGTTCAGGCCGATCCCGCGAACCGTGAGGTTGCGCCGGTGGGCGCCGGGGTCGAAACTCACGTCGTACTCCGCTTCGGCCTGCTCGATCGCTTCGGCCTCGATCAGCGTCACGTCCCGTGTTCGGTCCTCCCCCTCCTCCGAGAACGTCCCCTCGTTCTCGAAGTAGCGATCGCCCTGGAGCCCCTTGCCGACGACGGCGTCGACGGCCTCCCGCCGTTCGGGCGGGGCACCCGCCTCGCCGGCGACGTGAACGGACTCGACGGTTCCGGTCATGCTCCCGGGTGGGTACTGGCTCCCAATAAGCGCGCGGATGGCGGCGACTACTCCACGCCGACGAACTCGTCGAGCGTCGCCGGCCGCCCCCGGCGCTCGCTGACCAGCGCCCCCTCCACGTCCAGCCCCAGGCGGTCGACCGCCTCGCGACCGACCCGCTCGGTCGACGTCTCGACGGTGTAGACCCCGAGGCGCCACTGCTGGTACTGGGCGGTCCGGAGCGCCTTCACCAGCGGCGACTGCCGCCCGAGTTGGCGGATCTCGTCGCCGACCATCACGCGGCTCGTGGATTCGGTCATCGACGGCTCCGCGGGCACGTCGAGGAGCACCTCCCGCGGGTCGAGGTCGCAGGTCGCGGCGATCTCGGCCTCGAGTTCCCGGATCTCCTCGTGGTCGGCGTCCAGCAGCCAGTCGGGGACGCCGCCCAACTCCGCCCAGACCGCGCGCTTGTACAGGTCCCGCTCGGCGTAGCGCCGGGCGAACTCGGCGGTCTCCTCACACAGTCGGAGCGCGACGATGAGCCCGTGGTCGTCCATCCGCCGGAGCTCCCCGGCGGTCAGGTCCGGGTCGCTCCGGAGCAGGCGCTCGGCGGCGCTGCGGAGCATCGCCTTGCTGATCCGGGCGACGTGGTGGGAGTAGACGGTCGGGTTCATCAGCGCCCGGGCGACCAACAGCGACTCGGCGCTCTGGACGTTCCCGGGCCCGAGCACGAGTTCGCCGTCGACGAACCGCAGCGCCCGCACGAGTCGCCCGGGGTCGATCGTCCCGTAGGGGACCCCGGTGTGGTGGGCGTCCCGGACGAGGTAGTCCATGCGGTCCACGTCGAGCTCGCCCGAGACCAGCTGGCCGTACTTCCCCTCGCCGGCCACGAGGCCGGCGACCCGCGAGGGCTCCAGTCCGTTCGCCCGGAGCACGTCGCCGACCTGTCCCGTAGCCAGCAGTTCGTCCACGTCGTCGTGGTACTTCCCCGTCTCGCGGTGGGTCAGCGACTCGATGTTGTGCGAGAAGGGGCCGTGGCCGACGTCGTGCAGCATCGCCGCCGCGCGGACGCGCTCGGCGTCGATGCCGTCGACCTCCATCTGGTCGAGCGCCTGCTCGGCGAGGTGGTACACGCCCAGGGAGTGCTCGAAGCGCGTGTGGTTCGCGGAGGGGTAGGCCAACTGGACCGTCCCCAGCTGCTTGATGTGGCGGAGCCGCTGGACTGCGGGGGTGTCCAGCAGGTCGGCGGCGACCCCCTCCACCTCGATGTGGTCGTGGACGGAGTCCTTGATCGTGGTCATACGCCGGGGTTCGGCGGCATCCGGTAAAAAGGACCGTAGCTTCGACGGAGCCAGTCGTGTCTACTTCCCGCTCTCGAACTCCCGCTCGCCGAGGTGGCTGCGCAGCGTGTCCACGTCCTTGTTCCCGGCGCCGGTGTTCAGCAGCACCACCGTGTCGTCCGCGCCGAGGTCGCCCGATTCTGCGAGGTCGAACGCGCCCGCGGCCGCGGCGGCGCAGGTCGCACCCATCTCCACACCTTCGGTCCGGGCGATCTCGACGGCGGCGTCGAGGATCGCCTCGTCGCTGGCGGCGACGGCGCCGCCGCCGCTCTCTTCGAGCGCGTCGAGGATCATCGGACTCGCACCCGGGTCGGGGACGGCGATGCCGTTGAGCACCGTCGAGATGTTCTCGTCGCCCCAGGCTTCGTGAATCGACTTGCCCTCCTCCCACGCCTTCACGACGGGCGCACAGCCGGCGGCTTGCGCGGCGTACATCCCCGGCAGGTCATCGATGAGGTCGAGATCGCGGAACTCCTTGGCGCCCTTGTGCATGCCGACGAGGCCGACGCCGCCGCCGGTCGGGTAGACCACCGCGTCGGGCACCTTCCAGTCGAGCTGCTCGACGGTCTCGTACAGCATCGTCTTCTTCGTCTCGTGGCGGTAGGGCGTGACGAACGTCTTGGTGGAGTACCAGTCCTCCTGCGCCATCCGCTCGGCGTAGCCCGCGCCGGCGTCGGTGATCTCGCCCTCGACGACGTGGAGTTCGCCGCCGTGAACCTCGACCATCGCCTTCTGGGTGTAGCCGGCGCGCTCAGCCATCCAGACGTGCGAATCCATTCCCGTGCGGGCGGCGTAGGCGGCGGCTGCCTGCCCGGCGTTGCCGGCGGTGTTGAGCGCGATCGTGTCGGCGCCGTGCTGGGCCGCGGCCGTCACCGCGCCGGTCTGTCCGCGGTCCTTGAACGTGCCGGTGGGGTTGTGGCCCTCGTCTTTGATGTACACCTCGCCGACGCCCATCGCGTCGGCGAGCGTCGGACACTCGACCAGCGGCGTCGCCCCTTCACCGAGTGAGACCGCCGACTCGCGGGGGAACGGGAGCAGCGCGTCGTAGCGCCACAGCGAGTCGAACGGCTCGTTCTCGAACGCCTCCCGAGTCACGTCGACGGCGTCGTAGTCGTATGCGGGATCGAGAATGCCGCCACAGTCCGGACAGCGGTGGGTGGCAGTCCCGGCGTCGAACCGCTCGCCGCAGTCGATGCAGTCCAGCCCGACGAACGCGTCAGTCGTCTCCATAGCGAGGGCTGGAAGCGCCACGGCTAATGGGTTGTGCGATGCGGCAAGACGGGTGTCACTCCTCGGCCGGCGTGTGTGGGCTCCCGAGCGCCAGCCCGTCAGTCCCCCGTTCGTCGGTCGCCGACTCCTCACCCGCGGCGAACGTCCACGCGCCGTCAGTGAGTTCCCCGCGGTCGACCGATCGTACCTCGACGGGCATCGCTCCCTCGACGGTCGCGTCACAGACGAGGTCGAGTTCGACCAACACCGTCGTCATCGGCGGCGGATCGCCACCGGGGGCGGCCGGCAACGACCGCGAGAGCAGTTCCGCGGGCGTCGTCGCCTCGCCGGTCCCGGGACGGATCAGCCCCTCGCGAACGAGGTCGAGAAACGTCGGGGTGACGCGGGCGTAGGTGAACGCGTCGGCAGCCCCGTCGCCGTCCCGCTCGGCCGCGACGAACAGCGGCATCGCGCCGCTGCCGGTGTCGAACTCCACGAGTTCGCGCAGTCGGAACGCCGCCGCCAGCCGCGAGCGCGCGCCGGCGGCGGCCTCGGCCGTCAGCAGGCTGCCGTCGACGGCCATCGAGAGCCGCCCGCCGGGCGCCAGCCAGTCGGCGGCGCGGTCGAGAAACAGCGCCGAACGGTCGGTCCCGTCGGGTGCGTTCGCGTCGACGGCCCCGGGCGCGTCCTCGGGAGAGTCCGTCGGCGCGTCGCTCGCGACGAAACCGAACGCCTCGCTGGACCGCACCGCGGCCGCCTGCTCGCGGCGGCGGGCTCGCTCACCCTGTACCGCGCCGGCGTAGCTCTCACGCTCCGCCCGGAGCGCGTCGGCGCGGTAGACGCCGAAGCGCCCGAGCGAGAACTCGTCGTCGGCCGCGGTCGCGTCGGCGTGGACGTCGACGGTCCGCAGCAGCAGTCGACTCTCCGTGAGGTGGACCGCGTAGGGGTGGCGGTCGACCCCGTGGAGCCGGTCGCGGACGGTCGACAGCGTCTCGGCGGCCGTCGCGTCGGTCCGACCGAGGCGGTCGAGCAGGCGGTCGGCCGCGCCGACCAGCAGGCTCCCGTCGCCACAGGCCGGGTCGAGCAGGTCCGACTCGGCGTCGTCGATCGTCGCGTCGGCCGTGTAGCCCGCGCGGTCGAGCAGCAGTCCGGCCGTCGAGGGCCGTGTCGCCCCGCGGACCGGCCGGGCGTCGGCGTCCAGGTGGCTCTCGAACGCCGCGGTGAGCTCGCGGGCGTCGAGGTCGCCAACGTCGACGGCGGAAATCGCCCCGACGGCGTCGGCGAAGGCGTCGGCCAGGTCCGCCTCGAACACCCACGCGAACGTGCCGTCGTCGGTGGCGCCCGCGCTCACGCCGGCGAGCTCCTCGCGGACCGCCCGCACCATGTCGGTGGCGTCGCGCTCGGCGTGTTCGGCCCGATCGGCCCAGAACTCCCGGTAGTCGCCCAGATCGCCGGCCAGCCCGCGGTCGGCCGCGACGCGGGCCAGCAGCAGCGTGTCGAGCGCGACCGCCGCGGACTCGGCCGCGAACCGATCGACGGCGGCCGCCTCGGTTTCGTCGACGACGCGGCGCCAGCGGGCGAAGCCGGCCTCGAGCCGGCGGGCGGTCGCGTACGCCTCGCGGAGTTCGAACAGGTCCGCGCGGAGGCTCGTGACCGCCGGCTCGTCGCCGGCGGCCTTCGCGTCCTCGATCCGCGCCTCGATCTCGGCTTCGCGGTCGGCGAACTCCTGGATCCGGTGGGAGAGTCGCTCGAACGCCGCCGAGACCGCGGGTCGGAGGATCTCGGCAAGCACCTCGGTCAGCGTCTCCGCGAGCGTCTCCGGCGTCGCCGCCGCCGTCGAGTCGTCAGCCGTCGCAAGCCCGCCGAACGTCGGCTCCCCGTCGGCGCCGGCCGGGTCGTCGGGCGCCGAGGAGACGGCCGCGCGCTGGAGCGCGGTGAGTTTGGCGACGGAGAGCTGCTGGCCGGGCGTGAGCGCCTCCGCGATCGAGCGGTCGCCCGCGCGCTCGACGGTCGCCCGGAGGTCGATCGCCGTGAGTTCGCGGGTAGCGACGCCGCGGCGCTCCGTGGCGTCGGGGTGGCCGGCCGGGCAGCAGGCGAGCACCGCCAGCCGGTCGCGGTTGGTCGCGACGGCGTAGTGCGCCGCGGGTTCGTCAGCGAGCGCGTCGAGCGCCCGCCGGCGGGCGGCGCGGAGGTCCTCACCCGGTGCCGCCGCCGCGAGCACGACCGCCGGTTGGCCCTCGTCGTCGACGAACGTGACCTCCCGCCACTGCTCGCGCTGGCTGTAGGCGATGTCGTCGTAGCCCAGCACGTCGTCGAACAGCTGCCGGACCAGTAGCGGCACGTAGTCCGCGGCCTCGACCGCGGCCGAGTGATCGAAGAGATCCCGGAGCCCGTCGATCGCCCGGAAGACGAACCCGCCCCGCGTTCGTGTGCCTGTCATGTCCTGGTCCGAGTTGTCGGAGCGACGTGGGGGACTGACTTAATCCCGCGGGTCGATCGCGCTCGAAAACCCGCCTGCCCCTGGCGGCAGAGTTAGGTAGACACAGCCACACAATCCCCCCGTGAACGACCGTTCCGTTCCCCGCAGGCAGGCTCCCGGAGGTGGGCAGGGTCGATGAGCGACGAGCCCCGGTCGGACGGCGGCGACGCGGCCGTGGAGGCCGGCGGCGACCCCGGCCCGTCGGCGTTCGAGCCGCTCTCCGTCGAGGCCGCCGCCGACCTGATCGGCGAGATAGTCGACAACGTCGAGCGCGTCATCGTCGGCAAGCGCGACGCCGTCGAGCACATCCTCGTCGCCACGGTCGCTCGCGGCCACGTCCTGCTCGAGGACGTGCCCGGCACCGGGAAGACGATGCTCGCACGCTCCGTCGCCACTTCAGTCGACGCCTCTTTCCGCCGCGTCCAGTTCACGCCCGACCTGCTCCCCTCCGACGTGACGGGCGTGAACGTGTTCAACCAGAAGACCCAGGAGTTCGAGTTCCAGGCCGGCCCCGTGTTCGCGAACGTCGTGCTGGCCGACGAGATCAACCGCGCCCCGCCGAAGACCCAGAGCGCGCTGCTCGAGGCCATGGAGGAGCGACAGGTGACCGTCGACGGCGAGACGCGACCCCTCCCCGAGCCGTTCGTCGTCATCGCGACCCAGAACGACGTGGAGTCCGGCCGGACCTACGAGCTCCCGATGGCCGAGATCGACCGCTTCGCGAAGAAGCTCCGGCTGGGCTATCCGGAAGGTGACCAGGAGGCCGAGATCATCGGCCGCACCGCCGGCCACCACCCGATCGAGGAACTGGAGCCGGTGACCGACGGCCACACGCTCCGGCGCGCCCGCGAGACCGCCGGCCAGGTGACGCTGAGCGAACCGGTTCGGAGCTACATCGGCCGGCTGGCCGCCCACACGCGGAACAACGCCCAACTCGGCGTCAGCCCGCGGGGGAGCATCGCGCTGGCTCGCACCTCGCAGGTCCGGGCGCTGCTCGACGGCCGCGACTACGTCACCCCCGACGACGTACAGGCGGAGGTACGGACAGTGTTCGCCCACCGGATCCGCCCACGAACCGGCAGCGAGACCGGCGAGGACGTGGTCGCCTCGGCGCTCTCCTCGGTCACCGTCGAGTGATGCTCACGCGCCGTGGCCGCGCCGTCGTCGGCGTCGCGGCGCTCGCGGTCGTGCTCGCGGCGGCGTTCGGCGCCCGATCGCTCAACGCCGTCGTCGCTCCCGCGGCGGTCGCGCTGGCCGCCGGCTACCTACAGGTGCGGAAGACGCCGGACGTCGTCGTCGAACGGACGCCGCCGGCGAACGCCCACGTCGGCGAGACCGAGCCCGCCGAGCTCTCCTTCCGGCGACGCGACGGCAGCGCGCTCTCCCGTCCGTTCCTCGGCGACGTGACCGAGCGCGTTCAGCGCGGCCTGCAGCCGGTCGAATCAGCGGACGCCACGGTGACCGAGCGCGCCGACGGCGACAGCGAGATCACCTTCGAGACGGCGGTCGGCGACGAGCCGCTGACCTACGAGGTGGCTTACGAGGAACGCGGCCGGCACACGCTCGGGCCGGCGACGGTGACCGCGACCGACGCGTTCGGCCTGTTCGAGCGCGAGATCGACCTCCGGGGGACCGAGACCACGATCGTCTACCCGCGGGTCCGCCGCCTCGGGACCGTCGGCCGCCGCTCGCTGGGGCGGTTACAGGAGTACAGCCGCAGCGACCAGCGCGGCGAGTTCGAGGAGCTCCGGGAGTACGTCCCCGGCGACCCGCTGCGCGACATCCACTGGAAGACGACGGCCAAGCGCGACGAACTCGTCGTCACGGAGTTCGCGGCCGAGACCGACGCCGAGTCGGTGACGGTCGCCGCGGGCGCCAACGCCGACGGCGCCGACGCGATGGCCGAGGCGACCGCGAGCGTGGTGCTGGGGCTGGTCGGCGACGGCGTCCCCGTCGAACTCTCGCTCCCGCGCGGCGAGATGCGCGTGGGGCCGGAGTACGGCGGCCAGCAGGCGATGCTCCGGACGCTCGCGGTGATCGAGGCGGGACCGATCCCCGACCCCGACGCCGACGTGGTGATCAAGGGCCGAGCGAACGACGCCAGCGTCGACGTCCGCGGGAACCAACACCGGTTCGCGGAGATGGTCGACAGCCGGGTGGCGGTCGAGACCCCGCCGACCGCGGAGGTGGAGCTGTGAGCCGCGAGGACGCGGTGGGCGAGCCCCGGCGCCGCCGGTGGCTCGTAACCGACCCGGACTGGTCGCTCCGCGACGCCGTCGCCCAGCCCGCGATGCTCGGCGTCGCGCTGTTGACGGCGTCGTACCTCCGGGTGCTGTTCCACGTCACCGACGTGGTCGGCGGGACGACCCTGCTCGCGGCCGAGGTGGTCGGGGTGCTCGCGGTCGGGGCCGTCCTGGCCTCCCGCGTCGACGCCCGCACGGCGCTGCTGGGGAGCGCGGGCGTACTGGTCGGGGGGATGCTGACCTACTACCTCTCGATCCCCGCCAGCCAGCGGGCGCTGATCGACTTCGGCGCCGTGGTCCGCGACCTCGTTGCGCTGTTCAGCGGGCTCTCGGTGTTCCGTCTTGTGCAGGCAGACGTCTGGGCGCTTGCAGTCCTGCCCGCGCCGCTGCTCGGCTCGTGGCTGCTCGCGCTCCGTGGGCGGTTCGCGACGAGCGTCGCCGTCGGCGGGACCGCGCTGGGCTTCTTCGTGCTCACCGGCGACGCCGGCTTCCTCACCACGCTGACTGGCGTCGTCGGCGCCGCCGCCGCCGTCGGGTTCGGCGAACTCGCGCCGCGGCGGGCGCTCGCGGCCCACTGGGACACGGTCGCGCTCGTCGTCACCACCATGGTGGTGGTCACGTCGACCGTCTCCGTCGTCCCGGGGGGCGGGGCCAGCCCGATCGTGGCCGGGAGTTCGGCGCCGACGCTGGAGGGCAACGTCGTCGACAACGCCGACTCGGTCGGCATCGTCGGCTCGATCCGGCTCTCCCCGGAGGTCCGCTTCACCGTCGAGTCCGAGCGCGGCTCCTACTGGCGCGTCGGCGCGTACGACCGGTTCACCGGCGGCTCGTGGGTGCGGACGGGCGAGACCCGGGTCTACGACGGCGAACTCGACCCGCCGCCGGGACCGACCACCACCGTCGAGCAGACGATCACCGCCGAGACGACGCTGAACTCCATGCCCGCCGTGTGGAAGCCCGTCTCCGTCGGTGGGAACGTCCAGCAGGCGACGCAGGTGACCGCCGAGGACGGGCTCCGCGCGGCGGCGCCCATCGCCGACGGCGAGTCCTACACCGTCGTCAGCGAGCGTCCCGCGTACACGACGCGGGCGCTCCGGGCGGCCGGCACCGACTACCCGGACGCGGTCCGGAACCGGTATCTGGGGCTCCCGGACAGCACGCCCGATCGCGTCGGCGAGCGCGCGGCCGCCGTCGCCGACCGAGCGAACGCGTCGACGCCCTACGCCACCGCGGTCGCGATCGAGGAGTACCTGGAGTCGAACAAGGCGTACTCGCTGAACGTCGAACGCCCGCGGGGGAACGTCGCCGACGCCTTCCTGTTCGAGATGGAGGCCGGCTACTGCACCTACTACGCGACGACGATGGCGGTGATGCTGCGGACGCAGGGGATCCCCGCCCGGATGGCGACGGGCTACACGACCGGCGAGCGCGTCGCCGAGGACGAGTGGGTCGTCCGCGGGCTCAACGCCCACGCCTGGGTCGAGGTGTACTTCCCGGAGGTCGGCTGGGTCGCGTTCGACCCGACGCCGAGTTCGCCCCGTGAGGAGACGGGCGAACGGCGCATCTCCCAGGCCCGGGAAGCCGGCGAGGCGGGGATCGACACCAACCGGAGCGGCCCCGGCGAGTGGACGCCTACCCCCACGCAGACGCCCGAAGACGAGTCGGGGCCGAACGGTACCGTCGGCGCGACGGCGACGCCGGATCTGGCGGGGATCGCCGGGGGACAGCGAACCGCCGGCGGGGGCGAGGTCGGGAGCTTCACCGGTGGCGGCCCGGCGGACCCGAGCGGGCCGACACTGCCCTCGCCCGAGGAGGTGGGCTACGGGCTCGTGCTCCTGTTCGGCGGGGTCGCCGCCGGCCGTCGGTTCGGCCTCGACGACCGACTCTACCGGTTCGTCTGGCTGCGCTACCAGCCCCGGGACGCGCCGGTGCCCGACGTGGAGCGGGCGTACGACCGCGTCGAGACGCTGCTCGCGGCCCAGCGACGGCCGCGGCGGGCGGGCGAGACGGTCGCTGACTACCTCGACAGCCTCGGGGTTCGGGACAGCCGCGTGCGCCGCGTGGCGGCGCTGTACGAGCGGGCCCACTACGGCGGCGACGCCTCCCCGGCCGACGCCGACGAGGCGGTCCAGGCGGCGGACGCGCTGGTGGGGGAGACGACGCCCCTGCTGGGGCGACTCCGCCGATCCGGCTGATCGGCCCGTCGACCCCCCGGTTCTGCTGTTACCGAAACATTTAGTTACTGCATGTGGTACGGGTACGCATGTCCGGCCTGTTGCCGTCCGAATCTGACGCGGTCGCCGCCGGCGAGGCGGACGAGGAGGGGGGCACGCGGCTGCTCTGGCTCGACGACGAGGAGGTCGAGCCGCTGATCGGGTCGCTCTCCTCCGAGACGGCCCGCTCGCTGCTGACCGCGCTGCACGAGGAGCCGCGGACGGCCTCGGAGCTCGCTGACGCGGTCGACACGTCGCTGCAGAACGCCCGCCACCACCTCAGCAACTTACGGGAGGCGGATCTCGTCGAGGTGACCGAGACGCGCTACTCGGTCAAGGGTCGCGAGATGAAGGTGTACGCGCCCGTCGACGACTCGCTCGTCGTCTGCGTCGGCAACGAGGACGAGCGCTCGGGGCTGCTCGACTCGCTTCGACAGTACGTCGGCGCCGCCGCCGCCGTACTGGTCGGGGCGCTGCTCGTGAACGCGACGGTCTCCGTCAGCACCGACGGGATCGCCGGCCCCTCGGGGCCCCGGGTCGCCGACTCCATCGGCTCCGGCGCACTGTTCGGGACCGTCCCGCCCGCGGCGCTGTTCCTCGCCGGCGGGCTGGTCGCGCTCGCGGCGGTCGCCGTCCAGTACCGCAGATCGGGATGAGTTCCAGTTCGGAGGTGGCGGGATGAGGATCGAGACGGCCGCGACGCTGTTCGTCGTCGTCATCGTCGTGAGCAGCACTTCCTTCGCGGTTCCCGTCGGCTCGAGTAGCGCCGTCCGCGACCGCCCGATCGGCGCGCTCTCGAGCGACGGCGGGCCGGCCGACGAGGCGGCTGCCGTCGATCCGCCCCCCGAAGCGACCGATTCGGCGACGCTGTCCGGGTTCGACGCGGTCCACGAGACGGGCGTCACCGGCGACGACGTACGGGTGGGGATCGTCGGCAGCCAGTTCGCGCCCGATCACAGTCGGATCAGCGACGCCGTCGCCGCCACCCGCCGGTTCTCCGGGCGCTCGTCCGGCCTGTTCGCCGACACCAGCCACGACACCGCGATCGCGGAGATCGTCAGTCGGACCGCCCCCGACGCGGAACTCTACCTCGCCAGCATCGGCCCCGACGGCGGCCACGAGGCGTACGCACGGGCGGTGTCGTGGCTGCGCGAGCGGAATGTCGACGTGGTCGTCGACGCCGGGAGCTACTTCCCCAGCAGCGCCGCCGGGATGGCCGAGCTGAACCGGGTGGCGTCGGCGGCCGCCCGGAACGACACGGCGTTCGTCACCTCCGCCGGGAACTACGCGGACCGCCACTGGCACGGCAACGGGAGCGAGGGCTGGGTCGCCTTCGCGAACGACACCCGGTACAACACGCTCGGCGGGGGCGAGATCGCCGGCGCGGTCTCGTTGCGCCTCTACTGGCAGGGCGACGCGGACTACGACCTCTATCTCTACCGCGCCGTCGACGGCGAGGATCAGCTGATCGCGAAGTCGGAGACGAACGCCACGGGGCGGACCGAGGCCATCGACGCGACGGTTCCCGGGGGGCGGTACTACGTCGCCGTCCGGGGCGGCCCCGACGCGAACGGCACCGGCGCCGACCTGTTCTCCTTCCACCACGAACTCGGGATCAGCAGCGACTCCGGCGGGATGGTCGCGCCCGCGACGGCGGAGGGTGTGATCGCCGTCGGCGCCGCCGACGCGGTGAGCGGTGAACGGCGACCCTACAGCTCCACCGGGCCGGCGCTGGACATCTCGGCGCCCGACGGCGCCGACACCAGCGCGGCGGGCGAACTCTACGGGAGCTCCGCGGCCGCGCCCCTGGTCGCGGGCACGCTGACGCTGATGCTCGCGGCGAACGAGAGCCTCACACCCGCCGAGGCACAGGCCGTGCTCCGGGACACCGCAGTCAGACACGAGGGGGAGCTCTACCTCGACACCGCGGGCGCAGTGCAGGCAGTCTCGTCGAGGGATCCGGCGATCGAGGACGCGGAACTCGACTGGTTCAACGGGACGCTGAGCGAGGACGGCTAGGAGAGCGCGGCCGGCTCGTCGTCGGCGTGGGCGCGCACCCAGAGTTCGCCGATGCGGGACAGCGAGGTGCGGTGGGAGTTGCCGTGTGCCTCCTGTTCGATGTATGCCTTCCCGCCGGGGCCCAGTCGGTCGACGTTGTAGATGACCTTCGACCGGAAGCTGTCGGTGTACTCCTCGCCCATGTCGGCGGCGAGGGTCTTCGCGAGTTCGCTCACGCTCTCGAACTCGCCGTGTTCACCCAGCGTGAACAGGATCACCTCCTCGAACGGTTCGACGCTCGAGAACGCCGCCACCGGGAGTTCGACGATGTGGTTGTCGCCGATCTTCTTGGCGCCGATGGTGGTGCCGCGCTCGTCGAACTCCGAGAGCAGGCTGCCGATGCTCTCGAGTCGGTCCGCGAGCACCGCGTCGTCGACGCCGTCCTCGTTCCGGAGCTCCGCGAGCAGGGCCCGGGTCTCCCGGAGCTCCTCGGCCATCTCGGTCTCGAGGTACTTCTCGGGGGCGGTGTAGTAGGTGTGGATGCGGTGGCGGTCGTCCTGCCGTTCGAGCGTGATGGAGTGGGCCGCGGTGGCGAAGGCGAAACTGACCGGGCGGGGCATCGAGGAGATGTTGACCCAGACCTCCCGGCCGGTGTCGAGGTGAGCGTTGATCAGGTCGTACGCCCGCTCGAACGCGGCGTCGTAGTCGTACACGTCCGTGAGCGCGACGCGTTCGGTCTCGGCGCCCAGCAGGTTCTGGAAGTCCTGTTCGAGTTTGCCCGCGAGGTTCTGGGAGTACTCGACGTTGGCCTCGCTGCCGACGGCGCCCTCGAGCAGCACCACCCGGTCCACGTCGAACTGGTCGCGGATCAGCGGCGCGATCAGCCGGTCGTAGTCGAAGCCGACCGGGACGATGTGGGTGCCCATGGGTGTGGGTGAGGCGGGGGTGGGTAAAAAGGGACAGTTCGGTGTCGACGGGCGGGCGAGTCAGGCCACACCCCGAACCAACGAGCCGAACACCGGCAACGAGAGCCCGAGCCCCAGCGCCAGCCAACTCGGCTGCCCCATCGCGAGCACGGGGTTGAGCATCCCCGCGAGCGCCAACTGCCCGAGGAAGCCGACGGCGATCAGGGCACCCAGCCCGACCCCGGCAGCGACGCCCCGCCCGAGCGATCGCTGGGGCAGCGCGACCAGCGCGCCCGCCAGCAGCAGTCCCGACCAGTGGACCGTCGACAGCGCCAACCCCAGCACGACGGCGCCGGCGGTCGCCGCGAGCCGGCGCCGGCGGTCCTCCCGCAGGGGGGCCAGCCCCGCCGCCGGCGAGTCGGGCGTCATCGCTCGCCCTCCGCGAACTCGATGTCCACGCCGTCCGGAACTGCCCTCTCCATCGACTTGTACTCGCCCTCGGCCCACAGCGAGAGCTGGTCGTCGTAGTGGGCCGAGAAGTAGTCGCCCGAGTTGCCGCCCGGCAGGATCGCTCGCGAGTCGCCCTCGAACGTCGCGACCATGCGCCAACTCGCGCCCGTCGACGCCTCGCTGTGAAAGTTCCGGATCGTGCCCGCGGAGCCAGCGGTCCGCAGGTGGTCGTAGTTCAGGAACGGCTGGTCGAACGGGTGGGTGAACCGGACGCGGTTCCAGTCGCCGTACGTCGCCCAGCCCTCGGCGTCGACGCGCCCGCGGGCCTTCGCCATCGCGTCCGCGGCGGCGGCGCCGCGGTCGCCGTCGAACCACTCGCTGTCCGGGGGCAGGTTTCCGAGCACCCAGAAGTTCGGCCGCGGGAACCCGTCCGGGAGGCCGGCGTCGTCGAACGTCTCGCCGAACGTCCGCTCGCGGAAGTCGCGGAGCCACTGGTCGAACAGCAGCGGTTCGGCGGCGTCCGGGCGCATCTCGCCGTCCCAGTCGAGCAGCGACTCGGCCGTCGGTGCGTCGAGGTCGTCGTCGCCCGCGACGCCCGCCTCGACGGCGTCCTCGATGATCGGCCGGAACAGGTCGTACCGGCCGTCGACAACGTCCAACTGCAGGTCGCGGTGGAACGCGGCGTCCATCGGCTCGTCGCTCCCGGCGCGGGCGTCGAGTCGGTCGTAGATGCGCCGCCCGCGGAAGGGGGGCGCGTACCCCTCCGAGAGGTAGTGCTCGGGGTCGTTCGTGATGCGCTGGTTCGCGGTCGCGAGGTAGTCCGGGTTCCGGACGCCCGGCTTCTCCCCGTGGGAGAGGAACCCGTCCCAGGAGGACTCGCCGTAGGGTGTGTAGCCGTCGCCCCACTCGCCCTCGCCGGCGGAGCCGTCGAAGATCCGCGTGCCGGGGACTGCCTCGCCGTCGGTCGTCCGGATCGGGATCTGGCCGGTGACCCAGTAGTAGGTGTTCCCGGCGTCGTCGGCGTAGACGAAGTTCTGCGTGGGCTCGTCGAACTTCCGGATCGCGGCCGCGGCCTCGTCGACGCCGTCTGCGTGATTGAGTTCCCGGACGGCCTCGACGGTCCGGGTGGCCGAGAGCCCGGTCCACGCGACCCCGAGTTCGTCCGCAGTCTCGAACCCGTCGCCGTCGGGGTACTGCGTGAGCACGGCGCCGTGGACCGAGCGCTTCACCTCGATCTCGACGTTCTCGCCGTCGGCCACCTCGATCGTCTCGGTGCGGGCGTCGAACTCGCGGGTCTCGTTGCCGTAGCGGTAGCCGTCGCCGCCGTCGACCGTCTCGTAGGCGTAGAAGTCGATCACGTCGGCGCCGGCGTTGGTGAACCCCCACGCCCCGGCGTGGTTCTGCCCGATGACGACGAACGGGACGCCCGGGAACGCGACGCCGCGGGCGTCGAACTCGGGGGCGACGACGTGCTGTTCGTACCAGACCGGCGGCACCGAGAGCTGGAGGTGCGGGTCGTTGGCGACGATCGGGTCGCCCGAGGCGGTGTGCTCGCCCGAGACGACCCAGGAGTTCGAGCCGATCCCGGGGTCGGACTCGAACTCGGCGAGCCACGAGACGAGGCCGGAATCGGGGGTCGCGGCGTCCGCATCCGCCATCGACGCCGACGGGTCGCCGCCCCGAAGGATCGGCGTCCCGTGGTCCATGATCCGCGGGTAGAGCCGTTCCGTCGCCGCGGCACCGAGGCGGTCCCGCGCCAGCGCCCGCCGGAGCGTGCGGAACGAGCCAGTGAGGCCCCACGAGATCTGCTTCGAGATGAGCAGCGACGCCGTCGGCGTCCAGGGCTGAGGATCGAACTCGAGTAGACGGTACTCCAGCGGCGTCGGCTCGGCCTCGCGGGCGTGGTTCACTCCCTCGACGTACGCCTCGACCACGTCGCCGGTCCCGGTTCCCTGGACGCGGTCCCACGTCGCTGCGGCGGCCGCCTCGAAGTCCATCTGGCGGTGGAAGGCGTCGGACTCGACCGTCGACGCGCCGACGACTTCGGAGAGGTGGCCGGTCAGCAGCCGCCGGTAGAGATCGAGTTGGAAGAACCGGTCGGCGCCGTGGCAGTAGCCCGCCGCGTAGTACGCCGCCCGCTCGCTGTCAGCTTCGACGTGGGGGACGTGGTAGTCGTCGTAGCGCACTGTCGCCGGGCCGTAGGGGCTCGATAGCTCGTCGGGCGCGTTCTCGGTCGCCGCGCCCCAGACGCTCCCCGACCCTGGCGCGAACCGCCGCAGGTACGATCGGGCGTCGGTCAGCGCCATCCCGCCGACGCCGGCGCCGAGGACCGCGGAGAGGACGGCTCGGCGGGTGGTCTCGCTGTCCATCGCCCCTACAGAACGCGGGAAGCCTCGTAAAGTTTGTCCGCGGGTCGACCCTCTCGGCCGGGCGGTCGCTACTGGATCCGGTAGCGAAGTAGCGCGGCGACGCCGCCCAGGTTCGAGAGCTGTTCGCCGGGCGCGAACTCCGAGGAGAACACCACCACGTCGCCGCCCTTCTGCTCGACGGTCTCGATGATCTCGTTCGCGTCGCGGTCCCAGTCCCCCTCGTCCTGGCGCTCGGTCCGCAGGCGATCGTCGACGACGAGCAGCGTCTCGACGGCGCCGAACTCGGCCGCCTCGGCGGTCTCCTCGACGCCGTAGGTGGCCTGCTCGCCCGTCGCCATACGCTCGGTGAGTTCGTCGATGAGTTCGCTCTCGCGGGCGATCCGGGTCTGGTCCTGGACCTCCTCGACGGCGCCGCGTTTGAGCACCTCGTGGACGCCGCGATCGCCGGCCGCCGACGTGTCGACGGTGGTCGTGACCTTCTCGGCCACGTCGGGGTACTCCTCGCTCAGGTAGTCCAGCGCGTCGCGCTTGGTGAACCCCGGGCCGGCCATGATGATCGCTTCGGCGTCGACGTGCTGGAGGGCCGAGCCGAGCTCCTCGAACAGCCGGGTCCGGGGCTGGGCGTACTCGCCCTTCCCGGTCGGCGCCGTCAGCGAGACGTACTCGTCGGTGCCGTACTGCTGGACCGTGTGGACGTACGCTTCCCCCTCCTCGACGGTCGCGATGGCCACGTCCGGCGCGTCGGTGGCCTCGGCGGCCTCCTCGATCCGGTCGCGCTGGTCCGGCTTGAGGAACTTCTCGATGGTGAGTTCCTCGTGGGTCTCGACGTTGATCGTGTGGTGGAGCCCGATCTGGTCCTCCATCGAGCAGTCCTCGATCACGCCGCCGACCCGGAGCCGGTTGGCGAAGCGGGCGAACTCCACGTCCTCGACCTCGAGGGTGACGTGGAGGTGTTCGCGCTCGCCGCCGGTGTCGCGCATCTGGTCGTCGTTGCGCTGGATCCGGCGTGTCGTGTCGCCCTCGACCACGTCGCCGGGTTCCAGGACGTGCGAGAGGTGCCAGAGGTCGTCGACGGTCTCGGGGACGAGCGTCACCCGGTCACGACCCTCCGCGCCGTGACCGCGCTGGACGATTCGCATGGGCGGAACTGGGGCCGCGGGGGTCACGACTCTTTCCCTCTGGCCGGCGGCCGGTTCGAGCGCTCGCGAGAAGGAGTATCGGGCGTCGATCGCCGATCAGGCCCGCATCACGCGGGGGTTGAGGAAGCGGACGAGCCGGTCGAACTCGTCGACGATCTCGGCGGCCGCCACCTGGTCGTAGCTGGCGAACTCGCGAGTGCCGTGGAACCCGTCGTAGCCCTCGGCCACCTCGTAGTCCAGTTCCGACTCGATCGCCGTCTCGTGGTCCCGGATCAGCGCGCGCATCTGCTCCTTCTCGGCCTCGCTCCCGCCGTAGATGTTCACCGCGAACTCGACGGTGCCGTCGGACTCGACCCGCAGCCGGTACCGGAGGACGCCGCCGGCGTAGGCGGGGTGATCGGGGCGGACGAGCAGTTCGCTCCCGCGCTCGATCGAGACGAGGTCTTCGGGGTCGGCGTCGAACGTGCCGACCAGCCGATCCTGGACGCCCTCGGAGACCGCCTCCAGCAGCACCGGGAGCTCCAACGGCTCGTTTGCGTCCGAGTCGTCCCCCCGGCCGTCCTCACCCGTCGGCCCGTCCGCGTCCGCGAGCGCCGCCTCGCCGCTCTCCGGGCCGGCGCTCGCATCGGCGTCGTCCGCGCCCTCGACCGTTCCGTCGTCGCTCGCGGCGGTGGCTGTCGACGACGAGCCGGCCGCGTCCGTGCCGGCGACCCACTGGTCGCCGTCGTCGTCGACGGCGTCGCCCTCGACGTCCGCCTCGGCCCTATCGTCGCCGTCCACCGACGCGAACCGGACGAGGAACTCGTCGGTGGTCGGCGCGCCGAACGCCTCGACGCGGACGGGGCGGACCGGCACCTCGCGGTCGCTCAGGAACCGCGCCAGGTCGATCGCGTCGCCGGCGAACGCCGGGCCGACGAGGCGAACGCGCTGGTCGCCGTTGAACGCGTCGGGGGCGAGCGGTTCGCGGTCGAAGTAGTCGGCGTGGGCCTCGCGCAGGGAGTCGCCCTCGTAGCGCTCATCGAGCGCGTCGTAGGACCCGTCGGCGACCGCGCTGGCACGCTGGAGCGCGTCGGTCACGACGGCGCTGCCCACTTCGCCGTCGGCGGCGCCGACGACGACGGCGTCGCCCGCCGCGTCGAGCCCGATCGCGGTCGCCTTCCCGTCGTCGACGGCGGTAGTCACGAACAGCACGTCATCGGCGCCGAGTGCGCCGCCGGGGCCCCGGAGGAGCGCGGCGGCGAGCCCCGTCGTCGCCCCGTGATCGAGCGGCTCGACTGCCACGAGTCCCGACTCGCTGGTCCGGTAGAGGTTCATACGCTACCCACTCCCAGCCAGTCAATCAAGGTTACGCAGCGAGTGACGCCGTGGGCCCGCCGTCGCCGGATGCGACAAGAAAGCTTATACCGGATCCGAGAAAACGCTCAGGTGGACGCCGGTACGGTACCTGGGTAGGGGTACTTCGGTACCACGCCGGCCCATTCATCTCCGCAGTATTCACGTCCGCCAGCCACGGCTATCCCCCATGGAGTTCCACGTCTGGGAGCCCGTCTACGAGCGCATCCTCGCCGACTTCGGCTTCGACCGCGCCGGCGACGAGCGTGCCCGCGACCGACTCGCCGCGATGAGCGAGCCGTTCGACCTCGACTCCCTCCCCGAGTTCGCCGGCGCCACCGTCGCCGTCGCCGGCGCCGGCCCGACCCTCGCCGACGAGGCCGACGCGGCCGCGGCTGCCGACGACGTGGTCGCCGCGTCCTCGGCCGCGACGACGCTGCGGGACGCCGGCGTCGAGGTTACACTCGCGGTAACGGATCTCGACGGCACGCCGGCGCGACTCGCGACCGCGAGCCACGAGGGGCTCCCGGTGGCGGTCCACGCTCACGGCGACAACGTCGACGCCCTGGAGCGCTGGGTGCCGGAGTTCGCCGGCGACCAACTGTTGCCGACGACGCAGGCCGCCCCCGCCGGCCCGGTCCGGAACTTCGGCGGCTTCACCGACGGCGACCGCGCCGCGTTCCTCGCCGACGCGCTCGGGGCGGCCGAGCTCACGTTCGTCGGCTGGTCGTTCGACGATCCGGCCGTGAGCGACCTGAAGGCGAAGAAACTTCGCTGGGCGGAGCAGTTGCTCTACTGGCTCGAAACGCGCCGTGCGGATCGGTTCTCGGTGCTCGACGGTCGGCGCGACGGACTGACGCTGCCGACGGTGGACGAGGGGTAGCCGCGGCCTACGTGTCCAGCAGGTCGCTCCCGCCCGGCGGCAGGAACTCCTGGATCTTGTCCGCGCTCGCGACCTTGCGAACGAACGACTCGTCGGTGAACCGGGACTTGAACTCCCGGTAGCACTTGACGGCGGCGTCGTTCTGGGCGAACTTCCCGGGTTCGAGCGTGATCGTCGTCGCCGCGTCCGGTTCGATCGCCGAGGGCGGGCCGCCGATGACGCGGGTCTCGTCGTCGCAGGTGATCCCCACCGCGACCCGGCAGGCCATATCGCGGAAGTACTCCCGGTCGCCCCGGATCGCGAAGCCGCCCTTCTCGAGGTACTCGCCGGACTCTGGCGTCTTGCTCACCTGGGCCGGTTCGACCATGTAGGCGTCGCCGGCGCCGCGGCCGTCCTTCCAGACCGAGGAGTACGCGACCGCGAACTGGGCGGCTTCCTCGAGGCTCGACTCGGGCCAGTCGACGGCGCTGGCCGGTTCCGATGGCCCGCTGGCCTTGAGGATTGTGACGGGGCCGCCGTGGGCCTGCGTGTGGAAGAAGCGGTCGTGCTTGTTGAGGTACTTCTTCACGAGCGCCTCGTTCTGGTCGGCGTTACGCCCGCCGATGACGAGGTAGCCGTCGCTGGTGTGGAACCACCGGAACTCCTCGAACCAGTGCTCGGGCTGGCGGAGGGGGATGCTCTCCCGACCGAGCCAGTCGGTCTCCTCTCGCTCCTCCGGCTCCTCCTCGGGCTCCGGTTCGGGCTCTTCCTCCCACTCCTCGCGGCGTCGCTCGACGGCTTCGAGCCGCTCGCGGGTGTCCTCGATGGCCTCGCGGGCGCCCTCCTTCTTCCCCTCGACGCGTTTCGCCTCCTGATACAGGCGGTCGGCGTTCTTCTCGACGCCCGTGGTGGCGTCGAGCGTGACGCGCTCGTCGTCGACGTCGACGGTCACGGTCCCCTCGGCGCCGTCGACGTCGACGACGGCCTCGGCGGCGGGGATCCCCCGTTCGGCGCCCTTCTCGAGCGTCTCCTGGATGTCGGCCCACGGGGTGTTCTGTTCGCGGGCGTCCTGGATCGTCGAGAGCACCTCGTCGAGCAGGTCGTAGCGGGCATAGCAGATCTCGGCCTTCCGGCGGAGCCGCTCTGCCTCCTCCTCGAACCCCTCGATCGCCTGCTCCTGCTGTTCGATGATGCGTTTCTCCTTCTCGATCTCGGCCTCGAAGTCCGGCCGCTGCCGGCCGCCGCCCTCGTCCTCGCGCTGGGCCTGCTCCTTCAGGCGGTAGAAGTACTCCTCCAGCGCGGGGTTGAACGAGTCGAACGCCCGGCTGGGGAGGTCGGACCGCTCCTCCAGCCGCACCGGACTCACGTCGACGACCCGGCCGCGTTCGGTCAGCGGGCGGTCCGCGTCGTCGTCGCCGTCCTCGTCGAGTTCGACGTACACTCGCGGGTCGAAGTCGCCGCTCCGCAGCGCGTCCGCCAGATCCATCAGTTCGCGGTGGATCGCGCGGTACTCCTCCTCGCCGGCGTCGCCGATGTCCATCGCCTTCTCGACGCCGGCGCGGCGACAGAGTTCCTCGCCCCAGAACCCACCCAGATTCAGCTGGGTCGCGATGGTCCGCACCACGTCGGTGTCGGACTGCTCCATCCGGGCTTCCAGCGTGTCGTAGTCGACTTCGAGCGGGTTGAGTCGGGACTTTGGAAACTCGTACTGGCTCCCCGGCGCGACGGTACGGGACTTTAGCCGCACCGTCTCCAGCGAGCGCACGACCTCGCCGTTGCCGTCGAGGACGGCGACGTTGCCGTCGCCGAACAGTTCGACCACGAGCGTGGTGTTCTGGTCGGGGCGCTCGAACTCGAAGACGAGGATGCGGTCGAACTCGTACTGCTCGACCGACACCAGATCGGCGCTCTCGATGCGGCCCCGCAGCATCATGGCGAACTCCGGCGGTCGCCCGGGCGCGTCGGGCACGCGCGATGGGTCGGCGACGTGGGCCTGTTTGTTCTCGCCCACCTCGATTAGGAGTTCGATCCGACCGCGGTCGAAGTCACGGAGTTTGAGCCGCAGGAGGTCCTCGTCGTAGAGATACGCCTTGTCCAGCTTGGCTCCCTCGTAGCGGGAGAGCTCGGTCGCGAGCGCCGCGAGGTCGACGCTCGACAGTTCGCGTTTCGGCTCCATGTCCGAAACCTCCCGGGGAAGGGCAAAGGGCGTTCCGTTCGCTAGTCGGCGGCTACTCCCTGCGAGGGAGATACGGAAGCGGACTGGCGGGACAGAACTGTGGGAACTCCGTGAACAGGTGCCGGAGAACGTGTACGTGGCCGGAGCCAACCAAGAACAGAACTCGCTCGGTGGTATCGTCGAGGGCCTGCCAGACGTTGTGGGCCATCCGGAGGTTCCGCCGGTACCAGCGGGCGAGGGCGTCCGGACCGGCGTAGTTGGTTCCCTCGCCGAACCGGAGGAGTTCGTCGAACATCCCGTCGTTGTAGTGGAGCGCGGCCTCCTCGTTCAGGAACCGGTGGTAGCTGCCGACGGTCGACTCGGCCAGTCGCTCGTCCATTGATTCCTGAAGCGTTTCCTCGTCGATCCGGGGCACGTCTCGTTTCGGTGCCGGCGGGCCGTCATCTGCGAACGCTTCGAACGCCGGGTCGTCGCTGAGGTCCTCGGGTACGTCGACGGGGACGACTCTCTCGTGATCGTGACGGTCGGCGAGCCTGAACCCGACCTGGACGACTTCGTTTCGGGACGCCAGTTCCGTCTCGTGCTCCATCTCGAACGTGCGGTCCTCGTCGTAGTCGACTTCTCCCGTCCGGTAGCGCTCGTACACCTCGTTGATAGCGTTCGTCGCCGAGGCGGGGCGCTCGACAACGACGCGATCCGGGTCGGCCTGTTCCAGACGCGAGACGAACGCCTCGATCTCGCCCTGTCGCTTCTCGCCGAGCACGTCGTCGGCGGTGATATTGACGGCGTCGTTCCCCGGGTTGTTCATGTGGTAGGTCCCGAGGAGCACGACTTCCACCTGTTCGGGCGTCGGCGTCGGCCACGTCGGTGTCTTCCTGGCGGTGGATTTCGGCCTGAGCATCGTGGGTAGCGGTGGGAGAGTGGCACAATAAATTCTGTGCGAAGACAACTGCTAGCCAGTCAGGACCCCCGAGGCGTCGAACCTCCGATCCGTTACTCTTCCATCACTCGATGCAGGCCGATCCCGACCGCGAAACCGACGACGCCGACCACGACCGAGGAGAACGACCCGGCTGCCAGAATCCAGAGGGTCGCTTCGCCGGGGCTCCGGAGTTCGAACAGGATCGCCGGCGCGTAGAAACCGACACCGACGCCCGCCGCGAGCGCGATCGAGACCAGCACGCCGCTGTTGACGTAGGCGGCGACGGCGGCGACCGTCAGCATCACGACCACCAACACCGCCGTCACGCCCGGATCGGTCATCGAGATCCCGTCGAGGTAGCGAACGGGCAGGTGTGCAAACAGCGCGAGGACGAACAGTCCCGCCGCGACGCGGACGAACTGCGCCGACAGCGCGGGCTGCTCGCCGAACAGGAGCGTGTCGACGGCGTCGCGGGAGGGCATCGTCGGCGACGACGGCCGGCCGGCGGTTAGGCGTTTCGGGAGGGCGCGGCCTACCGCTCGCGCTCGACCGCCTGCTCGCGGTCCGCTCGGCTGGCGTACGCCTCGGCGTCCTCCATCGTCTCGGTCTCGAGCAACTGGTCGAGCTTGCGCTCGAACTGCGCCTCGCTGAGTTCGCCCTCGGCGTAGCGTCGCCGCAGCGTCTCAAGCGGTGTCTCCTCCTCGTCGGCGGCGCTGTCCACGGACTCCGCCTCCGAGTCACGGTCGAGCCACTCGGCCCGGTCCTCCTCGTCGCCGAAGAGTATCGCCGTGATCGGCACGACGGCGACGTAGCCGACGAGCATCGCCGCCAGCCACCAGCTCTGCCCGGTGAACATCGCACCCAACCAGATAGCCGTGACGAGCGTGCTCACCATCGTCACTGCGTTCTCCCGGAGTCGCTGGCCGATCGAGTCCCGCTCGCCCGCGTCGCTCATACGTAGGGCGTTCGTCTACGCTGACAAAAATACCCCTATTCAGAGTCGCTTCGAAACGTACGGACCGTCCTGGTGGTAGCCCAGCTTCTCGCGGTAGTACTCCCGGACGCCGATGCCGGAGATGACGCTCAGCTTCCCGTAGCCGGCCTCGCGGGCCTGTCGTTCGGCCTCCCGCACGAGTCGCTTGCCGTAGCCGCGGTGCTGCCACTCCTGCCCGTCGCCGTCGTCGTCCGCGTCGAAGGTGGCTTCCGAGCCGTAGACGTGGAGTTCGCGCACCAGCGCGGCGTCCTCGAGTTCCCGTCGAACCGGATCGTTCGGGAACCGCAGCCGACAGAAGCCGATGAGCAGGTCCCGGACGGGGTCCTCGAAGGAGATGAACCGCTCGGTGCCGCCGCCGGCCTCGTACTCCATCGTGTCCAGGGTGATCTCGTCGGGGTCGGGATCCGCGTCGTTGTGGCCGACTTCGCGGGCGCGGATGTCCCGGATGTCGTACCCCTTCTCCTCGGCGCGCTGCCGGGCGAGTTGGCGGAGGTTCGACTTCCAGACGCCGCCCTCGATGAAGTCCGCCGGGATGTCCCGCTGGACCCGCTGGAGCCGGCAGTACTTCGGGATCTCGTTCATCGCGTCGGCGACCACGTCGGCGGCGGTCTCGTTGTTCAGCGGCTCGAAGTCCTCGCGCTTCCACATGTCGTAGACGCGGGTGCCCTCGACGACGAGGGTCGGGTAGATCTTGAGGTAGTCCGGCCGCCACTCCGGGGAGTCGAACAGCTGTCGGAAGTCCTCGCGGCACATTTCCTGGCTCATCCCTGGCTGGCCCGGCATCATGTGGAAGCCGACCTTGAACGCCGAATCGCGGAGGCGGCGGTTGGCGTCGATGGAGGCCTGGGTGCCGTGCCCGCGGTGCATCTCGCGGTTGATGCGCTCGTAGGTAGTCTGGACGCCGACCTCGACCTTCGTGCCGCCGAGGTCCAGCATCCGGTCGATCTGCTCGGGGTCGCACCAGTCGGGCTTGGTCTCGAACGTGATCCCCGTCACCCGGATGTCGCCGGTCTCGTTCCGGGCGATCACGTCCTCGAGGTACTCGAACTCCTGCTCCTCTGACGGCTGGGCGAAGCTCTCGGTTTGGCTGGGCTCGGGATCGCTGTCGAGGTCGTACTCGTTCATCGCCTGCAGCGCCCGCTTGACGAACCACTCCTGGTAGTCGTGGCTCCGGGCGGTCATGGTGCCGCCCATCAGGATCAGTTCGGCCTTGTCGACCGGGTGGCCGATCGCCCGGAGCTGTTCGAGCCGCAGGGTGACCTGCCCGTACGGGTCGTAGTCGTTCTGCTCGCCGCGGGCCGCCGCGGGCTCGTGGCCGGTGTAGGACTGCGCCGAGGAGAACTCGGAGGCGGGCCCGCCGGGACAGTAGAGACACTTCCCGTGCGGGCAGAGGTGCGGCGAGGTCATGATCGCGATGGGCGAGACGCCCGACGCCGTGCGGACGGGCTTGCGCCGGACGACCGACTTGACCTCCTCGCGCCACTCGTCGGGGGCGTAGCTGAGGACGTCACCGTTGGTGGGGACCTTCGGCGCGCCGGTGTCGCTGCAGACCTCGCGCTTGGCGGCCTCGAGGTCGTCGCGTTCGAGGCCGTCCTCGATGATGCGGCGACAGAGCTCCTCGCAGGCGTCGACGAACGCGGGTGGATCGCCGGTGTCGGTGTCCGCGGCGTCCGTACTCATTTGTTGGTGGTGGGGGGTTTTCGGGGTTAAGGGTTGCGAGCGAGACGGGGAAACGTCGTGACCGAAGGGAACGACGGTAAACTGTCTCGTTACGCGAACGGTGAGCGCCAGCGAACCGGGAGGCTGCGAGCGAGGTGGAGATTCGGGATTGCCCCGTTACGCGAGCGTGGACCCTCAACTGGATGAATTCGACGACGACAGCGACTGCGACCGTCACCGCGGAGTGGGCTAGGACTCTGGGGGCCGCACCGCTCCGCACGGCGGCCACACCCGCCCCAACCGACTCGGTCGCTATCGCGCCTTCGCCCTCCGAGGGACCGAAGCTCGCTCGTTGCACTCGCGTGAACCTCGCGCTCGGCTCGCGTCCGTCGACGCGAGCGCTTCGCGCCACAGCCGGCCGCGGTGCGGCTGCGGGGACGCCTCGCGGGCGCCGAATCGGCGCCCGCAGGGGTGGGGACCGGAAAGCGCGCCGGGCACGAGCCCCGGCGCGTTGCGGTCACAAGTTGCCAAGCATCGGGATGCTGTTACCGTCGCTGCCCCGAAACCCAAAACGAACCACAAAACCGACGAGTTCAGAGAATCAGTCGAACTGCTCGACGACGGCCCCGACGACCGCGATCTCGACGTCCTGACGCGCGCCGGAGAGGAACTCGATGCGGCCCTCGCGCAGGCCCGCAGCCGAGATCCCGGCCCCGGGTGCGTTCGACGCCGCCTCGTGAGCGACCTCGCGCAGGTCGAGGTCCGGATCCGCGCGGACCCAGAGTTCGTCCATCGCGATGCCGATCGTCACGCTCGCGTCGCCGCGGCGGTGGAGTTCGTCCAGCAGCAGCGAACTCGGCGGGAAGTCGTACTTGTGGGTGTACTCTTCCGTGTCGAGCACCGCGACCTCGACGCCCTCGGCCTCGCTTCGCTCGAGGTTGGCCCGGGCCGTCTCGACCTCGGTGTCCATCTTCTCGCGGAACTGGGTGGCGATGTGGCCCGCCAGCGTCTCGGACTCGGCAGCGTCCACCGGCGCGCCGGCGGTGACGGCCTCGACGCTCTCGCCGAACAGCAGGTCGCCGACCAGTTCGCGCTTCTCGTCGTAGGACTGGTAGTACGCCTCCAGCGCGATCGCCTCGCGGAGTTCGGTTACGGCCTCCTCGTCGAAGCCCGCCTCGCGGGCCGCGTCGAGGTAGGACTGCGGCGTGGTCTCCCAGTAGCTGACCGCCGGCAGGTGGGCGATCTCCTCGCGGACCTCGGGGGAGACCGTCGTCGCCAGCGAGGCCGCCAGCGCGCCCGTCGAGAGCCCGTCGACCGCGGGGTTGACCAGCACCTCGGAGGCGTCGGCGATCTCGGGGTCCGCCGGCGCGGCGTCGACGACGACGCGGTCGGCGCCGTAGATCCCCAGCATCTCCAGGCCGTCCTCGCTCTCCACGGTGGAGGCGGTCCCGGCCAGCACCACGAGCGGCAGCTTCTCGTCGTGCCGGTCGCGGTCCTGCAGCATGCTGGTCACGTCGTTGGTCGCGTCGTTCATCTCGTACACCGCCTCCTCCAGCGGGCGCCGGTTCACGTAGTGGTACTCGGCGTCGCTCTCGGCGTGTTCCTCCCGGACCATCGGGAGGATCGCGCGTTCGAGCGCCACGCCGGCGACGTAGCCGTCGGCGGTCGCGGCGTGGCGGACGACGATCGGTCGGGACTCGAGCACCGCACGCCGGATCGCCTCCGCGGCGTCCAGCAGCGTCTCCTCGACGCCTGCGACAGATTCGTCGTCGGCGACCAGCGTCGCCTCGTCCGGCCGGGCGCGCTCGGTCATCGCCTCGGCCAGCCGTCGCTCGACGGCCTCGCGGTCCTCGCCGTCGAGTGCGACCAGCGCCTCGGTCTCGACCTGCAGCTCCTCGTGGCGGATCTCGACCTCGCCGTCGAGGCGGACGACGTCGCCGACCTCGATCTCGGGGTAGGCGCGCACGCCGGCCTCGACGAACGCGGCGCAGTCGACCACGCCGGTCTCGTCGCGGATTTCGAACACGGTCGGGCCGCCGGTCTGGCGGGCGCTGACGACCTCGCCCTCGATGCGGACGTTCTCGCCGACGCGGTCGGAGAGCTCGCCGATGTCGCGGCGGGTTACTGACTCCGCGTCGGTCTCATCGGTCGTCTCCGTCGCCTCGGTCTCGTCGGTCGCTTCGACCGAACCGTCGGCGGTCCCGGAGGCGTCGGCGGCTTCGTCGACCGCGTCGGGTTCGTCGGCGGTCTCGGACTCGGCGGACGCCGCGGTCGCGGCCTCCGTGCCGCTGCCGTCGGTCTCGGGCGACGGCGCCTCGGCCTCGTCCGTCGGCGGTGCTACGTCCCGCTCACGCCCGTTTCCCTCGTCGACCTCCTCCTCGCCCGCCTCACTCCCGTTTCCCTCTTCGTCCTCCTCGGGGAGCAGTTCCTCGGTGCCGTCCTGGATGAGCGACCCGCGGAACTCGCGGTCGGCCTGTCGGATGGAGGTGGTCAGGTCGACGTTGCCGTTGTCGCGGACGTTCTTGACCTGGACGAACACGGTATCGCCCGCCTCCCAGTCGAGGCTCTCGAGCCGCTTCTCGAGTTCGGAGCGGTGGAGCAGCCCCGTGACGCTCGGGGAGAGGTCGATGAAGACGCCGAAGTCGGCGTAGCCGTCGACGACGCCGCGGTAGAAGCGGTTCTCGACGAGCTGGTCCGGGCTGTCGCCGCGGAACTCGAAGACGACGTCCTCTTCGTGTGACTGGCAGATGTGGCCCTGGGTGTCGGCGCCACAGATGATGCAGTTACCCATTTGTGAGAAACCACACGGTCCGCCCTAAAGGCGTTGTCGAAAGCTACTGCGAACCGCCGGCGACGACGACTCAGAGCCCGGCAGCCGCGAAGCCGCCGTAGCCGTAGCCGAACACCAGAACCGCCGGCAGCGCCGCCGCGAGCGCCGCCCGCGGGAGGCTGGTCCGGTGGCGCACGGAGGTCCCGACCACCAACAGCGCGGTCCCGTACAGACAGCACGCCACCCGCAGCGGCGGCGACGGCACGGCGGTCAGCAGACACGGCGCGGTCGCGTACGCGATGACCTGCACCGTCTCGCTCACGCCCCCGCGGTCGGGGGCGACCAGCGTCAGCCCGATCGTCTCGATCGCCGCCGCGAAGTGAAACGTCGCCGGCGCGAGAAAGAGGCCGACCACCAGCAGCACCAACACGGCCTGCAACAGCGCGGACTCGGGCACGAACGTCGGCGTGATCTCGACGCTCTCGAACGTCGGGAGGTCGCCCGTCGCCAGCCGGCCGCCGATAGCGACCAACGCCACGAGCACGCCGAAGACCAGCCCCGGCGCCTGATCGGCCGGCGCGACTCCGTTCCGGAAGAACCGCTTCGGGCGGACGAGTACCTCCGCCCACGCGCGAGCGAGCGCTCGCGGCCCGCGGTCGCGTCCGCCCTCGGGATCCGCCACCCACTGTGTCACGGTCGGCTCACCTCGGTTCGGCGCATCAGTCGGTCCTGAGCGTGTGGCAGCTCCGACACCGTGCCTCGTAGGACTCGTCGGCGCCGACGACGATCGTGTCGTCGTCGACGTGGGCGGGCTCGCCGTCGACCAGCCGCTGGTTCCGGGTTGCCGGCTCCCCACAGACGGTGCAGATCGCCTGGAGCTTGTCGACGTACTCCGCGATCGCCATCAGCTCCGGCAGCGGCGTGAACGGCTCCCCCCGGAACGTGATGTCGGTCCCGGAGACGATCACGCGCCGGCCGTCGTTGGCCAGCACGTTGCAGACGTTGACGAGGTCCCGGTCGAAGAAGTTGGCCTCGTCGACGGCGACGACCTCCTCGCCGTTGAGGTGGTCCTGGATCTCCCAGACCCCGTCGCCCCCGTTGTCGACGACCTGTGCCTCCCACTGGCGCCCCTCGTGGGAGCCGATCGTCGTCTCGCCGTACCGGTCGTCGATGGCGGGCGTGAACGCGGCGACGCTCTGGCCCGCGATCTCCGCGCGGCGCAGCCGCCGCAGCAGCTCCTCGGTCTTCCCCGAGAACATCGAGCCGGCGACCACCTCGACGAAGCCGCTCCCGGTGATCTCGTGCATGGTCGAAGGCGGGCAGGGGAGGGGTAAAGGGTTGCCGAACGACTACCGCCCCGGATCGTCGTCCCGGTGCGACTGTCAGTCGTCGCCCCGGATCGTCGCACCGGGACGGTTACCGGCTACCGCCCGCGGATCGTCGTCCCGGGGTTCTCGCCGACCAGAAACGCCCCGATGTCGTCGGCGCCGAACACCGACGCCGGCGCACCCAAATCGAGCAGTTCCCGCACCTTCGCGGCCATCCCCCCGGTCACGTCCTCGTCGGCGTCGCTGCCCCCGAGCGCGTGCGCGGCGTCGGCGAAGGCCGTGATCTCCGGGATCACCTCGTCCTCGGCGTCGAGCACGCCCGGCACCGTCGAACAGAGACCGACGCGCTCGGCGGAGAGGGATTCGGCGGCCGTCGTCACGATCTCGTCGCCCGAGAGCACCGTCACGCCCTCGCCCTCCGTCGCGATCACGTCACCATGCAGCACCGGGACGAACCCCTCGCCGAGCATCGTCGCCGCCTGACTCATCGGGAGGTCGAGGGCGCCATCGGCGTCGCGAGCGCCCGCCGAGAGCGGGTGGACCGGGAGCGCCGGCACGCCCCGGTCGTGGAGCCGCGAGAGCACGAACTGGTTGAGCGTCTTCATCGCGCCGTGGATCGCGACGGCGTCGACGGCATCGGCGCTTCCCTCGGTCGTCGACACGCCCGCCTCGCTGGCGTGGTGGTGGCCGAAGCTCCCGCCGCCGTGGACGAGGACGAGTTCGTCGAGGTCGCCGTTCTCCATCGCGTCGGCGACGGCGTCGGCCGCCGCGTCGAGGGCAGCGCCGTCGAGCGTCTCCGCGCGGTCCTTCTCGGTGATGACCGAGCCGCCGAGTTTGAGGACGGTGGGCGTCATTCCTCCGCGCGCACCCCCTCGGTCGCGAGTTCGGCCCGGAACGTCTGCTCACAGCCCGGCGAGTACTCCAGCGCGCGCCGGGTGGCCTGCCCCTGGTCGAGCGCGACGATGCAGCCGCCGCCGCCCGCGCCCGTGAGCTTCGCCCCTGCAGCGTCGGCCTCGCGGGCGGTCCAGACCATCCGGTCCAGCGAGCGCGAGGAGACACCCAGCGCCGACAGCAGCCCGTGGTTGAAGTCCATCAGATCGCCCAGTTCGTCGAGCAGTACCGGGCCGGGGTCCCCCCCCGGGTCGGCCGCCGCCAGCAGCCGCTCGCCCTCCCGCGTGAGGTCGCCGATGGTCTCGACGGTGTCGGCGGCGAACTCGTACTCCTCCTTCAGCGCCCGGACGCCGGCGACGAGTTCGCCCGTGTCGCCCGCGCCGCCGTCGTAGCCGATCACCAGCGGGAGCTCCGGTGCCTCGATCGGCCGGGTGTCGTCGCCCTCGACCCGGACGGCGCCGCCCATCGCCGAGCAGTAGGTGTCCGCACGGGAGGCTTCGCCGCCCTGGACGGTCGACTCGGCTCGGTACGCGCGGTCGGCCAGCTCCTCGGGGTCGATCGATTCGCCGCTGGCGCGGACCGCGGCGTCGATGGCGGCGACGACGACCGCCGCCGAGGAGCCCAGCCCGCCGCCCAACGGGATGTCGCTCTCGATGGTCACGTCGAAGCCGGCTTCGGGGTCGCCGATCGCGGCGCGGGCCTGGGCCAGCGCCTCGTCGACGTAGCCGGTCGCGGCCTCGACGAGGTTCGACGGCACGTCCACGTTGTGGTGCTCGTCAGCCGGCCCGCCCCACTCGACGGTGAAGCCGTCGAGGGTGAGGTCGTCGGACTCGACGCGGACACGGTGGTCCTCGCGTGGCTCGACGGTCACCCGCGCGCGCCGCTCGATCGCGCAGGGCACGGCGGGCTCGCCGTACACCACGGCGTGCTCCCCGAACAGGTACACCTTCCCGGGGGCGCTCGAAGTCGTCATGCCCCAACGCTCGCTCTCGATGGTTACAGTCGTTCCGACTGGCGACGAGGCCTGCCCGGCCGCTCACTCCCCGCCGTCGGGCTCGTAGACGTGCACGTCGCCGTCGGTCTGTGGCGCGCCGACGGCGAGCACCTCCGCCGCCTCGTCGGCGTCCTCGGGACAGTACGCGCGGTGGGGGCTGTCCGGGTCGGCGGCGAACAGTTCGTCGGCGCTGACCGCGAACGTCCCCTCGGGCGTCTCCACCGCGATCTCGCCGGCGATCACGTAGAACGCCTCCTCCTGCTCGTCGTGGTAGTGGTACGCCAGCGGGATCTCCTCGCCGGGGGCGGCGCTGTAGCGGTTGAGCGCCACGTGTTCGAGGCCCGCCGCCTCGGTCAGCCGGCGAAGCTCGCACGGTCGGTCGGGTGTCGGCTCCACGTCCGCGGTCTCCACGGTTCGGTAGCCCATGGGACAGCCTCGGCCAGCGGCCGCAAAAGCCCGTCGGGGGTTCGCTTTCACGAGTGAGACACGCGGCGGGAAATTTTTGTACGACTGCGTGCAGGATGGACGATGTGGCGGCACGCCGCTGTGGCGTGCCGGGCGCGACCCCCGTCGCGTCGTCGCCGGCCGTCGACACCCCCGAAAGGCGCCCGGTGACCCGACTCCCGTCGGTCGGTTTTCCGACCGACATCCCCATCCGCTTTCGGCCCACGCGAGCGACGGCGTCGCCGCTGTCCGGCGGGAAAGCGAACGCAGAAAATTTCTCGACGGGCCTAGAGCCCGGCCTCGAAGTCTTCGAGGGCGTAGCTGGGCTCCGCGCCGCGTCGGTCGAGCGTCTCGTTGGCCAGCAGCCAGTAGACGACCGAGAGCGCGCGTCGGCCCTTGTTGTTGGTCGGGATGACCAGGTCGACGTTCGAGACGGCGTTGTTCGAGTCGCACATGGCGATGACGGGGATGCCGACCGTGATGGCCTCCTTCACCGCCTGGGCGTCACCGATCGGGTCGGTGACGACCACGACGTCCGGCTCGATGTAGCCGTCGTACTTCGGGTTCGTCAGGGTGCCCGGGATGAATCGACCCGTGCGTGCGCGGGCGCCGATGGCGTCCGCGAACTTCTCGGCCGGGAACCGGCCGTACTGCCGCGAGGAGGTGACGAGCACCTGCTCGGGGTCGTAGTTGGAGAGGAACTCCGCGGCGGTCCGGATGCGGCCGTCGGTCCGGCTCACGTCGAGCACGTAGAGGCCGTCGTCGCGGACGCGGTGGATGAACCGCTCCATGTCCTTCGTCTTCTGCTGGGTCCCGATGTGGACCCCGGCGGAGAGGTAGTCCTCGACCGGGATGAGGAGGTCTGCTTCCTCCTCGCCCTCCGGCATGACGTTCTCGTCGAACCGGGACTCCTCTTCGGCCTCGTCGGCCTGTTCTGTCTCTGCCTCGTCGCTCGAGGCGCTCTCTGCCGCCGCCTCGGAGTCGGCGACCTCGTCGGCCACGTCCTCCTCGGCGGGTTCTGTGTCGTCGTTCTCGCTTTCGCTCATACAGCGTCCTCCGCGATGCGGATGAGTTCGTTGAGTTTGGCAGTTCGCTCGCCCCCGACGGTGCCCGTCTTGATGAACGGTGCGCCGGTCCCGACGGCGAGGTGTGCGATGGTCGTGTCCTCCGTCTCCCCCGATCGGTGGGAGATCACGGGCGTGAACCCGTTCCGGGTCGCAGTCTCGATGGCGTCGACCGCCAGCGAGAGCGTCCCGATCTGGTTGGGCTTGATCAGGATGCTGTTGCCAGCGCCCCTCTCGATGCCCCGCTCTAGTCGCTCGGTGTTGGTGACGAACAGGTCGTCACCGCAGACGAGCGTCTCCTCACCGACACGGGCGGTGAGTTCCGCGAACCCCTCGAAGTCGTTCTCCTCGAGCGGGTCCTCGACGTACGCCAGTTCGTACTCCGCGACCAGGTCGGCGACGTAGTCGATCTGCTCCGCGGGCGACCGACTCGTCCCGCCGTACTGGTAGGCGTCGCCGTCCCAGAGCTCCGAGGCCGCCACGTCGAGGCCGAACGTGACCTCGAACCCGACGTCCTGGGAGACCCGTTCGCAGGCCTCGGCGACGATCTCGAACGCCTCGGCGTCGTCGATCGACGGCGCCCACGCACCCTCGTCGCCTTTCGCGGCCGGGACGCCGCGCTCGGTGAGGAGTTCGCCCACGGTCTCGTGGACCGCGGCGTTGGCGAAGGCCGCCTCCGCGACGGAGGGGGCCCCGACCGGCGCCGCGAGGAACTCCTGGATGTGGGTCGCGTCGGCGGCGTGCTCGCCGCCGCCCACGACGTTGCCCAGCGGCACCGGGAAGTTCTCCCCCCGGAACGCGCCGCCGAGATGCTGGTACAGCGGCGCCCCGAGCACGTCGGCGCCGGCCTTGGCCGCCGCCATCGAGATGGCGACCGCGCTGTTGGCGCCGATCTCCGAGAAGTCCTCGGTGCCGTCGGCGCCACGCAGGGCCGCGTCGACCTCGCGCTGGTTCCCCGCGTGGACCTCCTCCACGAGTCGGGGGATCGCGTGCTTGCGGGCCGCGGCGATGGCCTCACCGGGCGGGAGCTCGATGGCCTCGTGCTCGCCGGTGCTGGCCCCGGACGGGGCCGCCGCGCGGCCGAAGCCGCCCGACACCGTCAGCACGTCGGCCTCGACCGTGGGGTTGCCACGGGAGTCGAGCACGCGCCGGAGCGAGACGCCGCTGATGCGCGTCATTTGCCCTCCCGTCGAACGGTGAACGGCAGGACGCCGGCGTCGTACTCCTCTGCCGCGATGAGGTACGGTTCGGTCCGTTCGGTCTCCACGAGCACCGGCGCGCCGTACGACAGCTGCAGCGCTCGGGCGCCGATAATGCGGGCCTTCTCGTACCGGTTGAACTCGGTGTCCGTGCTCATTGGTAGGGGGAGACGACGTCCACCAGGTCGCGGTGGCTCACCATCATGCGCCGGCAGCAGTGCCGATCGACGCCGAGGTCGTCGAGCACCGCCGCCGGGTCCTCGTCGCCGTCACGCGCTCGGTCTTCGAACTCCTCCCAGTGTTCCCCGATGACCTTGCCACACGAGAAACACCGGACGGGTATCATCATGGTTAGATCACCTCAGCGGTAGGACTTCTGGTAACGAGCACGCGCGCCGGGCCCGCCCCACTTCTTCGGCTCGGACTGCCGGGAGTCGTTCACCAGCAGCGAGCGGTCGAACTCCATGTAGGCGTCGCGGAGTTCGGCGTCCTGCAGGTGCTGGACGAGCCCGCGAGCGATCGCGGTGCGGGCGGCGTCGGCCTGCCCCGCGAACCCGCCGCCGGAGATCGACACGTCGATGTCGACCCCCGAGCGGAGTTCGTCGCCGGCGATGCGGAACGGCTCCAGCATCTTGAGCCGTGCGAGCTCCGGTTCGACCAGCTCGACGGGCTGGGAGTTGATGCGAACGCGACCCTCGCCCTCGCTCACGGTGGCGCGGGCGACGGCCGTCTTCTTCTTGCCGGACGTGTTCGTTACCATGTCTTGTTGGCGCCGAGGGTCTCGGAGATCTCACCGAGCGTGGTGAACTTGATGTTCGAGAGCCGGTCGAGCGAAGTGCCCTCGAGCACCTCGCCGTCCCGATCGTGGGGGTTGCCCACGTAGATTCGGATGTTCTCGAAGGCCTCGCGGCCACGGTCCTGCTTGTACGGCAGCATGCCGCGCACGGAGCGCTTGAAGATGCGGTCCGGGCGCTTGGGGTAGTACGGCCCCGAGTCGGAGCCCAGATCCGCTCGCGTGCGGTAGGTCTCCATCGTGGCCTCCTCGTTGCCGGTGATCACCGCCTCCTCGGCGTTGATCACGGCGACGCGGTCGCCGTCGAGAGCGCACTGGGCGATCTCGCTGGCGACGCGGCCCATGATGCAGTCGCGGGCGTCGACGACGACGTCGGCCTCCCACTCGGCGACGCTCATCGAATCACCCGCACGTTACTGCCTTCGGGGTTCTGTTCGAGTGCCTGTTCGAGCTGCACCGCCTCGCCGACTTGGTCGATCTTCTTCCGGGCGGTGCCGGAGAAGCTGACCGCGGCGACGGTGACGTCCTTCTGGAGCACACCGCTGCCGAGCACCTTGCCGGGCACGACGACGGTCTCGTCCTCCTGGGCGTATCGCTCGATGCGGCCCAGGTTGACCTCCGCGTGCGTGCGGCGCGGCTTCTCGAGTCGGTCGGCGACGTCGGCCCACACGTTGGCGCCGACGTCACGCGAGACCGACTTGAGCTCGGCGATGAGGCTCCCTAGTCTCGGGTTCGTCTTGTTGCTACTCATGGATTTACCTCTAGCGTGGAGTTGCCTCCGGAAAACTGAGAATGCAGGGAGCAGGATTTGAACCTGCGGACCTCTACAGGACAGCGCCCTGAACGCTGCGCCGTTGGCCTGACTTGGCTATCCCTGCCTGCACTCTCAGGTACTCGATGGCCCTTCAAAGCGGTTTCGGTCCGCACCCACGACGCGCCGGCGCCGCGGCTCCCGGTTCGGGGGCTTGCGTCGGGGTGTCGTGGGGTCCAGGTCATCAGACTGCGACTTTCTCTTGCAGTTCGTCCGCGCGCGACTCGATCGAGTCGATACCGCGGAGCACCAGTTCTTCGACCGTCATGGAGCCGTCCGTCTCCACGTGGAAGACGAACGCCCCGGGGACGTCCTCGACTTCGAGTTCCTTCCCGGGGTACCGCTCGGTCAGGTCGTGATCGAACTCGTCGGTGGGGACCAACTCGCCGTCCTCGGTCTCGATGACCCCGCGGAGGATGTTGGTCTCCTCCTCGTCGAACTCGCCGCGGTCGCCGACGACCGACACCTTGCGCAGGTGGCGGTAGCCGACCGCGACGCCCCCGGACTGCTTGGCGTGGCTCTTGCCGTCGTCGAGGACGGCCTCGGCCTCCAGCTCGATGCGCTGGTTCTCGCCGCTGGGGTTCTCGTTGAGTTGGATGATCGGGACGTCTTCGTCGGCCGGATTGACGTCCGGATCCGACGACTCGAGGTCCCCGGAGTACGCCGTGTCCGGCCCCTCGACGTCGAGTGAGAGGGTGACGGTGTCACCGTACTCGAAGTCGTCGGGCGTCGTCAGCGGGACGAGCCCGAGTCGGAGCCCGATCATCTCGTCGAACATCACCGAGGAGTTCTCGACGACGCGGAGCGTGTCGATGCTCAGCGTGGGCACGTCCGCGATCATCGCCCGGCGGAGCCCGTTGGCGAAGGCCGGGGTGAGACCGCGCACGAGGATCCGCGCCTCGCGGTCGTCGCCTCGGATGTACTCGACGTCGAATTCGTCTGCCATGTGTTACAGTCGGTTCTTCTTGGCTGCGCGCGTCCCGTCGTGGGGAAGCGGGGTGACGTCCTCGATGCGACCGATCTCCAGCCCGGCGCGGGCCAGCGCACGGATCGTCGCCTGTGCGCCCGGCCCCGGGGACTTGGTCTCGTTACCGCCCGGACCGCGAACGCGGACGTGGACGCCGCCGATGCCGGCGGCCTTCACGTCGTCGACGACCGCCTCGGCCATCTGCATGGCCGCGTACGGCGACGCCTCGTCGCGGTTCTGCTTCACGACCGTCCCACCGGAGGACTTCGCGACCGTCTCGGCGCCGGTGGCGTCGGTCACCGTGATCAGCGTGTTGTTGAACGACGCGAACACGTGTGCGATACCCCACTTGTCTCCGTCTGCTGTGGACTCGCTCTCGCTCATTCGTCTTGACCCTCCGCACGCGCGGGATGAAGTTCGTCGGCCAGCACGGAGTTCTCGTCGAACTCGATGCTGTCCTCCTCGCCGACGGTCACGAACTTCGAAGGCTCGGTGACCCGAGCGCCGTCGACGGTGACGTGGCCGTGGACGAGGAACTGTCGAGCCTGCTGGGGCGTCGACGCCAGCCCCTGGCGGTAGACGACGGTCTGGAACCGACGCTCGAGCACGTCGGTCTCGTCGAGGCTCAGCACCTCGGTGATGTCGTCGTTCTCGTTGAGGATGCCGATCTTCCGGAGCCGAGCGACGAACTCGCTACCCTGCTCGTTGGCGACCTCGACGTCGCCCTGTGCGGCGCCGAGCAGCCGTCGAGCCTCGCGGCGGAAGTCGCGCAGGCGCGACTGGGCGCGCCAGAGTTCCTCTTTGCTCTCGAGTCCGTAGCGGTCGACCAGCCCGGCCTCCTCGGCGATACGTTCGCCCTGGAACGGGTGGTTCGGCGTCTCGTAGCGTTTAGTTGCGTTTCCGGTCGTCATTCTTCCTCACCGGCTTCTTCCTCCATCTCCTCGCGGATCTCCTCGATGTTGACCCCGATGGTCCCCTCGGTTCGACCCGTGGACTTGGTCCGCTGTCCGCGGACCTTCTGCCCGCGCTGGTGGCGGACGCCCTTGTAGGAGCTGATCATCTTCATGCGGTTGATGTCGTGGCGCCGGGACTCCTCGAGGTCGCCCCCGGTCACGTGGGTGGTCTCGCCGGAGAAGAAGTCCTTCTGCCGGTTGGCCATCCACGAGGGAACGTGTTCCCCGAGGTTCTCGACGACCTCGACGACGCTGTTGATCTCGTCGTCGTCGAGGCGTCCGAACGTCGCCTGCCGATTCACTTCGGCCTCGTCGGCGACGATGCGCGCCATGCGCTTGCCGATTCCTTTGAGTTCACTGAGGGACCGCTCGACGGATTTGGTCCCGTCCAGGTCGGTCTGCCCGATCCGGACGAAGTACTGGAGGTCCTCGTCCTCCTCCGTCTCGCCGTCCGCTGGTTCTTCTGCACTCATATCTGGTTGGTGTCGGTGCGAGCGTTGCGGCGGGGATTTGAACCCCGGAGGCTGTGCGCCACAGAGTTAGCAACCCTGCGCCTTGGGCCAGGCTAGGCTACCGCAACCCGCGTGCTGGTATCGTCGCCCGCCGAGTCGATCCGACTCGTGGACTCGGGACCCGGCGCCCCTACAGTTCACTACACCCTTCGATTCCCGGACTGGCTACTTAAACATCACGGAACGGGGGGAGGTGTGGGAGAGGGAAACACCGACGGAGGGCGTCGATGTACTCGCCACGGCGCCGCCGCCGGTCACTACAGGCCCAGTAACTCCCGCGCCTCGGCCGTCGACGCCACGGGTCGGCCGAGTTCCCCGGCGATGCGGACGGTCCGCTCGACCAACTGGGCGTTGCTCTCGGCCGGCTGCCCCTGGTCGTAGTAGAGGTTGTCCTCCAGCCCCACGCGGACGTGTCCCCCCAGCAGGATCCCCATCGTCGTCAACGGGAGCTGGTGCGGCCCGAACGCGAGCACGTTGAACTCCGCGCCCTCCGGAAGGTTCTCGACCATGTGCAGCAGGTTGCGGGGCGAGGGAACCGTCGTCGTTCCGCCGCCGAAGACGAGGTTCACGTACGGCGGCTCGGCGAGCTCCTCCCGGATGCGCAGCGCCTCGTTCAGGTGGCCGCCGTTGAACACCTCCAGTTCGGGCTTGATCCCGCGGGCCCGCATCTCCTCGTGGAGCGCGTCGACGAGCGCCCGGGTGTTCTCGCTGGTGAGGTGGCGGTACCGATTGAGCGGGCCCATGTCCAGCGACGCCATCTCCGGCGCGGGGTCGGTCCGCAGCGGTTCGGCCCGGAGCGCGTCCGGCGCCGCCGTCCCGCCCGTGGAGTGCTGGACGATGGCGTCGTCGGTCGCGTCCCGGACCGCGTCAGCCAGTTCCTGAAACCGCTCGGCGGAGAACGCACGCTCGCCCGAGTCCTCGCGGGCGTGCAGGTGGAGGATGCTCGCGCCCGCCTCCTCGGCGGCGGCCGCGGCCTCGGCGACCTCCGCCGGCGTCTCGGGGACGCTCGGGTTCGCCTCCTTCCCGTGGACGCCGCCGGTCAGCGCCGCGGTGACGATCAGGGGCTTGCCGTCCCGGTAGTCGTCGTAGCTCACGAGCCGCCCGCCTCCGAGTCGGTCGTCCCGGCGCCGTCGAAGCCCGTGATCGAGCCCGCCCCCTTCGCCCCGCGGTAGAACTCGCAGTCTGACTCGGGGTCGAGGTCGTAGCGCTTCGCACACACGTCGGCACGCATCGGCTGGACGAACGCGTCGACGGCGGTACAGTACGGGCGCTCGTGCTCGAACGACTCGCCGTCGGCGCCGGTCCGGCGCCGCTCCAGGAACTCGCAGGTGTCGGGCATACGCTGCGTTCCGGGCGAGCGCCAATCAATCCACCTTCGGTGACACACCACACGCGTCGGGCGAGACCGTCGGACTTTTTCGGGCGTTCCGGGTAGCGAGCGCCGTGCCCCCGGCCGCCGACGACCCGTCGGAAGAAGCCGTCGACGACGTGGCTCGTCGGCTCGACGACGCGCTGGAGCGGGTCGCCCACGGGGCCGCCGTCTCCGTGCCGAGCATCCTGCTCCAGCGCGGGCTCACGGTCGTCTTCACCGCGGTCCTGACAAACGGCATCGGCGCGGCGCCGTACGGCCTGTTCGCGCTGGCCCGGCGCATCCAGCGCTTCCTCGCCCGGATCGTGTTGGGGTTCCGGAACGGGCTGAGTCGCTTCCTCCCGACCGCCGACCAGGAGGAGCGGAACGCGCTCGCCACCTTCGCGTCGCTGCTACTGCTCGGCGTGGCGACGGTGTTCGGCGTCGGCCTCTTCCTCGCGGCTCCCCGGATCACGTCGATCGCCGGCCAGACAGGGCGGTTCGAGACGCTCCTGCAGGTGTTTGCGCTCGGGATGCCCGCGAGCGTCTGGCTCTTTACGGTGACCGAGGTCCTGCGCGGCATCGAGGAGGTCGCGCCGCTGAACCTCACGATGCGGCTCGTCTACCCCGCCGCACAGTTGGTCGTCGGCGTCGTGGGCGCCTTCGTCGTCGGCGACATCGCGTTTGTCGCCGGGGGCGTGCTGGCGGTGATGGGGCTGACCGGCGTCGGCGCCGCAGTCTGGATCGTCCGCGCACGCGGGTTCCGCCCGCGGCTGCGCGGCCCGAGGCTCCCCGCCCTCCGCCGTCGCTACCTCGACTACACGATCCCGCTGTTCCTCGGCGGCATCGCCACCACGACACAGCGACTCGGCTTCTACCCGCTCATCGCCGTGTTCCTCTCGGGCGTCGCCGGCGGCGTGTTCGCCGTCGGCGTGCTCGTCTCCCAGCTCGTTCGCTTGCCGCTGATGGCGATCAACCAGTTCATCCCGCCGGTCGCCGCCGCGCTCAACGAGGAGGGGCACGAGGACGCCCTCTCGCGGCTCTATCACGTCACCAGTCGGCTGGTCCTCGTCGGCGTCGTCGCCGCGGCGGTCCCCGTCGTCGTCTACCGCGAGACCGTGATGGCCGCGTTCGGCCCGACGTTCACCGAGTACGCGCCGCTTCTGACGCTGTTCGTGCTCGCCCAGATCGCCGCCTGCGCGGCCGGGAGCGTGGGGATCCTGCTCCGGATGACCGACCACCAGCAGGCGCTGCTCGTGACCAACGTCGCGATCACGACCGTGCTGGCGGTCGTCGCGATCCCGCTCACCGTCGAGTTCGGCCTCGCGGGCGTGGTCTGGACGTACCTGCTGATGCTCACGCTCAACAACGGGATCGAGGTCGCGGTGCTCTACCACCTCGAAGGGCTCCAGCCGTTCACGAAGCGCCACAGCTACCCCCTGCTGGCGGCGCTGCCGTTCGGCGTCGTCGCCCTCGTCGCGCGGGCGCTCGCCCCCGGCGTCCTCGGCGCCGTGGTCGGCACGCTGCTCGGGCTGGCGGCGTTCGCGGCGACGCTGAAGACGCTGGGGTTCACGCCGGTGGAGCGTCGGCTGGCGTCGACGCTGGCCGAACGGTACGGGGAACTGCTGCCGGGTCGGTAGGCTCAGTCCGCGGCGGAGATGTACTTCTCGTTGATCTCGTACTCGCCGCGCTCGTTCTCGACGAGGTACTCGCCGTAGTAGGGCACGCGCTCGGCGACGACCGCCTCGAACGTCTCGCGGATCTCCTCGCGAGTCATCTCGCCCATCGACTTCAGGTCGTCGTTGCGGTTGAGACAGCCCTTGAGGTAGCCCTCGTGGGTGACGCGCACCCGGCCGCAGTTGGCGCAGAAGTCGGCGTTCTCCACGGGGTCGACGATCTCGACCATCCCGCCCTGGAACTCGTCGAGGTCGGCCGGCTCCGGCGTGGCGGCGACGGATTCGGCGGCCTCGGGGTTGACGTAGTAGCGCTTGCGGTCGTGCATCTCGCGGTGTTCGACGTGGTCGGCGAGATCCGCGAGCCAGTCGTGGACGCGCCCGATGTCGATGTTCCACTCCGGTCGGCCCGTGAGCTCGGGCATGTACTCGATCAGCTGGAGCTGGAGCCCCTCGTTCTCGGCGACGTGTTCGACCATCCCCTCGACGTAGTCCGCGGTGTGCTCGAAGACGACCATGTTGAGCTTCACCGGCGCGAGGTCGGCGTCGACGGCGGCCTGGACACCCTCCATCACCTTGTCGTAGGCGCCGGACTTCGTGATCTCGGCGAACTCGTCGGGGTCGAGCGCGTCCTGTGAGACGTTGACGCGGTCGAGCCCGGCTTCCTTGAGGTCCTCGGCGCGCCCGGGGAGGAAGGTTCCGTTGGTGGTCATCGAGACCTCCATCTCGTCGGGCGCACGGCGGATGATCTCCTCCAGGTCCTCGCGGAGCATCGGCTCGCCGCCGGTGAGTTTCACGGAGTCGACGCCGTACTCCGCGACCACGTCGAGGAAGCGCACCACGTCGTCGGTGCCCATCTCGTCGTCGCCCGGTTCCATCGGGCCACGAGTGTCGCCGAGCCCCTCGTTGTGACAGTAGACACAGTCGAAGTTACACCGGTCGGTGAGGGAGACGCGGACGCCCGTCACCTCGCGACCGAACTCGTCCGAGAGCGGCATTGGCTGTTTGTTCGTCCGAACGGGCTTAAGCATCCGGGTGGCGACACCCGAATTGTAACCGATTACGGTTACCCAATCGGGGCGGTGACCGCGCCAACGGGTTCAAAATCGGCCCCGTCGCGTCGCGGCGGCGATACCGGCTTCAAAACCCTCATTAGCGGAACGCGCCTCCCCACGCTATGGACGAAGCCGCCGTACGCGACCTGCTCGCGGAGGTCGAGGATCCTGCCCTCGGCGACGATCTGGTGTCGTTGGGGCTGGTCAACGCCATCGAAGTCGAGGACGGGACCGCGAAGATATCGCTGGCGCTCGGCGCGCCGTACGCGCCCCACGAGTCGGCGATCGCCGCGGAGGTCCGTGAGACGCTCCAGGACGCCGGCCTCGAGGTCGACCTCTCGGCCAACATCCCCGACGACCAGGCCGACGACGACCAGGTCCTGCCGGGGGTGAAGAACATCATCGCCGTCGCCTCCGGGAAGGGCGGCGTCGGGAAGTCCACGATGGCAGTCAACATCGCCGCAGGCCTGTCGAAGCTCGGCGCCGAGGTGGGGCTGTTCGACGCCGACGTGTACGGGCCGAACGTCCCGCGCATGCTCGACGCCGACGAGGCGCCGCGAGCGACCGACGAGGACACCATCATCCCGCCCGAGAAGTTCGGCGTGAAGCTGATGTCGATGGCCTTCCTCTCCGGGGAGGACGACCCCGTCATCTGGCGGGGCCCGATGGTCCACAAACTCCTGACCCAACTGGTCGAGGACGTCGAGTGGGGCGAACTCGACTACATGGTGCTCGACCTGCCGCCGGGGACGGGCGACACGCAGCTGACCATCCTCCAGACGCTGCCGCTGACCGGCGCCGTCGTCGTCACGACGCCCCAGGAGGTCGCCGTCGACGACGCCCGGAAGGGGCTCCGGATGTTCGGCAAACACGAGACGCCGGTGCTCGGCATCGCCGAGAACATGGCCTCGTTCCGCTGTCCGGACTGCGGCAACGAACACGAGATCTTCGGCGAGGGCGGCGGCCGGACGCTGGCCGACGAGAACGACCTGCCGTTCCTCGGCGGGATCCCCATCGACCCGGCGATCCGACAGGGCGGCGACGAGGGGAAGCCGGTCGTCCTGCGCGAGGGCGAGACCGCCGACGCGTTCCGCGTGCTGACCGAGAACGTCGCCAACAACGTCGGCGTGATCCGCCGGCAGAGCGTCCAGCAGCATGGCTGGTGAGGACGGCGAGACCGGCGGCGACGGGAACGACGAGCCGGACTGGGAGATGGCGCCCGACTCCGAGGCGACGTTCCCCGAGAACACGGAGAAGCGCGAAACGCTCCGGGAGGTCGCCGACGAGGTCCGCGCCCGCGACGACTCCACGGAGGCGTCGCAGATATCGGCGTTTCTCTACCGCGTCTCGGACCTCTACAAGGCGGGCGAGGAGACCTCGATCCCGGAGATCTACATGAACATGCGCCACATCCTCGAGGTCCGGGAGCAGGGCGGTTTGAACCCCGACGACGAGTAGCCCGGAACCGTTTTCCCCCGCGGTCGGCAACCACGAGCGAACGTGGACGCCCACCAGGACGAACTGTCGAACCCCTTCGGGATGGACGAGGACTGCCGGAACTGTCCGGCGCTCGCGGCGTGCCGAGAGCAGGTGGTCCACGGCTACGGCGACGCCGGCGCTGAGTTCGTTTTCGTCGGCGAGGGACCCGCCGCAGGGGCGGAAGCGACGGGCGTGCCCTTCACCGGCGACGGCGCCGGCGAGCGAGTCCAGCGGGTCCTCGGTGAACTCGGTTTCTCGCGCTCGCCGCCTGACGCTGCGGAGCCCGACCTCCAGAACGTCTACCTCACCTACCTCTCCCGCTGTCGCCACCCCGACCGGGCGGCGACCGACGAGGAGGTCCGGAACTGCGAGCCGTTCCTCAACGCGGAACTCCGGATGATCAACCCCCACATCATCGTTGCCGTCGGCGACCGGGTGCTCCGTGAACTCGCAGTCGAGTACACCACCCGCCGGCCCGACAGCTTCGACGTGGTCGAGGAGCACGCGACGACCATCCGCGGCCGCGGGTTCGAACTCGTCCCCATGATCCCGCCAGCGGAGCAGACCGACGAGCAGGAGGCCGCGTTCGTCGAGCACGTGCGGGAGAACGTGTTCTCGCGGGACTACCGGCAGACGAAGGGGCGCAGAAGTCGCTGAGGACGCGGCGACGGGTTCCGCGAGTTACGACCAGTACGCGGTTTCCGTCGGTCGGTTTCCAGTACCGGCGGCGACGCCCGCGGCGACGGCGACGGCACAGAGGGCAAACGTCGCCGCGCTCGCCGCCATCGTCGGGGAGTCGGGGAGCAGTCGGAGGAACGTCGCGAGACCGCCCAGCGCCAGCGCCGAGGTGACGCCGGTCGCGAGCAGTCCGAGCGCACGGGAGTCGAGCATACCGGCCGGTCGGCGGGCAGTCGCTTAAGCGCGGCGCTCGGCCACTCGCGTCGCCGCCCACCGACCGCGACCCGCCGGATTCAAGCACGCCGCGAGTCGAGAGTCATCGATGACAACCGTCGTGCTGCTCGCCGACCCGCCACGTCCCGGCCTCCGGTTTCCCGACCTCGCGGCGACGAGTCCGCTGAACGAGGGAGAGGCCGCCGAACTCGCTGCCGCGATGGATCGCGACGCCATGCGGGCCGTCGAGCGCTCCGGCGCCGACCTGCTCGTGAACTACCGCCCCGACGACCTGCTCGACGAGGCACACCGGACCGAGGTGTCGACCGAGGCGGATGTGCGTGCGCTGGCCGCCGACGCCGTCGAGGACGTGGGCGAGGTGCGCTTCGAGCCACAGGTCGGCTCGACACGGAGCGCCCGCGTGGGCAACACCGTGACCCACCTGCTCCGCGAGGAGGAGGCCCGGTCGGTCGCGGTGCTCCCCGGGACCACCCCCTTCGTCACTCGGGCGGGGATCGACTCCGCGGCGATGAAACACCGGAGCAACGACGTGGTGCTCGGCCCCGGCGCCGGCGGGTCGGTGTACTACGCCGGCTTCAGCGACACCGTCGACTTCACCGACGCCATGACGCCGCCGGCGCTGAACACGATCGCTGAACTGGCCCGCGGCGAGGACCACGAGACCGCGTTCCTCCCGACCCAGCCGACCGCCCGGACCGGCGACGAACTCGCGGGCGTGGTCGCGGAGGTCCGGGCCCGCGTCGCCGCCGGACGCGCCGTCCCGGATTTCACCGCGGCGCTGATCGAGGAGTACGGGCTGATCGTCGACGAGGACGGGCTCACCCGGCAGTAGCCCGCGGCATCGACGCCTGACTGCGGTCCGATAGCTTCAACCATCCCGGGCGGAAACGTGGGGCTGTCTGGTGGGATGGCAGAGTGGCCCATTGCGCCGGTCTTGAAAACCGGTGGCGTCACGCCTCCTGGGTTCGAATCCCAGTCCCACCGTCGTCTCCGAACGACAGTGCGGATCGACGCGTGTCGGGTTCGAACCCTGCGGGACGCGCACAGCGCGCGAACGCGGGCGAGCACGTCTCGGTCCGGTTCGAATCCCAGTCCCACCGCATCTCGATCACGTAGCGGTTCGCTTCTCGGTTCCGGACCGCCGAACACGTCGAACGCAAAGGCTTTGGGCCGGTCGGGCGAACGGCCGAGCAATGAGCGACGCCGACGACTGGCCCCACGACCCGGACGGCGAGGAAGGGAGCGAAGGCCGGCGCAAGTACGGCCACGCCGTACTGGCCAAGAAGATCGACGAGGAGGAGGACTTCCCGCTGACCGCCGAGGAGTACGTCGCCGACTACGGCGACCACCCGGTGCGGATCAGCCACGAACAGGTCGCCTCCGTCGAGGAGATCTTCGAGCACGTCGAGAAGGAGGAGTTCGCGGACTTCGTCGAGTTCCACGAGACCCTCGGCGAGGTGATGCGGGAGCACGGCTACTGGTTCTACGAGGGCGCCGAGCAGTTCGTCGACGCCTGAGCGCGTCGACGACCGGTCCTTCCCGGTGTGTCGGAGGTCGACCAGTCACGACCATCGGTCGGGGCAGTCGACGACACGAAGGTCGTCGACGGTCACGCGCCGTGTGTTGGTTCGGCACAGTCACGGCACGGGTTCAGTGTCGACGACACGGAGGTCGTCGACGCTCACGCGCCGTGACTGGGCTACTCCTCTTCCAGCGACATCCGCTCGCCCAACTCGCCTTCGAGCGACCCGCGCTCCCACGTGCGGGTCCCCTCGCCCTCGATCTCGGCTTCGATCTTCTCCTCCAGCAGGTTGACCGCCACGGAGTTGGCGCCCTCGGGGATGATCAGGTCGGCGTGTTTCTTCGTCGGCTCGATGAACTGCTCGTGCATCGGCTTCACCGTCGAGAGGTACTGGTCGATCACGTCCTCGAGTGCCCGGCCGCGCTGGATCACGTCGCGCTTGATCCGCCGGAGGATCCGCACGTCGGCGTCGGTCTCGACGTACAGCCGGAGGTCCATCATGTCGTTGATGGTCTCGTCGTACAGCGCGAGGATGCCCTCGACGATGATCACGTCCGTCGGGAGCACGGTGACGCGCTCGTCCTTGCGGTTGTGGATCTCGAAGTCGTACTGGGGCATCTCCACGGCCTGCCCCTCCGAGAGCGCGCGCAGGTGCTCCCGCAGCAGCTCCCACTCGAACGCCTCGGGGTGGTCGTAGTTGACCGCCTCCCGTTCCTCGCGGTCGAGGTGGCTCAGATCCTCGTAGTAGTTGTCGAGGGGGATCCGGGTCACCGACTCCCCGACGCTCTCGGTGATCAGGCGGGCGACCGTGGTCTTGCCGGCGCCGGTGCCGCCGGCGATGCCGACCACGAACGAGGGGATACTCATCGCCCGGTGCGACGTGAGCGCGGCGTTTCAAACTGCTGTTTCGGGGTCAGCGTGCCAGTTCCAGTGCGTCGGCCGCCAGGAAAGCGCCGGCGACGCCGAGGGTGAGAACCGCCCCCCAGAACGCGATCACCGGCTCGCCCCAGCCGTCGACAGCGGTGACGGCGGCGACCCACACGAGCAGTCCGGTCCCGAGAACGAATCCGGCGTCGGCTTTCTCGACCATACCCTCGCTCGCGGCCGGCGGCCACGTTAGTGTGACGTTCCGGCGTCGACCAGCGAGGCGCTGAGCTGGTCGGACCGACGGGAGCCGTCCGCCACCACGTCGTCGGGGCCAGCGAGCGCACCCCGCGCGATCGCCGCCGCGAGCGCGTCGGGGTCGTCGACGATCGGCGCCAGCGCGGCCCGGAGCGTGGTGTCCTGCACGTCGACGGTCGGCTCCCCGCTCCCCTCGCGGGCGCGCCGCGACCGCGCTCGCAGTTCCAGCCACGCGCGCACGGTCGTGCCGGTGTACTCCCGCGCCAGCGCGACCGGGTCGTCGACGCCGGGCACGGTCGAGAGGAAGCGGGCGCCCGACCCCTCGGCGTCGACGCGGTCGGCGACCCACTCGCGGATCGTCTCGGGCGACGCGTCGGCGTCGAGATCGGTCGCCGCCTGCTCCAACAGGTCGGCCTCCCGCTCGGCCACGCGGTGGAACGCGTCGCCGACGACGACGGTGTCGGCGCCGGCCTCGCGGACCGCCCGCACGTCCTCGGCGTTCGCGAGGCCGCCCCCGTACCAGACTCGCGAGCGCACCAGCGCACCGTCGATGCGTTCGAGCGTCTCGACCGCCTCGTCCCCGCCGAACGTGCCCGAGTACTCGAGGTAGACGATCTCGGACTCGAGGTGGCGGTCGGCGGCCATCGCCCGGCGCTTGGCGTCGGTCGGGTCGAGCAGGTCCTCGGCGCCGACGCCGGACTCGCGGGCGGCCGCGCTGTCGGGGTTCTGGACGATGTACGCCTCGAAGGCGGCCTCCGAGAGCAGCAGCGATGTGGCGACGCCCGCGAGCCAGTCGGCGACGCGGTCGGGGAGCCACGACGCCTTCCGGCGGATCAACTCGGGAGCGAGCTCCTCCCGGACGCTCTCGATCGCGGTCCCCAGCGTCCCCACGAGCGCCTCGCTGTCGCCGTTGAGCACCTCCGGCACGAGCAGCAGGTCGGCGACGTCGTGGCTCTGCTCGGTGACGTGGTCGGCGCCGCTGGGTTCGTGACAGACCGGCGTCGACAGCGGCGCCAGGAGGTCGAACGCGGCCGCGGTGTTGGCCGGCGTCACGTCCGAGGAGCCGCCGACCGAGACGGCGTCGGTCTCGGCGAGCCAGAGCGGGTAGAGCAGCGGGAGCTTCTTCGCGCCCTCCGGGTCGACTTTCGTCACGTGCTCCCAGTCGGGCACCGGATTGGTGTCGAGCACGCTCCGGGCGAGCAGCCGCGCGGTGTCGACCGCGCGTTCGCCCCGCGCCGCGAGGTCCCGTCGCATACAGGCACCTCGCCGCGGGAGGGCAAAAACCCGGTCGGTTCGGGGATGGACAGTTTCAAACCCCTGGTCGGCTCACTCCGAGCCATGTCCGGACCGCTCCGCGGGATCGCCGACCGGCTCGCGGGCGTCGACGCGCTCCCGACGCCCGCCCGCGCGGTGTTCAGTCACTACGCGGCCGGCGGCTCGCTCGAACTCAGGGCGATCCGCCTCCAGCGACGCGTCGAAGCCGAAGTCGAAGCGATGATCGAGGACGCCTACGCCGACGTGGAGGCCGCGCTGGCCGACGAGTTCGGCCGCGAGTCCGTCGCGTTCGACTACGACACCAAGCTCACGCTCCCGGTCGAGCTCACGCTCGCACACGTCTACCGCCGGGCCAGCGCCACGACGCCGCCCGGGGTCGACCCGATCTCCGGCCGGCGCGCGACCGACCCGATCTCGCGGCTCCGTCGGCGGCGGTCCGCGGCCGACGCCGACCCCGCCGAACTCGTTCGTGAGACCCGACGCGCCCGTGAGGTGGCGGAACTGGTCGTCGTCGCCCTGCTCGACGGCGACATGCGCGACGCCATCAACGACGGCGAGTACGAGGACTTCGCGGTCGACTTCGACGTCGAGGACCGCGCTCGAGTCGCCGACATCGCTCAGGAAGTGTTGCAGGCCGCGGTACAGGAGCAGTTCGCGGCGTTCGACGACGAGGTTCGGGCGTCCTACGACGCCGCCGTCGAGCGCTCGGAGGCCCACCAGGACCGCGACCCCCACTTCCGGGAGCTGATGGCCGACGCCGTCGCCGCCGCCGAGGCCGACGCCGTCGCCGACGTGACCGCCGCGGACGTGGACGGCGAGAGCGGCAGCCGCGATCCGGAGACCGCCCGCGAGGCGCTTCGAGCGGAGTACAAACACCCCCCGTTCGACGAGCCACCGGTGCTGTTCGAGACGGCCGAACTCGACCTCCCCTACCTCGTCACCCAGTACGGCCGGGTGGGCGTCATCTACCACGGGATGATCGAGATGTTCCGCGAGGCCGGCATCGAGCTCTCCCCGGAGTTCGAGCGCGCGGTCGTGCTGTCGATCGTCGGCGCGCAGGTCTGGCTCGACGACGTGGACGACTTCGCGGCGGACGTCCGCGAGGGCCAGCTCACCCCCGTCACCGCGGAGTACCTGCTGGCCGAGACCGACGCCGCGGCCTACGACGCCGTGGTCTCGATCACGGAGGCCTACCTCGACGCCGCCCGCGACGCCGCCGACGCCTCCGACGCGCCGATCACGGGGATCGCCGTCGAGTACATCCGTCACGACGGCGAGCCGGGGAAGCTCCCGCGCTGAGTCGCGACCGGGGCGGTTATTAACTTCGGACCCGTAGTTCATAACAGATGGATACAGAGGCGAGTACGCAGTCACGTCGCGGCGAGCGGATCGTCGGCGCGATCGGGGTACTGTCGCTGCTGGGTGCCACCGGGATCGCGGCGGTGACGGGGGCGTGGAAGCCGATCCAGATCGGCTGGGTCGCGTTCGCGGCGATGGTCGGCGGCGTCGCGATGGCGCTGCGAACCGACCAGAACCGGCCGGGAACGCTAGTCTGGGGCTCCGGGCTGGCCAGCGGCGCGATGATCGTCAGCGTCGGCCTCTTCCTGCTCCCCGACGCGCTGAACCACCACCTGCGGTTCGGCGGGCTGGGGGTCGCGACCGGCGTGATCGTGGGCTTCGCGGGCCACGCGATCGGCCACCGGCTCTCCCACATCGAGCTCCCGATGGACGCGACGGTGGCGCAGTTGACCGCCCACGCCGCCGCCGCGGGAGCGATCATCGGGATCGTCTACGGGAACATGCCCGAACTGGGGCCGCTGCTGGGCGTCGCGATCGTCTCGCACAAGGGGCCGGCGGGCTACGCCGCCGCGGATCGACTCGCCCGGAACGGTCGCTCGTGGCTCCCCATCCTCCTGCCGGCGGCGGGCGTCGGCGTCGTCGCGGTGCTGGCGAGCGCGGTGAGCCTGCCCGCCTCGGGGCCGCTGAACGGGCTGGTGTTCGGCTTCGCGACCGGCGTGTTCCTCCACGTCGCGATGGACTTCCTCCCGCGGTGTGAACTCGGGAGCGAGGTCCACGACGCGCTGAGCGTCGACGACGACGCCCACGCGGTGCTCGACCGCCTGCGCCTGCACGCGGTGGCGTCGACGGTGCTCGGGGGGCTGGTCGTCGTCGCGCTCTGGTGGACCGTCGCGCCGTAGTTACTCCCGGAGCCGTCGCACCTGCCAGACCATCGCCGTCCCCACCAGCAGCAACACGACCAGGTTGAACGCCGCCTGGAACAGCGAGCGGTACTCGTGGCTGATCCACTGGTTGATCGCCGAGGAGACGTTCAGGTAGAGCTGGAGCGTCGCGATCAGCGCCAGCAGCGAGAGCCCTGCCAGCAGCACGTAGTTGAGCGTGCGCCGCAGGTCGCGCCCCTCGTCCTGTTCGGGTCCCTCCTCGGGTTCTCGGTTCGCGGCTCCGTCGTCGTCGTCGGCTGTGTCGGTCATGGTGTCCTCCGTTCGGGATCGGTCGTCGGTCGGGTCCTCGACGCCGTCGGGGCGCTCGTCCTCGCTCATCGTCGCCTCCGTGCCAGCAAGCCCGCAGTCAGGAGCGCGAGGACGGCGACCGCCGGACCGAACCCGGGCGTCTGGGCCGGCGTCTCACCGGGCGCCGTCTGGCGGTCCGGGGGCCCGCCGTCGCGGTCGAAGTCGCTCGCGTTGAACTCGACGTCCCGTCGACTCTCGTCGCGGTCGATCGTCTCCGTGGGGTCGAGGTTGACCACGCCGCCCGCGGTGTCGACGATCACGCCCTCGCGGGTGAGAATGGCGTCGACGTAGTAGTTGTACTCGCTGGGCACCGACACCTCGGTCGTGACCGTCTCGCTGCGACCCTCCTCGAGGCCGCCGGCGTCGACGCTGGTCCGGGCGGCGACGACGTTCGACTCGGCCTGCCGGACGACGAACGTCACCGACAGCGAGTCGGCCTCGCTCGGCCCGACCGCGGTGAGCCAGCCGCCGAGTTCGAGCGTGGTGCGATCCGCGCCGGCGTCGACGATCGACACCGTCACCGGCTCGAGCACGGGGTCGTCGACGAAGCTCACGTTCGACTCGGCGTACGGTGGCGTCAGCGCCTCGACGCCGCTGACCCGCCGGCTGAACTCGTCGACCCGCGTCCCGTTGCGGTAGACGACCCCCTCGAGTTCGTACCCCCCGTCGCGGGGGACCGTGAGCGTGGTCGAGACGCGACGTTCGCCCTCGGCGGTCAAGTCGCCGACCGCCACCACGTCCTCGGCGACGAGCAGGCCGGACTCGGCGTCGGTCGCCTCGAAGCGCACCGTCACGTTCTTTGCGGGATTACCGCGGTGGTCGAGCGTCGCGAACAGGTCGAGTTCGGCGGTCCGGCCCGTGATCTCGCCCGTCGCGATGTCCGCGTCGACGACGCGCACCGGTCCCGGGCGGACCGGATCGTCGTCGGGGGGCGTGACCGCGCCGGGGACCACCGCGGCCGCGAGGAGGGCGGCGACGACGACCACGACGGCGCCGCCGAGGAGGGCTCGTTCGTTGTCCATGCGTTACAGGTCTCCGGACACCGACAAGTGTCTTGTGCCACTCCGGCCCCGGAACCGCTACAGTTCGGCGTCGAGGAAGGCGAGTTCGTAGTTCAGCGTCCGCTCCAGTTCCGCGCCGTCCAGCGCGCCGTAGTGGGAGGCCGGCACTCGGACGAGCGAGGCGTTCCTGACGTCGTCGGTCGCGGCGACGACCGGTTCGGGCGGCGCGAACTCGTCGTGCTCGCCGGCGACGAACAGCGCCGGACAGGTGAGGCCCTCCACGGCCTCGCGCACGTCGTGGCGCTGGAGCTTCACGAGCGACCGCGCGGGCGCGGTTCCGGGCTCGCGCCCGAGCACGTCCCGCACGGCGCGCGTGGCGCCGTCGGCGGCGATCGCGGCGACCTCGTCGGACTCCCCGAACAGCGGCACCCGCAGCCCGCGCTCGTCGGCGTCGACGCCGCGGAGCCGGCCCAGCGCCGAGACGGGGTAGTCCGCGACGCCCCGACCGAGCCCACGGAGCCGGGGTCTCACCCACGAGGGGAGCAGTCTCGCGCCCGCGAGTACGGGGAACCGGGCGATCACGGCGTCGACGGCGACGGCGTCCGCGGCGGCCGCGAGTGCGGTGCCCGCGGAGAGATCCAGCCCCCAGAGCGCGAGCCGGTCACCGTCGACTTCCGGGGCGTCACGGGCCGCCTCGACGGCGGCGTCGAGATCGGCACGCTGGCGGCTCGGCGAGAGCAGGTGATCGCCGTCGACGTGGCCGAAGCCGCGGTGGTCGAACGCGAAGGCGGCGTAGCCGCGGGCCGCGAGTCGTTCGACCGTCGGCTCGAGCGTCGCCCGCCACGGGAGCCCGGCACCGGGGGCGAGCACGACGATCGGGGCGTCCGCCGGCCGGTCGGGGGTGAACAGGTGGCCCTGCCGGCCGTCGAACTCGACGCGGCGGGTCGAGAACGCGTACCTGCTCGGCTTCCCGCGGGCGGCGTGGCTCACGGTCGCCCCGCGTGACGCCGACGGTCGGGACGGGTTCGGTTCATGGCGGGAGTTGCACTGGCGAGGAGTAAAGCGTTCCCGTGGATGTCGGCCCCTCACCGGAAGGGGGCGAGGGGCCTACGTCGTGCGGAGGGTGAGTTATGTCAGAGGCAGTTCATCGCCCTCTCGCACGTGCTTCGATCTATACGCCCATCTATCAAAAGCTCTCGGTGAACTGTGTTTCACTCGACCGAGCGAGATAATCGCCACCACGGAGCGGGGTGATCGCATGTCCGTGCTAACAGTTCACCCGACGAAACTCCACACCCGACAGAAGCTATAAACCGTTGCGGTGTGGTGTTTCTCGGACATGAGCGGCGATGGGTCGATCGAGGCGTTCGACCTACTGTCGAACGAGGTCCGGCTGGACATCCTCCGGACGCTCGGCGAGGCGATGGCCGCCGATGAGAGCCCGCTGGCGTTCACCGAGCTCCAGCAGCGCGTCGGGGTCGAGGACAACGGCCGGTTCAACTACCACCTCACGCGGCTCGTGGGTCGGCTCGTCGACAAGGAGGAGGACGGGTACGAGCTGAAACCGCCCGGGAACAACATCTACCGGGCCATCGTCTCCGGCGCCTACACCGACGACGGCGGCATCGACCCCGTGCCCGTCGAGGGGGAGACGTGTCCGTACTGCGGCGCCGACGCGGCGGCGTGGTACGAGGACAGCCACTTCCACCTGGGCTGTAGCGAGTGTGACAACCTCGTCATCAGGTACCCCATCCCGCCGGCCAGTTTCGACCGTGACCGCCCCGAATCACTCCTCGCCGCCGGCGGCGCGTTCATCCTCCGCGACCAGACGGCGATGCGGCAGGGGGTCTGCCCCTACTGTGCGGGCGAGGTGTCGGGCCGGCTCACCGAGGAGGGCGGCGAACTCGAGGAGTTCAACGAGCGGATCTACTCCTCGGTCGCCCGGTTCGTCTGTGGGCGGTGTAGCTGGTCGATGCACTGCGGCGTCCCGTTCGCGTTGAACATCGAGCCCGCGGTGGTCAGCTTCTTCCACGACCACGGCATCGCGATCTTCGATCGCCACCCGTGGTCGATCTACCAGTACGCCGACGACCGCGTGTGCTCGCGTGATCCCTGGCGCGTGGAGGTGACCTGCCGGATCGACGACGACCTCCTCCGGGTCGTGATCGACGAGAACGTCGACGTGATCGAGACGGAAGTCGAGTCGGCGACCTGAGCTACCGCCCCAGGAGCCCGCGGACGCGTTCGAGTACCCCGCGGTCGCGCTTGCGTTCGGACATCAGCACCGAGCAGTCCACGTTGGCCACCACGTCGGGGACCAGCGACCCAGTGAGCACGCGCGAGAGCACCCCACGTTCGCTCGCGCCCAGGATCACCAGCGTGGCGTCCGTGGCCGCGGTCTCGATCGCGGCCTCGGCGTCGCCGGTCTCGACGCGCAACTCGGCATCGACACCCTGCTCGTCGGCCCAGGTTTCGAGGAACTCGCGGCCTTCCTGCTCGCCGTCGGCGACGTGGAGGAGCGTGAGTTCGGAGCCGAACTCCTGCTGGAGCAGCTTGCCGATCTCGACGGAGAGCACCGAGTCCGGGCCGCCCGCGGTCGGGATCAGCACGCGCTCGGGGTCGAACCCGCGGTCCTTCAGCACGAGGAAGTCACAGGGCAGGTCGCTCGTGAGTTCGTCGACCGCGCCCTCGACGCGGCTTCCGCTACTCGGGCCCCAACCCATCACTGTAAGATCGGCGTCGTGGTCCTTCGCCGCGTCGAACACCTCCTCGATCCCACGGTGGGAGATGATCGTGTGGGTGTCCACCTCGACACCGAACGTCTCGGCGTCGCGCTCGGCCTTTTCGAGCACGGAGCGGTGGTCTTCCTCCACCCGCTCGATGTGGTCGGCGGCGTAGCTCAGCGAGGTCTGGTCGGGCACGGTGATGACGTGGATCGCGTCGACGACGCCGTCGCGCTGTTTGGCGATAGCGCTCGCCAGCGTGATGAGCTCCTTCTCGTGGGCCGGGTTGGCCAGCGGCACCATCACGCGGTACTGGTTGTCACCCGTGGGCTGGACGCTCTCGGCGGCGTCGACGGCAGCGTCGGGCATCTCCTCCTCTCGAGAGAGGACGTACTCGCTCAACAATCCTTGCTTCTCGGTCCTGGTTCGGGCGTAGCCGAGGTACCAGACCGCGGCAAATAGCACGATGAAGCCTCCGACGAGTCGGGGGAGAGGCTCGATGTAGTAGATGAGCGCAAAGGAGAGCAGGCCGCCCACGATGGGGGTGAACGGGTAAAGCGGTACCGTGAAGGACGGCTCGTAGTCGATGGCGTCGGCCTCGCGCATCACGACCAGCGCGATGTTCAGTAGGCCGTAGATCACCAGGTGGAGGAAGCTACCGATAGACGCCAACGTGTTGATCGGCGCGGCGACGATGAACAGGAGGATGAACGAGCCAGTCAGTGCGATGGAGCGGTACGGCGTGCCGAAGCGCGGGTGGATTTCGTTCAGGTCCGGCGTCACGATCCGGTCCCGACCCATCGCGAAGTTGATGCGCGAGGACGCCATGATGGACGCGTTCGCCGACGACGCCGTCGCGAGCAGCCCGCCGAACAGCATCGCACCTGCCCCGATCGGGCCCATCAGCAGCCGTGCGACCTCGACGACCGCGATGTTGTCAGCCTCGGACTGGGCCTGGATGAACCCGGGTTCGACCGCCGCGCTCATCACGACCAGGACGAGCGCGTAGATGATCGCCACGATGACGACCGAGCCGATGATCGCCCGCGGGAGGTTCTTCCCGGGTTCCTTGATCTCCTCGGCGACGCTGGTGATCTGAACGAACCCGAGGTAGGAGACGAAGATGAGGCCGGTCGTCTCCAGCATCGGCGTCAGCCCCTTCGAGCCCGGGACGTTCGCCGGGGCCGCGCGGGTCGCGCCGTAGACCGTAAAGACGGTCAGGATCAACACCAAAATCACGACGATGACGTTCTGGAGCCGACCGGTCTCCTTGGCGCCGATGTAGTTGACGAGGACGAACAGCGTCGCCGCGAGCAGCCCGATGAACTTGATCCACGGGACGGTGAACCCGGCGATCATGAACCCGTCCGGGAGGCCGGCGATCCCGACGACGTACTCGCCGAAGCCGACCATGTAGAACGCGCTGGCGAAGGCCAGTCCCAGCCAGTTCGCCCAGCCGGCGATCGAGCCGAACAGCGGCCCCAGCGCCTCGTTGACGTAGAAGTACGCGCCGCCGGAGCGGGGCATCGCCGTCCCGAGTTCGCTGGCCGACAGTGCGGTGAACAGGGCGATCCCGCCGCCCAGGACGAACGAGACGATGGCGAACGAGCCCGCCCGGGAGATCGCCTCCCCGGGAAGGACGAAGATGCCCGCCCCGATCATGGTCCCGACCCCGATGGTCAGCGCGGCCAGCGGGCCGAGGTCCTTGGCGAGTTCCTCGTCGCCGCTCATTCGGTTCGACCCGGCAGCGTGATCACCGGCCGGTCGGCGTCGGTCACCAGTCGGAGCGTTCGATCGCCGGAGAGGAACTGCTTGAGCCGGCCGCCCTCCCGGGGCTGGAACGCGATGGCGCTGGCGCCCGTTTCGGCGGCTGCGTCGACGATCCCCTGAACCACGTTCCGGCGGTAGACGGTCTCGGTCTCAGCGTCGGGGAAGCGCTCGCGGAACGCCTCGAACGCCGTCGCGGCGATCGACTCGGACTGCTCGACGGGCGTCTTGTCCGGGACGCCGCCGCCCTTCTCGACGACGTGGACCACGGTGACGCGCTCGGGATCGTACGGCGCCAGCGCGACCGCGGTCTCGCGGGCGTCCTTTTCAGTCGCGACGGGAACGAACACGTGGGACAGAAGCGGGGCTGACGAGTCGTCAGTCATGTGGAGGGAGTTCCCTCGCTTCCGGTTTAACCCTATCCTCTGCGGCGGATCCAGAGCGGGGGACAAGCGAAGTCGTGAGACGATGCGGCGCTGAAGGGGCGTCGAGAACGGGAAAAACCGGGGGCTATCGGATCTCGTCGAGCGAGACCGCGCTGTCGAGGTCGGCGGTGACCCACTCGGTGGTCGACATCTCCTCCCCCGGGAAGAGCGTGACCTCCGACGGGTCGTCGTCGTCGTCGTACCGACAGCTCAACCCGAAGTCGGGGTACGATCCCAGCAGCTCACCCGACGGCGTCTGTCGTACACTCATGGTTACCTCCCCGGCGCGGTATGAAGCGCGCCTCACCTAGTTGTAGCCGCGGTAGACAGATAAACGCTTCAGTACCGATTACGGTGAATCGAACGCGACGCCGTCGCGGAATCAACGGCGTTGGAACTGCCGGGTCGGCTGTCGGGAGTAAGCGGTGCGGTCGGGGACTCAGTCCGCGGTGGCGGCGACCGTCTCGGTCTCCGCCTCGTCGTCGGCTTCGAGTTCGTCGGTGACGCCGTGGATCAGCGCGAACACGGCCGCCTTGTGGTCAGTTTTCGAGCGGTGGATCGAGGTCGGCTGCACACCAAGCTCTCGGTACTCCTCGGAGACGGTCTCGCCCGCTGCGTCGAACTGGCTCTGAAGTTCGGCGAGAAGACCGTGCAGGTGGATGAGCTCCTGCTTCTTCATGGACACCGGGTGTATCAACCGGAGGGTTATAACCTTACTCTGAGTCGGTGTACCAAGGACCGTACGCCATCCGTTCGCAACCTGCTCGTGGGAGGGGTTCGGAGTCGTCACGCGTGGCTCGGTACCGACGGCGATCAATCGCCGATGGATTCGACGAACGCGCGGATGCGGTCCTGGTTGTAGTAGCCGGCCACCGAGAGGACGGCGACGAGCGCCAGCAGCGACACCGCCAACCCGAACCGGCCGCTGGCGAGCTCGTCGCCCGCGTAGACGGTGAGCGCGTACGACGGCAGCCGGCCGAGTGCCATCACGGGGAGGAACGTCCGGAGCCGCCACGTCGTCAGCCCGCTCAGGAAACAGATCACGTCGTCGGGGAGCCCCGGGACCACGACGAACAGGAACAGCCCCGGGACGCCGACGCGCTCGACGAACCCGTCGAAGCTGGCGACGACCTCCGCGCGGAGCACGCGCTCGACGAACGGGCGGCCGAACCGCTTCGCGAGCAGGAACGCGACCGCGCTCCCGATCAGGACGCCGAGGAGGCTGTACACCGTCCCGGCGACGGGGCCGAAGAGGTAGCCGCCCATGAGCGCGATGGCCTGCCCGGGGATCGGCGCGATCACGACCTGGAGCGCCTGTACGATCACGAACGCGAGCGGTGCCAGATAGCCGAACTCCGCGACCCACGCACGGAGCGCGCGAGCGTCCGTGAGGAAGGGGAGATACTGGCGAACCGCGACGTAGAGCCCGGCGAACCCGACGAGGACCGCGAGCAGGGCGAGCAGCGCCCGCCGGCGGTCGGCCGGCGACGAGAACACGCGCATACCGGAACGTAGCGATAGGTGGTGTTGAATCTACCCCACGGACTGCGACGAGGCGGGAAGAAGGAGTGCGCCGTCCGCGGTGGCGCGTTACTCCGAACCGAACATCTGGCGCATCATCGGGTGCATCTCCATCAGCTGCTCCTCGGCGATCTCCTCGTACAGCTTGTACGTAATGGAGACCGTCAGCAGCAGCCCCGTTCCGGAGACCTGCCCGATTGTGCCGAGCATGTTCGCCATCACCGCCAGCAGCCCGACGAGGGCGCCGCCGATGACGGTGACCTGCGGGATGTACCGCTCCATCACCTTCTCGATCACCTGCGGGTTCCGCCGGAAGCCGGGGATCTGCATCCCGGAGTTCTGGATCTGCTGGGCGGTGGCCTCCGGGCCCATCCCGGTGGTCTCCACCCAGAAGATCGCGAAGATCGCGCCGCCCACGATCATGAACGTCAGGTCGACGCCGATCCGGAGCAGGACCTGCCACCACTCGGCGGTGACGGTCGCGCCCACGAACCACATCCACTCCTCGGGGCTCTGGATGGGTTTGAGGTACCAGAAGAGCCCCTCGGTGACCTGTCCCTGATTGCCGTAGTCACCCAGCCACGCGGGCATACCGCCCCACTGGCTGTGGAGGATCTGTCCGAGGAACTGCAGGTTGGCCTGCAGCGCCCGAACGAGGATCATCGGCAGGACGCTGGCGTAGATGAGCTTCACGGGGAACTTCCCGCGGGCGCCCTTCACGCGGGCGTGCGAGAGCGGGATCTCCACGCGAACGCTCTCGGCGTAGACGACCACGACGAAGATCAGCACCGTCGTGATCATCGCGAGGATCATCCCCTGGCCGAGGAAGATGGCGCTCAGCCCGTCCGCGGTCAGCGGCGACCCCGGGAGCTCGGCGCTCCCGGTGATGATCCCGATCCAGACGGCGACGAAGCCGTCGGAGGCGGTCGGGGTGAGACCGCTCCAGGAGAACAGCCCGCCCACCAGTCGCTGGCTCACGCCGGCGATGATGAACAGCCCGACCCCGGAACCGACGCCCCACTTGCTCACGATCTCGTCCATGAACAGGATCAGGATCCCGCCGACGAAGATCTGGGCGAACAGCAGCCCCTCGACGCCACGGCCGCCGATGCCGAGCTGCTGGGCGACCTGCGGGTCGGCGCTCAGCAGCGGGCTCGCGAACACCATCGGCGCGCCGGTCAGGATGATCATCACGACCACCAGCAGCTTCTGGAGGCCCTGATAGAGCACCTGATCGCGCGGGTCGTTCTCGGTGTCCAGCCCGAGCAGGTCGGCGCCGCCGAGCAGTTGGAGCACGATCGACGCCGTCACGATCGGTCCGATCCCGAGCTGCAGGATCGAGCCGGACGCGCCGGCGAGGATCGAGCGGAACTGCCCGTAGAAGTCGCCGCCCTGGGTGGTCGTCTGGAGCCCGTACAGCGTGACGTTCGTCAGGAAGAAGTACATCACGAGGATGCCGGCGGTCCACAGCAGCTTCCGCTTGAAGGGCACGTGCCCCTCCGGCCGCGCGACCGTGGGCATCCGCGTGAGCACCGGTTCGGCGGTCTCCTTCCAGCTCATGGTTAGTCCTCGCTCTCGTCGTCAGCGGCCTGCTCGGCCTCCCGCTCGGCGCGCTCCTGGGCGCGCTCGGAGACGGTGGTCGAGCCGCCGGCGTCCTCGATGAGTTCGGTCGCGGCGTCGCTGAAGGCGTCGGCGGTGACGTGCAGCTCCTGACGGACCTGCCCGTTGCCGAGCACCTTCACCACGTCGGCCTCCCAGCCGTCCTCGGCCACGTCGCGGGCGTCGAGGGTGTAGGCGCCGTCGTCGTTCTCCGCGTCGCCCTCCGCGGCCAGCAGCGCCGCGTCCTCGTCGATCTTCTGGACGCGCACCTCGGCGACGTCGTCCTGTACCTCCTCGGGCTGGGTGAAGCCGTGCTTCGCCCAGGGCCCGTAGTGGTGCATCTCGTGTTTGCGGCTGCCCGCCTTGCCGCGGCCGCCACGGTGGCCGGCGCCGCGCCGGTTCTTGTGGCTACCGCCGCCATGCGTGCGGGAACCGCGCTGTCGTCGTTTCTTGCTCGTCATTATCGCATCGCCTCCAGGAGCGGGTCGATCTCCTCGTGGGGACCGAGTTCGCCGCCCGTGCTGTCGGGGTGTTTGATGCCGTCGTGGCCACCCCGCGGCGGGTGCAGACGGATCGTCGGGGAGATGTGCTGCTCGCGCAGCGTCGTCTCCTCCTCGAGCAGCGCCTCGGCGAGCGCCTCGAAGCTGTCGTAGTCGGTCTCCTCGGCGAGGTACTCCTCGTCGACGTCGGCGTCGGCGTCGAGCGCGTCCGCACGCTTCTCGAGCAGGAGCGCCAGCGTCTCCACGGAGGGCTCGCCGTGGGCGACGAAGTCGTTGACCTTCGCCACCATCCCGTCGTACGTGTCGGTCTCGGGGACGAGTGCCGCGTGGTTGACGCGACCGAGGTTGAGCATGTCGAGCGTGTCGCGCTGCCCGGCGGTCATGTCGACCTCGCCGCGCAGTTGGACGATCGCCCGCATCAGTTGCTCACCCCGTCCTCAGCCTCGCGCTGGACGCGTGCCGCGCGGTCGGGCGTGCGTGCCTGCGAGGCGTTCTCGAGCGCGTTGAACGTCGCTTTCGCGAGGTTGACCGTCGTCCGGGTGTTGCCGTTGGACTGGGTCCAGGCGTCCTGGATCCCGGCCAGTTCGAGGATGTTCCGGACGGTCTCGGCGCCGGCCAGCCCGAGCCCCTGCGGGGCCGGGATGACTTCGACCTCGACCGAGCCGGCCTTCCCCTCGGCCTTCCGGGTCAGCGAGTTCACGCCGCCGGCCTGGTCCTCCCAGGAACCGGAGCCGCGGTCGACGCTGATCACGTTCAGCTTGGCCACCTCGATGGCCTTCTGGATCGCGCCGCCGACCTGGTCGTCGCGGCCCTCGGCGTAGCCGAGGTAGCCGTCGCGGTTGCCCACGACGACGACACAGCGGAACTTCACCCGCCGGCCGGAGTCGGTCATGCGCTGGACCATGTTGATGTCCAGTACCTCGTCCTCCATGCCGGGGAGGAGCTGGTCCACGATCTCGTGCTCCTTCAGCGGGAGCCCGGACTCCAGCGCCTCCTCCATGGAGGAGATCTCTCCTTCCTGCACTTTCTTGCCGAGCCGGGTAACCGGCTCCCAGCCGTCGTTATGGCTCATTCGTAGTCCTCCTGGAGCGCCTCACGCACGTCGTCGAAGTGCGCCGGTAGCTCCGTGGCGTCGAACTCCCCGCTGTAGAGGTCGCCGTCGACCTGCTCGGCGTACTCGGCGATGTGCTCGCCGCGGTTACGCGACCAGTCCGCCAGCACGCTCTCGCTGTGGGGGATTTCGAGCCCTGCGTCGATTGCACCTTCCTGTACTGCGAACACCTTGTTGCCGGGCGTCGCCGTGTTGAGACCGATGTCGAGTACGGCCTCGTCGAGGCCGGCGTCGACCGCTCGCAGGCCGGCGAGGAAGCCCGTCAGGTACGCGCTCGGCAGGTTCCCCGTGGGAGCCTCCCAGCCGTACTCCGACAGGTCCTCGCTGGACGCTGCGGCGTGGATCTCGTCGCCGTCGGGTCCGGGACTGGCCAGCTGCGCCCTGACGTGCTTGTTGCTCACCCGGGCGACCAGGCGAGGCTTGCCGGATTTCAGCAGGCGCAACCGCTGATGGTAGTCCGTTCGGACCTCACGGCGACGACGCATCGGCACCTTGTATCGTGGTCCTGTTGCCATTAGTCGTCGCCTCCGATCTCGACGTCGTAGTTGTTCTCCGCGAAGGCCTCGAGGCGGGCGACGCTGTCGAACTCGCCGCCGCCGGCCTTGTTGTAGAGCTCGCGGTACTGGGAGGCGTCGAGGACCTCCTCGTCGTCGCGAAGCTCCTTCAGTCGGGCGCGCTGGGCGCGGATCCGGCTGACCCACTCGTCCTTCTCGTCGCGCCGGGCGCCGGCCTTCCCCTTCCGGGAGCCGGCGCCGGTGCGGTGCCCGTAGTCGCGCTTCTCCGTCCGCTCGCGGGCGCGACCGCGGGAGTTGGACTTGGCGTCCTCCGTGCGGATGGTTCCGTCCGCGATCAGGTCGCGGATGTCCTCGCGGGTGATCGCGTCCGCGAGTTCGTCCTGTGCCTCCGGGTCGAACCAGACGCGGTTCTCGCCCACGTCCAGTTCTTCGGCTGCGAGTCGCTTCTGTGCGCTCAGATCCGTCATTCCTCTACCTCCACTTCGACGTAGGTCGGATTGAGGACGCGAATGCCGGCGTCCTCACACTCCTCCTCGATGCGCTCGCGCTTGCGGGCGCCGACCTTCGAGGCGATGCGGACCGCCTCGGTGTCGCCGTCGACGCCGTCGAGGTCGTCGACGTTGTGGACGTACACTTCCTCGAAGCCGCTGGGGTGCAGGCCACGGGCGGCCGTCGGCGAGCGGAAGCCCGCCTGGACCGTGTCGCCCTTGCCCTTGATGCCGCGTCGCTGCTTCGAGAGGCCGCCGGTCGGGCGTCGCCACGAGGTGGGGACGCGCTTCTTCTTGTGGTAGTCCTGGCGGTTGAACTGCGGCTTGCCCTCGCGGTGCTTCTGTGCGAGCGCGGCCGCGGTGTCGTCGTCCAGGTCGGGCGTCTTGTCGGCGTGGCCGCGAGGCTGGAGCTCCGTCTCCACTGCTTCCTCCTCGTCGGCCGCCTCCTCGCCCTCGTCCTCGATCTCGGCCTCGGTCTCCTCTTCGACTTCGAGGCCACCGACGTCGGCCTTGATACGGGCGGCGAGAGCGTTCCCGACGCCGTCGACCTCCGCGAGTTCGGACTGCGAGGCGGCCTTGAGGTCCTCGACGGAGTCGTAGCCGGCCTCGGCCAGCGTCTCGGCCTTCGAGGGGCCGACGCCGCTGATGTCCTCGATCTCCTGGGGTTCGTCGTCAGCCATCAGGCATCACCCGTGGGTTTCTGCGTGATGTACACGCCGTCCTGGAAGACGCGGTTGTCCTTGTCGCTCACGCGAGTGAGCTGTTCGATGTCGGCGGCGGTCTGGCCCACGGCCTCCTTGTCGGAGCCCGAGAGCGTGATCTGCTCGCCGTCGATTTCGACCTGCGTGTCGCCCCGGATCGGCGTCCGCCGCGGGGCGCGCTCGCCGAGGAAGTTCTCGATGACGATCTCCTCGCCCTGCACTTCCACCTGCATCGGGAAGTGGGCGTAGAAGACCTCCATCTCGTAGGTCCATCCCTCGGTTACGCCGTGGAACATGTTCCGAACGTGGCTCTCGAAGGTGCCGACCGTCGCGCGGGTCTTCGCGTCCCCCTCCTCGGGGGCCTCGATGACCACGGTGCCGTCCTCGACGCTCACGTCCACGTCGGGGTACCAGAGGCGTCGGGTGACCGAGCCGTTGGGACCCTCGACGGTGAGGTCGAGGTGGTCGAGCTCCGCGGAGACGTCGTCCGGGATCGTGAGTTCTGTTCTGCTCATCAGTATACGTACGCGATGACTTGGCCACCGATGCCCTTCTCCCGGGCCTCGTAGTGGCTCATGACGCCGTGGCTGGTCGTGACGATGAGCGACCCGTAGTCACGGGCCGGGAGGAACCGCTTCTCCCACTGCTCGTACTCGTCAGCGCCGACCGAGTAGCGGGGCTTGACCGCCCCGCAGTCGTTGATGGCGCCACTCAGTTCGACCTCGAACTTGCCGGCCCGGCCGTCGTCGACGAACTCGAAGCCGCCGATGTACCCGCGGTCGTAGAAGACCTCGAGGATCTGGCCGATGACGTTCGAGGCGGGTGCTACCGTGTGGTCGAGGTGCCCGACGCTCTCGGCGTTGTCGATGCCGGAGAGGGCACTCACCAGTGGGTCGTTTCCTGCCATAGTTATCGATACTTCCGGAAGCCCATGCTGCGGGCGATCTCTCGGAAACACTGCCGGCAGACGAAGACGCCGTACTTGCTCACCAGCCCCTCGGTGCGCTCGCAGCGGCGGCACTGCCGCTCCTGCGTGCTGCCCTGGGTGGCGTGCTCGCCGGTCTCTTCGTTACCGGTGTGTTCGCCGTCTAGTTCACTCATTCGTCGATCTCCACGTCGAACTCGGTCTCGAGGAACGCGATCGCGTCCTCGGCGGTCATGCGGTGCTTGTCGGGGATCGACCGCGTCACCTGATCGCGCTTGGCGACGCGGTAACCCGGACGGACCAGCGTGACGGTCACGTCGAGCCCGTAGATCCCGGTGTTGGGGTCGTACTCCTGGCTCGGGAACGCGGTGTGTTCGTCGACGCCGAAGCTGACGTTGCCGGCGTTGTCGAACTGTGACGCGCTGATGTCCGCGAGCGGGAGCGCGGTATCGAGGAACTCCTCGGCGTCCTCGTTCCGGAGGGTGACCTTCGCGCCGATCGGGTCGCCCTCGCGGATGTTGAACGCCTGCACCGTCCGCTTGGCGCTGGTTCGGACCGACTGCTGGCCCGTGATCTCCTCGATGATCTCCTCGGCGTCCCCGAGGTCGCGGCCACCCTGGCCGACGCCCGTGTGGACGACGACCTTCTCGATGGTCGGCTCGCGCATCGAATGGAACTCCGATTCGGCCTCACTCATCGTCATCACCCACGAAGTTCTCGTCGATGGTGACGACGTACTCCTCGACGGTCTCGAAGGAGCCGTCGTCGGTCGAGACGGTCACGGCGTTGCGGCCGGAACCGGGGGTGACGAGGATCTCGTCGACCTCGCCGATCTCGCCGGCGTGCTGGCCGTCGACGGCGGTGACGAGCGCGCCCTCCTCGTAGTCGAAGTGGGCCACGATCTCCTTGTCCTCGTTGTCGATCACGAGCGAGTCGCCCGCGCTGTACTCGTCGGCGTCCGCGAGCTGAATCGTGGAGCCGTCGTGCAGCGAGAGCTGGAAGTCGCCGCCGCTGACCTGCCGCTTGTCGGTGATCTTCCCGAGGCGGGAGGCCGCGCTCTCCTCGTCGATCGGGGTGAGCGCGAGCCGGCCGCCCTCGCCGGGGAACACGCGGAAGTACTCGTCGCGGGCCGGGAACGCCAGGATGTCGAACATCCCGATCGGCCGGGCCTCGTCGGCGATAGCGTCGCCGTTGACGAGTACCGCGTCGTTGTTCAGCGCGTAGCGAGCCTCCTTGCGAGAGTCCACGTAGCCGAGCACGTCGCGCAGGACGATCAGGAGGGGAACCCCCTTCTCGCCGTGCGGGCCCGCGTCGGCCTTGACCGTGAACGTCTCCTCCTTCCGTTCGACCGGCCAGGAGTTCGGTACCGAGAGTCGCTTCTGGTGGTTCGTCATTCGTTGTCCTCCTCGAGACGCTCCTGCCGGACCTCGTCCTCGAGGTCGAGCTCGGTCACGCGGACGTTCGAGGCGTCGAGCGGGCGGGGAACCTCCTCCCCGTCCGTCTTCTCCACGGTGACCTCCTCGACGTGGATGATCTCCTCCCGAAGGTCGACCTTCAGGACTTCACCCTCCTCGCCGGCGTGGTCGCCGCGGAGCACCTCGACGGTGTCGCCCGCGTTGACGCGGACGTTCCGCTGGCCGTACTCCTCGCGGAGGTCGGCCGTCAGCGTGGCCCGAACCTGCTTCTGCTTCTCGTGCAGGGGGGCGTCTCGCTTCTTGTTTCGTTGTTTGCGTGGCTGTCGTGTCATGCTTAGACGATCATCGTCGCCGTGCTGGCGATGGTGCCGAACCGCTCCGCGACCTCGCGAGCGACGGGCCCCTTGATCTCCGTCCCGCGGGGCTCCTCGTTCTCGTCGATGATGACGGCGGCGTTGTCCTCGAACTTGAGGCGCTCGCCGTTCGGTCGGCGGATCGGCTTCCGCTGGCGAACGACCACCGCTTCGAGCACCTGGCGACGCATTTCGGGCGTGCCCTTGGTGACCGAGACGGTGATCTTGTCGCCGATACCGGCTTTCGGGTGACGGTTCTTCGTCCCCGAGTAGCCGGCGGTGCTAATGACCTTGAGCTCGCGGGCGCCGGTGTTGTCGGCGCACGTGATCTTCGAGCCCTTCTCGAGACCCTGCGTGACGTCGGCCTTGAGCGCCTCCATCATTCACCTCCGCCGTCGACGACTTCGACGACGACGTGCGATTTGGTCTTCGAGAGCGGTCGAGTCTCTGCGATACGGACCGTGTCGCCCTCCTCCGTGTCGACACACGGCGGTTGGTGGGCGGGAACGCGAGAACGGCGCTTCATGTACCGGTCGTACTTCGGTACACGAACGTCGTACTCCCGCTCCACGACGACGGTCTTGTCCATGTCGGTAGAGGCGACCTCCCCCTCGAGCACCTGCCCGCGCACGGAGAGATCTCCGTGGAACGGACAGTTCTCGTCGGAGCAGGTCTCCTCCGGTTGTTCTACGTTTAGTCCGATTGCCATGTCGAATCACCCCCGCGCTCGGTTCGCGCGGCGGGTCGTGAGAGCAGCCTGGTGCCATCCACCGTCACGTAGACCGTATCCTCGCACTCGTCTGCCCGCGGGGAACCGTCCCCGTCGTGCTGACTCGCCCCGCGACCCTGACTCCGGGGCGCGGCGGACGGGCCAGACTTGCCGGGGCGGACCCCGGCAGTTTCCGTCCCGAGTTGGGATACGGACCCGGACGCCTCGGCGGCGCCCGCGGCTTCATCTGCGGCGGGAGCGACGCTGGCTCTCGCAGCGTCGTCCGTGTTCCTGATAGCGAACTCGAACCGGCTCCCCTCCTTGGGAACCTGTCGCACCCGACGCCCGTCGTCGACGTGGAACGTCTTCATCGTCTCGATCACGACGCGGCCGCTGATCCCGACCAAGTCGGGGTTGGCGGCGTCGGCCACCCGGACGGGCAGGCCGTTGAGTTCGTGTCGTGTGAGGGTGTCGGGTGTGAGTGCCATCGTGCGTTACTCCTCGTCCGCGTCGGCCGCGTCGTCGCCTTCCTCGTTCTGGATCGTCTTGATCCGGGCGATCGTGCGACGGAGCTCACCGACGCGGCCCGGGTTCTCCGGGGCGCCACCCGCCGCCTGGACGGCGCGAGCGTTCAGGAGCTCGGTCTCGAGCTCCTCGCGCTCGGCCTCCCGCTCGGCGGGCGTCATGTCTCGGATCTCTTCGGTGTAGAGAATCGCCATGTATTACTCCTCCGTTTCCTCGTCGTCTTCGTCGGGTTCGGCCTCCTCTTCGGCCTCCTCCATCTCGGAGACGAGGTCGGCGGCCTCCTCCTCGACCCCCTCTTCGAGCTCCTCGTCCTCGGCGGGCTCGGCCGACTCCGCGTCCTCCGCTTCGGCGGACTCGTCCGGCTCCTCGTCCTCGGCGGCGTCGACGACTTCCTCGACGACTTCCTCGCCGATGACCTCCTCGGGCTCCTCGTCGGGGATCTCGGGCTCCTCGTCCTCGGGCGCCTCGGGGACCTCCTCCTCCTCCTCGACGTCCGCGAGCAGCTCCTCGACGCCCTCACCGGTCTCCATCTGTTCGACCTCGGGGGCATCGTCGGTCTCCGTGATCTCGAAGTCGTCCGGGAGCGTCGCGTCCGGGCCGATCACCTTGACGGTGACGCCGATGGTGCCGAGCTTCATCACGGCGACGCCCTGCCCCTCGTCGACGACAGTCTGGGCCGGCTCGCCGTTGTGCTTGATGTAGCCGCGGTTGAACTTCTCGACGCGCGAGCGGGCGCCGGTGACCTTCCCCGAGAGGACGATCTCCGCGCCCAGCGCGCCGGCCTCCATCATGCGGTCGATGGTGGTGTGGCCCGCCTTGCGGAAGTACCAGCCACGCTCGAGCGCGTTGGCCAGTCGGTCCGCGACGATCTGTGCGTTGAGGTCGGGTTCGTCGACCTCCTGCACGTCGATCTGCGGGTCCTCCATGTCGAAGCGGTCCTCGAGCTCGGTGGTGATCTTCCGGATGTTCTTCCCACCCTTGCCGATCACCATGCCGGGCTTCTCGGCCTTGAGGACGATCTGGGTCCCCATCGGCGTCTTCGCGATGTCCATGCCGCCGTAGCCGGCGCGGCTGAGCTCGTCCGCGAAGAACTCGTCGATCTGGCTCCGCTGGAGCCCGTTCTCGATGAACTGCTGTTCGTCCGCCATCAGTTATCGGCCTCCTCGAGGATGATTTCCACGTCCACTTCCACGGTGTTCCACGGGTCGGCGGTCCCCATCGCACGGGGCTGGCGGCCGACCTGTTCGCCGACCTTGTGGGCGGCGACGTGGGAGATGGTCATCTCCTCGCCGTCGAAGCCCTGGTGGTCGGCGTTGTTCTTGGCGTTGGTCAGCAGCTTCAGGAAGTCCTCGCTGGCCTTCTCGGGGTAGCGGCCGGCGTCCCAGCCGTCGATGTCGGAGCGGTGTCCGACGCCGCTGTTGTGCTGCTTGAACGGTACCGAGCGATCGCCCTCGATGACGGCGTCGAGGTACTCCTCGGCTTCGCTGACCGTCTTGCCTTTGATAGCCTTCGAGATGGCCTTGCTGTGCTTCAGGCTGATCTGACGCTCCCGCAGCATGGCTTTCGCCGTGGTCTCCGGGTCGGCGTCGACGCTGTAGCTGATTCCCATAGGTTACTTGAGTGGCACGAACTTCGAGGACCGGGTCGCGCCGATGCCGGCCTGACCGTGCTCGACGGTGGATCGGGTGAGGTGGAACTCACCGAGGTAGTGGCCGATCATCTCCGGCTCGACCTTCACGCGGTCGAAGCTGTGGCCGTTGTACACCTCGAAGGTCACGCCGACGAACGACGGGAGGATCGGCATGTCCCGGAGGTGCGTCCGGAGCGGATCGTTCGCCGTCTCCTCCTCGCCCGCCTCGCGGGCCTCCTCGGCCAGCTTCCGGTGGTCGATGCCGAGTCCTCGGTCGATGGTTCGCCGCACGCGGGCGGGAAGCAGTTCCACGACCTCGTCGAGATCCATCTCTTCGAGGTCCTCGAGCGTGTGACCGCGGTAGGTGAACTCACCCTCGCGGCCGGTTCGGTATTCCGAGCTCATGGGTTACTCTCCTCCCTTGCCACCGCTGCGGCCGGTGCGCTTGGAGGCGATGTCGCCAACCTTCCGTCCCGGCGGGGCGTCCCGCGAGACGGACTTGGGCTGGCCGGGGTGCTGGCGGCCGCCGCCACCGAACGGGTGGTCGACGGCGTTCATCGCGACCCCACGGACACGCGGGTATTTGGTCCCGCGGGCCTTCATCTTGTGGTGTTTGTTGCCGGCTTTGACGAACGGCTTCTCCGTTCGCCCGCCGCCGGCGACGACGCCGATGGTGGCGCGACAGCCCGGCGGGAGGCGTCGGACCTCGCCGCTGGGCAGCTGGACGACCGCGACGTCGCGGTCGTGGCTCATCAGCTGGGCCGAGACGCCGGAGGCGCGGGCGAACTTCCCGCCGTCGCCGACCTGGCTCTCGACGTTGCAGATCGGGACCCCTTCCGGGATCTCCGCGAGCGGCAGCGTGTTGCCGGGCTTGATCTCGGCGGAGACACCCACCTGCAGGGTGTCGCCGACGGTGATACCTTCGGGAGCGAGCACGAGGCGGCGGTCGCCGTCCTCGAACTCGACGTCCGCCAGCGGTGCGCTGCGGGCGGGGTCGTGCTCGATGTCGACGATCTCGCCGGTGATCGTGTCGTGCTCCTCGCTTTTCTTGTGTTCGAGGTCAGCTTTGTAGCGGTGCGACGGCGCACGGAACGTCGGCGTCCCACGGCCACGTCGCTGCCCCTGAATTCGTCGTCCCATTGTCAGAACACCCCGATTCGCGAGGCGATCTCCTGTGCGTCGTCGTCCTCGGAGAGGCGGACGATCGCCTTCTTCTTCCCCTGCGGCGTGACCATCGTGTTGACCGACTCGACGGCCACGTCGTAGCGGGACTCGATCTCGTCTTTGATCGACGGCTTGTCGGCGTCGATGTGGACGATGAACTGGAGCGTGTTGTCGAAGTCCATCTGGTCCATCGCCTTCTCGGTGACCAGCGGGTGCTCGATGATGCCGCTCATCGGTCGGCCACCTCCTCGACGGCGCTCTCGGTCCAGACCGTCAGTCGACCGGCGTCCGTGCCGGGCGCGAGGTCCTCCGCGTTCACGTTCTCGGCCGTGGCGACGTCGACGCCGGCGAGGTTGCGCGCTGCGCGCGAGGGTTCCTCGCTGGTGACGACCAGCACGGACTTGGGCTCGTCGTACTTCCGGCCACGGGTCGTCCCCTGACCGGCGCGGACGCTCTTGCCCTCGTCGGCGCGGACCACGTCGTCGTGGATGCCGAGCTCCTCGAAGGCCTCGACGGCCTCCTTGGTCTTCTGCAGGTCCTCGAACTCGTCGCTCACGACGAGCGGGAGTTCGAGGTCGTCGTCGAAGGCGTGACCGCGCTCGGCGACGCGCTCGGCGTCGGCCGTGGCGGCGATGGCAGAGCGGGTCGCGAGCTTGCGCTCCTTGTCGTTGACCTTCTTACCCTGGTCCTTCTCCGCTTTCGGCGGGTGCGCCGCGCGGCCACCGACGGCCTGGGGCACTCGCCGTGCGCGTCCGTTCTCCTGTGGCACGTGCGCCATGCCGCGGCCCGACCCCATCGACTCGGCGGGGGTCCGGAGGCCGGCGTACTCGTCGGCGCCGTAGGCCTGCTTTCGGTTCGCCTGGGCGGCCTGCACGGCGCCTTTGATGAGGTCCGGGCGGAACGGCGTCTCGAACGCCGCCGGGAGCTCGATCTCGTCGCCGTCCGAGCCGTCCAGGTTTCGGATTGTTGCTTTCATGATTGTTACCCTTGGTTGGAGGCCGTCGAGACGTAGCGCACCTCGGGATCGAGGCGCGGCTGGTCGTTCGGCCGGATGGCCGGGCGGAACCGAAGGAGGCGCTGGTCGGGACCCGGCAGCGAGCCCTTCACGAGCGCGTAGTGCCCGTCGACCTCGCCGTAGTTGACGAAGCCGCCGTCGACGGAGGCGTCGTCGCCCTCGCCGAAGTCGATCAGGCGCTTGTTGAGTTCCGTCCGCTGGTGGTAGCCAGTCTGGCCCTGCTGGGGAACCGTCGAGCGAACGCGGCTCGGGTTCCACGGGCCGAGGTTACCGATGCGGCGCCGCCAGCCCTGCCGGGCGTGCTTGCCCTTCCGCTTCTGGACGCCCCAGCGCTTGACGGGACCCTGCGTCCCTTTCCCCTTCGTGATGCCCGATGCGTCGAGGTACTCGCCCGCGCGGAAGACGTCGCCGAACTCGTGTTCGCCGCCGTCCTCGACCAGGTCGAGCGCGAAGTCGGCGCGCTCCTGCAGGGAGCCACCGCCGACTCGCGTCTCCATGATGTCGGGTTCCTTCTTGGGGACGTTCTGGAGCGTCGCGGGGGTGGTGTGCGTGATGACCCGAAGGTCGTCGACCGCACCCTCCTCGACGAGCGCTCGCAGTTCGTCAGCGTCGCCCTCGAAATCGTTCTCCGCCGGCAGGTCCAGCGCGCGGTCGAGTTCGTCGTGGAACTCGGACGCCCAAACCTCGGTAGCCGGCTTCGATCCGTACGCCGTATCCTCGTAGGCTCGCACGGCGATCGCGTGCATCGGGGGGGTCTCGACGACGGTAACGGGGACGGACTCCTCCATCCCGTTCCGCGGCGAGTCCTCCTCGTCGTTGACCATCACGACGTGGGTCATGCCGGCCTTGTAGCCAGCGAAGCCCTGCAGTGCAGGGGACCCCTCGTCGTCCGGCCACGAGCGGATACGCGGCACTTCCGACGCCGCACGCGTTCGCGGGCCGAAGCCCAGCGAGCCTTTTCGTGGTCTGCTTGGTTGTGGCATGTTCGTTTTCCTCCGCGCTCAGTCCCTGAGCGCGAGCGGGGCGAGCGTGGCGAACACCGCTTCCTCGGTGCGCACCACCTCGCTGCCCTGATTCGGAACCGTATTCAGCCAGAGGTCGAACCCGGGCGAGTCGGGTTCGACGGGGAGATCGTCGGGGGACACCCCCAAGATCTCCGGAAGCCCGCGGCCCGGCGAGCCGAAGACGACGGTGGCGCCGTCCCGGTAGCGCGGGGCGAGTTCGGCGAGCCGCGAACGGGTGAGTTCGTCCCCGTGGCGCGACGTGCCGATGCACAGGCCCGCGTCGTCGCGGGCGAGGGCTTCCTGGATGTCCCCGCAGGCGTCGACGGTGAACCCCGAAGGGGGCTCGTCGACGAGCCGTGCGCGGACGGGTTCTCGCGAAGAGACCCTGACTGTGACGCGCTCCCCCCGTTCGACCGTCATCGACGACGGGACGAGCAGGGAGATCGGGTGTTGCAGTCCGCAATTGACCCGGACGCGATCGTCAGGTCCGACCTCGGTCACGATTCCTTCTCTCGACTCCGGGGTTTCACCCTCGGAGCCGGTCCGTGGGGAGACACGCATGGGCGGGAGGACGCCTGCGTAGCGCAGTTCGTCCCGTTCGTCCCAGACCTCCTTCCGGAGGTAGGGTGGTGTGGCCGCGTAGGCCAGCACCGTGCGGACGAACGTCCCACCCCAGCGGCCCTCGGCTTCCCGATCGGGGAAGACGAGGATTCGATCGGTCCGGTAGATGACCGCCGCGCGAGCCACGTACCCGAGCTTTCGGGTCGCCTCGCGCTTGTCTTCGGCCTCCCGGACCAACGACGACGGAACGACGAGTGTCGTGTCGCCCGTCATGTGCCTCGCCACTGGACTGTACAGTCAGTTCCGAACGACAGCGTAAAAGGGTAGCGACTCAGCATGGCGGCTGTGACGGCGTCACACGGCTCCAGACGCCTGCTGGGGGCTTTCTTTCGTTCGTGACCGTCGTTCGTGGATGTCGCCGCGGGCGTTGACGAGAGCGAAGTGGTTCGAGAGGGCGAAGCTCTCTCGTCATGTCGCCGAGAATCAGAGATTCTCGGCTGCTAGCCAGAAGCTTCGCGTCTGGCGATGCCGAGCCCTCTCGTCCGCCAACCGGAAACCTGTGATTTCTGGTGACGTCGCCGCCACCCCGGCGCCGGCAGTCGATTGGGGACGTTTCGGAAGTCTTAAGAAGAAAACCGCACTTGGTTCGAATGCGAAGGAACGCGCTGGTAGTGTAGTGGTATCACGTGACCTTGCCATGGTCACAACCTGGGTTCAAATCCCAGCCAGCGCATTTCTGTCGACGCAACCGTCCGAGCGACGAGCTCTCCGAGCCGCCGTCGACGCGTTCGTTCCTTTCAGGGACCCTTACCGGAACTCGCCGATCGTTTAACGTTTCCACCCGGTTCGACGAGTCTACGGTACCGTTATTGTGGCTGGCGGGCTCCCTTTAGTAACGAGTGAGTTTTGATAGTCGTGCAGGGGCTGTTTTGGTCGGGTTCGGTGCGGTGTTAGGCGGAATCCTGGCAACCGAGTTCATTTGGCTGACAGTTTCTCGCCAGCTCTATCTGGTGAATACGACGTACCTCATCGGGATCGTGACGACCGTTCCGGGACTCGTGGGACTCGTCGCCGGCGGGGCATATCTGTCGCGGTCCTCGCTCTCGCCCGCTCAGCAGTTCAAAGTTCTGAAGTGGTCAGTCGGCGCGGCGGTCGGGTTCCTCGCGGTGAACGTTTCGCTCATGCTCACGATGCCGCCGTCGAACCCGTTGGTGGCTGTCGGCTGGGCAAGGTGGTCCCTCAGTATCGGCGCCGCTGCGGGGTTCCTCATCGGCTACTACGAGGCCCGGGCGGTACAACGCGCCGTGAAGGCCGAACGCGCGTCCATTCAGGCGAAGGAAGCCGAGGACCGGCGCGAGATGCTCGACTACCTCAACTCGCTTCTCCGCCATGAGGTGTTGAACACCGCCGCCGTCATCAGCGGCTACGCCGACCTCCTCAAAAACCGGAGCGACGAGGACGATCCCGCCTACGAGTACCTGGACATCATCGACCGGCAGGCCACCGAGCTAACCGGAACGACCAGGGACGTTCGCCTCCTGCTACAGTCCGTCGAGGAGGGAGTCGAGCTGGGGCCAGTGGACCTCACCGACGTACTGAAGGAGGAGCTCGGCAAACTGGAGGATCGGTACGGCTACGTGGAGACGGAGGCGAACATCCCCGACGGGGTGTACGTTCGTGCGGACGAACTCCTCAAACGGGTGTTCTCGAACCTGCTCGACAACGCGGTCGAACACAACGAGAGCGGACACCCCTCCGTCACCGTCTCGGTATCCACGTCGCCGGACGCCGTCGAGGTACGCGTCGCCGACAACGGGCCGGGGATCCCCGAGGCCGAGCGCGACCTGCTCTTCGAGACGACGACGGGGAAGACGGACCACGGTATCGGCCTCACCATCGTCGCCCGGTTAGTCGACCGGTACGGCGGGGAGGTCGAACTCACCGAAACCGGCCCGGACGGGAGCGTGTTCACCGTTACACTGCCGAGAGCGGACTCGGAACCGGACGGGGAGGGGCCACAGCGCCAGTCGGTGACAGCCTGATCCACGTCCCCCGATTACGCCACCGAGGCCGTCCGTCACAGACCGCCCGAACCGCCGTCGACGCCTACGGATCGTCCGCCGAGAACACCAACTCGGCGCTGTGCTCCCGTAGCCAGTTCCGATGCTCCTCCCACGCCGGATCGAACTCGCCGACGATCGACCGGAACGCCTCGCCGTGGTTCATCTCCCGCAGGTGGGCGAGTTCGTGGACGACGACGTAGTCGCCGATCGCCGGCGGCGCCAGCATGAGCCGCCAGTTCAGCCCGAGCGTCCCGGTGCTCGAACAGCTCCCCCACTTCGTGCGCTGGTTGCGCACCTCGATCTGCCCGTACTCGACGCCCATCCGCGGGGCGTAGTGGTCGGCGCGCTCGGTGAACCGCTCCCGTGCGACCGCTCGGTAAAAGTTCTCCAGCGCGCGTTTCACCGACGACTGCTCGACGGCACTCCGCCGGAGTCGGATCGTCTCGTCGGTCAGCCGGTTCTCGCGGGCCGGCTCGACCACCAGTTCACGCTCCCTCCCGAGGACCGGGAACGACTCCCCGGGCTCGAACGTCCGGTCGGGGACGCGCTCGCGGTAGCGGGCGAACTCGCGTCGCTTCTCGAGCACCCACGCCGCCTTCTCCCGGATAAACGCCGCCGGATCGAGCCGTGCGCCCTCGGGGACCACCACCGTCACGCCGTGAACGTCGACGTCGATGCGCGCCCGCGTGGCGTCGGCGCTGTGGCGGACCGCGTACTCGACGGTCGTCCCGTCGAGGTCGATCCGGCGGTCCGCGGCCGATCGGGACATACCCCGACCGTGCCCACGGCGCGAGTTAGCTGCTGCGGTGGGCCCGTACCGATTTGTATACCCCGCACGAACCCCCTCGCGTGAACCCCTCGCACCTCGACCACGTCAACCTCACCGTCCCCGCGGACCGCGTCGACGACGCCGTCGCGTTCTACCGCGACACGCTCGGCTTCGAACTGGAGGACCTCGACGCCTACCGCGCGGGCGACCGGCCGATCTTCTCGATCCGGCTCTCGGAGACGAGCCTGATCCACGTCAGTCCGAGCGAGGAGTTCGAACCGCCGGCGGAGACGCACTTCGACCACGTCGCCGTCGTCGTCGAGGAGTCGATCGACGGGATCGAACGGGAGCTATCGGACGCGGGGATCGAGATCGAACGCGAGGCGCGCGACCTGAAGGGGGCGACCGGGACCGCCCCGGCAGTCTACGTCCGCGATCCCTTCGGCTACCGCGTGGAGATCAAGACCGGGGACTGACCACGCGCCGGGTCAGACCTCCCGCGTCGAGTCGTCGGGCTCCTCCTCGGCGGAACTGGGGTCGACCGTCTCGTCGACGCTACGCTCCAGCGTCGCGTCGGTCTCGACGCGAACCACGCCCGGGAGCGAGCAGAGGTCGTCGACGCCGGCCTCCGGCAGGCTGACCAGCCAGCAGCCGAACCCCAGATCGTCGACGGTCTCGCCGCCCGCCGCCGCGACGGCCTCCCGCAGCGGCTCCGGATCCGCGTCGTCGGCGAGTTCGACGACCAGTCCGACCGTCGCCTCCCCGGGATCGTCTCGCATCCGCCGAACGGGGTGTGAGAGGTACACGGTCGACGGTGGTGGCGCGGTCGGCCAAAAGCGTTCGGTCGGGGTCGGAACGTTGAAACCCGCAACAGCCCGAGTTAGCGTGTGTTCGACAGTACCAGGGTCGGGGGGCGGCCGTGACCATCTCGATCGCGGCCCGCGATCCCGAGTCGTCGCAGTACGGCGTCGCCGTCGCCTCGGCGTTCCCCGCGGTGGGGGCGGTCTGCCCCTGGGTGAGCGCCGACGGCGCCGTCGTCACCCAGTCGTGGGACGCCGGCGCCGACTACGGGGAGTCGTTGCACTACCTGCTCGGGCGTGGGCTCTCGCTCCCGACGGCGGCCGAGGCGCTCGTCGCCGGTCGCGAGGGCTCGGTCGGCCTCCAGCTCCACGGCATCGACGCCGGCGGCAACACCTACGCTCACACCGGCGAGAAGTGCGTCGACCACGCCGACCACGTCACGGGCGAGGAGTACACCGTCGCGGGCGACCTGCTCGCGAGCCCCGACGTGATCGACGCCGTCGCCGCCGCCTTCGAACGCGCGAGCGGGCGGTTCACCGATCGCCTGCTGACCGCGCTCGAGGCCAGCGAGTCCGCCGGCGGCGACAAGCGCGGCGACAACCTCAGCGCGGCCGTGCTGGTCCACGGCGAGCCCCCGAAGCTCTACCACAACCTCCGCGTCGACACGCCGGGCCAACCGATCACTGACCTCCGGGAGGCCTACGAGGCCGCGTTGGAGACCGAACGCGGGATGGACGACGAGGAGATGCAGAAGTTCTGGGGCGACGAGGTCCCCGAGACGATCCGGGAGTACCCGATCCGGTACTGAGCTACAGGACCAGCGACTCCCGAAGCGCCTCGCTGCCGCTGTTCTCGTGGATCCGGCGCTGGCGCCGGCTCCCGCTCTCGCGATCGAGCAGCGCCGCGAGCGCGTCGTCGCCGATCCGGTCGCAGGTGCGCTCGACCGCCTCGGCCAGTCCGATCGTCGACTCGCCGTCGCGATCAAGGAACGTCGCGTCGTGGCCGTGACGCATCGCCCGCCACTTGTTCTCGTCCAGCAGCTCCCGGCGGATGCCGGTCCCGAGCGGGCCGCGCTCGCCGTCCTCGTACCGCTCCGCGAGATCGGTCACGAGCGCGTGGGCCCCCTCGACGAACGCCCGCACCACCTCGGGATCGGCCTGTGCGTCCGGCGTGCGGACCTCGACAGTCCCGTGGCCGGTGTGGGGGCGCACGTCGTACCAGAGTTCGCCGCGGTCCTCGATCGCGCCCCGTTCGACCATCCGGCGCTCGAAGCGCTCGTAGGCCTCGTAGTCCGCGAACCGCGTGGGCATCCCGGTGTTGGGGAGGTTCTCGAACACCTTCGACCGCGCGGACGCGAGCCCGGTGTCGAACCCGTTCCAGAACGGGGAGTTGGCCGACAGCGCGAGCATCGGTGGCAGTTCCCACCGGAGTTCGTTCGCGATCCAGACCGCCTTGTCCGGGTCGTCGACGCCGACGTGGACGTGCAGCCCCGCGGTCGTGTTGCGGTGCTGGGGGTACTGGATCCGCTCCAGTTGCGAGCGATAGCGGGGCTTCTCGGCGTGGTCGAGTTCGCGCCAGCGGGCCTCGGGGTGGAGGCCGGCGGCGGCGATCCGGTAGCCGTGGCCCTCGGCGTAGTCGACCAGCGCCTCCCGCACCGCGAGCAGGTTCTCCTCGACGTCGGCCACGGCCTCGATCAGCGGCGTCTGGGTCTCGATCGTGAACTGGAACAGCTCGTGGTCCAACCTCTCCGCGAGCGGTGCCGGCGGCTCGTCGTCGCCGTACACCAGTTCCTCGGTGCCCGAGACGGGCAGCCCCCGGTCGTCGACGACGTAGAACTCCTCCTCGACCCCGAGGGTGCCCATCCGGTCGAAGTTCGCCCGGGAACCCAGATCCTCCATTTGCTCGACCCTGAGAGCGCCCGCGTAAATAGGGTGCCGGCTCCGGAACGCCGAGCGTGGCAGCCGCCGGCAGCGATTACCGCTTCCGGGCGACGATCCCGAGGTGGTCGTCGTGGTACGGCTCCAGTCGCTCGGTTTCGAGGATCTCGTAGGTCGCCGAGAGCGTCTCTCGCACGTCCTCGAACACGGCCTCCGGGTCGGCAACCACGTCCTCGCTGCGGGCCTTGATCGCCGCGAGCAGCAGGCCGTCGTCGCCGAGGAACTGCGCGTTCCGGTTCGCGACCTCGGCCTGCCCCCGGGTCGCCACGTCCTGCACGATGCAGTCCAGCCCGGACTCCACGACGCCCGCGTACTCACGGGGGCTCCGCGCGTCGGCGAGCAGCGGGAACAGGGTCGGTCGGCCCGCCGCCACGTCGACGAGGTCACGGACGGGCCGGGGCGCGAACTCCACCGCGTACGTCGGCCCGGCGAAGTCCGCGACGTGGCTCACGGTCGTCCCCGACGCGGCACCCAGGTAGAGCACCGACTCGCCGCCCTCGAGACAGGTGTCCATCCCGAGTTCGAGCATCGCACCCAGCTTCGACCGGCCGGCGTCCCAGACCCGCCGGCCGTCGACGGTCGGCTCGCCGTAGACGGGGTCGCCGGCGGTCGTCAGGCGCTCCTCGCCCGCGACGGTGCGGCGCTCGACGCCCGCGGGGAGCTCACTCATCGGCCACCTCCGCGTCGGCGGCGCCGTCGTCGCCCTCGCCGCCCGCGTCCGCCGCGCGCGCACGGATCGTCTCCATGCGGTCGCGCAGGTCCTCGTGGACGCTCTCCCGGAACTCGCCGGAGTAGTGGTCGATCCGGGCGGCGATGCTGAGCTTGCCGGCCAGCGCACGCGCCGCCGAGCCGCGGTCGTCGGGCCGGGTACCGCGGACGAACTCGTGAGTGAAGATCACGCCGTGTTTGGGGGAGGGCGCGTGCCCCCGGAGGTGCGCGAACAGCGCGTCCTCGGCGCCGAGCACCTGGACGGTGCCGGATGGCTTCTTCGCCAGCGACTCCAGGCCGCCGGCGAGCGAGATCAGCCGCGCGGCCAGCACCGGCCCGGCCATCTCGGCGAGGTTGGGGGCGACCTCGGGGGCGCGACGCTCGACGAACGCCCGCAGGTCGTCGCGCTCGTCGCGGAGGTCGACCGCCCGCTTGGCCAGCGAGACGGCCCGTTCCTCCGTCGCGTCCTCGGGCTCCGTCGCCGCGACGACGGCCGCGAAGTCGAGGCCGGTGGCGGCCTCCTCCACGTCCAACAGCGCGCCGGCCCACTCCTCCAGCCGTTCGGCGAGTTCGTTCGCGGTGCGCTCGGCGTCGTCCATGGCTCGCAGCGCGTGGATCAGCTGCTGGTCGTCGGCGCGCCCGGCCGCCCGTGCGGCCTCGCGGGCGGCGTCGACGGTCGCCTCGTGGAGTCGGTCGTAGTACTCGTCCTCGTCCGCGGCGAAGCCGGATTCGACGGCCAGCGCGGGCCAGTCGCGGGGCTCGTCGGCCTCGCTCTCGCGGATCGCCGCCGCGGCCTCGGCGGCGCCGGGGTCGACGCCGGCGAACCAGGCGTCCTCGGTCTCGGTCATTACCGGCACTACCTGCCGTAGTTGTATAGGCGTTCCCGAAACGGACGGGGAGTCGGCGCCGTCGTCCCGGCTCCGGCGCGATGTTGCTCGCTCAGCGCCCCATCGTGTGGAACTCCTCGTTGGGGCGCATGTCTGCGAACATCGCCATCCGGTTGCTGAGGTTGAAGAAGGCGGTCACGGCGGCGATGTCCCACATCTCCTCCGGACTGTACCCGACCTCGGCGAGCCGCTCCAGATCGGTCTCGGTCACGCGGTCGGGGTGCTCGGTCAGTGTCACCGCCACGTCGAGCATCGCCATGCGCTTCTCGCTCACGTCGGCCTGTCGGTAGTTCGCGACCAGCTGGTCGGCGAGTTCGGGGTCGCCCGAGTAGATCCGCAGCAGCGCGCCGTGGGCGACGTTGCAGTAGTAGCAGTGGTTCCGGCCCGACACCGCGACCACGATCATCTCCACCTCCTCGCGGTCGAGCGCGGTGTCGTCGACGAGCGCGTCGTGGTAGTCGAAGAACGCGCGGAAGTGACTCGGCTTGTAGGCGAACGCCGAGAAGACGTTGGGCGTGAAGCCGGCCTCCTCGGTCTCCGCGCCGATGCGGTCCTGGAGGTCCTCGGGGAGGTCCTCGAAGTCGGGCACCTCGAAACGGGTCATCGCGTCGTCGTCGAGTTCGGGATCGGCCATCGCCGGCGGTTGGGCCGGCAGCCACTTCAAGACGGCCGCTCCTTTTTCCCTCGCGCGCCCAAGACGGGAGTGATGGCGCTCCCGCCCGACACCGATGACCGGATCGCCCGCCACTGGGCCGAGCGACTGGGCTGTTCGCCGACGGCGTCCCGGGAGTCGGGCGTCACGGTGGTCGCGGGGTCGACCGACGACACCGTCCGCCTGATCCGCCGGGGCGACGCGCTCGTCGTCGCCGCGCCCGAACAGGTCCGAACGTCGATCGAGACACACCGCGAGGCGCTCGCGGACGCTGACCTGCCAGCGACCGCGGCGGTCGAGCGTGCGCTGGCCGACCGCGGGGCGAGCGTCGACGCCGTCTACGGGCCGTACGGTCTCGGCTACGTCGACGAACCCTCGTTCTCCCCGGTCGACTCCGAGGCGCGGCTCCTCGTCGGCGCCGACGAGCCCGCCTTCGAGCGCCTGCAGGAGCGCGTTCCCGACGACGAGTGGGCGCGCGCGTCGCCGGTGTTCCGGCCCGGCCAGACGGCGGGACTGTTCCGGGACGGCGACCTCGTGGCGGTGGCGACGCTGACCCACCTCCCGTTCCCGGACGTGGGCGTCGTCGTCGACCCCGAGCAGCGCGGGCGCGGGTACGGGCGCGCGGTCGTCTCCTTGATCACTGCGACCGCGTTCGATATCGACACCGGGGCCGTCGTCCGCTACCGGACCCGCGAGTCGGCGGCCGCCTCGGTCGCGCTGGCGAACTCGCTGGGCTACGAGCGCTGGGCGCGGAGCGCGGTGCTCGTCCTCGATCAGGGGAGCCCCTGAAGCGCCAGCGCGCCCGCGGCGGCGACGGCGAACACGCCCAGCAGGAACAGGCCGTAGTTCGCGATCGTGTTGTCCGCGCGGGTGAGATAGAGGCTGAACTCCCGGCCCCACGGCCAGAACAAGTTCACGCCGGCGGGGGTGAGCACGTCGCCCAGCAGGTGGGCGCCGACGGCGACGAACCCGACGAAGAAGCCGAACGTCGTCAGCCGCGCGCGGTCGACGACACCCACGCCGTCCGCGAGCAGCCCGCCCGCACCGGCGAAGGCGACGCCGACGAGCACGGCGAACAGCAGCGAGTGGGTCGGGCCGCGGTGGGGGATCCCCGGGATGCGGTGGTCGAGGTCGGGCAGCATCGCCAGCCAGAGCATCGCGCCGCCGGTCACCAGCGCCGCGAACGGTTCGCCGACGGCGACGAACAGGTAGCCGATCGGGGCGAACACCAGCAGCGCCACCCCGAGGTGACCGGTGCGGTACACACTCATCGCTGTTCACGCCATCGCCCAAAAGTACTCGGCCGAGCTGTCAGTCGGTTGTTTCGTCGTTCGCGGTCTCGACCGCCAGCGTCTCGCCGTCGACGAAGGTGACGCTCGCGATCTCGCGGCGCTCGCCGTCGACGTAGCAGTAGACGCCGTCGCCCTCGTCCCCGGTCCGGCGGTGGGAGCCGTCACAGAACGGGTGATCGTCGCTGAGCCCGCACCGACAGACCGCGACGTCGCCCTTCTCGGGGTCGACGTCCTCCTCGTCGAGGTACTTCGGCGATTGCTTCTCCCGGGTCACGTGGCGGGTCATGGCGGTGGGTCGTCCCCCGGCCCGATAGCTCTTGGGCGCCGTCCCCGGCGGTCAGTCGTCGACCCCCCGCGTTCGAGCCGTGGGTGCCTCCGGCCGGCGGTTTTTAACCCCCGCCGCAACTACGCGATGTATGGCGAATCCGGCACGACGTGCGGGGCTCTACCTCCTCGGGACGGTGGCCGTGATGCTCGTCTACGCCGTGCTCTACCAGTTCGGGATGGCGCGGCTCGAGGGGATCGACGTGCGATTCATCGAGTCGCTCCACGTCGTCGCCGAGACGTTCACCACCGTCGGCTACGGCGAGCAGGCCGAGCAGTGGGAGTCGACCGCGATGCTCGCGCTCATGATCGCGATGCAGTTCACCGGCGTCGCGCTCATCTTCCTCACCCTGCCGGCGTTCGTCTTGCCGCTGTTCGCGGAGGCGCTGGCGTCCGGGCCGCCGCGGTCGTACGACGATACGGGCCACGTGGTGATCTGTTCGTTCTCGCCGACGGTCGACACGCTCGTCACCGAACTCGGTGCCCGGGGGAAGTCGTACGTGGTGGTCGAGTCCCACCCCGACACCGTCGAGTCCCTCCAGGCCGACGGCGTCTCGGTCGTGCAGGGCGACCCCGAGGACGGTGACACGCTCGCGGCCGTCTCGGCCGCCGACGCCGACGCCGTCGTCGCCGCCGCGGGCGACGAGACCAACGCCAGCGTGATCCTGGCGGCCCAGCACGTTGCCCCGGAGACCCGGGTGCTCAGCCTCGTCGAGGACGAGACCCACGCCGACTACCACCGCTACGCGGGTGCCGACGAGGTGATCCAACCCCGGAACGTGCTCGGCGGGTCCCTGGCCGGAAAAGCCTCAGCCGCGGTCTCCACGGAACTCGACGGCGCGGTCGAGATCGCCGCCGACCTCGAGATCAGCGAACTGCTGATCCAACGCGGGTCGCCGCTGGACGGGGCCACGATCGGCGACTGCGGCGTCCACGAACTGACCGGAACCAACATCGTCGGCGCGTGGTTCAGCGGCGAGTTCGTCTCGCCGCCGGGCCCCGACCGGATCATCGACGAACACACCGTGTTGCTGGTCGTCGGCCCCGAGGACGGCGTCGAGACGATGAAGCGACGCAGCCTCTCCCAGGACGACCTCCCGCAGGGCGACATCACCGTCGCGGGATACGGCGTCGTCGGCTCGGCGGTCGCGGAGGCGGTCACCGCCGCGGGGCTGTCGGTCACCATCGTCGACATCGAGGACCTCCCGGGCGTCGACGTCGTCGGCGACGTGACCGACCCAATGACGCTCGAGGAGGCCGAGGTGGCGTCCTCCGAGGCGATCGTGCTCGCGCTGTCGGACGACACCACCGCGCTGTTCGCCGCGCTCGTCGCCAAACAGGTCGCCCCGGAGACGGGGATCATCGCGCGGGCCAACGAGGGCGACTCGACGCCGAAGCTCTACCGCGCCGGCGCGAAGTACGTGCTCTCGCTGCCGACCGTCAGCGGCCGGATGCTCGCCTCGAAACTGCTCGACGAGGAGGTGATCACCCCCGAGACGCAGGTGGAAGTCGTCCGGCGGGCGGCGCCGGCGCTTGTGGGACGGACCATCGGACAGGCCGACGTGCGCGCCCGGACCGGCTGTACCGTCATCGCCGTCGAGCGCGACGGGCGGACGCTGACCGACGTCGACGCCGACCTCAGGGTGCGTGACGGCGACACGCTGGTCGTCGCCGGCGACGACGACGCCATCGACGCCTTCGCCGCTCTCGCGACGTAGCTACCCGGGGCGGCCGGGACGCTCGGGGCTGAGAGCGGCGACCCAGACGCCGAACAGGACGGCGCCGACGAACTCCGGCACCGCGATCCCCTCACCAAACCAGGCCAGCCACACGGGCCAGGCCATGGGTGCAAGTGCGCCCGAGAGGAGCGAGAGCTTCCCGCTGCGGAGTCGGAAACGGGCGACGCCGTCGACGACGGCGGTCAGCGCGGCGAGGGTGAAGAAGCCGAGCGCGAACGGAACGTGGAGTGGTCGCCCGGCGGGAGCCAGCCCCACGCCGGCCATCGACACCAGCGCGAGCAGGAACGCCGCCGCACGGAGGTGGCTCAGCCGGTCCGCCCCGGCGCTCCACAGTGCCCACGCGTAGGGGGCGCCGACGAGTCCGCCGACGATCAGCGCGCCGTTGAACAGCCACGCGGTTCCGGGGGCGACCCCGAGATCGGAGAGCGCGCTCGTCCGCCAAGCGAACGCCTCTGAGACCACCGTCGCGGCGAGGATACCGCCGAGAGCGATCGCGACCGCTGCCGGCCCGCTGAGCCGGGCGACTCGGCGCCGCCTCGAGTGAGTGCCGGCGGGAAGCGGAGGGGACACGGGATCACCGAGGGGGGCTTGGAAGTTAGCCCTTCGGGCGCCGAGCCCCCGAACCGACGGGCCACGGTGAGTGGGTGGATTGATGTACAACCCGCCGCTCCCTCCGACCGTGAGCGAGCGCTCGACGACGCTGTTCGCCTACGGGAGCCGCCTCCAGCCGATCCGGAGCGGTCGGTTCGCCGACGCCGCGAGCGCGCTCGCGTGGATCGGCGGCGCCGCCGCGACGGTTGGCCACCCGGCGGGGCTGGCGGTGGCCGGGGTCCTGCTCGGTATCGTGGCCACGTCGGTCAAGCGCGCGGTCGCCGCTGGCGTGAGTTTCGGGATCACCGTCGCCGCCGGCGTCGTCGTCCTGGCGGTCACGGGGGCGACGCCGCCGGCGGGCGGGTTCACCCCCGTCGAGATGATCGGACTGGCGCTGCTCGGCCCGCCGACGGCCGCCGCGGTCGTCCGCGCGCTCGGCTGACCGGGGAGAACCCGTCAAGGGGCTGTCTAGAGGCCGGGAAGCGCTCCACAAAGTATTTTGAGGGCACCGGGCGAGTAAACTTCTAAGATGAAGAGTGAAACGGTCGAGCGGGTGACCGAGTGGGACTCGGAGCCGTTCTCGGGCGGGCACGCGGGACTCCGGGAGTACGCCGAGCGGGAGTTCACGGGCGCCGTCACCGACGGCGTCGCGTGGCTGTTCATGCTCAACGGTCGAGTGCTCGGCGTGTTCGACGGCGGGATGGACCGGTTCGCCGACGCCGACGGCACCGCGTACGTCGCCCCCGACCGGTCGCTCCCGCTGCTGTTCGCGATGCAGGAGATCGGCGGGGAGGTCCGGGGGGAGTACTACACGGAGGAGACGCCGCTTTCGGAGGTCGACCGGACCCTGCAATCGGGCAACTTCACCGGCTACGTGGAGCTCTCCGAGAACGTCCTCTCCGGGGACTACTACCTGGCGTACTACGGCGGCCGGCGGATGCCCGTCGCCTTCGTCGGCAACCAGGAGCGCCGACTCACCGGCGACGAGGCGTACGAGCGCGCGGCCGACGAGGTGGGGATCTACCGGGTCAAGACGGTCGACATCGAGATCGCCGACGTACCCGACGGCGCCGACGACTCGATCGGCGGCGCAGCGGCTGTCGACGCGGAGCCCGCGGCTACCGAGGAGGACACCACGGCGGAGCCGGACGAGGCGGAACCGACGACGGAGTCGGAGTTCGCGACGGCGCCGCCGACCGACGCCGATAGCGAGGGGTCGTCGCCGGCCGACAGGGGGGCGTCGTCGCGTGCCGGAAGCGAGGAGCCAGCATCGACGGACGCCGAGGGATCGACACCGACCCGTGAGGGGACCGCCGAACCCCGGACCGATCCCACGCCGGCCGACGGCGCCAGCGCGGGGTCGTCCCAGCCTGCGGAGTCGGCGTCGTCCGGGCGGGCACGGTCCGCGACGGAGGCCGCGGAGGCCGCGATGGCTAACGGTGAGAACGTGTCGACGGCGGAGTCGTCGAACGAAAGCGGTGGGGCGTCGGCAGGCGGGTCCGATTCGGCCGGTCGGTTCGAGGGCGAGTCCGAGTGGCGCGAGACGACGACGATCCCCGCGCTCGATCCCGCGGAGTCGGTCTCGATGGAGGCCGCGAGCGAGTCGGCCGAGCCCCCGGCCGCCGAGGGGTCCGCCGCCAGCGAAGACGTCCCCAGCGAGGCGGTCACGGCGCTGCGCGAGGAGCGTGACCAGCTTCGGGAACGCGTCGAGGAGCTCGAGGCCGAGACCGAGCGCCTCGCCGGCGAGCGAGACCGGCTCGAACGCGAGCGAGACGAAGCGGCGGCGACCGCCGAGGAGCTCGAGACCGAAGTGGCGGAGCTCCGGGCGACCGTCGACGAACTGGAGGAGGACCTCCGCGTCGCGGAAACCGAACTCGAGGCGGCACAGGAGTACATGCCCGAGGGCGACCGCGAGATCCCGCCCGAGGAGGCGATGGCCGGGACGAGCCTGTTCGTCCGCTACGAGCGCAAGGGCGGCCCCACGCTGGAGGACGCCTACAACGGCGACGCCGACCGCGACGAAGTCAACGACAACCTCCGGCTCGAACACCACACCGAGTTCGACGAGGAGGGCGCCGTCGTCGACGGCGCACCGTTCGAGGAGTGGCTCCGTGGGACCGTCGAGTACGGGTTCGTCGAGTGGCTGACCCGGTCGCTGCTACACGACGTCCGCGAGACGCGCAACCAGACCGCCATGGGGAAGCTGTTCGGCGCCATCCCGGAGATCGACCGGATCGAGTTCCGGGGCAGCGTCGACCTCGGCGAGGAGGCCGAGGAGGAGCGGGCCTCCTTCGACGTCGTGCTCCGGGACCGCATGGGCCAGCCGCTGATCGTGACCGACCTGAACAGCTCACGCGAGCCCGCGACCGAACCGATGCTCGAGTCGCTGCTCCGGAACGCGACGCCCGTCGGCGAGACGAACGAGGGGCTCGCGGCGGCGTTCTTCGTCACGTCGAGTTACTACGAGCCGGGGGCGCTGGAGACCGCCGAGGAGGCGACCGGCGGCGGATTCCTGGGCCGTGGCAAGCGCAAGAGCTTCGTGAAGCTCTCGCGCAAGGACGGCTACCACCTCAGTTTGGTGGAGACTCGCGACGGCGAGTTCCACGTCAGCGTGCCAGAACTGTAGTCCGCAGAGAGAGTTAGTTCTCGGCTTCCGGCGCCGAATCGATCCGCATGTCGCGCAGCTTGTCGACGGTGTCGTCGAGCTTCTCGTCGAGGTCCTCGACGAACTCGGCGGTGTGGTCGGTAGTGATCGCACCCTGGCTCGACGGCTCGATCAGGTTCTCCTCCTCGAGGACGCGCAGCGAGTAGCGAACCTTGTGGTGTGGGTAACCCGTCTCGTTCGACATCTTCACGATACCGATCGGCTCGTTCTCGATGACCATCCGGAGGACTTGGAGGTGTCGCTCCAGCATGTCCACTTCTTTCTCCAGTCGATCTATCATGCTGTATGTTAACTTCTCTTGGGAGAGGTTAAAACTTCCCCTCGCCGCCCGCGGGTTACTGAGTGAGTAAGCTACACACGGTGTGTAGTTAACCGTTCTGGCGGCGGCAGCGGACGGGAACGGCAGTGGCCGTCGGATCCGAGGGGACGGTCGCATCGTAATCGGTTTAGCGGGGGCTAGTGAACCGACGCGTATGACCGTCACAATCGTCGGGGCGCAACTCGGCGACGAAGGTAAGGGCGCCCTCGTCGATCGCTGGGGCGAGGAGGCCGACACTGTCGTGCGGTATCAGGGCGGAGACAACGCGGGCCACACCGTCGTCGAGGGGGGCGAGGAGTACAAGCTCTCGCTGGTCCCGAGCGGCTGTGTCCGCGGGAAGACCGGCGTTCTCGGCAACGGCTGCGTCGTCAACCCCCGGACGCTGTTCGACGAGATCGAGACCCTCCGGGAGAAGGGCCTCGATCCCGACGTGCGCGTGGCCAAGCGCGCCCACGTGATCCTGCCGTACCACCGCGTGTTCGACAACATGGAGGAGACCGACAAGGAGGACACCGACATGAAGGTCGGCACCACCGGCCGCGGCATCGGCCCGACCTACGAGGACAAGGCCGGCCGGCGCGGCGTCCGCATCGGCGACCTGCTCGACACGGACGTGCTCCGGAACCGGCTCGAGTACACCGTCGCGAACAAGCGGGCCATCGCGGAGGAGGTGTACGGGATCGACGCCGGCGTCGAGTTCGACGTGGACGAACTGGTCGCGGAGTTCGCGGAGTACGGCCGGCGACTGCAGGAGAACGACATGCTCGTCGAGGCCGGCGACTTCCTCTACGAGCAGCACGAGGCCGGCGGGAACCTGCTGTTCGAGGGCGCCCAGGGGACGAGCATCGACATCGACCACGGGAACTACCCCAACGTCACCTCCTCGAACCCGACCGCCGGCGGCGCCACCGTCGGCTCCGGCGTCGGCCCCGGCGTCGTTGGCGCCGGCGAGATCGTCGGCATCGTGAAGGCGTACCTCTCCCGCGTGGGCGAGGGGCCGCTCCCGACCGAGATGGAGGACGACGAGGAGGATCTCGCCGACGAGATCCGGGAGAAGGGCGGCGAGTTCGGCACCGTCACCGGCCGGCCGCGCCGGATCGGCTGGCTCGACGTGCCGATGCTGCGCCACGCGGCGCGGCGCTCGTCGTTCACCGGGCTGGCGGTGAACCACGTCGACGTGCTCGCGGGGCTGGAGGAACTGCAAGTCTGTCACAGCTACGAACTCGACGGCGAGACGCGCGAAACGGTCCCCGCGACGACCGAGGAGTGGGCTCGCTGTGAGCCGAACTTCCGGGAGTTCGAGACCTGGAGCGAGCAGGACTGGAGCGCCGTCGCCGAGGAGGGGTACGACGCGCTCCCCGCCGCCTGCCGTGATTACCTCGAGTACCTCGAGAGCGAACTCGGCGCCCCCGTCTACGCCGTCGGCGTCGGCCCCGACCGCGACCAGACGGTCGAGCGACAGACTCCCTGGGAGTAGGGCCCCCCGGTTCGCTCCCCGAGGTCGGATGTGGAGCGTATTTAGGTGAGAACGAGAACGGTTCGGTAGACACTCGATGACCGGAGCGTCCAACCCGGAGACACCGCCGGAGGGGCTGGCGGGCGAACCCGGAACCGAATCGGTCGAACAGTCCAGCGACGTCGAGTACGGCGTCGACGAGCGCCCGCCGATCGTGGAGTCGGCGCTGCTGGGGCTCCAGCACTACCTCACGATGGTGGGCGCGAACATCGCCGTCCCGCTCGCGCTCGCGACGGCGATGGGAATGCCCGCGGAGTACCAGCCGCTCTACATCGGGACGTTCTTCGTCGTCTCCGGGGTCGGCACGCTGCTCCAGACGGTCGTCGGGAACCGCTACCCGATCGTCCAGGGCGCGACGTTCTCGATGCTCGCGCCCGCGCTGGCCATCATCGGCTTCGTCGGCACGGGCAACTGGGAGCAGGCGATCCTCGCGCTCCAGGGCGCGATCATCGTCGGCGGGATCGTCGAGATCGTCCTCGGCTACCTCGGCGTGATGGGCTGGCTCAAACGCTACCTCTCGCCGGTGGTGATCGCGCCGACGATCGCGCTCATCGGGCTCTCGCTGTTCAGCGCGCCCCAGGTCGCCGCGGCCCAGCAGGCCTGGTGGCTGCTCGGCCTGACCGTCCTCCTGATCGTCGGCTTCAGCCAGTACGTCGACGACGCCCACCGCGTGTTCCGGCTCTACCCCGTCCTGCTGGGGATCGCCGTCGCGTGGGTGCTCGCGACCGGCCTCTCCGTCGTCGGCGTCATCCCGTCGGGCTCCCCGGCTTTCGTCGACCTCTCGGTCGTCGCGAACGCCAGCCTGATCCAGGTGCCGGCGCCGCTGCAGTGGGGGATGCCCACGTTCCGGACCTCCTTCGTGATCGGGATGTTCGCGGGCGTCGTGGCGTCGATGATCGAGTCCTTCGGCGACTACCACGCCGTCGCCCGCCTCGCCGGCGAGCGCGCGCCCTCCGCCCGGCGCATCAACCACGGCATCGGGACCGAGGGGGTGGCGACGCTGTTCGCCGGGATCATGGGCACCGGGAACGGCTCGACCTCCTACTCCGAGAACATCGGCGCCATCGGCCTCACCGGCGTCGCCTCCCGGTTCGTGATCCAGGTCGGCGCGGTGTTGATGTTGATCGCCGGGTTCGTCGGCTACTTCGGCGCGCTGATCACCACCATCCCCGACCCGATCGTCGGCGGCCTCTACGTCGCGATGTTCGGCCAGATCGCCGCGGTCGGCCTCTCGAACCTGAAACACGTCGACCTCGACTCCTCGCGGAACTCGTTCATCGTCGGCATCTCGCTGTTCCTCGGCCTCGCGCTCCCGGCGTACATGGGCAACGTCGGGAGCGCGGCCGCCTTCGCCGAGGGCGTCGCGAACACCCCCGTCGTCGGCCCGGTGCTCACGGCCTCGGTGCTCCCCGACGCGACGCTCCAGATCGTCGCCGACACCGTCTACGTGGTCGGCGGCACGGGGATGGCCGTCGGCGGCATCGTCGCGTTCGTGCTCGACAACACGGTCGAGGGGACGCGCGCCGAGCGCGGCCTCGACGAGTGGGACGAACTCACCGAGGAGTCCGGCGCCTTCACCTCCGCCTACGAGCGCTTCCTCGAGTAGGCCCACGGAACCCGCAGCCTTTTGCCCCATCCGACCCCAGTTGGGGCGTATGAAGGAGTCGCTGATGGAGATCGTCTGCTGCCCGATGGACAAACACGACCTCGAGCTCGACGCCGACGAGCGCGACGACGGCGAGATCATCTCGGGGACGCTGACCTGCACCGACTGCGGCGAGTCCTACCCCATCGAGGACGGGATCCCGAACCTGCTGCCGCCGGACATGCGCGACGGGGCGTAGGCGGGAAGCTTTTGCTGCGCGTCCACGAACCTGCAGACGTGCTCGAAACCTCCCTCGAGAGTCGGCAACGCGGGGACGCGCTTGCGTTCGAACTCACCGTGGAGAACACCGACGACGGGCCCGTCGAGCTATCGTTCGCGGACGCACAGCGGGTCCGCGTCTCGGTGTACCCCGCCGGCGCCGACGACGAGGCGGCGCCCGTCTGGCAGTCGGACGCCGACCGGATGTTCGCCCAGGTGACGGGCTCGGAGACGGTGCCCGCGGGCGGCAGCCGGACGTTCGACGCCGCGTGGGAGGACCCCGATCCGGGCGAGTACTTCGTCGTCGCCGAACTGACGTGTCGTGACCGCGAGCTCAGCGCCGAGGAGACGGTGCTGGTCTGACCGCGTTCGTCGCCGTCCCGGCTAGCTGAGTTCGTCGTAGAGCTGTTCGGTCGCCCGCCGGACCGCCGCGTCGCTGTCCGCGGGCACGTCGTGACCCAGTCCCGCGAGCTTGCTCGTGTCGAGTCGCATCTTCGGCACGTCGCCGGTCCAGCCCCGGTCGCCGCCCGTGAACTCGTACTCGGGGTCGAGTCCCATCACGTCGGCGACGATGTCGGCGATGTCGACGACGGAGGTGGTCGTCTCCGAGCCGAGGTTGTAGACGTTGTAGTCGTCCCCGGCGTTCTCCACGACGTCCCGGATCGCGGCCGCGCAGTCGGCGACGTGGAGGTAGGACTTCTCCTGTCGGCCGTCGCCGAGGATGGTGAGCGTCTCCGGGTCGGCCTGAAGCTTCTGGATGAAGTCCGGGATCACGTTGCCGCGCTGGCGCGGGCCGACGATGTTCGCGAACCGGAACACCCACGACTGGATGCCGTAGGAGTTGGCGAACGTCGACACCACACCCTCGTCGGAGAGCTTCGAGGCGCCGTAGATGCTGATCGGTTCGAGGGGCCCGTAGTCCTCCGGCGTCGGTCGGGGGGCCTCGCCGTACACCGTCGAGGAGGAGGTGAAAGCGAGTGCGTCACAGCCGACCTCGCGCATCCGTTCGAGGACGTTGTACGTCATCTCGGTGTTCTCCTCGAACACGCGGCGCTCCTCGGCGGGGTCGTCGACGCGCACGTCGGTGTGGGCCGCGAAGTGGAACACCACGTCCGTCCCCCCGTCGATGACCCGCGCCACGTCGTCGGGGTCGAGCACGTCGGCGCGTTCGAACTCGACGCCGTCGGGGATCGCCTCGCGGTCGCCCTTCGAGAGATCGTCGACGGCCAACACGTCGTTCTCGTCGGCCAGTACGCCCGCGAGGTGGGAGCCGACGAGTCCTGCGCCGCCCGTCACGACCACGTTCTTGCCGCTGAGGTCCATGTCGGCGCGTGTTCGGGTTCGGGGAAGTGCGTTCCGGTCACCGCCGGCGGCGCCGTCGCCGGTCGGGAACCGAAAGCGCCACCCTTCCGCCCCCAGTTCGCCGGAGTATGCAAGACACCCCGGAGTGCTGCGTGTTACGGTTCGGCCACCGGCCAGGCCGGGACGACCGCATGACGACCCACGTCGGGCTCACCGCCCGCGCGCTGGGTGCCGACCGCGTGGTCTTCCCGGACAACGCCGGCCAGTCCGCGGAGACGGTGCGGGACATCACCGCGCGCTTCGGCGGCCCCTTCGAGGTCGAACTCGACGGGGAGCAGCGCGCGACCATCCGGAACTGGGAGGGGACGGTCGTCCACCTCACGATGTACGGCGAGGAGGTCCAGACCGTTCAGGAGGAGATCCGCGAGGTCCACGCCGAGGAGCCGATCCTGATCGTCGTCGGCGGCGAGAAGGTACCGTTCGAGGTGTACGAGCACGCGGACTGGAACGTCGGCGTCACCAACCAGCCCCACTCCGAGGTCGCCGGGCTCGCCGTCTTCCTCGACCGCCTGTTCGACGGCGACGAACTCGACCGCGAGTGGGCGGGCGGCGAGCAGCGCGTGCTCCCGATGGAGACGGGCAAGCGCGTGGTGGACCCGGACGACGTGAACGCGGACGGGACCGTCGACGACGCCATCGACGACGGGTAACGCCGGAACCGAGCGGAGTCCGATCGTCGAGCCCCCGAAACGGCGCGAACGGGCACCTGGAACCCACAACGTTGAAGCGGGTGCCCCTTTTACGTCACCGCAATGGCTTTTGAGGAACTCTTGGAGGACCCGGTGATTCAGAAGTACCTCCACGACCTGGTCGGTCCGACGGGGATGCCCGTCGCCGCCGCCCCGCCGGACGGCGAAGTGACCGACGAGGAACTGGCCGAGGAACTCGGCCTCGAACTCAACGACGTTCGCCGCGCGCTGTTCATCCTCTACGAGAACGACCTGGCGGCCTACCGCCGGGTCCGCGACGAGGACTCGGGGTGGCTCACCTACCTCTGGACGTTCCACTACGAGAACATCCCGGATAACCTCGAGGAGGAGATGCACCGCCTCGCGGACGCCCTGGAGCAGCGACTGCAGTACGAGAGCGAACACCAGTTCTACCTGTGTGAGAACTGCTCGCTGCGCTTCGAGTTCGAGGAGGCGATGGAGTTCGGCTTCGAGTGCCCCGAGTGTGGCACCCAGCTCGAGGCGATGGAGAACACCCGCATGGTCGAGGCCATGGAGTGGCGCCTGGACCAGCTCCGCGACGAACTCAACCTCGAGGCCGCCTGATGGTCGTCCTCGCAACCAAGTGCTACGTCGAGGGCGACGCCCGCGAGCGTGCGCTCGACAGCCTCGACTCGCTGGTCGCCAACGACCTCGCCGACCTCGACGTGGAGTGGACGATCGGCGTGCTGGACGACGAGTTCGTCTCGGTCACCGTCGAGGGCAACGACGAGACGGCCGCCCGGAACCTCCTCCGGGAGCGCTGGGGCGAGATCACCGACCACTTCGAGGACGGCGAGACCTACGTCGGCACCCTTCGCTACTGGGACGACGGGGGCTGGACCCTCGACGCCGGGAAGCCGATCGAGATCGACCGGGACGAGCTCGGCCTCGGGCCGGGCGACGCCTCGCAGATCCGGGATCGCTTCGGCGTCGTCCAGCACACCCCGCTGCGGTTCGTCTACGACGCCGACGGCGACCACCGGCTCGCCGACGGGAGCCGGGACATGCTGTACGACTGGACCCGCAGCGACGACGACGGCGCCGATTCGGGCGGCCGGCTCAACGTCAACTCCGCGACCCGCGGCGAGGTGCGCGCGACGCTCAACCGCGCGGGCCACGCCCGGGACGTGATCACCGTCGAGCGACTCGGCCTGCTCGAACAGAGCGTCGTCTGCGCCGAGGGTACCGACCCGCCGGGGCTGCTCGCCAGCGTCGGCGAGTACCTCCCGGCCGAACTGAAAGCCGTCGTGCCGTAAGGATGAACCGTCGACACCTCGCGCTGCTGGCGCTGGTCGGGATACTGGCGCTCAGCGGCTGCCTCGGCGGCGGCCCCACCAGCGCCGACCGGCTCGACGAGCCGCCCGCACAGCCCTACGACTGGGACGCCGAGGGCGACGTGCACGTCACCGTCACCGACAACGTCACCTACCGCGCGGTGTACGACGTGTCGGCGGTCAACGACAGCATCGAGCTCTCCCGGCCCGGCTTCCTCGGCACCGACGAGCCGCTCACGGTCAGTTCGCTGCGGTATCGCTACCCCAACGGGACCGTCGTCAACGGCTCGGCGTTCGGCGACCACGGCGGCGACGTGCGGACCCGGAACAACCAGCTGGTGATCGAACCGCCGGGCGAGGACGGCCGACTCGCCTACTCCGGCGAGAGCACACCCAAGCAGTTCACCCACCCCGTCGCCGTCGAGGGCGGGAACTACACCGTCGTCCTCCCCGAGAACCGCGAGGCGTCGGTGCCGCTGTTCGGGCGCATCGTCCCGGCACCGGACGCGAAGACGGTCGTCGACGGCCACCTCACGATCGAGTGGGCCGAGATCACCAGGAACTCGCTCTCGGTGCGGTTCTACCTCCCGCGTGACGTGCAGCTGTTCGCCGGGCTCCTGGCGGGCCTGGTGGGCGTCGCCATCGCCGGCGTCGGCTACTACCGCCGGAAGATCGGCGAGCTCCGGGAGCGCCGCGAGGAGATGGGCCTGAACGTCGACATCGACCAGGACGACGACGACGAGGGGCCGCCGCCGGGGATGGGCTGAGTCCGGCCCGTCGCTCCCGACCGCGGGACGCGGCGCTTTTGCGCCCGCGGACGCTACGGCGAGTATGTCCAACCGGAACGACGTAGCTCCCGGCACCGTCGGCGTCGACCTCCGCGATGAGGGCGTGGTCGTCGAGTACGACGACGGCCGCGACACGCTCTACCGGGGCGTCCCCAGTGCCGAGACGGGGTCGGTCCGGACCGGCCCGGGGAAGGAGTGTCACCTGCTCGTGACCGATCCCACCGAGAGCGAGGGGGTGATGCTCTACATCAACGACCTGAAGACCGAAGACGAGATCCTCGAGGACACCGGCGTCGGCCGGGTGATGCTCGATGCCGGCGAGGAGGAGGAGGTGTTCCCGGGCGTGGTCGCCCGGCACGTCGAGGGCCGGCGCATCGAGGTCGAAGCCGACCCGGAGGAGGCCCGCGGCCGCGTGTTCGTCTTCGTCGAGGACGACTGGGGGGAGCAGAGCTTCGAGATCGTGAGCGCGGCGCCGGAGAGCGAGTAGCGGGACGGGCCCGTCGGCGCCGGCCTACTGCAGGTAATCCGGTTCGTCGCCGGCGCAGTTCTCCTCGTGCTGGATCGCGTCGCTCTCGTCGTCGAACAGCAGGCCGCAGTTCTCACACTGGTACCACGTCATCCCGTCGCGTTCCGTGGCGTCGACCATGTCCGGACGTGGGGTCGGATACCGTAAATCGCTTCCGGCGAGTGTCACGTCCGTGCCCGCGGCCCGTGCGCGTCGTCGTCCGCGCGGTCGCTCCTTCCGTAACGTGCAAATGGGTGGCCCGCCGAGCGAGCGTATGCGCGGAGCGCCCACCGATTCCGCCCAGCCCACACAATGACGCTCACCAAACGGGTCATCCCCTGCATCGACGTGGACGTGGACGAGGACGGCGAACCGGCGGTGTACACCGGCGTCAACTTCGAGGATCTGGAGTACACCGGCGATCCGGTGGAGATGGCCAAGCGCTACAACGAGGCCGGCGCCGACGAGTTCGTCTTCCTCGACATCACCGCCAGCGCGGAGGGACGGGAGACGATGCTCGACACCGTCTCGGCGGTCGCCGACGAGGTGTTCATCCCGCTGACCGTCGGCGGCGGCATCCGCACCACCGACGACATCAAGGAGACGCTGCGCGCCGGCGCGGACAAGGTCAGCATCAACTCCGGCGCCATCGAGAACCCCGACCTGATCGACCGCGGCGCCGAAGCCTTCGGCTCGCAGTGCATCGTCATCTCGCTCGACGCCCGCCGGCGCTACGACGAACAGGGCGAACACTACGAACGCATCGACGGCGAGTCCTGCTGGTTCGAGTGCACCGTCAAGGGGGGTCGCGAGGGGACCGGTATCGACGCCGTCGAGTGGTCGGAGGAAGCCGAGTCCCGCGGCGCCGGCGAACTGTTCGTCAACTCGATCGACAAGGACGGCACGAAGGACGGCTACGACATCCCGCTGACCTCCGCGGTGTGTGACGCCGTCTCGACGCCGGTGATCGCCTCCTCGGGCTGTGGCTCGCCCGCGGACATGTACGAGGTGTTCACCGAGGCCGACGCCGACGCGGGGCTGGCGGCCTCGATCTTCCACTACGAGGAGTACACGATCCGGGAGGTCAAACAGTACCTCGCCGAGCGCGGGATCCCGATCCGGATCTGACGGGAGCCGCGTCGCTCGCCGATCGGCGGTCCGTGAGGAAACGGGTTTCGAGCCCGTCGAACGCCGGGAGAGAGAACGGGGTTAGGCGGACGCCGCTTTGAACGCGCTGCGGAGCTCGTCGGTCTTCCGGCTCACGTCGCCGGCCGCGTCCTCGAGCACGTCGAGCGGGTCGGCGCCGCCCTCGGTCGTGATCGAGAGGATCGGTTCGGTCTGGCCCCCCGACTGCTCGGGGTTCACGTCGTAGGTCGCGGCGGCCACGTCGTCGTTCTCCAGCAGCGTCCCCTTCAGGACGTTCATGAACGTGTGCCCCTCGCCGGCGACCTCGATGCGGAGTTCCTCCTCGGTTTTCTCGATGACCCGCAGTTCCATGTCTTCGGCTTGTCGGGGTCCGCGTTTGAGTGTTTCGGGACCGGGACGCGGTCGCTCGGCGATCGAGTCCCGAACGCCGGGGGTCGACGCCGCGGAACCACACGACTCAACTACGGCGCTGCCCTCCCCCGAGCCATGGACGCGTTTGCCCCGGCCAGCGTGACGGCGGTGTTCGCGCCCGATCACGTCGACGCCGGCTCCCGCGGCGCCAGCGTGGCGCTCGAGGACGGCGTGACAGTCTCGATCGAGGAAGCGGCGGGGACCACGGTCGCCGTCGACGGCGACCCGGCCGACTTCGAGCCGGTGAGTCGCGTGCTGGACCGACTCGGCGTCGCGGCCAGCGTCGACGTGCGGCCGCAGGTGCCGCTCGGCGCGGGCTTCGGCGCCAGCGGCGCCGCGACGCTCGCGACGGCGCTCGCCGCGAACGAACGGTTCGAACTCGGGCACGCCCGCGAACGACTCGTCGAGCACAGCCACGAGGCCGAAGTCGCCGCCGGGACCGGGCTGGGAGACGTGTTCGTCCAGGACGCCGGCGGGCTGGTGTACAACGTCGGCGACGGCCGGGAGCGCGTCGACACCGACGAACCCGTCGGGTACGCCGGCTACGGCGAGCTCTCGACCGCCGACGCGCTCGCGGACGAGGAACTGATGGATCGGGTCCGCGAGGAGGGCGGGGCCGTGCTCGATTCACTGCCCGAGCGGCCGACAGTGCGGGCGGTGATCGAGCGCTCGTGGCCGTTCGCGCGGGCGCTCGACCTCCCGACCGAGCGCGTCGTCGAGACCGTCGGGCGCGTCGAGGACGCGGGTGGGGCCGCGACGATGGCGATGCTCGGCGAGACGGTGGTCGCCGTCGACTGCGACGGCGTCCTCCCCAACCGGACGCGAGTGTCGGCGACGGGCGCGCGGCTGCTGTAGATCGCCGCCCGAACCGCCGGGACCACCACCTTCAAGCCCCGGACCCGACCCAGTAGGGGCATGGACGGCCACGCCGCGGCCCCCGGCGCGGGGACGGTGCTCAACGCGCTCGCCACCGGTCGGGGGTCGGCGTTCGCACTCGACTTCGAGACCGACGCGCACGTCGAGCTCGACGGCTCGGGCGAGATCGTCGGCGAGATCGGCGGCCAGCCCGACGCCGACACCGAACTGATCGAGCACTGTGTGTCCCGCACCGTCGAGCGGTGGGGCGACGACCCGGCGGCCGCCGAGCTGCCTGATCCGGACGCCGTCGGTGGCACGGTCCGGACCGAGAGCGAGGTGCCGACCGCCGCGGGGCTGAAGAGTTCCTCCGCGGCGGCGAACGCGACGGTGCTGGCGACCGTCGACGCGCTCGGCCTCGCGGGCATCGTCGACCACGAGGACGCCTGTCGAGTCGGCGTGCAGGCTGCCCGCGAGGCGGGCGTCACCGTCACCGGCGCGTTCGACGACGCCAGCGCGTCGATGCTGGGCGGACTCACCGTCACCGACAACACCGAGGACGAACTGCTCGTCCGCGAGGAGGTCGACTGGGACGCGCTCGTCTGGACGCCGCCGGAGCGGGCCTACTCGGCCGACGCCGACGCGGAACGCTGTGAACTGGTGGCGCCGATGGCCCGCCTCGTGGCGGAACTCGCGCTCGACGGCGCGTACGGTCGCGCGATGACCGTCAACGGCCTCGCGTTCTCGGCGGCGCTCGGCTTCTCGACCGACCCGGCCGTCGAAGCGATGCCCCACGCCGCGGGCGTCTCGCTCTCCGGGACGGGACCGAGCGTCGTGGCCGTCGGCGACCGCGACGGGTTGGAGCGCGTCGAGGAGCGGTGGGCCGAGCGACCGGGCGAGACGCTGCGGACGGCGACGCGACCGACTGGAGGCCGATACCTATGACCGACCGGACACCCGACGACATGACCCTGGAGGAACTGCGCGAGGAGATCCAGCAGATCGACCGCGAGCTGGTCGAACTCATCGCCCAACGCACCTACGTCGCCGACACCATCGCCGACGTGAAGGAGGAACAGGGGCTGCCGACGACCGACGAGGACCAGGAACAGGCGGTGATGGACCGCGCCGGCGAGAACGCCGAGCGCTTCGACGTGGACTCGAACCTCGTGAAGGCGATCTTCCGGTTGCTGATCGAACTGAACAAGGTCGAACAACGCGAGTCTCGCTAGCTGTTAGCACGCTACTTTTTGAGCCTCTTCTCGTAGTGGTTCGCATGCATCGTCTCGGTAGCCTTGGGACTCCCGAGAAGGGGGAGGTTTGACGTGGGCGACTCAGATTCGGAGGTGGAAATCGCAGGAGAGCAAGCCACGGCACCGGAGATACTCGGATCTGTAATCGAATCCGCCCAGCACGAGATGGAGCGCGGAACTGCTGGGCTGTTACTTTCAGGGTTTTCAGCGGGTCTCGATATCGGTTTCGGGCCGCTGCTGATGGCAGTGGTGCTCACGGTCAGCGAAAGCGGGTACGGTGATCTCGGGACGGAACTACTGCTGGCGAGTGCCTACTCCGTCGGGTTCATCTTCGTCATCATCGCACGCTCGGAACTGTTCACCGAACACACGACGCTCGCAGTGATGCCAGTCCTTGACAAGCGGGAGTCGCTCGGGAATCTAGGGCGCCTCTGGGGACTGATTTGGCTCAGTAACGTGCTGGGGGGCGCCGTGTTCGTCGTGTTCGTCGTCACGTTGCTGCCGGATCTCGGGGTCGCGAACGCGGAGGCGTTCGTCACCATCGCCGGAAAGATGATTTCTCACGGGCCCAGATGGCTGTTCGTTGCAGGCATCCTCGCGGGGTGGCTCATGGGTCTGTTAGCGTGGCTGATTACCGCCGCGAAAGAGACCACAAGTCGCCTGCTCATCATCTGGCTCGTCACCGCCTCGATCGGTCTCCTCCACCTCCCGCACTCGATCGCCGGCAACGTCGAGGTGCTGTTCGGGGTGTTTATTTCTACCGAGATAACGGTACTCGACTACGTCACGTTCCTCGGGTTCGCGACTGTCGGGAACGTGGTTGGTGGGGGCGTCTTTGTGAGCCTACTGAAGTACGGGCACGTCGTTCGTGGTGGGGGCTGAACGTGTCGAAAGTCATCCCCACAGATCGTTCGAACCGCGGGTATGGTGGACTTCGTCCATCTGACCAGGGTGGAGCAAAGAGAGTAGATAGCCAAAAGTGGACGAGTTACTCTTCCTTCCGAACAGGAGAGATCGACGAGAGGGAGAACGGTTCCCCGGTCGGTGTTCGATAAATCCGGTTCGATCAACGATCGGCCGACGGTACATCAGCGTACAGGGGCCCGATACCGTTCCTCGTCGATCCCGACTGAAGTAGCAAAACAGCGTGATCATCGAAGCGGAGAGTACAGTCGTTCGTGAGGGAGAGACGAGCGATGGTCACGGGCAGCGCGCTGAATACGGGGAACGAGTTCAACAGTGCGTAATCGGTGGACGAGAGCCCCAACGGTGGCGACATGTTCGACGATCGGCAGCACAGGCTTACTGGATGGGGGGTACGTCGTGCTGAACCTCCGCCTCAGCCGCACTGGGTGGATCTGAGACCGATCACCCCTCGCTCGGGGGCTCAGTGTCAAACGGATGTCGCTCTATATAGAGGAACTCGAGCAGCAGGAGGGAGCTGAAAATGCCGACGATCCAGAGCAGTATTTCGATATCAGTCCGATAGAGATGATAGAGGACGATCGGTATCGCGGCCACGGTACCGACCAGGCCGAGGACGGGAACGAGGCGGTTCGATCCCGTTTCGTCGGCGAGTCGGAGGTTGACGAAGTTCGTCACGGCATCCGCGATCAGGAAGGCGACAGAGCCGAACTCGGTGATCTGCTTGAGCGTCCCGAGTGCGGCGAACGCCGCAGTCAACCCCCCCATCAGCAGCAGGGCATAGACGGGGATCCCCTCCCGGTTACGGAAGGAGAATAACCGGGGAATGGCACCTTCCGTTGCGATCTCGTGGACGAGCCGGGAGGTGCCAAAGAGCGTTGCGTTGATCCCCGAAGACGTGCTTTTCATCGCCGAGAGGATCACGAGCACGAACCCGACGGCGCCCAGGAGTGGAATGTTCGAGACGGCGGCTGCGAGTGCCGTCTCCTCGTGGGCCATGAGTTGTTCGGGGGACAGCTGGAGCGTAGCCATGAACGACACCGAGACGTAGATCAGGATGGCGATCGCGATCGAGATGTACATCCCGACCGGGAGGGTCTGTTCGACGTTTTCGATGTCGTCGTAGTCGTAGACCAGCAGCTGAAAGCCTTCGTACGAGACGAAAATGATTGCAAAGGCCGTGATGGGACTGAGATGTCCTCTATTGAAGAAGTCAACCGAGACGGGATCACCCCCGTAGAAGGCGATCCCGAGCGTGGCGAGCGAGAGCAGGATGACGATCTTGACATAGACCGCGATGTCCTCGAACAGGCCGGTCTCGTGAACCCCGGAGAGATTCAGCCCGACGAAGGCCCCGACCATGAGAACCGATATGATCGGCCGAAGCAACTGTGGCAGTTCGTTTCCGACGATAGCCTGTACAGCAGTGAGCGTGTACGCACCGAAGGCGAACGCGTACATCGCCATCACGCCGACGTACCCGACGACGAGCACCCAGCCAACGAAGCCTGCGATATGCACGTTGTCCGTCGCGTGTTCGACGAACGTGAACGCCCCACCGTGTTCCTCGTAGTGCAACGTGAGTTTGAGATACGAGTACGCGGTGAGGAGCGTGATGACGCCCGCGATGAGATACGAGAGCGGGACGGCGTTGCCCGCTTGGCTCATCGCGACACCCAGCACGGCATAGATCCCCCCCGAGACCATGCCCCCGACGCCCATCGCGACGACCTCCACGAGACCGAGCTTCTCCGAACGGTTTCGCCGTAGTAGGGAGCGAAGCGAAGCCATAGGATGTCCTGGTCAGTCGTTCGGTCTACTCCTCGGATTACCGGAACAGGTTATACAGCCATGCGAGGAGGGACGCCCCCACGAACCCCTCCGCGAACGCCCAGACAGCACCGACCAGCAATCCTTGATTCGTCGGGTCATACCCCAGATACACGTCGGAGAGGAGGTCCCGCCACTCATCACCCCACCCCCGACGCGCGGTCAACCCGAGCACGACGACGGCTCCGGCCCAGAGCGAACCCACTGCTTTCCCGAGTGCGTGCCCATCGACTCGACGGCTACTCGGAGCGCCCATACGTTCCGGTCCGTCAGCCTTCCACTTAATCAGTTGGCCGCGTTCCCACCGTCCGAAAACGGGGGAGTTGGACTACGAAGCATCGAGTCACTCCCGTAGTTCGAGATCCAGGGGATCCTCGATTTCCCCCATCACCGCTTCCAGAGCATCCGTCGCGGTGATCAACCCGACGATGTCCCCCTCGGTTTCCTCGGACACGAGAGCGAGTTCCTGATGTTCGTCCTGGAACCGATCGACCGCTTCGCTGATGTACGTGTCCTTGGGGATGGTCATCGGGGCTGCGGCGACGTCTTCAAACGTCACGTCGCCACGTCGCAACTCGTCTATCTTGTCGACGACCGCTGCGACATAGACGATGCCGCGAAAGTCCTCCGGGTCCTCCCCGATCACTGGAAACCGCGTGTGGGGGCTATTACCGATCCGTTCGAGGTTGGTCTCGACGGACGCGGTCGTCGAGAGGAAGACGATGCTCTCCCGGTCGGTCATGACCTCGCTCACGGGCCGCTCACCCACCGTGAAGGCGTTGATGATCTCCGATCTCCGTTCCTCGGCTATCCCCCCCTTTTCGAGCGTGGAACCGAGCCGATGGCGGAGGTCGGCCCGGGATTCGACACGGTCGCCCTCGGTTTCAAGCCACGCGCCGGTCATCTCGATGCCGAAGAGTCGGAGCGTCCACTTGGCGACGCCGTCCCCGATCCAGATGACCGGGTAGAGGGCCTTGGCAAACCAATAGAGTGGTGTTGCACCGTAACGAGCGACGAACTTCGTTCGTTCGACGCCGAGATACGTCGGGGTCTGTTCCCCGTGAGTCAGGTGAAGGAGGTTAATGATGAGGAATCCGAGAATGCCACCGGCACCGATCGACGCGAGCACCGTGTTCTCGAAAAACGGGGCGATCAGTGTCGCCAATGCTGGTTCCGCCACGATGCCGACGGCGATGCTCGTCGCGGAGATCCCGACCTGACAGCTCGTGAGATAGATCTCGAGGTCGTCGGTCATTGCCCATGCCCGCCGTAGTCCCGGCGTATCGAACTCCGATTCCGAGTACTGTCGGACGCGGGTGAGTGCGAACTCGATCGCGACGAAAAACCCGTTCGCCAGGATGAGCAAGAGGCCCGCAGACAGGCGGAGCGCTAGTTCAAGCCCGTTCATGGGTCATCGCTTCATTTCGAAGTTCCAAGACTTTTCGCGTTCGAACGGCGGCGGCCCATCTTTGCATAAACGTGGACGAAGAACTCGTGGTACCTGTCGAAGTCTGCTCACTCGAGTGATGTAGCCCGTGGCCCACCGTTTTCGGTGACTCCCTCGGTTCGGTTGCGTACCGTTCGGACGTCCTCATCAGCGGCACCGGCGTCGGTCACCCGATCGTGAGCAGTTCGTCGGCGTCCTCGACGACTCGTAAGCAGTCCGCCATCGTCGACCGCGGTCGGAGGTCGTCCGGTTCGATGTCCCGCGAGTCCAGGCAGGTGCCACACGCCAACAGCGTTCCGCCGTCGTTCGTGTACTTGCGCATCACCCCGTGGGGGTTGAACTTCTCGTGGTCGAGGTCGGGCGCGTCGACGCCGTCCCCGAGGAGGAACGTCTCCACCGAGTGGCCCGCGTCGAGCGCCGTGTTCGCCAGTCGAAACGCGTTCCAAACCCGTTCCGGATCGTTCGTCTCCAGGATCAGTCCGAGCTGCATGGTCGGGAGGAGGCAGAGCGAGCGCAAAGCGGTTGTGGCGATTCCCGCGGAGTAAGAAAGCCCGGCTGCGGACCGTGAGTATCCATCGCGGGGGCAGCATCGCCCGTGGGGCAGTACCGCGATCAGTTAGACGTACGGTTCCGGATCGAGGTCACGCTCGTCGCGGTACTGGTCGACGAACTCGGTCACGTCGAACTCCAGCATCTGCTCCTCGAACTCGGTCAGCGCGCGGTCGCTCTCGGCGTGGGAGACGGCGTGCTCCATCATCTCGACGACCAGTTCCACGATCACCTCGTGGAGCCGCCGGGCGTCGAAGTCGGTGATCCACACCATCGCGAAGCCCACGTCGCCCTCGTCCGTCGCGTCGGCGACGGCGATCCGTTCGGGGAACTCCTCCATCACCATTCCCATCAGGTGGGGGGTCCCGAAGTCCGGCATCTCCTCGCTGGTCGTCTCGACCACGTCGTCGAGGGTCTCCACCAGGAACTCCGGGAAGAACCGTGTCGGGGGGTGCATGTCCATCACGACGCCGTGGGAGTCCCCGCAGTCACAGTCGAGTTCGCGCATCCCGAGGTCGAGCGACGTGAGCGCGACCGTCTGGCCACACGGGAGCTCCAGCCGCCCGACGCCTGCGTTCGACATGGTCGAGGGAGGGGGCTGGCGGGCTAAAAGGCCGCCGTTCGCGGGTCGCTCCGCCCACCGGTCGACGTACCGAGGCTGCTTGCCTCCGCTCCTTCGGGTTCCCCGGTCCCGCCTCCGACACGCTTTACCCCGGAACACCCCCACCCTAAGCCATGCAAGAGGAGACCCGCGTCGAGTGGCGTCAGTGGGGCCAGGACGCCTTCGACGAGGCCCGCGAGCGCGCCGTTCCCGTACTGCTCTCGCTCTCGACGACGTGGTGTGTGGACTGCCACGAGATGGACGCCACCACCTACGCCGACCCCAACATCGCGGCCAACGTCAACGACCGGTTCGTCCCGATCCGCGTCGACGCCGACCGCCACCCGCGGGTGCGCGAGCGCTACGCCGCCGGCGGCTTCCCCTCCACCGTGTTCCTCACCCCGGACGGCGAGGTGCTCTCGACGGCCACCGCGCTCGCGCCGGACGGGATGCGCCAGGTGCTGGATCGCGTCGCCGAGAACTACGCCGAGAAGGGCGACGACGCCGGCCGCGTCCCGCGCGCGCTCTCGGGCGACCTCCCGCCCGCGGGCGAGGTCGACGCCGCGATCGAGGAGCAGCTGGCCGGCCAGCTCGGCGAGAAGTTCGACGAGCGGTTCGCCGGGTGGGGGCAGAACGCGAAGTTCCCCCTGGCCCGCACCGTCGAGTTCGCGCTCAAACGCGAGCGCGACCAAGCGCTCCGCAGCCTCGACGCCGTCCGGGATCACCTCCACGACGAGGTCGCCGGCGGCTTCTTCCGCTACGCTGGCCGCCAGGACTGGGGCGACATCCACCACGCGAAACTGCTGGACACGAACGCGACCCTGCTCCGGGCGTTCGCTCACGCCTACGTCTACACCGGCGAGGAGGTCTACCGGGAACCCGCAGCGTCGACCGTCGAGTTCCTCACCGACGACCTCTGGGCCGGCGTCGCGGTCGGCGGCAGTCAGGGGCCTGGCGAGGGCGCGGAGTACTGGCGGAAGGACGCCGCGGAACGGGCGAACGACCGCTCGCCCCGGACCGACCTCACGGCCTACGCCGGCGGCAACGCGCTCGCGGCCGACGCGCTGCTCACCTACCACGGCTACACCGACGACGAGCGGGCCCGCGAGTACGCCGACCGCGTGCTCGACTACCTCGAGCGCGACCTGCTCGAACACGGGTCCGTGGTCCACTTCCGGGAGCGCGGACGGACCGGCCCGCGTGACGTACTCTCCGACATCGCCGCCGTCGTCGGCGCGTTCACCCGCGCCGAGCAGGTCCTCGGCTACGGCGCCGACGTGGCCAGCACGGTCGCCGACCACGCGATCGAGACGCTCCACGCGGACGGCTCGTTCCGCGACGGGCCCATCGAGGGCCCCGGACTTCTCGACCGCCCGCTGCGGCCGCTGGACGGCAACGCCGCGATGGCGAACGCGCTGGTCGACCTCGCGACGCTGACCGGCGAGGAGTCGTACCGCGAGATCGCCCGCGAGACCGTCGGCGCCTTCGCCGGCGCCTCCCACCGCGTCGGCGTGCAGGTCGCGGAGTACGGAACGGCGGCGAGCCGACTCGTCCACGATCCACTGACCGTCGCCGTCGCCGACGACCCCGGGAGCGACCTCCACCGCGCTGCGCTCCGGGTCGCGGACCACGAGAAGGTGGTCGTCCCCGACGCCGACGAGTCGATCGCGCCGGATCTCGACCGTGGGACCGCACGCGTCGTCGGCGTCGACGGGACCGCGAGCGACCCCGAGGCGCTGATGGAGCGCGTCGCCCAGCGGGAGTAGTTAAGAAAACTCGACGAAACAGTCTTCACGAGTAAACGTCCGGTGAGTTTTTGAGGTACCGGCGTGTGAGAGGTGGTCATGGCAAGCTTGCGTGATCTCGGGCTCTCGGAGTACGAAGCCCGGGCCTACCGGGCGCTGCTGGACGACTCTCCCAGTACGGCGAAGGAGCTCTCGAAGTCCAGTGACGTCCCCATGGGCCGGGTGTACGACGTGCTGAAGGATCTGGAACGGCGGGGGCTGGCACGGAGTCAGGCCGCGAGCCGGCCCAAGAAGTACGTCGCCGTCGAGCCCGAGGCCGCGCTGGACCGCCTGCTGGAGGCCAAACGCGACGAGTTATCGGAGCAGGAGTCCCAGTACGAGGCCGCCGTCGACGAACTGGAGGGCGACCTCGAGGCCGGCGTCCCCACCGAGGAGGGGTTCTGGACCGCCGTCGTCGGCCCCGAGGAGAGCGCCGATCTCCTGCTGGAGCGTCTCGACACCGCCAGCGAGCACGTGATCACCGTCGCGGGCGGCCCGACCCCGCAGTTCGACGTGGGCGAGTACGGCGACGAGGTGGCGGCGGCGCTCCAGCGCGCGCTCGAACGGGGCGCCGAGGTCGACGTGCTGCTCGGCCCGGAGCTGATCGAGACGCTGCCGAACACGGTGTTGAAACGCTACGAGAAGGAACTGGCCGACCACCCGGCCTTCGAGGTGCGCACGACCGAGCAGGTCAGCGGCTCGTTCCACCTGATCGACGGCGTGGAGGCGTGCATCGAGATCCCCAACCCGCTGACGCCGCGTGACCCGTTCGCGATGCTCGACCTGAAGGATCGGGCGTTCACCGCCGACGTTCGGGAGACGTTCGACCCGCGGTGGGACGACGCGGAGCCGTTGACGACGGATTAGGCCGCGAGCTCCTCGCGGAGCCGCGCCATCGCGACCTCGCGCTCGGCGACGGCGTCGTGCTGGTGGATCGACTCGTCGTTCTCCTGCTTCACGTGGATGACCGCCTCGTCGTCGAGGTCGGGGTAGGCGTCGACGACCCCCTCGGCCAGCGAGCGCACGCAGTCCTCGACGAACTTCGCGTTCGCGTGAGCCGCGTAGGTCATGTGGTCCTCGTCCGGGCGCTTGGCCATGTTGTAGATCCGGGCGCTCATGCTGTCCCGCGCGATCTCGATCAGCTCCATCAGGTCGACCTCGGGCTCGGTGTCCTGGGTGACCGTCAGCGTCGCGTGGCCGCGCTGGGAGTGGCCGGGCTGGGGCACCTCGTCGAGGAACGCCTCGGCGGTCTCGTCGTCGACGCCCAGCTCCGCGAGCGTGTCTCGGGCACGGGACTCGGACATCCCCTGCGAGCAGGGACAGACCGTCATCCCCGTGACGCGGCAGCCGATCTCCTCCTCGATCCCCTCCTCGGTGGCGGTCGCGGAGGCGATGATGTCGACGGTGCTCTGGGTGGGCCGGCCGCTTGCGGGCGTCTCCTCCTTGAGCATCCACTCCGCCTCCATCTGCACTTCGGCGGTGGTGGTGTACTCGTGTTTGGCCAGCAGGCGCTCGGCCGCCTCGCCACAGAGCGCCTCGACGCGGTCGGTCTCCCCGTCGACGGCGTCCTCGAGCACCTCGTCGATGACCTCCATGTTCCGGCTCATGTCGATCCCCTTGCGACGGCTGGGGAGGTCGACGTAGACGGAGAACTCCGCGGTCAGCACGTACGGTCGGTCGTCGCCCTCGAGTTCGACGAGCTTCTCGACTCCGGTGACGCCGACCTGACTCAGCCCCACGGTCACGTCGGGCTCGTCGGCCTGCACGTCCGGAAGCTGGTGACTCATTACCAGCACTCTGTCCCCCGGGGCGATTAGTGTTGTTGAAAGCGGCACGCGCGCGGCGCACGCGCGTGTAAGGAGTGCCGCGAGCGGTCGTTAGCTACGACCAAGCCACGGCAAGTCTCCCAGACGCCGACCGTCGTCGGCGTCGGTCGAGAGCCGTGATTGGCTACGGCACAGCCACGGCACAGGCTCGTGGGAGCGACACGGAGGTCGCTCCAGTTCGTGAGCCGTGGCTGGCTATGGCCAGTCGTCGCGCTGCTCGCCTTCCTCGAAGTGGTCGGTCTCGTCCCCCTCCTCGGCCCGCTCCCACCCCGCCGCCTCGGCGGCGTCGTCGAGCGGGAGGTACTCCCAGCCGGTCGCCTCCGCCTGCTCGCGGTGCGCCTCGTCGGTACCGACGAACACGTGGCGCTCGGTGTCGAACTGGCGTTTCACGTTCTCCAGGCTCTCCTCGACGCCGCGGGGGCCCGAGAAGAAGTCCTGTCGGATGCGCTCCTTTCGCGTGAAGTTGGTGACGACGTAGGTGGGTTTGTCGCTCACCACGCCGACGTAGCTCGTCCACCCGCGGGCGTCGTTGAACACCGCGTTGGGGTCGACGAGCGACTTCAGCGCGTCCAGTTCGAACGCGAGCGTCATGTCGGAGGAGCCGCCGGAGTCCATACCCGCACTGGGGGCGGTCTCCGCAAAACGACTTCGGTGTCGTCAGCGCGCGAGTTGGCAGGCAGTCGTTCGCCGGAGAAGTCGTCGCCGTGACGGAAGGAATAGCGTTGCGACGCGATCACGGCAAAGGCTCCGACGGGCGACACGGAGGTCGCTCGCGGTCGCGATCCGCGATCGGTGTATCAGTCGTCCGTCACGGTAGCCCTCACCGTGAGGATCAGTCGTCCGCGACGGGGGCTTCCAGATCGTCGACGCTGAAGGACTTCTCGACCAGCGTCTCCTTCTCGTTGCCGACGTGGGTGCCCTCACGCATCAGCTGCTTGTACGCCGACTGGGGCGCGAGGTCGCCGATCAGGACGCCGCCGACGATGCGGCCGTCCTTGAGCGCCAGGCGGCGCCACTCCGTGTCGGAGTACTTCCGCTCGACGCTGTCGTCGCCCATCGTCGGGTGACCGAAGGAGAGGAACGGGAAGTCGAAGTGCGTGATCGAGTACGAGGAGACCCAGCGGAACTCGTCGTCGCCGTAGTCGAGCATGTTCTTCGCCGCGCACTCGCCCTGGGCCTTCGCCGAGCCCCACGCGCCGTTCTGGGCCTGCTCGCCCAGGATTAGGTCGTCGAACTTGGTGCAGTCCCCCGCCGCGTACACGTCGTCGAGGTTGGTCCGCATGTACTCGTCGACGACGATTCCCTGGCCGTCGTACTCCAGGCCGGTCCCGCGGAGGATCTCGGTGTTGATGTCCAGCCCGATCGCGACCCCGACGAAGTCGGCGTCGTACTCCTCGCCGTTGGGGTCGATCGCGCTGTCGACGTGGCCGTCGTCGTCGACCTCGAAGTGGTCGACGCCGGAGTCGAAGACGGGCGTGACACCCCGCTCCCGCAGCGCGTCGTGGATGATCTCGGCACCGTCCTCGCTCAGCGCGTAGCGCCACCACGCGTTGCCCCGCATCAGGTAGTTGGCGTCGACGTCCTGCGCGCCACAGATGGCCGCGAAGTCGATGCCCAGTAGCCCCGCGCCGACGATGACGCCGGTGTCGGCCGCCTCCACGTCGGCCTTGATACCCCGGGCGTCCTCGAACGTCCAGAAGTGGTGGACGCCCTCGGCGTCGGAGTTGTCGACCGGGAGCTGCGCGGGCGTCCCGCCGGTGGCGATCAGGAGTTTGTCGTACTCGTAGGTGTCGCCCTGGTGGCTCGTGACGGAGTGGCCGTCGGTGTCGATGTCGACGACGAGCGTGTTGAGCCGGAGGTCGATGTCCCGCTCGGCGTACCACTCCTCGTCGTGGATGGAGATTGGGGCTTCGGGGAGCTTCCCCTTCGCGAACTCCTTGATCAGGATGCGGTTGTAGAGAGCTTCCCCCTCGTCGGTGATGACCGTGATGTCGGCGTCCGGAGCGTTCTCCCGTAACGTCTCCGCCGCCGAACTCCCAGCGACCCCATCGCCGATGATCACGAACGATTCGCTCATGGCCACCAGTTTGGCAGTGGGGGTTAATGTGGGTTGCCATACGGTTTTCGGTAGGGGAACCGTACCCACATCTCGCACTCTCGGAGGGTTGAAGGCCGTCGCGCCGCGACGTTCGATCGATGAAGCTCCGCCAGAACGTTCGCCACTTCGCGGCGAAGCAGGCGCTGACCATGCCGGTCGTCGGGGAGAAGATGAACGAGAAACTGGTCGATCTCCACGTCGACGTGTTCGGCGACCGCGCCGAGGAGGGCGCCCGCGAGGAGCGCGAGCCCCACATGGAGGCCTTCTTCGACTGCACGATGGCGACCTACCTCGCCGCGCTCTCGGCCGGCTACCCCGAGGCCGAGGCCCGCGAGATCACCCACCTGCAGGCGAACTTCGACTTCTACAACCACGGCTGGACGGAGATGATGGAGTTCCCGGTCGACGAGGTGGCGGAGCACTACGACCGCTACGCCGAGTTCTTCGAGGCCCACGACATCACCATCGACGAGCCGCTGGGGGAGTTCCGCGACCGCGAGATCCCCGACGCGCCCTCGACGCCGGGGAAACTCGACGATCCGGAGCACCCCCACGCCGCGGAGGGGTTCGCCGACGACGTGTACGTCGAGACCGGGGACGGCGTCGTCGCCGGTGACCGGGGCGACGAGATCCAGGAGTCGATGAACTGAGTAAGGTCGCACGTCGCTCGGCAGTCCCTGAGAGGGAGCGAACGGGAGCCGCAAGTCGGTGAGCGCCGCGACGACGGCTACGGCGGACGAATTCACACCCCCGAGGCCCGTCACGGTACATTAGGTCACGGGGAGGCAGGTCCCGCTCTTCTACTCGAGTTCCGGCCCCCAGTCAGTCCGCCTTCCGGTCGATCCGCTTCGCGCACTCGAAGCCGGCGACGATGCCGCCGTCGAGGGAGCGCTCCGGGTACTGGGCCTCGCTCGCCATCCCGGCGTAGTAGAGCCCGTCCGCCACGTCGTCCTGCAGGTCGTAGGGAACAACCATGTCGAGGTACCCCCGCTCGTAGATCGGCGCCGCCCGCGGCGCCTTCGCGAGGCGGAACTGCTCGACGTGGTCCCGGTCGAAATCGGGGAACATTCCGGCGATGGCGTCGAGCCAGCGGTCCTCGATCTCGTCGTCGTCGGCCGTCGCCAGCCACTCCTCGTCGCTCTGGACGTAGGAGGCGACGTAGAGCAGGTGGTCGCCGCCGTAGCGCGCCGGGGGGACGAAGTTCGTGTGCTCGATCAGCGCGCCGAAGGGGGCCTCGTCGGCGATGTTGAGCCAGTAGGTGTCCGTCAGCGGTCGGTCCATCGTCACCACCGCACAGACGGCGCCCTGGAAGTCGATCTCGCAGGTGTAACCCGCGAGCTCCTCGAGCACGTTCGGCATCGTCGCGACGACGACGCCGTCGGTGTCGTGGGTGGTCGTCTCGCCGGCGGTCTCCGTGGTGACGGTCGTGACTTCCCCGTTCTCGATCCCGAGGCCGGTGACGCGGGTCTCGGTCCGGACCGTATCGCGGCCCACCGACTCGACCAGGGGGTCGAGGAGTGCCTCGAACCCGCCCTTCGGGTAGCCGAGGATCTCGCCGCGGAGCAGGTCGCGCTCGCCGCGGAACTTGATGCGGGCGAGCAGCCACGCCGCGCTCACGTCCTCCTTCCGGTCGCCAAACTTCGCGTCGAGCAGCGGCTCGAAGAACGTGTCGTAGACGTTCTCGGTGGTGTGTTCCTTCGCGAACTCGACGGCCGACTGGTCCTCGAAGTCCTCGAGCCGCTCGTAGGTGTCGAACGAGGGGATCCCGCCGCGCACGTCGATGTCCAGCGTGAGCATCCCGAGCCGGAACTTGTCGTAGACGCTCCAGTGGGGGAACGCGAGGATCTGCCACGGCGTGTCCATCGGGTACGTCTCCCCCTCGATGTGGTAGGCGTTCTCCCCGACCAGCCACTCGATCCGGCTGCCCGCGCCGAGTTCGTCCGCGAGGCGGACGATCGTCTCCTCGGACTTCGAGAGGTGGTGGTAGAACTTCTCGATCGGGTCGCCGGCGGTCTCGTAGCTCGCGGCGAGGCCGCCGAGGTCGCTGCTACCCTCGAAGATCTCCACCTCGTGGCCGCGCTGTTGGAGGCTGTACGCGGCCGCGAGTCCGGCGATACCGCCGCCGACGACGTGGTACATACTGGGAAGACGGGGGTGGCGGCGGAAAAACCCTCCCGGTATCGCCGACGGCCGTCGACGCCGCCCGCACACGACCCTTTTTGTCCGACGCGCCGGAGATATCCGTATGGACTCGCACACGAACATCGTCGGTCCGGGCGAACGATGGTAGACCTCGCGCTGTCGCTGGGCCGGCTCGCCGTCGCACTGGTACTGGTCGCGGTGAACGGCTTCTTCGTCGCCGCGGAGTTCGCCTTCGTCAGGGTTCGCGCCACCTCGGTCGAACAGCTCGTCGACGAGGGCCGTACCGGCGCGGGGGCGCTCCAGGACGTGATGACCGACCTCGACAACTACCTGGCGACCACCCAACTCGGCATCACCCTCGCCTCGCTGGGGCTGGGGTGGGCCGGCGAACCCGCCATCGCGTCGCTACTCGAGCCCGTTCTGGGCTCTCTACTGCCGCCGGGAATGGTCCACCTCGTCGCCATCGCGATCGGCTTCTCCATCATCACGTTCCTCCACGTCGTGTTCGGCGAGCTCGCGCCGAAGACGTTCGCCATCGCCCGGACCGAACGCCTCTCGCTGCTGCTCGCGCCGCCGATGAAGCTGTGCTACTACGTGCTCTACCCCGGCATCGTCGTCTTCAACGGCGCGGCCAACGCGTTCACGAATCTGCTCGGCGTCGCGCCGGCCTCGGAGTCCGACGAGACGCTGGGGGAGCGAGAGATCCGCCGCGTGCTGGCGCGCTCCGGCGAGGAAGGCGACGTCGACGTGGCGGAGGTCGCGATGATCGAGCGCGTGTTCGAACTCGACGACACCGCCGTGCGGGAGGTGATGGTGCCGCTGCCGGACGTGATCAGCGTGCCGGCCGACGCCACGCTCCCCGAACTGCGAGAGACCGTCTTCGAGTGGGAGCACACCCGCTATCCCGTCGTCGCGGCCGAAGACTCGACGCAGGTCGTCGGGTTCGTCGACGTGAAAGACGTGCTTCGGGCGAGCGAGGCCGACCGTGACGAGGGGACGACGGCCGCCGACATCGCACGGGAGGTGCTCGTCGTGCCCGAGACGACGACGATCAACGACCTCCTGTTGCAGTTCCAGGCCGACAGCCAACAGATGGCCGCCGTCATCGACGAGTGGGGCGCCTTCGAGGGGATGGCCACCGTCGAGGACGTGGTCGAAGCCGTCGTCGGCGACCTCCGGGACGAGTTCGACGCCGCGGACCGCGAGCACTCGATCCGCCAAGGCGACGCCGGCGAGTTCGACGTGGACGGCGGCGTCACCATCTCCGCGGTCAACGACGCGCTCGGGACCGACCGCGACCACGACGCCGTCGAGACCATCGCGGGGCTGATCCTCAGCCAGCTCGACCGTGCCCCCGAGCGCGGCGACAGCGTCGATATCGACGGCTACGTCGCCGAGGTGACGGGCGTCGACGGCACCCGGATCGACACCGTCCGGATCTCCGAGCGCGACGCGGACGGCGGGAACGACGAGAAGTCAGGGACGGACGACTGAGCCGTTCCCGCGAGCGCGTTTTCAAACCCGACCGTCGGCGACGTTCCAGCACTCAGTTCCGCGCGACCAGCAGCGTCGTCGCGCCCCCGCCGAGCAGTCGCACGTCGGACAGCCCGGCGCCCTCGGCGGCCGCTCGAAGCGATTCGGCGTCGTGGACCGGGACCTGGACCGTCTCGCTCGTCGTCGCGGCGTCGCCGCTCGACTCGTCGGTCGCGCGGTAGCCCATCCGGAGGCCGACGCCGCCGTCGGCCGGCAGGTCCGTCACCGAGCGTTCGAGCCGGTAGCCGCTGCCGGTGAGTACGCCGACGGACTCGACGGCGTCGCGGACCGCTCCCGCGTCCGTGACCGCCCGCAGGAGGAAGGTCCCCTCGGGTGCGAGTCGGTCGGCTGCGGTCTCGATCAGCGCCGCGGGATCGTCGACGGCCGGCGGCGCCGCCGGCCCGGCCATCGCGACGACGGCGTCGAACGCCGTCTCGGTCGGCGGCTGTAGCGGGTCGCCGACCGTGACCTCGGCCGCCGGCGCGCGGTGGGCCGTGAACCTGAGCAGGTCGTGGTGGCCGTCGACGCCCAGCGCGCGGTCGAAGCGGTCGGTCAGGTGAGCGAGGAGCGCGCCGACGCCACAGCCGAGTTCGAGCGCGTCGCCGGACTCGGGGGCGAACGCCCGGACGGCCTCGAAGTCGCCGGCGACGCGCTCCTCGTCGGTCAGGCGGTCGAAGACGGGGGCGAGCGAGGTGTACAGCGAGTGATCTCCTTCCGGGTTCCGAAGGAGCCGCTCGCAGGCGTCGGCGAACGTGGGTGCCGCGGGCCGGGGCATCTACGTGTCCCCGGCGTGGCCGGCATCCTCGGTGCCGTCGCCGGACGCGTCCGACCCCTCGCCGTCGGCGTCCTCCTCACGCAGCCGCACCCGGACGCTCTCGGCGTGGGCCTCCAGCCCCTCAGCCTCGGCCAGCGTGGTGACCGTCGGCGCGAGGTCGTCGAGCGCGTCGCGGTCGAGTCGCTGGACCGTCGAGGAGCGCAGGAACTCGTCGACCGAGAGGCCGCCGTGGACCTTCGCGCCGCCGCCGGTCGGGAGCACGTGGTTCGTCCCGGTGCCGTAGTCGCCGGCGGCGACGGGCGCGTACCCGCCGAGGAACACGCTGCCGGCGTTGTCGACGCGGTCGAGCAGCGCCTCGTCGTTCTCGGCCTGGATCGAGAGGTGCTCGGCGGCGTACTCCTCGGTGAACAGCACCGCCTCGGGCATCGAGCGCGCGACCAGCACGCCCGAGGCGTCGTTGTCCAGCGCGCCGCGGATGATCTCCTCGCGCTCGCGATCGCTCGCCTGTCGGTCCACTTCGGCGACGATCGCCTCGGCCAGTGCCTCGTCGTCGGTGACGGCGACGGCGCTGGCCTCGGGGTCGTGTTCGGCCTGCGCGAGCAGGTCGGCCGCGACGTACTCGGGATCGGCAGTGTCGTCAGCCAGGACGAGGATCTCGCTCGGCCCCGCGAGGAAGTCGATCTCGACTTCGCCCCGGACCTCGGCCTTCGCGGCAGTGACCCAGGGGTTGCCCGGGCCGACGACCTTCTGGACGGCGTCGACGGTCTCGGTGCCGTACGCGAGCGCACCGATGGCCTGTGCGCCCCCCACGGAGTAGACCGCGTCGGCGCCGGCCTCGTGGATCGCCGCCAGCGTGACCGGGTTGATCTCCTCCGCGGGCGGCGTGGCGACGGCGACGTGATCGACGCCCGCGACCTTCGCGGGCACGACGCCCATGATCGCACTCGAGGGGTAGGCCGCGGTACCGCCGGGGACGTAGACGCCGACGCGGTCGATCGGCCGGAACCGGCGGCCCAGTTCGCGGCCCTCGAACTCCTCGCGCCAGTCCTCGGGGAGCTGTCGCTCGTGGAACGCCCGGACGTTCCCGATGGCGTCACGGATGGCCTCGAGGGTGTCGTCGTCCACCTCGTCGACGGCGCGCTCGGCCTCGGCGGTCACGTCGACGTTGGCGACTTCCACGCCGTCGAACTCCGAAGAGAACTCCCGGAGCGCGACGTCACCCTCCTCGCGCACCCGGGGCAGAATCTCGCGAACGTCCTCGCGGGCGCTCTCGACGCCGGCGTCCCGATCGAAGAACGCCCGGCGCTCGGCCGTCGAGAGGTCCGCGATCGATCGTGGTTGCATGGCTCGGGGTTGCGCGGCGCGGCCTAAGGCGGTTGCGGATAGCCGACGCTCCGTGGTTGGGAACGCGAGCAGCGAGAAACCGCGGGTCGGTAGCGCCGCCGCTCGAACGTGTGAGTTCAGGGGTCCGCGCGTGCGGACGCCCGAATAGTTACTGCGCTGCGAAGAACCGAATCCGACTTACAGGCGGGTCAGGTTCGTCGCGCGGGGGCCCTTATCGGCCTGTTCGATGTCGAACTCGACCTCCTGGCCCTCCTCCAGGTCGGGACCGCCGACGTCTTCCATGTGGAAGAACACGTCGTCGTCCGCGTCCTCAGTCTCGATGAATCCGTAACCGCCCGTGTCGTTGAAGAAATCAACCGTACCAGTCGCCATTACGTTCCTACAAACCTGCCGATGGATGTTAACCCCTTCGGTCCGTTCTCGCGAGAACCGCGGGTTTCGACCGGCGAGTTCCGGAACCGACCCCGGGCCCGGGCCGACGGGTCTTTACTCGCCCGTCCACGACCTGGGGGCAGTGAACCCAGAGGACGTGCGCGAGGAGTGGGCCGAGCGAACCGGCGAGTTCTCCCCGACGTACTACGCCCACAAGGGCCCCAACGAGGCCAGCGAGTCGGTCCGCGACCTGCTGGAGCACTTCCTCGACCCCTCGGCGCGCGTCCTGGAGATCGGCTGTAGCTCCGGGCGCCACCTCGCCCACCTCCACGACGGCGGCTTCGAGAGCCTCCACGGGATCGAGATCAACGCGGACGCGATCGACGTGCTGCGGGAGGAGTACCCCGACCTCGCTGCCGACGCCGAGTTCCACGTCGGCGACGCCAGGGAGATCCTGCCCGAGTTCGACGACCGCGCCTTCGACGCGGTCTACTCCGTCGAGACGCTCCAGCACATCCACCCCGACGAGGCGGAGACGGTGTTCGACCAGGTGGCCCGGGTGACGGGCGACCTGCTGATCACCGTCGAGAACGAGTCCGCCCGGGGCGCGGGGGCCCGCGAGGACGCCGAGGTCTCGTACGTCAACGACGAGTTCCCGCTGTACCACCGCGACTGGAAGGCGATCTTCGAGGATCGGGGGTTCGCCCAACTGCTCTCGGAATCGAGCAAACGCCGGGACACGCTGCGCGCGTTCCGGCGGCCGTAGTCGCCGCGGAACTGCGCGCGTTCCGCCGGCCCTGAGACGGCTTACTCCCCGTGCGGGACCGAGAGCACGACCGCCTCGCCGTCGATCACGGTGGTCGCGTCGTCGACGACCTCGGCCACCGTCTCGACGCGCACGCGGTCGTCCCCCAGCTCCTCGACGACCTCGACGGTCGCCCGGACCGTGTCGCCGGGTCTGACCGGCGCCTCGAAATCGAGGTCCTGGGAGAGGTAGACGATATCGCCCGGCAGCGCCGCGAGCGCGGCGCTGATCAGCCCCGCCCCCAGCATCCCGTGGGCGACGACGCCGCCGAAGAACCCCTCGGCGGCGTACGCCTCGTCGGTGTGGAGCCGGTTCTCGTCGCCGGTGAGATCGGCGTACCGGTCGATGGTCTCTCGGGTCACTTCGCGCGCTACCTCGGCGTCGTCGCCGGCGGCCGCGACAGGCATATCCTGATCCAGTCACGGCGGCACCGTAGCCTCCCCGGTTCACATGTGAATACGGCCCTTGATAGACGGGGCGAAACACGGTAGGGGTATGCCAACCGCGCACAACGGCGACGTGGCGCTCTCCTACGACCGGGAGGGGCCGAAGTCGGCGCCGACGGTCGTCTTCGTGGAGGGCCTGGGCTACGGGACGTGGATGTGGCAGTTCCAACGCGACCCGCTCTCGGAGACCTACGACACCATCGTCTTCGACAACCGCGGGACCGGGGACTCGGACTGTCCGGAGGGACCCTACACCATCGCGGAGATGGCCGGCGACCTGGCGGCCGTCCTCGACGACGCCGGCGTCGAGGAGGCCCACGTCGTCGGCGCCAGCATGGGCGGGATGATCGCCCAGCGCTTCGCGCTGGACGACGACCGCGCCCGGTCGCTCGCGCTGCTGTGTACCTCCCACGGCGGCGAGGACGCCGTCCCGGTTCCCGAGGAGACGCAGGCGTTCATGTTCGACGTGCCGGAGGACGCCGACGAGCGCGAGGCGATCCGGTACAAGATGACGCCCGCGATCTCCGACGGTTTCGCCGAGGAACACCCCGACCTCGTCGAGCGGATCGTGGACTGGCGGCTCGACTCCGACGCCAGCGAAGCCGGCCGGACCGCGCAGGCCGCCGCGGTACAGGCGTTCGACGCCAGCGACGAACTCGACGAGCTTTCCGTGCCGACGCTGATCATGCACGGCACCGACGACGAGGTGCTCCCCGTCGAGAACGCCCACGCGCTCGCGGAGCGACTCCCGCACGCCGAACTCGAACTGTTCGAGGGCGGCCCGCACCTCTTCTTCGTCGAACAGCCCGACGCCGTGGCCGACCGACTCCGGACGTTCCTCGATGCACATGCCCGGTAGCGAGTTCACGCCGGTCCACAGCCACAGCTCGCGCCCCTACGACTGGGTGGGCGCCTGGAGCGAGAAGCGCACCGAGCTCTCCCCCGACCGCGTCGGCCTCGTCGACGACACCACGGGGCGGGAGTTCACGTACGCCGACCTCGACGCCCGGGCGAACCGGACCGCGCGCCTGCTCCGCGAACACGGCGTGGACGACGGCGAGCGCGTCGCGGTTGTCTCGCGGAACCGCCCGGCGCTGGTCGACCTCTTCTTCGCCTGCGGGAAGACCGGCGGCGTGCTCGCGCCGCTCTCGCACCGACTCGCGGCGCGGGAACTGGGCGAGCTGCTCGGGAACGTGGACCCCGAACTGCTGGTCGTCGAAGCGCCGTTCGCCGACGCCGTCGACGACGCGCTCGATCACGTCGACGTGGCGACGACGGTCCGGTCGCTGCCGGCCGAGGGCGAGCGGGCGGTCGACCACCCCTCCCTCCTCGACGAGCGCCCCGACGACGACTCGCCAGTCGAGACGGCCGACCTCTCGATGGACGACCCCGCCCTCCTTCTCCACACCGGCGGCTCGACCGGGACCCCGAAGGAGACGGTGCTGACCCACGGCGGGCTGCTCTGGAACTCGTTCAACACCATCACGGCGTGGGGGCTGCGCGAGGACGACACCACGCCGATGGTGTTCCCGATGTTCCACACCGGCGGCTGGAACGTGCTCACCCTCCCGCTGTTCCACATGGGCGGCGAGGTGGTGATCGCCCGGGAGTTCGACCCCGCGGAGGTGCTGGACCTGGTCGAACGCACGGGCGCGACGGTGCTCGTCGCGGTGCCCGCCGTCCTGCGGATGATGACCGAACACGACGACTGGGCCGACACCGACCTGTCGTCGCTGCGGTTCGCGAAATCCGGCGGCGGCCCCTGTCGCGACGCGGTGCTCCGGACGTGGTGGGACCGCGGCGTCGACCTCTCGCAGGGGTACGGGCTGACCGAGTGCGGCCCGAACAACTTCACCATGCCGGAGGGCTGGCCCCGAGAGAAGGCTGACAGCGTCGGCGTGCCGGCGATGCACGTCGACGCCCGGGTCGTCGACGACGCCGGCGAGGTGGTCGACCGGGGCGAGGTCGGCGAACTCGAACTCGCCTCGCCCCACGCCGCCGACCGCTACTGGGGGAACGAGTCCGAGACGCGCGGGACGTTCGGGCCGACGGGCGACGCCGACGACGGCTGGGTCTCGACGGGTGACCTCGTCCGCGTCGACGACGAGGGGTACTACTACATCGAGGGTCGCAAAAAGAACATGTTCGTCTCCGGCGGCGAGAACGTCTACCCCGCCGCCGTCGAGAACGCCCTCACCGACCACGCGAAGGTCGAGGAGGCGGTCGTGGTGCCGATCCCCGACGAGACGTGGGGCGAAGTGGGGAAGGCCGTCGTCGTCGGCGACGAGTCACTGACGCTCGAGGAGCTGAACGACTTCCTCGACGGTCGGCTGGCACGGTTCAAGCACCCGAAGGCGCTCGCGTTCGTCGACGAGATGCCGACCTCCGGCCCCTCGAAGATCGACCGCGGCGCGGTCGACGACCGGTTCGGGGAGTGAGCGGTTCGGGACCGGCCGAGTACCGCCCGCGGCGGGCTACTCGTAGGTGTTCGTCATCCCGCCGTCGAACAGCAGATCCCCGCCGTTGAGGTGTTTCGCGTGTCGGGAGAAGCCGAAGACGAACAGGTTCGCCACCTCGACGGGGCTCATCATCCGCTCGGTTCGGGACTGGCCCAGCATCACGTCCTCGACCACCTCCTGCTCGGTCAGGCCGCGCTGTTCGGCCGTGTCGGGGATCTGGGCCGTCACCAGCGGCGTCGAGACGTAGCCCGTCGACACCGAGAACGCCCGGACGGTGCCGTCGCCCTCGGCGGCCAGCGACTGGGTGAGGCCGCGGACCCCGAACTTGCAGACGTTGTACGCCACCTTGTCGCTCGTGGTGTAGTGGCCGTGGACCGACGCCATGTTGCCGACGGCGCCGCCGCCGGCCTCGCGGATGTGGGGGACGGCGTGCTTGGACAGGAGCGTGGGCGCCCGGAGCATCACCTCCTGCATCAGGTCGTACTGCTCGGCCGGGAACTCCTCGATCGGCGCGACGTGCTGGAGGCCGGCGACGTTGGCCAGGAACCGTAGATCCCCGTACTCGGCAGCCGTGTCGACGACGTCCTCGATATCGCCGTCGTCGGTCAGGTCGCCCTCGATCGGGTGGACCGTCCCGTCGGCGTCGAGCTCGGCCGCGCGGTCGACCGTCCCGGCGAGCCCGTCGGCGTCCACGTCGGTCGCGGCGACGGTACAGCCGTTGACCGCGAGCGCGACGGCGGTGGCCCGGCCGATCCCCGAGGCCGCGCCGGTGACCAGTGCGACCGAACCGGCGGCGTAGCGGTCGTCGTCGACGTCGAGTACGTTCGCGGCGGTGAGGTCCGGCCCGTCCGCACCCGGGATGGAGTCGTCCGACATGGCCGACGGGAGTTGCCGGACGACCCAATAAGGGAGGGTTCAGGTGTGAACCCGTACCGGACTTGAATGCCCCACGGAAACCCTTAACACGATATAGGCGGATCGTTCATGACAGTGCAGTCCCACCCCCCATGATCGACATCGCACTCGATATGCGGCAGTACGACTGCCCCTTCATCGACACGACCGACGACGCCGAGCTGAGCTTCGCGGCGTCGTACTGGGAGTTCAACCCCGCGGCCGGGGAGCTCGAGACCCGGATGGTCGTGGAGGCGCCCGACCGCCACGAACTCGATCAGGGGCTGTCGGAGCTCCGTGACCACCGGGGGATGCAGGGGTTCGACCTGCTGGCCAAGCGCGACGGCGCCGCGCGGATACGGACCACGATCGAGGAGACGAGCGCGATGCGCACGATCCGCCAGAACGACGGCTACGTCACCGGCCCGTTCTACATCGAGGACGGCCGCGAGACGTGGCACGTCGGGTTCGACAACGACGGGCTCGCCGACGGCGCGCTCGCGGGGTTGGAACGCAACAACGACTTCTCCGTCCTCTCCCGTGAGGACACCAGCATCCCGGAGGTCTCCGAACTGATGAGCAACGCGGGTGCCGCGATGACGCTGATCGACGGCTGCCGGGAGCTCTCGGAGACCGAGCGCGAGACGCTCGAAACCGCGGTGGAGGGCGGCTACTTCGAGAGCCCACGTGACGCGACGTTGGGCGATCTCGCCGACGAGTTCGACGTCTCCAAGCCCGCAGCTTCGAAGAACCTCCGACGGGCCGAGCGGAAGCTGATCGAGCGGGTCGTCGACGCCCTGGGGGACCTGGAGTAGCGCCCGGAGGGCCGCCCACGGCCGGATTATTCACATGTTAACCCACCCATCCATAGGGAGAGAGTGTCTCACGATGAGGATATGGCGCGAAAGCTATCCCGACGCGGAATGCTTCGAGCGACCGGCGCGGCCGGCGTCGCCGGACTCGCAGGTTGTACAGACGCACTCGGAGGGGGCGGCGGGTCGATGAAGATCGGCGTGCTCCAGCCGGTATCGGGCGACCTCGGTTACTACGGGAAACAGGCGCTCTGGGGGTTCTTCTCCGGGCTCGCCTACAAGGGCGACACCGACCCCGTCGAGGAGTCGACCACGGGGAGCTACACCGTCACCGCCGGCGACACCGACTACGAACTGCTGGTACGTGACACGCAGTTCAGCGCGGACACCGCGCAGTCGGCGGCGACGGACCTCGTCGAGAACGAGAGCGTGGACATGCTGTTCGGCACCGCGTCCTCGGGCGCGGCCGGCCGGGTGATCGACACGGTCGTCGACACCGCCGACGTGCCGTTCATGGCCGGCCCCGCGGCGTCGGCCGGGATCTCCTCGAACGAGGGGACCTGTTCGGACATCGTGTTCCGGGCCTCCGAGAACACCGCGATGGACGCCCGCTCGGGCGGGAAGTACGTCGCCCAGGAGACCGACATCTCCTCGGTGTACCTGTTCGGCGCCGACTACTCCTTCGGCCGCGCGGTCGTCAACAACTACGAGCAGGTGCTGTCGAACAACGGCGTCGAGATCGCCGGCAAGCGCTTCGTCCCGCAGGGGTACAGCGAGTGGGAGGGGCTGCTCGACAACGCCGAGGAGGCCGGCGCCGACGGCGTGGTCGGCGGTTTCACCGTCGCGACGCTGCCCGCCATGTTCACCTCCTACCTGCAGGGCGACTACAGCTACTCGGTGTTCGGCGGCCTCGCGACCCGTATCACCAACGCGGTCGTGGGCCAGACGCTCCAGCAGGCGCTGGGGGAGCCCCTGACACAGGAGAAGATCGACAACTCCGGGCTCGGACCGTTCACGACTCGCTACCACTGGAACCAGTACGACAACGACATCAACAGCTCCTTCGTCGAGAGCTACACCGACGCCTACGGCACCGTGCCCGACCTCTTCTCCTCGGGGACGTTCACCGCCGCCTCCGCGATCGTCCAGGCCGTCCAGTCCGCCGGTTCCACGAGCGGCAGCGACGTGGCCGAGGCGCTCCGTGGGATGACCGTGACGGACACGCCGAAAGGCGAGGACGGGTACACGTTCCAGGAGTACAACAACCAGGCCCGATCGGCGATGACTGTCGCGGACCTCGCACCCACCAGCGACGAGTGGAGCGACAGCTGGCAGGCCGCGATCCAGCCCGGCGAGCCGCTCGCGACGATCGGGAAGGACGAGACCACGATCCCCGCCGACGCGCCGGGGATGAACTGCTCGCTCTAGATGCTCCGCACCGCCGGACTGACCAAACGCTTCGGCGGGCTCACCGCCGTCGACAGCGTCGACTTCCAGCTTCGTGACGGGGAACTCTGCTCGCTGATCGGCCCCAACGGCGCCGGCAAGACGACGTTCTTCGACCTCCTGACCGGTGCGCTCGAACCCACCGCCGGCAGTATCGAACTCCGCCGGGACGGCGAGTGGGAACCGCTCACCGACGCCTCCCCGGCCGAGGTCGCGCAGGCGGGGGTCCACCGATCCTACCAGATCACGAACGTCTTCCCCGAACGGACCGTGCTGGAGAACGTCCGCGTGGCCGCGCAGGCGGCCGGCCCGAACGACTGGAAGGGGTGGCGGAACGCCGCCGCGTTCGAGGAACACGTCGAGGAGGCCTACCGCATCCTCGACCGCGTGGGGCTCGACGCGCTGGCCGATCGCCCCGCGAGCGCGCTCTCCCACGGCGAGAAGCGCCAACTCGAGGTCGGCATCGCGCTCGCGGGCGACCCCGACGTGTTGCTGCTCGACGAGCCGAACGCCGGCGTCTCCAGCGAGAGCGTCGACGACATCATCGACCTGATCGTCGACGTGGCCCGCGACCACGCGGTGTTGCTGGTCGAGCACAACATGGACATCGTGATGAACGTCTCCGATCGGATCGTCGTGCTGAACCAGGGCGCCGTCATCGCCGACGACGAGCCCGAGGCCGTGCAGGACGATCCCGCGGTCCAGCGGGCGTATCTCGGCGGCTACGGCGAGGACGGCAGGGAGGCACCCACGACCAGTGGGGCGACGACGGGCGACAGTGCGGACGACGGAACGGATGCCGGCGAGGGGGCCGAGCCGTGAGCCTGCTCGAACTCGACGGCGTCGAGACGTACTACGGCGAGAGCCACATCCTCGAGGGCGTCGACCTCGAGATCGAGGAGGGCGAGGTGGTCGCGCTGATGGGTCGCAACGGCGTCGGCAAGACCACCACGCTGCGGAGCATCCTCCAGCTCACCCCGCCCCGCGAAGGGTCGATCCGCTACCGGGGCGAGGAGCTGGTCGGCAAGGAGACCCACGAGGTCGCCGACGCCGGCGTGGGGTGGATCCCGGAGGACCGCCGGATGTTCAGCCAGCTCACCGTCGAGGAGAACGTCCGCATCGCCGTCCCGAAGGGCTCGGACGTCGAGGCGGGGCTCGAACTCGCGTGGGACGCGTTCCCCGACCTCGAGGAGATCCGCGACCGCGACGCCGGCGACCTCTCCGGCGGGCAACAGCAGATGCTCGCCATCGCCCGCGGGCTCGTGGGTGAGAACGATCTGCTGCTTGTCGACGAGCCCAGCGAGGGGCTGGCGCCGCTGATCGTCGAGGCCGTCCACGACGCGCTCGAGGCGGTGGCCGGCGAGACCACGATCCTGCTCGTCGAGCAGAACCTCCCCATGGCGCTCGACTTGGCGGACCGCTTCTACGTACTGGACCACGGCGTCGTCGTCGACAGCGGCGACGCCGACGAGGTGTCGACCGACTCGGAACGGCTCAGGAGGCACCTCTCGGCATGACGGGGACCGTACTCGCACCGCTGTTCGTCGACGCGCTGGGGGAGTTCTTCCGGCCGGGGACGCTGTCGGAGGTGCTCCTGAACGGGCTCTCGAAGGCCGCGCTGTACGCGATGATCGCCAGCGGCCTGACGCTCGTGTTCGGGCTGCTCGGCGTGCTCAACTTCGCCCACGGCTCGTTCACCATGCTCGGCGCCTACCTCGGCGGGCTGGTGATGGTGGTGCTGGTCGGGAGCGCGACGGGCGACCTCGCCCGCGTGCTCTTCTTCCTCGTCGGGACGCTGGTCGTCTTCGCCGCCATCGGCGCGCTGGGCGGCGCCGTCGAGGTGGGGCTGATCCGCCAGCTCTACGACCGGCCGCCGATCTACCAGATCCTGCTGACGTTCGGGCTGGCGCTCGTACTCGACGAGGGGGCCCGCATCGTCGTCGCGTTCTACGGGCTCCAGCCGATCACCGACTGGCGGGACGCGCTGGGCACCAAGCCCGGCTTCATGGCCGAGAACCTGGAGGTCGCCGGGCTCACGGTCGCACCCCTCGCGCTGTTCCAGATCGTCTTCGGCGTCGTCACCATCGGCGCCGTCTGGCTGTTCCTCACCCGGACCCGCTACGGGATGGTGGTCCGGGCCGGCAGCGAGGACGACGAGATGACCGCCGCGCTGGGGATCGACGTGAACCGCGTGTTCACCACCGTGTTCGCGCTCGGCTCCGCGGTCGCCGGCGTCGCCGGCATGCTGCTGATGTGGGACCCCGTCTGGGGCGCGAGCCTCCCGCTGGCCCACGAGACGCTGCTGCCCGCGTTCGTCGTCGTGATCGTCGGCGGCCTCGGCACGTTCCGTGGCACCGTCGTCGCGGCGGGGCTCGTCGGCCTGGTCGACGCGACGATGACGTGGTGGTTCCAGAACGCGATCACCTTCACCGGGCTCCCAGAGATGATGATCTTCCTCGTACTGGTACTGACGCTGATCGTACGGCCGCAGGGACTGTTCGGCGTCGAGGAGGTGGGGGGCCATTAGCGACCCTGTCGACCCGCCCAGGGAAAACGACGCGCACGAGGGGGGCGCCCATCCGCCCGACGAGGCCGATCCGACCGTCCCGGAGAGCGACACGCTCGCGGCCACCAGCGGGACCGAGTGGTGGCGTCGCTACCTTCGCGAGCACACCGCGCACGCGCTCGTGGTCGCGGCGCTGGCGCTGTACCCGTTCGTCTACGCGCTGCTCGTGGCGTCGCCGCTGGGCACCGAGGCCGAGACGCTGCTGCCGCGGGTCGACACGATGGTCGGGGTGTTCTACTTCGGCCTGTTCGCGATGTCGTTCGACTTCGTCTCGGGCTACACCGGCTACCTCTCCTTCGGCCACGCGATCTTCTACGGCACGGGCGCGTACTTCGTCGTGCTCGCGGCCAACGGACAGGTGCCGCTGCTCGCGCCGGGGACGCCGTTCATGCTCATGCTGCTGCTGGCGGGGCTGCTGGCGGTCGCCATCGCGCTGGCCATCGGCGCGCTCTCCTTCCGGCTCTCGGGGGTGTACTTCGCGATGATCACCCTCGGCTTCGCCCAGGTCGCGTACGTGTTCGTCCGCGGCTGGGACTACGTGAGCGAGAACCCGAAGGACGGCGCCGCGGTGTCGACGGACGTCCACCCCGACGGGTTCGACGTCGGGATCCCGTGGATCGACGCGCTCAACCTCGAGATCGGCCGACTGACGGGCGACACCGTGGAGTTCCTGTTCGTCTCGCTCTCCGGGACGGAGGTGTCGTACTACATGGTCGGGCTGGTGGTGCTCGTCTGCTACCTCGCGATGCAGCGCCTGATCCACTCCCCGTTCGGCACGGTGCTGCTGGCGATCCGGGAGAACGAGGAGCGCGCCGAGGCGGTCGGCTACGAGCCGTTCCAGTTCAAGCTCGCGGCGTTCGCGATCAGCGGGTTCTTCGCCGCGGTCGCGGGCGGACTGAGCGGCGGCTACGGCCGCTCGGTCGCGCCCGACAGCTCGATGTACTTCCTCGTGACCGGCGACGCGCTGTTGGCGTCGATCATCGGCGGCTTCGGCACGCTGGCCGGGCCGCTGTACGGCCGACTGTTCGACGAGACCGTCCGGGAGTTCCTCTCGAAACGCGGCTCCGGCGGCGGGTTGCTGCCGTACCTCCGGGACCACCTCCCGGCGAGCGTGATCGAGGCCGACCTCGTCGGCGGCCTCACCGTCGGCGGCGCCATCGAGACGTTCCTCAACGGCCACGCCAGCCTCTACGTCGGCGTGATCTTCGTGCTGTTCGTGCTCTACGTCCCGAACGGCCTGCTCGGCACCGTCCGTGACCGCCTCGGCGGCACGGTCGCGAAACAGCTCCCCGACTACCTCGACCGCTACCGGCGCGACTGATCGGTCGAGGCTCCCTTTCGACGACAACGCTATGACCGTCTCACTCACTGGCTACGGGCGCGACGTACCGCAGGAAACGATCACCGGCGAGGCGATCGCCGACCGCTCGGGCGTCCCCGAGTCGGTGGTCGTCGAGAAGATGGGCGTCGCCGGGAAACACGTCTGTCCGCCCGACGGCGACCACGTCACCGACATGGGCGTGGCCGCGGCCCGCGAGGCGCTCGCCGACGCCGGCGTCGACGCGAGCGCGGTCGATCTGGTGCTGTACCACGGCTCGGAGTACAAGGACCACGTCGTCTGGTCGGCGGCGGCGGACATCGCCGAGCGCCTCGGCGCCGAGAACGCGTTCGCGACCGAGAGCTACTCGCTGTGTGCCGGCCAGCCGATCGCGTTCCGGCAGGTGGCCGCACAGATCCGGACGGGAGATGTGGACACCGCGCTGCTCGTGGGCGCCAGCCGCGAGGAGGACCTCGTGGACTACACGGACGCCGACGCCTCCTTCATGTTCAACTTCGGGTCGGGCGCGTGTGCGACCGTCCTCGAACGCGACGCCGGCGACCGCGCGCGGGCGACCGTCCACGGCCACGCCGCGAAGACCGACGGCTCGTTCTCCCGGGACGTGATCATGCCCGCCGGCGGTTCCGAGCGCCCGCCCAGCCCGGCGACCGTCGACGAGGGGCTCCACAGGCTGACGGTGCCGGACCCCGAGGGGATGAAGGAACGGCTGGGCGAGGTGAGCCTCGCGAACTTCCTCGAAGTCGCCGACGACGCGCTCGCCGAGGCGGGGTTGACCCGCGAGGATATCGACTTCGTCGCGCTCACCCACATGAAGCGCTCGTTCCACGACTACCTCACCGACGAACTGGGCGTCGGCGACGGCCACCACTACCTCGACGGGTACGGGCACGTCCAGAGCGTCGATCAGGTGCTCGCACTCGACGAAGGGCTGGATCGCGGGTTGGTCGAGGACGGCGACGTGGTTCTGTTCCTCGCCGCGGGGACGGGCTACACGTGGGCGGCGAGTGTGCTGCGCTGGGTCGACTGAGCGGGGGAGGGAGCTATCGCCCCAGCGCCATCCCCGTCGCCACGCCGACGAGCAAGCCGGCGGTGGCCGTCGGGAACGCCGCCGCGAACAGCACAGCCAGCGGCAGGGCGGCGAACGGCAGCATCATACCGAGGGTGGGTGGGTGGCGATACGGTCGGTGGTCCGTGTTCGGGGTTGGAACGTACATCGTCTGTGGAGGGGTTGCGTCGTGCGTCAGCGGGGCGATACGAGCCACGTCGCCGTATCCACTGTATCCGAGCGTACGAGCCCGAAGAAGTCGGGATCGGGACGGGTCCGTCGGGGACGAACTGCGTCAGATCGCCCACCGGACGGCGGGAACGACGACGCGCGCGATCCGGGCAGGGGACCGCGGGTCTACGACCGGATATCGGTCGCGCGACTGGGTCCCCTGGCCGGGGAGAAGCGCGCTCGTGGGGATGCGTGATGGCACGTCGTCGTCACCTCACCCACTGGTAGTCGAGACGACAGTATAAAGCTGAGTAGGGGTTGGTAACGTACGACGTGCCGGGAATCATCGAAACGATTGCGACTACTACTGTCGGGAGGATGTGAGCATCCGCGAGCGAAGCGAGCGGTTCCCCGGCCGAGCGGGCGAGGCCGGCTTTTTGGCATGAACGGGTTTTAGGGGGTTCGACCGAGCGAAGCGAGGGAGGACCCTCCTAAAAGAGGTTCAGGTTCAGACGAACGCCTGGCGGATCACCGCCGCCAGCACGCGCGCAAACCCCGTCCCGTCGCTCCAGAACGCCGACTCGTCGGCGACCGACTGCATCTCGGCGGTCGGTCGGACGCTCAGCAACACCGTGTCGTCGTCGACGAGCAGCACGCGGCCGACGCTGAGTTCGGGCGTCGCGTCCGCCACCGCGACCGCCGAGAGCCCGGCCTCGCTGGCGGCCTCGCGCACGGCCGCGTCGGCGCTGGCGACGATCACGTCCACGCCCGCCGCGTCGGCGTCGGCGAGCCCGTCGGCCACGTCGCCGGACAGCAGCGAGGGGCGGCTGGTCGCGAACAGCACCCGTTCGTCCGCGCCCGCGACCAGCGAGGTGACCCGGGCGGTGACGTTCTCCCGGCCCTCGGTCGTCCAGATGGCCTCCCGGTCGTCGGTGGGGGCCTGCTGGCCGCGCACGGTCTCCAGGTGATCGAACGCGCCCTCGGTGGTCGAGTGCAGCCGGTCGTACAGCAGTTCCCGGGCCTCGTCGATGTCGACCGGGCGGTAGCGCGTGGGCGAGCCCTCCTGGACGTCGATCAGGCCGAGTTCCTCCAGTTCGTCGGCCGCGCCGTACACCTGCGACCGGGGCACGTCCGCGACCTGCGCGATCTCGCTGGCGCTCGCGACGCCGAGCTTCTGGAGGCCGACGAACGTCCGGGCCGCGTACGTCGACAGCCCGAGTTCGGTCAGCGCCGCCGCGGCGTCGGCGTCGTCCATCACTCCTCCTCGCGGGTCCAGGCCTGGTTTACGCGGTTGAGCTGTCCCTCGCTCAGCGTGCCCTGGTCGAAGCTCTCGTAGGCGTCGTCGAGGTCCGCCGCCGAGACCGTCCCGGATGCGGTCACGCGCTCGAACACGTCCGCCACGACCTCAACCGCCTCGGCGCCGTCGACCGGGTAGTACTCGCCGTCGACCACCAGCGCGCCGTCGAAGCCGAGCCGGTCGCCGTCGCCCGCCTCCGCGGGCACGCCGGTCGTGTACCGCAGCGTCGGGTTCTCGTCGTCGAACGCGACCGAGACCACCTCGTCGGTTTCGGCCGTCCGGACCGGCTCCGGGCTGGCTGACTCGACGGTCGGACCCTCGCCGGCGCGCTCGTAGAGCACTGCGCGGCCGTCGACGCCGGCGGTCTCGAGGGTCACCGTGACCCGCTCGCCGGGCGCGACGACGCGGCGGTCGAGGCGTCGTTCCGCTCGCGGGCCGTCGCCCGCCACAGCGGCGCCGGCGCCCGTCGGCGCGTCACCGTCGTCGGGCGCGGGGAACACGCCGTCGGGCCCGACGTACTTGGTCCAGACTGCGAGCAGCGAGGGCAACACCAGCACGCTCGCGAGGAACGCGTAGACGATCGTGAGCCCGGTGATCTGCCCGAACTGCTGGAGCGGCGGCAGGATCGCGAACACCAGCACGCCGAAGCCGCCGACCGTGGTGGCCGCCGAGCCGAGCAGCGCGCCGCCGGTGCCGGTGACCGCGCGCTCCATCGCCGTCCAGATCTCGCCGGTGCGCTCGAGCTCCTGGTTGTAGCGCTCGGAGAGGTGGATGCTGTAGGCGACCCCGAGCCCGACGGTGAGGCTGGTGATCATCCCCGTGATGACGTTGAACGGGATCTCCAGCAGGTGCATCGTCCCCAGGATCCACGTCACGCTGAACGCGACGGGAAGCAGCGTCACCGCGCCCAGCGTCGCGCTGCCCTCGGTGATCCGGTAGGCGATCATCAGGAAGACGAACGTCGCCACGAGCGTGATGAGCAGGCTCTCGACGACCGTCTCGAGCAGCTGGTCCTGGACGATCTTGTTCAGGACTGCGCTGCCGGTGGCGGTCGCGTCCAGCCCGTCGCCACGGACTTCGTCGGCGACCGACCGCATCGACTCGGTCACCGCGTCGCCGCCGGCGCCGCCCTGCACGGAGACCACGATCCGCATGGCGGTGTACTCGCCGTCGTCGCGCTCGATCACGCCCGCGGCGCGGTCCGGCGCGGCCTCGTAGAGGTCGTCGTACAGCACGCCGAGGTTCCGGTCGGGCACGCCGTCGCCGTCGGTGTCGGCGGCGACGAAGCTCTCGTTGAACGACTCGTTCTCGGCGGCCACCGACTCCATCACCGACAGCGGGCTCTCGATCCGTGCCTCACCGTTCGAGAGCGTCTGGGTGACGTTCTCCTGGGCGGCGGCCTCGCGCTCGGCGGCGGCGACGCGTTCCAACACGTCGTCTTGTGTGAGCGCGCCGGAGCTGTTCTGGCGTATCAGGATCTGTGCCTGCGAGTCCTGCCGGACGAAGTTGTCGTTGACGTACTCCAGGTTCGCCTTCGCGGTGTACGTGCTCGGGGCGAACGGTTCGGGGAGGTCCTTCATCCAGTCGTCGGGGTCCTCCGCGATGAAGTCGGTCTGGTCGAAGGAGGTGTCGACCTGGGTCGCGCCGTAGCCGCCGCCGGCGCTGAGCAGCAGCGCGGCGACGATGACCAGGTACGGGCTCTTGCGCGCGGCGGTCGCGCCGACGGCGAGCACCGACGAGAACGCGCCGCCGCCGGTGCCGAAGGCTTGCTTCCGTCGGTCGATGCCGCGGGCTTCGAGGAACTCGTCGAGTTCGACCTTGAGTGCCGGGATCAGCAGGCCGAACACCAGCAGCGCCGCGGTGATCCCCGCGGCGCTGACGATGCCGAACTCGCGGATCGGCGGCACCGGGCTGGTGAGGTTCGAGAGGAAGCCGATCACGGTCGTCGCCGTGACGTACAGCAGCGCGATCCCGACGCCGACCAGCGCGGTCCGCATCGAGCCGCGGGGGGCGCTCCCGCCGGCGTTCCCGCGCTCCTCGCGGTGGCGCATGAAGATGTGGATGGCGTAGTCGATGCTGAGCCCGATCAACAGCACCGGGACGGCGATGAAGATCTGGTTGAACGCGATCCCCGTCCAGCCCATGAAGCCGAACGTCCACGCGAGCACCGCGCCGATGCCGAACAGCCCCAGCAGGATGTCGAGCACGTCGCGGTAGGCGACGATCAGCGCGATCAGCACGAAGACGATCGCCAGCGGCCCGACGATCAGGAGGCTGTCGGCCATCGAGTTGTTGATCTCGTCGAAGATGATCCCGGCGCCGAAGACGAGGTACTCGCCGCCCTCGGCGTCCTCACCGAGCTCCTGCATCGCGAGCTGGGCGTCGGTCACGTCCTCGCCGGCGGTCCCCTGCGAGGCCGAGCCCTCGCCCTCCATCGTCACGATCAGCATCGTGGCCTCGGCCTCGGTCGAGCCGGGCTCGTAGTCGGTCGGCATGAGCGCGAACGTCCCCACGCCCTCGCCGCCGTCGTTCCCGGCGTCCTCACCGAGCACTAGCTGGATGGTGTCGTGGAGCTCCGACTCGTTCATCGAGCGGATCTCCTCCTGCTGCTCAGCGAGCGTCGCGTTGGAGGCGTTGCGGTACTGCTGTCGCTCGGTCTCGAGTTCGTCAGCCAACTCCTGCAGGCGCTCGGCGTCCGCCTGGAGCTCCTGCGAGCGCTCCTGCAGCGTAGCGTACTGGTCCTCGAGGACGCCACGCGTCCCGAGCCGGTACGCCTGCTGGACCTCCTCCTCGGACTCGGCGTTCCGGAGCTGTTGGGCCGCCTGCTCGAACGTCGCGGCGTCCTCGTCGGTGAACTCGACGCTCGTGTTCGCCTGCACGTCCGCGAAGACGGCGTCGACGCTCGCGTTAGGGTTCTCCCGCAGCGTCGTCAGCCCCGTACGGAGGAGGCCGGCGGTCCGAGTCAACGTCTCGTTGCGCTGCTCGATCGCCGCGCGTTCCTCGCTCACGCTCTCGTTGAGCGCCTGCAGTTCGGCGGCGGTCCGCTGCACGTCCTCGCCCTCCTCGGCGGTGATCGACGCGATCGCGATCACGTTCGCGATGCTCGAGGTGGGCCGATCGCCCGAGAGCGTCGCGTTGACGGTTTCGTTGTCGTGGAGTGACTGCTGGTACTCGAGTAAGCCGACCAGCGACCCCTCGTCCAACACGTCGTCGTCGCGCTGGATCACCTGCGCGGTCGTGGTGGCCTCGTCGCCGGTCGAGAAGTTCTCCTCGGCGTAGTCGAGCGCGTCGCCCTCCGGCGACTCGCTCTGGAACTGATCCAGCGAGGAGGTCTGCTCGACCATCGCGGCCCCGCTACCCAGTACGACGGTCAGCACCAGCATCACCGCGATGACCACCTTGCTGTGGTCCATCACGGCGTCGACGACGGTGTCGACCCCCCTCATCCGCACCTCCGATCGCTCGCCGCACTCTGGCTGGACATCTGTCTGTACTCTCGTACTAACAGCTTGTGGTTAACCCTTCCGACTTCGCTGAACGGTCGTTCAGTCGGGGAGGAGACCGGCCCGACGGCGGCGGTCACAGACGGAACCCCTTTTGCCGACCGGCCGTTCCACGACGGTATGTCGCTGGTTCCGGAGCGCTTACGCCCGTATCTGGCCGGGGTGCTCGGCACGCTCGCGACCGGCTTCGGCCACTTCTACCTGCGCCGCTGGCTGCGCGGGCTGGGCTGGATCGCGCTGGCGTTCGCCGCGACCGTCGCGTTCGTGCCGGAGGGAACCCTGCAGACGATCAGCGCCGGCGAGGCGGTGGCCGACCGGGCCGACCTCTACCCCGCGATGGTCGTCCAGTTGATCGGCGCCCTCGACGCGTTCCTACTCGCGTACCGTGAGAACACCGGGACCGGCGTCGATCCCGATATCGACGTGCCGATCGTCTCCGAGGGCGAGGCGAACACGGTCACCTGCCCCAACTGCGGGAAGGAGGTCGACGCCGACCTCGAGTTCTGTCACTGGTGTACCACCGAGTTCGCGACGGCCGACTCCGACTCGGCCTGAGTGGGCCGGGAACCGCCCCCCGACTCGAGTAGTCCGCGAACCGACACGCATATCTATCTGACTGAACGTTCGATCAGTATGGGGGAGACACCGCCGTTCCTGGCGAACCCCGAGACTACCCGGGAGTCGATCATGCGGGCGACGTACCTCGCACTGTGTGAACACGGCTACGCCGGGCTGACGATCCAGCGCATCGCCGAGTCCTTCGGGAAGAGCAAGTCGCTGCTCTATCACCACTACGACGACAAGGACGAGCTGCTGCTCGCCTTCCTGCAGTTCATGCTCGAGGAACACGAGTCGTCGGTCCCCGAGACGGCCGACGACGACCCTCGCGAGCGCCTCGACGCCCTGGTCGACGCGATGCTTCCCCCCGAACTCTCCGCGGAGCACCGCGGGTTCACCGCCGCGATGGTCGAGCTTCGGGCCCAGGCCGCCCACGACGAGCGCTACAGCGAGCAGTTCGCCGAGCACGACCGGGCGTTCCAGGACCACCTCGTCGACGTGATCGAGGACGGGATCGAGGCGGGCACGTTCCGCGATGTGGACGCGGAGCGCGTCGCCGAGTTCGTCGGCACCACCGTCGCCGGCGCGATGACGCGGCGGGTCACCGGCGGCGACGATCGGGCCGCGACGACCGCCCGCGACGCGCTCGAAAGCTACGTCGAACAGGTCCTGCTAGCCGACGACACGGGGGCGGACACGTGACCGACGCCGCCGTCGAACTGCACGACGTTCGCAAGACCTACCGGATGGGTGACCAGACGGTCCACGCGCTCGACGGTGTCTCCCTCACGATCGGGCGGGGCTCCTACACCGCCGTGATGGGTCCGAGCGGTTCCGGGAAGTCGACGCTGATGAACGTCGTCGGCTGTCTGGACACCCCCACCGAGGGCGTCGTCGAGGTCGACGGCGTCGACGTGACCGAACTCTCCGACGCCGAGCGCACCGGCCTCCGGGGCGACGAGATCGGGTTCGTGTTCCAGACGTTCAACCTCATGCCCCAACAGACCGCTCGCGAGAACGTCGAACTCCCGATGACGTTCCAGGGCGTCGGCCGGAGCGAGCGCCGCGAGCGCGCGACCGAACTGCTCGAGAGCGTGGGACTGGGCGACCGGATGGACCACAAGCCCAACGAGCTCTCGGGCGGCCAGCGCCAGCGGGTCGCGATCGCCCGCGCGCTCGCGAACGACCCCGCGATCGTCCTCGCCGACGAGCCCACGGGGAACTTGGACAGCGACACCGAGGCCGACATCCTCGCGCTGTTCGAGGAGCTCAACGCCGCCGGCAACACGATCCTGACGGTGACCCACGAGCGCCTGGTCGCCGAACACGCCGAGCGGATCGTCCACCTGTTCGACGGGGAGATCGAGGAGATCGAGGAGATCGCCGAGCGCCGGATCGCCGGGGAGGCGAACCGATGAACGTCCTCGAGAGCGTCCGGATGAGCTGGCGCGCGATCACCGGCCACCGGCTCCGCTCCGTGCTGACGGTGCTCGGCGTCGTGATCGGCGTCGGCTCGGTCATCACCTTCGTCACGCTGGGGGCGAGCCTGCAGGCCGCGATCGTCGGCGACGTCGCCACCTCCAGCCCGGACATCGCCGCCACGGTCGGGCCGGCAGGCGGCCCCGAGGGCGGCCCCGGCTCCGCCGAGTCGATCCCGGTGTTCACCGAGCACGACATCGAGCAGCTACAGGGCATCGAGGGCGTCGACGCCGTCATCCCCACCGGGCAAGTCGGGATCGCGGGGCTCGAGTACCGGGACGACCGGATCAGGTGGCCGGCGGTGACCGCCACCACCGCCGCCTCCTTCGACGAGGACGAGTTCGCCGACGGCGGCCCGTTCACGGCGGGGGCGAACGAGACCGTGCTCAACCCCGCCGCAGCGCGGATGTTCGAGCGGAACGTCTCCGCGGGCGACGAGATCACCGTCGAGTTCGCCGAGAACGACTCCCGGACGCTCACCGTCGCCGGCGTGCTGAACGAGTCGACCGGCTTCGCCGCCGTCGGCGGGGGCGGCGGGACGCCCGCGATCTACGTCCCGACCGACCCGTTCTACACGACCACCGCCGAGAGCCCGGCGACCGGCGAGCGCCAGCGGGCCTACCCGCAGCTCACGATCCGGGCGGCCAGCTACGAGCAGGTGGGCGCAGTCGAGGGGCCGGCGCGTGACTACCTGCGGAACGAGTCCGACGCCAGCCAGCTCAAACCGGCGTCCTACGAGGTCTCGCTCACGACCAACGACGCGCTGGTCGAGCAGATCCAGGGCATCCTCAGCACCTTCACCAACTTCATCACCGGGATCGCGGTGATCTCGCTGCTCGTGGGCGCCATCGGCATCGCGAACATGATGCTCGTCAGCGTCACCGAGCGCACCCGCGAGATCGGGATCATGAAGGCCGTCGGCGCCACCCGCCGCGACGTCGTCCAGCTGTTCCTCGTCGAGTCCATCATCCTCGGCGTCATCGGCTCGGTACTCGGGACGGTGGTCGGGCTGGCCGGCGGCTACGCGGCCGCGGAGCTGATCGACCTCCCGGTGTCGTTCGCGCCCGAGTGGTTCGCGATCGCGATCGCCGTCGGCGTCGGCGTGGGCATCGTCTCCGGGATCTACCCGGCGTGGGACGCCGCCCGTACCGACCCGATCGACGCGCTGCGCCACGAGTAGTCCCCCGCTTCGGCCCTCCCCTTCGCCCCGCGGATCGTTTTCCTCCCGGTTCAGACGCCCAGTTCGTCGGCGAGGTCGTGAAGCCCCTCCACCGTCAGGTCGGGGTCGCCGGCGAAGCCGTCCCACGGGTCGCCCTTCCGATCGACCCACACCCCCTGCATCCCCGCGTGGCTCGCGCCCAGCACGTCGAACCAGCCCGCCGTGGCGTGGGCGATCTCGTCGATCGGCGTCCCCGTCCGGGCGGCGGCGTGGCGGTAGAGTTCCGCGGCCGGCTTGAACGTGGCCACCTCGTCGGCGCTGACGGTGTCCTCGACCAGGTCGGCGATGTCGGCGTGTTCGACCATCGACGCCAGCATCTCCGGGTTCCCGTTCGAGACGACGTAGGTGTCGTAACCGCCGTCACGGAGGCGCCCGATCGCCGCGCGGACGTCGTCGAACACGTCGAGTTCGTGGTAGACCGCGAGGATCTCGTCGCGCTCCTCGGTCGAGATCTCGATCCCGTGGGCGTCGAGGGCGTACTGGAGCGCGTCCCGGTTCATCTCGTAGAACGGCTGGTACGCGTCGATCTGGTTCGCGACGAACGTGTACGCCAGCGAGCGCGAGCGCCACAGTGCCGAGACCGGTTCGGGGTCGGGCACGCGGTCGGCGAGTGCGGTCTCCGCGGCCTCGACGTCGACGAGCGTGCTGTAGGAGTCGAACGTGACGGTCGTGACGCGGTTCGGGTCGAACGACATGGCCGCACATGGGGGCGCGCCGGGAATAGCCCTGCCGGCGACGGCACGCCGGGGCGGGCGTTTAAGCGACTGCCGGCCCGATCGCCCGTATGGTCTCGGACACGCGGCTGTACGGCGCCGCCATCGCGGTCGTCTCGGGCGGCTACTCGCTGTGGAGCGCGTCGACGGCGACGGCGATGGGGACGAGCGGCTGGCTGATGGCGCTCCTCGGGGTGGTCGTGATCGTCCACGGCGCCGTGTTGTTGACCGGCTCGGCCGACCGACTCGGCGACGCCAGCGGTCCGCTGATGATCGGCTACTCGGTTCTGATGCTGCTGAACCAGGTGCTGGTCGGGACGGGGGTGACCGGCGGGATGGGCGGCGGCATGAACGGCGGGATGGACGGCGGAACCATGGGCGGTACCACCGCCGGAACGGCCGGCATGGGCTGGGACGCGGGGATGGTCGCGCTCGCGATCCTGATGCTGGTCAGCGGCGTCATCATGACCCAGCAGCGCGATCCCGACGGGGCGATGTAGCTCGCCGCCGCGATCCGAAGGCTTTTGTCTTTAGGCAGCCCTAAATCGAGTCGATGCCGACCAAGGAGCGGGTTCAGAACGCGGCGGCCGACGATCTGCCGGTCGTGAACACCCACTGTCTCTCGACCGATCGGACCGTGTTCACCGAGGAGGGCAACGAGGACGGCTGGATCTCGACGGACCTGACGGTCACAATCCGCCGCTAGAGGCTGTCGTCCCCGAGGTAGCGTTCGACGGCGTGTGCGTCCTGTTCGATAGCGAGTAGCCCTTCCTGCAGCGTTTCGACCGTGCGCTCGTCGCCGACTTCGAGCGCGGTCTCGATCGCCTCGCGGAACACGACCGCGAGCGTCGCGTAGCCGTCGAGGTCGTTCGCGAGTGCGTCGCGCACGCCGTAGACGTCACCGGCCTCGATCTGCATCGGCGCGTGCTCGCGGATACCCATCGGGCCGTTGACCGGGACGCCACCCAGCGCGTGGACGCGGATCGCGAGGTCGTCGGTCAGGTCGCTGAGCCGGTCGGCCCGGTCCCGCAGTCGCTGCTCGACCTGCCTGAATTCGGCGCCCTCGACGGTCCAGTAGTGCTTTCGGAGCTGGTTGAACAGGATGTACAGCCCCGAGAGACACCGGTTCACGTCCTCGATCACCACCGCGGCGGCCTCCGGGTCGAGGCGGAGTTCGTTCTCGCCGACCTCGCTCCACTCACGGCGCAGTTCCGAATCGGCCGGGCGTCGAAGGTGTGGCGCGCTCATCGGTCCACCTCCACGAGCGAGTCGTCCTCGACGAAGCGCTCGATGGTGTGGGCGTCGTCCTCGATGGTTTCGAGCCGGTCCTCCAGCAGTTCGCGGCTGGCCTCGTCGTCGATCCCGGCCGCCACGTCGACGGCGTCGCGCATGCTCGCCGCCAGCGTCGCGTACGCCGCCAGATCACCCTCCAGGGAAGCGCGGAGACCGTAGAGGTGCTCGGCCTCGAGGTGGACCGGGGCGTACTCCTGGATCTCCGGCGGCGTGCTCACCGGAACGCCGCCCAGCGCCGTGATTCGATCGGCGACCGCGTCGTCGATCCCGCGGAGTCGCCCGTAGGCCTCCCCGAGGAAGTCGGCGACGGCTCCGGACTCCGCGCCCTCGGCGCTCCAGTAGTGTTTCCGGACGAGATAGAAGAGGTTGAACGTGCCCGCGTGGACGACGTTCAGTGCCTCCACCATCTCGGCGGCCGCCCCGGCGTCGAGGCGGACCGGGTTCCCGTCCACCGTCCCGCGGTCCTGTCGGACGGTCCCGCCCTCTAACTCGCGGACGAGCCGTCCGCGTTTGGGCTCGGACACGGTTACCCCTGGACGAGCGTGTCGGTCTCGAGGTAGTGGTCGATGTCGTGGGCGTCGTCCTCCAGGTCCTCCAGCACCTCGCGGAGGAGTTCGGCGGTCGCGTAGTCACCGAGGTCCGTGGCGAGCCCGACGTGTTCGCGGACGTTCTCGATCACGTCGCCGTAGGCCTCGAGGTCCGCTTCGAGCGAGTCACGGATGCCGTAGACGTCCTCGCCCTCGAACTCGACGTAGGCGTGTTCCTCCTGTGCGGCCGGGCCCGCGACGGGCACGCCCCCGAGCGCCTGCGCGCGCTCGGCGATGGCGTCCGCGTGGTCCTCGAGCGTCGCCGCAGCCTGGTCGAGGAAGTCGTGCAGGTCGCCGGACTCGGCGCCCTCGACGTTCCAGTGGTGCTTGCGAACCTGGTGGTAGAGGACGTACGTCGACGCCAGGTCGCGGTTGAGCGCGTCGACGATCTGCTCGGCCTTCTCGACGTCGATGCGGACGGGATTCTCCTCGACGGTACCGGCCTGCTGGCGGGCGGTTTTCTGGGTGCTCATCGCTGTCCGTAGCTAGGGCGGCGACACTGATAAATCTTGTATCCGTGAAAACCCGTATACTCGGGGTTTCGGCCGGTCGAAACCACCGTTTCCTGTTCGCACCGAGTCGGTTTTCTTTCAGCAGTGTCTTTTTCGTTTAAAGAGTCGCCCGGAACCCTACCGGGCGAGTTTCTACGGGTAGGACCGGTGGAACCAGAAACGAGCGTTCCGTGGTTAGTGTTCGATGGTCGTTACAGTGAACAGCGAGTCGTCGGAGAGGACACTCCGGACGCGGCCGTGCCACACGTCGGCGAACAGCTCGCGGTCCTCGTTGCTCGCCGTCCCCTCGATGATCCGTTGGAGGTTGCCGAGTGCTGGCCCGCCATCCGGAACGTCGCCGACGTGGTAGGTCACCTCGACGGTTTCGTCAGTGTCGGTCCGGCGGAAGCGGAACGTCGGGGCAGCACTATCGGGGTCGAACGCGTCGAACGTCAGCATGTTCCGGCGATCACCGTAGCCGCCGGCGAGCCCACCGAAGCCGTCTTCCTGGGCCGCGCCGGTCACGTACGAGATGAGGCGTCCCATCACGCCGTACGTGGCGTCGTCACGCGGTCCCGCAGCGAGTACCTCGACCTCGCTTCGGACCGGGAGATCGTCCGGGTACAGCGCGTCGAGGCCCATCTGGGCGATGCGATAGGCTCCCGACGCGGTCGGGCAGGAGTGGCCCGCCGCCGTCACCACGTCCTCGTAGGTGACGATGAACGGGTCGCCGGGATCGAGGACGGCGAGCGCTTCCGCGACGGGGTCACGGATCCGAATCGGTTCGACGTCGTATTCGACGGCCATGTTCGAGTCGGTACGGTTCGTGCCGGTCCGAGTCGTGTTCTCTGACATTGTGAGTCGGTCGTAGTCGCCGGTCTGTGATTCGATTCAGTACCGCAGCAGCCGCATCCCGTTGCCGATCACGGCGAGGACGCTTGCCTCGTGGACGAGCATCCCGAGCGCGAGCGTGACGTAGCTCGTCAGGACCCCTGCCAGCAGGATCGTCACCGTCAGCACCGCGAGGCCGACGTTCTCGTAGATGTTCCATCTGGTGGCCTTGCTGAGTGTCACCGCGTAGGGAATGCGTTCGAGGTCGTCCGCCATCAGCGCCATATCCGCCGTCTCGATGGCGGTGTCGGTCCCGGCGGCGCCCATGGCGATGCCGACGTCGGCAGTCGCCAGCGACGGCGCGTCGTTGATGCCGTCGCCGACCATCGCCACGACGTGACCCGCCTCGCGGTATTCCTCGATGACCGCCTGTTTGTCTTCGGGGAGCAGTTCCGCGCGGTAGTCGTCGATGCCGACCTCCCCGGCGACCGCGCGGGCGGTGCGCTCGTTGTCGCCGGTGAGCATCACCGTCTCGATGCCCGCGTCTCGCAGTTGGGCGGCGACGCCGGGCGCGGCCTCGCGCAGTTCGTCCCGGAGCGCAATCGCACCGACGACCACGCCGTCGCGGACGACGTGGACGGCAGTTTCGCCGCGCTCCTCGCGCTTGCGAACGTACTCCGCGACCTCGTCGGGGAGCTCGATCCCCCGCTCGTCGAGGAGTGCGCGGTTCCCGACGACGATCTCGCGGCCGTCGTGGTGAGCGACGACGCCCTTCCCGGCGACCACGTCGAAATCCTCCGGGTCAGGGAGCGACCGCGCGTCCGTGGTTGCTGAGTCGTCGTCTGGCCGGGAGATCGTCGTCCCGCCATCGGTTACGGTGCCCTGTCGGGTCTGTGCCGCCTCGAGGATGGCGTCGCCGAGGTGGTGTTCGCTCTTCTTCTCGGCGACGGCTGCGAGCTCCAGCACCTCGCTGACTTCGGCGTCGAACCCGGCGACGTCGGCGACGGTCGTCTCGCCCTTCGTGAGCGTGCCCGTCTTGTCGAAGGCGACGAGGTCGATCTTGCCGGCCCGTTCGAGGTGCTCGCCGCCCTTCATCAGAACGCCGCTTCGGGCAGCGTTGCCGATCGCGGAGACGATGCTGACCGGCGGCCCGATCACCAGGGCCCCGGGACAACCGATGACCAGCAGCGTCAGCGACAGGATCGCGTTCTGCGTGACTGCGTAGGCCCCGATGGACAGTGCGATCACACCGGGCGTGTAGTACTTGGCGAAGCGGTCGATGAGGCTTTCCGTGGGGGACTGGGCCTCCTGGGCCTCCTCGACGCGCTGAATGATCCGTTGGAGCGTCGTGTCCGACCCGGCGCCCGTCGTCTCGATCTCCAGTGAGCCTTCCTGGTTGATGGTGCCGGCGTACACTTCGTCGCCGTCGGCCTTGTGGACGGGCGCGCTCTCGCCGGTGACCGGGGCCTGGTTGACGGCGCTCTCCCCGTCGACGACGTCGCCGTCAACGGGGATCTTCTCGCCGGGTTTGACGATGACGACCTCGCCCGCTTCGACCTCGCGGGCAGGCACCTCCCGTTGCTCGCCGCCGCGGCGCACGGTGGCCGTGTCGGGCGTCATCTCCAGCAGTTCTTCGAGGGCGTTGCGCGTCTTGCGCATCGTCCGCCCCTCGAGGTACGACCCCAGCGCGAACAGGAAGACCACCGCGGCGGCCTCCCAGTAGGAGCCGATACCGATCGCGCCGACGGCGGCCAGCGTCACCAGCGTCTTGATGCCGAGCGTCCGGCTTTTGACCTCGTGGTAGGCGGTCTTGGCGATGTCGTAGCCGCCGACGATAGCTGCGAGGACGAGTATGGCGGCACTCGCGGTATCGAGGGCGGTGAGGTAGCCGAGGGTCCAGCCGCCGGCGTACAGCAGGCCGCTCACCGCGACGATGATGACCTTCCGACGTTTGCGATAGTATCGTTTGACTGATTGGGTATCCATGGCTCTTCTCCTCAGGCGGGCTGGGGCGTGTAGCCCTGGTTTTCGATGGTCCGTTCGAACGTGGCGGGGTCGGCGACGCTGTCGTCGTAGTCGATCTCGACACGACCGGTCGAGTAGTGTACCTCGACGTCTTCGACGCCCTCCTGATTCGACAGGGCGCGTTCGACGGTGCTCGCACAGCTCGGACAGTCGAAGTCCATCACGCGGAGTTGCGTCGTTTCGCTCATTGCAGTTCAACGTAGCACCCGGATCCCCCTAAGTATTTTTTAGATGATATGTTTGAGCGGAGATACGAGCTGTTTGAACGGACAAACGAGCCGTCGAGGGCTTTCAGAAGTCCCCTGAGAGCGGGCGGCAAGCGAAGTTCGAACGGCGGTCGTTATTACTTAGCGTGTACAGGCCGTTAGTTCACGTATGAGCGAGTCCGATGTCGGTCACGACCTTGAGGACATTGCCGTTCGAGATACGCGGGTCTCTGACGCCATCGACGAACCGATGCGGGCGATGATTCTCGACGCTCTCGCTGACGAAGCGCTGACGGCGAGCGACGTACACGAGCGCCTCGCTGACCGCGGGATCGACCGGACCGAAAACACCGTGCGCCACCACATCAACGAACTTCGGGACGCCGGCCTCGTCGATGTGGTTCGATTCGAGGAGGGGCGGGGTGGGACAACGAAATACTACGGGGCAAACACGACCGTCCTCTCGTACTCGCTGCCAGAATCAGCCGATCCTGCTATCGAGGAGATGATCGACGCGGTCCAGCCACAGATCGAGAGAGTACTCGCCACGCTGACCGACGAGTACGACGACGTGATCGACGGGATCACGACAGAGATGCAACCCTGCGAGCACTGTCGGACCCAAAAATACGAAACGTACGTGCTCTTGACGGTCCTCCGCCGGGCCTTCGTCCGAGCACATCAGGACGGGGAGTCCGCATCCCCCACGAAGGAACGCTGAGACGTATCGTTTTACCCTGAAACACAGGACGCCGTTCGTTCGCACGGTGGATGCAGCATGGACGGCCGAACCCGACGGACGTGAGTACTCCCGGTAGACCTCTTCCCGGGCTCGTCATCATCGACTGTTGTCACAGATCCGGGTGGAAAGAGGCGTCGATACGGAAGAATCCCGTCCAACGATGACGGTAGCTGAAGTGGTCCATGTTCTTTACGTACAATCTTCTATAGGATGTTCGAAAGTGTCGCCCGGAACACTAACTGCCAGCCTCATTCCGGGGCTGCGTGCCGCGTCGGCTGGCTAACCCTCGTGCCGGGCGGCCGGGTACGCCCCGGCGGGCGGTCGCTCTCGCGACGGTGTGCCGCGCCCGGGTTCGCCACGCTGTCATCGCTCCCTGACGGGAGTACTCGGGTGGGGACTAGAGGCGCGAACTGAACCTACTCGACGCAGCGGGTTAAAAGGAGCGCCGAGGTCGTCGCAGTCGTCCGGCGCCTCCGAACCGTCCTGTGGCGTCGACGTCGACCGTGAGCGCGTAGTACATCCGGTAACGCTGCTGGGGAACTGTACGCGGCGGGGGACCCGAGTTCGGGGTGTTCCACCGGGGACGACGCCCCCGATCGTCGCCGCGTCGAGGATCCATCAGCCACACGGTCGCTGCTTCGACGATCCGTGACCGTCGACCCACGATTACCCCGAAACCCTCGAAATCCCGCCGCTATCGCCCTCTCGCGGCGGGGACCCGAACGCACTTAGGCACGCCTCTCCGATGCCGTGGTAATGTCTGTCCGTGTCGGCCTCCTCGGCGCCACCGGCGCCGTGGGGCAACGATTCGTCCAACTGCTCGACGACCACCCGACGTTCGAGATCGCCGCGGTGACCGCCAGCCCCGACAGCGCCGGGGAGTCCTACCGCGACGCCGCCAAGTGGCGCGTCGACACCCCGATCCCCGAGGGGATCGCCGAGATGACCGTCCGCGAGACCAGCCCCGACGCGCTCCCCGACGACCTGGACCTGCTGTTCTCCTCGCTGCCCTCGAGCGTCGGCGCCGAGGTCGAACCCGAACTCTGTGAGGCGGGCTACGTCGTCTCCTCGAACTCCTCGAACGAGCGCATGGCCGAGGACGTGCCCCTCACGATCCCGGAGGTCAACCCCGACCACCTCGACCTGATCGAGACCCAGCGCGAGCAGCGCGGCTGGGACGGCGCGCTCGTCAAGAACCCCAACTGCTCGACCATCACGATGGTTCCCACCCTCGCCGCGCTCGATCAGTTCGGCTTGGATCGCGTCCACGTCGCCACCCTGCAGGCGGTCTCCGGCGCCGGCTACTCCGGGGTCACGTCGATGGAGATCATCGACAACGTCCTGCCCCACATCGGCGGCGAGGAGGAGAAGATGGAGACCGAGTCCCGGAAGCTGCTCGGCAGCGTCGACGACGGCGAGCTCTCGCTGCACGAAGTGGACGTCTCCGCGTCCTGCAACCGGGTTCCGTCACTTGACGGCCACCTGGAGAACGTGTTCGCCGAACTCGACGAGGACCCCAGTGCTGCGGAGGTCCACGAGGCGCTCGAAAGCCTCGACGCCGCCGACCTGCCGTCGGCGCCCGGGCAGCCGATCCACGTCTTCGACGACCCCGAACGTCCGCAGCCGCGGCTCGACCGGATGCGCGGCAAGGGGATGCAGATCTCGGCCGGCGGGCTGCGGGAGACCGCCGAGGGGATCCGGTACAACTGTCTCGCCCACAACACGATCCGCGGCGCCGCCGGGGCGTCGGTGCTCAACGGCGAACTGCTGGTCGAGGACGGCTGGGTCTGAGTCGACCGGTTCAGACGACGCGGTTCTCGATCGCGTCGCCGTCCTGTAGCGCCTCGTAGTTCGCCGCCACGATGGCGGCCAGTCGCTCGAAGTACTCCGGCGAGTGGCCCGCGTTGTGCGGCGTGATCCGGACGTTGTCGAACCCCCAGAGCGGGTGGTCCGCCGGCAGCGGCTCGGGGTCGGTCACGTCGAGGAACGCGGCGTCGATGTCGTTGCTCCGGAGCGCGTTCACGAGCGCGTCGGTGTCGACGACGCCCCCGCGGGCGACGTTGACGAGGTGGGCGTGCGGCGGCAGCGTCTTGAACGCCTCGTCGTCGAGCAGGTTCCGGGTCGCGTCCGTGAGCGGGCAGGCGAGCACGACCGCGTCCGTGCGCCGGAGCGCGTCGTGGATCTCGTCGAAGCCGAGCACCTCGTCGGTCGGGCCGCCCTTCTCGGGGGTGTAGCGCACGCCGATGGTGTCGACGCCGAACGGCTCGAGGCGCTCGACGACGGCCTGCCCGATCGCGCCGAGGCCCACGACGGTCACCGTCGAACCCTGGAGCTCCCGGCTGCCGTAGGACTGCCAGACGTGTTCCTCCTGCTGGCGGGCCGCGCGGGGGAAGTCCCGCGCCAGCGAGATCAGCGCGCCGATGACGTACTCCGAGATGTTCGGCCCGTGGACGCCCGAGGCGTTGGTGACCGCGACGCCGGCCTCCTCCAGCGCGTTCATCGGGAGGTGGCCGGTGCCGGCGAAGGAACAGGCGAACAGTTCGAGGTTCTCGGCGCGGTCCAGCAGGTCGTCGTCGATGGTGAAGCCGGCGACGATCCGGGCGTGGGTGATCAGTTCGTGCTCCTGCTCGGGCGTCTCGGCGACGGCGACCTCGGCGTCGGGGAGGCGCTCGCGCATCGCGTCGGCGTAGTTGTCGACCGATAGCCCGTGGATCTTCTGGCGCAACAGGAGGATGTCCGGCTCGCTCATGGACGCGAGTCCGAGCGGGGGCGAAAAGAGTGTACCCTTCTCCGCCGCCCGAAACTGGCCGGGATCAGTCGGGCTTTAGGCTCCCTCCCCCAACCGCGACTGTGCTCTCCGCGGACACGCGTCAGCGCCTGCTCATCGCCGTCGCCGCCGCCACGCGGTTCGGCTCCGGCATCCTCCTGGGGACGGGGCTGGCGTTCTACCTCGGGCGGAACGACGCCTCCGCGCTGGTGGTGGGGCTGGTCACCACCGCCTACTTCCTGGGGATGACGGTCTTCTCGCCGTTCTGGGGCGCCGTCGCCGACGTGACGGGACGGCGTCGCACGGTACTGGTGGCGACGGGGCTGGGCGCGACGCTGGCGCTCGCCCCGCTCTTCCTGTTCTCGGGCGTCTGGGTCCCCATCCTCAGCCGCGGGCTCTACGCGGTGTTCGCGGTCGGCTTCGCGCCGGTAATGCTCGCGGTGGTCTCGGCCCGGGGCGGCGACGAGGACCGGGGGCGCTCGCTCGGCTTCTTCAACGCCGCGCGGGCCACCGGCTTCACCGGCGGCCAGCTCGCGGTTGGGATGCTGCTCGGCCTGCTCGCGCCCGAGGGCGTCTACTCGGTCATCGTCGCCGTCAGCCTCCTGTCGACGCTCGTGGTCGTCTTCCTCGACGACAGCGTCGCGCCCAAGCCCGACAGCCAGCCGACCGTCGGCGAACTGCTCGCGGAGGTCCGCCGACGCCTGCTGCCGGCCGTCGACGACCGCGACCACCTGCGCCGGAACGGGCTCTGGATGCTCTACGTCGCGCTCGCGCTCCGGAACGGCACGGTCATGGGGCTGATGGGGCTGATGCCCGTGTACCTCCCCGAGACGCTGGGGATCTCCGAGTTCCTGATGGGCACGCTGCTGGCGATCAACCCCGCCGGCCAGATGGTGTTCATGCTGCTGTTCGGCCGGGTCGCCGACGCCTGGGGGCGCAAGCCGCTGGTCGTCGTCGGGATGGTGGGGTCGGGGCTGTTCGCGCTGGTCGCGGCCGCGGCGACGCTGTTCTCCGGCCCGCTGCGGCTGGTGATCGCCGGGCTCTCGTTCGTCGTCATCGCCGCCGCCTTCTCGGCGATGACGACTGGTGCGCTGGCGTTCATCGGCGACGTGGCACCCGACGAGCGCGAGTCGGAGCTGATGGGCCTGCGCTCGACGGCGAAGGGCATCGGCGGCGTGTTCGGCCCGGTCGTGATCGGCGGGCTCGCGGGCGTCGTCGGCTACGCGGCCGCCTTCGCCGTCGGCTCCTCGATGGCCTTCCTCGCGGCTGCCCTCGCGGGCTGGAAGCTCGTCGAGAGTCGCGAGGGTGTGGTGTTCCCGGGCCGGGAGCCCGCTCCGGTGGACGACTGATCCCGTCGGCGACCGTCTACCGAGCGGCCGACTGATCGCCGCGGCACGCTTTCAACCCCGTTTGCGGGACAACACTCAATTCCGTGCCCACCAACGACCACACATGAGCCCAGAAGCGACCGCACGACGCTACTACGACCTGGTCGACGCCGGCGACTACGACGAACTCGTCGCGCTGTTCACCGAGGACGTCGTCTACGAACGCCCCGGGCAGGCGTCGATCGAGGGGGAGGCGGCGCTCCGGCGGTTCTACGAGGAGGAGCGCCCGCTCTCGAACGGCACGCACGAACTCCACGCCGTCGTTCCGGACGGCGACACCGTCGCGGTCCGCGGGACGTTCCGCGGCGAGCAGGACGGCGAAACGGTCGAACTCGGCTTCGCGGACTTCCACGAGTTCGAGGACGGCGAGATCGCGCGGCGCTACACGTACACCGATCGGGACACGGTCTGAGCCGGCGGGGCGGCGACGCTCACCATTATCCCCCCACCGCGCTAACCCCCGTGCATGACCGATATGCAGTACACCCGGCTCGGATCGACCGGGCTGGAGGTCTCACGGCTCTGTCTCGGCTGTATGAACTTCGGCTCCGGGTCGGAGTGGATGATGAACGACCGCGACGGGAGCCTCGACCTGCTCCACGAGGCGATGGACGCGGGGATCAACTTCCTCGACACCGCGAACGTCTACTCGACCGGCGAGAGCGAGGAGATCGTCGGCGAGGCCATCGACTCCCGGAACCGCGAGGAACTGGTCGTGGCGACGAAGGTCCGCGGCGAGATGCACGACGGGCCGAACGGCTCCGGCCTCTCCCGCAAGCACGTCCTCGATCAGGTGGCGGCCAGCCTCGACCGGCTCGGCACCGACTACATCGACCTCTACCAGATCCACCACTGGGACGACGACACGCCGATCGAGGAGACCCTCGCCGCGCTGGACCACCTCGTCGAGACCGGGCGGGTGCGCTACATCGGCGCCTCGACGATGTCGGCCTACCAGTTCACGAAGGCACTGTACACGAGCGACATCGAGGACTACAGCCGCTTCACCTGCATGCAGCCGGAGTACTCCGCGGTCGCGCGCCACGAGGAGGCGAACCTCCTGCCCGTCTGCGAGGGCGAGGACGTGGGCGTCATCCCGTGGTCGCCGCTCTCGGGCGGGTTCCTCACCGGGAAGTACGAGCGCGACGCCGACGCCCCCGAGGGGTCCCGCGGCGAGGTCAGCGACCACGTCCGGGACAAGTTCATCGAGGCGAACTGGGCGGTCCTGGAGGAGATCCGCGCGGTCGCCGACGACCACGGCGCCACGCCCGCACAGGTGAGTCTCGCGTGGCTGCTGGCGCAGGACGTCGTGACCGCCCCGATCATCGGCCCCAAGAGCAGCGAGCAGCTACGGGAGAACCTCGGCGCGCTCGACGTCGACCTGACCGACGAGGAGGTCGAACGCATCGCGGCGCCGAAGACGCCGCGGTATCCGGCACGGTAGCCGTCCGATCAGGCCACCGTGCCGTGGTTCGCGGCCTCGCACAGGTCGACCCGCGCTCGAAGAACACGGGATCGGGGATCGGAGTGACTCTCTGAACCGGGAACCCACCCAACGGCTCGCGTAGGCGACGGGACGGGTCTCGGCACCCCGTCGTGTGCGAAGCGAGAGCGCCGGAGTCCCCGACTTACGGCTCGCCGACCCCCTCGTCGGTGATGAGCGTGTCCACCAGTTCCACCGGCGTCGCGTCGTAGGCGGGGTTCTCGATCTCGACGCCCTCGACTGGTTCGCGCATCACCTCGCTGCCCGCGCGGAACTCGTTCTCGAAGCGGAACTCGTCGATCACCTTCGTCGAGGAGCCGACGACGGTGACGGGCACGTCCTCGCGGTCGGCGACGGCCGCGATGGGGTAGGTGCCGATCCGGTTGTACAGCGTGTCCTCGACGATGCAGTCCATGCCGACGACGACGCGGTCGATCTCGTCCATCACGTAGCCGGCGGCGCTGTCGACCAGCAGGTGGGACTCGACGCGGTCCATCCCCGCCAGCGTGCGGGCGGTCTTGCGCCCGAGGTAGCGCGGGCGGGCCTCGGTGACGTAGGCGGTCAGGTGACAGCCCTCGGCGCAGGCGGTCTCCAGCGCCTCGAGGACCGTCGAGGAGTAGTCGTGGGTCAGGATCGTCTCGCCGTCCTCGAACGTCTCGGCGGCGTGGGCGGCCGCGCGGCGCTTCCCGGCGTCGACGCGCTCGACGGCGTCCTCGATGGCGTCCTCGAGCAGTTCCTTCGCCTCCTCGGGCGTGTCGGCCTCGCCCAGCACCGCGTCAGTGATGCTCCGCATCGCGGTGTGCAGCGAGGCGTGGGAGGGGTTCGCCCGCCGGAGCGCGCCGGCGTTGTGTTCCAGATCGCGGTCGAACGCGTCGGCGGCGGCGTACTCGCGGTCGAGCAGTTCCCGGAGCGCGGTGGCGGCCTTCACCGCGACCGCGGAGGAGGAGTGGCTCCGCATCTCCCGGATCTCGGCGACCGTCTCGTCGATCATGGTCGCGGCGTGGGGCGCTCGCCCGATAGGTGTTGCTACTCGGCCGGTGGAGGAACGGGCGAGGGCAACCCCGAGCGGGAAACTTATCTCCCTCACCCCGGCAGTGACACACGATGACGGGCGACGGCGCCGACCCGACGCGAACGCCGGCGACGGCCATCGACCCCCCATCGTGGTTCCGGGAGGGCGCGGCAGTCTCCGACTCGGGCATCTACGACTCGTTCGACCGGGACTGGCCCGACTGCTGGGACCGAGCCGGCGACCTGCTCGACTGGAAGGCCGAGTACGAGACCGTGTTCCGGGGTGGCGACGCCCCGCCGTTCGAGTGGTTCCCCGGCGGCGAACTCAACGCCTCGGTCAACTGCCTCGACCGGCACCTCCCGGAGCGCAAGAACCAGCGCGCGCTGGTCTGGGAGGGGCAACTCGACGAGCGCCGGAGCTACACCTACCTCGAACTCTACCGCGAGGTGAACGCGCTCGCGGCCGGGCTGCGCGACCTCGGCGTCGAGGCGGGCGACGTGGTGACGCTGTACCTCCCGATGGTGCCCGAACTCCCGGCGGCGATGCTCGCCTGCGCCCGCCTGGGCGCGGTCCACAACGTCGTCTTCGCGGGCTTCTCCGCCGACGCGCTGGCCGACCGAATGGAGCGCGCCGACTCGGCGTACCTCCTGACCTGCGACGGCTACTACCGCCGCGGCGACGCCATCGCCCAGAAGAACAAGGCCGACAACGCCCGCCTCGCGGTCGACCGCGAGGTGGAAGTGGTCGTGCTGGATCACCTCGGCGAGGGCGTCCACCTCGGCGACGGCTACCACGACTACGACGACCTCGTCGACGCCCACGAGGGCGAGACAGTCGACCCCGTCCCGAGGGCCGCCGCCGACCCGCTGTTCCGCATCTACACCTCCGGTACCACCGGGGAACCCCGGGGCGTCACCCACACCACGGGCGGCTACCTCGCTCACGTCGCGTGGACGGCCCAGTCGGTCCTGGACATCCGGCCCGAGGACACCCACTGGTGTGCGGCCGACATCGGCTGGATCACGGGCCACTCCTACGTCGTCTACGGCCCGCTGGCGCTCGGCGCGACCACGGTGCTGTCGGCCGGCACCGCCGACCACCCCGAGCGCGACCGGCTCTGGAAGCTGATCGACCGCCACGCTGTCGACGTGTTCTACACCGCGCCGACGGCGATCCGGGCGTTCATGAAGTGGGGCGCTGAGTACCCCGAGCGCCACGACCTCTCCAGCCTCCGCCTGCTCGGCACGGTCGGCGAACCGATCGACCAGCGCGCCTGGCACTGGTACCGGGAGCACATCGGCGGCGGCGACTGCCCGATCGTCGACACCTGGTGGCAGACCGAGACCGGCGCCATCCTCGTCTCGACGCTGCCGGGCGTCGACGCGATGAAGCCCGGCGCCGCCGGCAAGCCACTGCCCGGGATCGAAGCCGAAGTGGTCGGCCCGACCGGCGACCCGGTCGCCCCGGGCGAGCGCGGCGAGCTCGTCGTCACTCGCCCGTGGCCGGGGATGCCGGTCGCGCTGGCGGAAGGGACCGACTGGGGCGAACACGCCGTCTCCCGGCGCGACGGCTGGCGCTACCACCCCGAGGACGCCGCGACCGTCGACGACGACGGCTACGTCACCTTCCTCGGGCGCGCCGACGAGGCGGTCAACGTCGCCGGCCGGCGGTTCAGCACGATGGAGCTCGAGTCGACCATCGTCGGCGTCCCCGGCGTCGCCGAGGCCGCGGTCGTCGGCGCCGACCACGAGGCGACCGGGAGCGCCATCTACGCCTACGTCGCGCCCGAGCACGGCGTCGACGAGGCCACGCTCCGGGAGCGCGTCCGCGACGCGGTCGAGGACGCCGTCGGCGGCGTCGCGGTCCCCGAGGCGGTCGTGTTCACGCCGGATCTCCCCAAGACGCGCTCGGGGAAGATCATGCGCCGACTGCTGGAGGACGTGGCCAACGGCGCGGCCCTCGGCGACACCTCGGCGCTGCGCAACCCCGAGATCGTCGGCGAACTCCAGTCCCGGACCCCGGACGACCCCTGACTCGACTCGTTTCGGTTTGTGTGAGTATCCGAAACGGGTTTCACTACGTCTACTGCGCCGATACCGGAGGATAGTCGGTCCCCCTGGAGCGATAGTTCGGTGGACTTATTTCGGAACGGCGAGGAGATCGAAACCGATGTCGCTCGACGCCGAGGACTACCGGCGCGTCCGGCAGGCGGCGCGCACCCACCGCGAGGAGTTGGTCGTCCGCCTCTGTGGCGAGGCCGGACTCCGACCGGCCGAGCAGGCGCGCGTCCGGCCGGGCGACGCGTTCGAACACGGCGGCGGCCACCTGCTCGCGGTGTTCGACACGGACCGGACGGACGAGACCCGCGAGACCGCGCTCCCGGCGGACGTGGCTCGCGACCTGCGACAGTACGCGGCGAGCAACGGGATCGACGACGACGAGGCGCTGTTCCCGGTGTCGGGCCGCCGGCTGTCGATGCTACTCGGGGAGGTGATCGACCGCACCACCGGTGTCGACGCCTCGGCGACGGACCTCCGCCGGCACTTCGCCGCGCAGTTGCTCGAAGACGGTGTCTCCCCGGAAACGGTCGTCGAACTCGGGGGGTGGGAGCGGTTGGACAGTCTCGCCCCCGTCCTCCCCGATCCCGACCGTGACGACCTGATCGACGCGGTCGCCGGCGCCGAGGCCAGCGGCTCGGCGTCGCAAGCGGGGGATCCCGCTGGCCTGACCAACGGGCTCCTGGACGCATCAGTCGACCTCGCGGGCGAACTCGGCGACGGCGACCGCCAGGAGGCGGTGGCGGCGACGGCGTGTGAGCGCCTCGCCGGCGTCACCGGCGTCCGGTTCGCGTGGCTGGCCGAACGAGTCGGCGACGCGTTCACGCTGCAGGCGATCGCCGGCGTCGCCGAACGGACGGTCCGCCGCCATCTGGACGACCACGGCGACGCCGTCGACGCCGCCGTCGCCGACGGGGAGATCCGGCAGGTCGACGGGGGGAACGGGCCGGTGGTGATCGTTCCGGTGCCGACCGACGATTCGGCGGGAGTGCTGGCGCTCGGGACGACCGTCGAGTCCGACGGGAGGACCACCGACACGCTGACCGCGCTCGCCGGACAGGTCGGCCACGCGCTGACCGCCGTCGAGCGCAAGCGCCTGCTGCTCGCCGACGCGGTCGTCGAACTCGACTTCCGCTGTCCGGCGAGCGCGTCGGTCGTGGCCGACCTCTCGGCGGCGCTCGACTGCCGGGTCGAACTCTCCGGGGTCGTCCCGGTGGACGACGGGTTGCTGCTGTACTACCTCGACGTGGAGGGAGCGGGCGCCGAGGCGGTGATGGATCGGGCCGAAGCCGCCGACGGCGTCGACGACGTTCGGGTGCTGGCGGAGTACGGCGACGGCGCGACCGTCGAGGTCGTGGTGACCGACACCCCGGCGATGGCGCTGCTCGACGCCGGCGGTCGGGTGCACTCGCTGGTCGCGACCGGCGGGACGGCGACGCTCACGGGAGAACTCGCGGGCGACGCCGACGTGCGGGCGGCCGTCGACGCCGTGACCGCGGTCCACCCCGACGTGGCGCTGCTCGCGAAGCGCCGGACGGACCACCCCGCCGAGACCGCGGCCGGGTTCCGGGAGCGCCTGGCCGACCGGCTCTCGGACCGGCAGGCGACCGTGCTCCGGGCGGCCTACCACGCCGGCTACTTCGAGTGGCCCCGGGACTCGACCGCGGAGGAGCTCGCCGACTCCGTCGGCGTCTCCTCGCCCACGCTCCACAACCACCTCCGAAATGCGGAGGGGAAACTGCTCACTGCGTTCTTCGACGATCTCCCGTCCGGCGAGGCCGATCGCTGACCCCCGCGGGATGATTTGACCCGTCGGCTTTGGATAATTAGCTCGTCCGTTTATGGTGGGTGGTGGGGGATCGTTGATGGTAGATCATGGGAGAGGAAGACACTGAACTCGAAGCGCGGCTCGAAGCGCAGGACGTGTTCGAGCCGCCGGAATCGTTCGTCGAGCAGGCAAACGTCGCCGATCCGGGCGTCTACGAGGAGTTCGAGGAGAACTGGCCCGACTGCTGGGAGGGGGCGGCGGAGATGCTCGACTGGGAGACCGAGTACGACCAGACGTTCGACGGCTCGAACCCGCCGTTCTTCGAGTGGTTCACGGGCGGCGAACTCAACGCCTCGGCCAACTGCCTCGACCGCCATCTCGACGAGCGCGGCGACGAGGCCGCGATCGAGTG